>BBFE01000019.1 GCA_001313085.1 Paenibacillus sp. JCM 18996 | reverse complement strand
CGCCACGGCAGCCTGCACGAGCTGCCCGAAGGCGTCGTGTCGGCACGTCCAGCCTGCGCAGGTCCGCGCAGCTGGCACACTTGCGCCCGGATCTGGCGATCGAGCCGATCCGGGGCAACATCGATTCGAGGCTGAAGAAGCTCGAATCGGAGGGCTTCGATGCGATCATACTGGCCGCTGCGGGCTTGCACCGCATCGGTTGGAGCGATCGCATCACGGAGTATGTGCCGCCCGAGCTGTGCGTCCCTGCCGTGGGGCAGGGAGCGCTGTGCATCGAGTGCCGGGCGGACGACGCCTTCATGCTGGATCTGCTCGGCAGATACCAGCATCAGCGACCGCGCTCGCGGTACGGACGGAGCGCAGCTTCCTGGCCCGCCTGAACGGCGGCTGCCAGGTGCCGATCGGCGCTTACGCGGGCGTCTGCACGGAACGGAGAACACAATACCGCTCATCACCGTGACCGGCATGGTAGGCACTCCTGACGGGAAGAATTTGCTCAAGGAGACCTGCACCGGTACGGAACCCGAGGCGCTCGGTTTGGAGCTGGCCGAGCGTTTGATCCGCCGGGGAGCGGATGCGATTTTGGAAGAACTGAAGGGATGATGGCGGGTTGAACGGAGGCAAGGTTTATCTCATTGGAGCGGGGCCGGGCGATCCCAGATTAATAACCGTAAAAGGGCTGCAGGCCATTCAAAAAAGCCGATGTCGTGGTGTATGACCGTTTGGCCAGCCCGCGTCTGCTGCGTCAAATGAAGCCCGGGGCGGAGAAGATTTTTTTGTCGGAAAGCTGCCGGACAAGCATATGATGAAGCAGGACGATATAAACAGGCTTTTGGTCGATCTGGCTTTGCAGGGCAAATGCGTGGCCAGGCTGAAGGGCGGAGATCCCTCGGTTTTCGGCAGAGTGGGCGAGGAAGCCGAGGAGCTTGCGGAGAACGGCATTCCTTTTGAGATTGTCCCTGGCATCACATCAGCAATCGCGGTTCCGGCTTACGCGGGAATTCCTGTGACGCACAGGGATTTCACTTCGTCTTTTTTTTCCATTGTGACCGGGCATGAATATCCGAATAAAACATACAGTAAAGTCAATTGGCGGAATTTGGCCGGGGCATCTGGCACTCTGATTTTTTTTCTAATGGGCGTAGCCAACATTGAACAGATCGCATCCGAGCTGATTCATTGGGGCAAAGCTCCCGGCACCCCGGTTGCGCTGATCCGCTGGGGCACATGGATGGAGCAGGAGACTTTGACCGGTGTGCTTTCCACGATTGCCGCGCAGGTGAAGGAAGTGAATTTCCAGTCTCCAGCCGTAATTATTGTGGGGGATGTGGTCAAGCTTAGGGAAAAGCTGGCCTGGGTGGAGAAGCAGCCGCTGTTCGGCAAACGAATTCTCGTAACCCGGGCAAGAAGCCAAGCGAGCGAATTGGTGGAGCTGATCGAAAATAACGGCGGGGAAGCGGTGGAATTCCCGGTTATCCGGGTCCAGGCTCCATGCAGCAGGGAAGCGTTGGGCAAATTTGACGAGGCTTTGGCCTCGCTTCACGTATTCGATTGGGCCGTGTTCACCAGCGCCAATGGAGTCGAATTCTTTTTTTTAACAGATTGATTGAAAAAAAGATGGACGTGCGCAAGCTTCATAAAGCTCGGATCGCCGCTGTCGGCTCGAAGACCTCTGAAGCTCTCGCTCAAAGAGGCTTGATTGCGGAGGTGCAGCCTGAACGCTTTCAAGGCGAGGCTTTGGGCGAGGCTATGGCGGGTCTCATAAAGCCCGGGCAAAAAGCGCTTCTGGCCACCGGAGATTTGGCTGGCGGCGGGCTGCCGCGAATGCTTTCGGAAATGGGGCTCGAGGTCACCGAAATCGATGTTTACGAGAATGTCCTCTCTGCCGAATATGGGGACGAAACCATAGAATTGCTTCGCCGTGGCGCGATTGATATTATTACTTTTACCAGTTCTTCAACGGTTAAAAAAAATCTTTTCGAAGCGCTTCGGCTATCAGGCGCGGAAGATCCCGCAAAGCTTATGGCCAGCGCAGAGTTTGCCTGTATTGGGCCGAAGACTGCCGCAACGGCACGCGAATTCGGGCTGCCCGTAAATTATATGGCTCAGGAAGCGACGGTAGCTTCCCTGGTCAGAGCAATTATACAACCAAAGGAGGAAAAAACGATGAGTTTTCCTGTAGTCAGACACCGCAGGCTTCGCGGATCCGCGAATATCCGAAATTTGGTCAGAGAAACGACGCTGACTGTAAATGATTTGATCTATCCGATTTTCGTGACGCACGGTAGCGATGTGAAGGAAGAGATCCCTTCCATGCCGGGAGCGTATCATTTTTTCATTGGACAGGCTGGAGCAGGAGATCCAGGAGGTGGTCGGCCTCGGAATTCAGGCGATTCTGCTGTTTGGCGTACCTGCGGAGAAGGATTCCCAAGGCAGCTCCGCTTATGACCACAACGGGATCGTTCAGCTTGCGACCCGGGCAATCAAGGAAAAACACCCGAATCTGCTCGTTATTGCAGACACTTGCTTGTGCCAATTTACGGACCACGGCCACTGCGGTGTGGTTCACCAGGATGAAAGAACCGGACAAGCCGTCGTGCAGAATGACGCCTCGTTGGAGCTGCTGGCCAAAACGGCTGTATCCCAGGCTGAAGCGGGTGCGGACATCATCGCTCCGTCGAATATGATGGACGGCTTTGTCCAGGCCATTCGCAGCGGTTTGGACGAAGCGGGCTTCGAGCATGTGCCCGTCATGTCATACTCGGTCAAGTATGAATCCGCATATTACGGCCCTTTCCGGGATGCGGCCCATTCCGCGCCTCAGTTCGGCGACCGCAAGACGTACCAGATGGACCCGGCCAACGCAAGAGAAGCTCTGCGAGAAGCCGAATCCGATGTGATCGAAGGGGCGGACATACTGATCGTGAAGCCGGCGCTGGCTTATATGGATATCATCAAGTCGGTCAAGGACAACTTCGACCTGCCTGTTGCGGCTTATAACGTGAGCGCGGAATATTCGATGGTCAAAGCGGCGGCCCGCAACGGTTGGATCAATGAAAGAGCGATCGTGCTTGAAACGTTGACTGGTTTCAAACGCGCCGGCGCCGATATGATCATCACCTACTTCTCCAAGGACGCCGCCCGCTGGCTGAAGGAGCAGCGGTAGCAGCCGTTGGCTCAGATGCCGGCTCGAATGAGGCTCGGACTGTAAAGTTACCGGCGTACAGCACCTGATTTAACATTTTCCCCTCAACCGAGGGGTTTCTTTCTGTCAAAGAAATGTAAGAACTCCTTAATGCGGACGGTTGTGACCCTGCCAGAAAAAGGGCATAATGGAGAGGATAGAGAGATATACGGAAAAGGGGTATTTTTTTTCATGGCCTACAACGATCGTTTTCTCAGGGCTTGCAAGCGGGGGGAAGTGGATCGGCTTCCGGTGTGGTATATGCGCCAGGCGGGCCGCTACGATCCGGATTACCGTAAAATCAAAGAAAAAATACAGCCTGCTGGAAATCTGCAAACAGCCGGAATTGGCGGCGGAGGTTACCCTCATGCCGGTCAAAAAAGCTCGGCGTGGATGCGGCTATTTTATATTCCGATATTATGAACCCCGTTGCCCCTCTGGGCATTGATTTCGATATTGTCAAGAATATCGGTCCAGTCATCGATAATCCGATACGGTCGGAGGCCGATGTCCGGAAGCTTCGCCCCATTCAGGCGGAACAGGATTTACCCCATATTCTGGAAACGATCAGAATCCTTGACAGGGAGCTGGAAGTGCCTTTGATCACTTTTGCCGGGCCCCTTTCACAATTGCAAGCTACCTGATCGAAGGGAAGCCTTCCAAAAGCTATATCAGAACCAAGGCCTTAATGTACGGGGAGCCTGAGGTGTGGCATCTGCTTATGGATAAATTAGGGACATGGTCATCACCTACTTGAAAGCGCATATCGCCAGCGGGGCCAAAGCGGTTCAGCTGTTCGACAGCTGGGTAGGGACGTTGTCGCCGAAGGATTTCACTGTTTTTGTTAAGCCGACGATCAAGAGGATCTTTGATGAGCTTTCCCATTTGGAGCAGCCGAAAATTTATTTTCCCGGAGTAGCTTCCGGCGAGCTTTTGCCCTGCCTGAAAGACATTGCGACCGATGTGATCGGCTTGGATTGGAGAGTCTCCATCACGGAAGGCCGGGAGCGGGTGGGAGAAAGATTCGCGGTGCAGGGCAACCTGGACCCGTATGTTCTGGAAGCGCCGATGGCGGTCATCGAGCGGTTCGCGAAGGAATTGATGGATGAAGGATGAAGCGTCCCGGATATATTTTTTAACCTGGGCCATGGGCTGTATCCTGAAGCATCGATTGACAAATTGACAAGGCTCACGGAATACATCCATGAATATTCGGCAGCTGTGTTTTCGAGAACCCCCGAAAGAAGTGGTATATAATGTCCAGTCAAGCAACTCCCCAAAACGGCGTACAGCGCCCCAAAAAAAGATCGGCGTACTAGTTATGTCCTACGGTACTCCCGCAAGTATAGACGGCATCGAGGCTTACTACACGCATATCCGAAGAGGGCACCCTCCGACTCCTGAACAGCTGAACGAGCTGATTTCCCGTTATGAGGCGATCGTCGGCGGTTTTTTTCCGCTCAGGGCAAACACGGACAAGCAGGTGGCCGCTTTGGAGGAAACGCTTAACCGCGAGCATTCGGATATGGAGTTTGTCACCTATCAAGGTTTGAAGCACGCCGAGCCTTACATCGAGGACGGTGTCGCCAAAATGGTGGAAGACGGTGTGCGGGAAGCGGTCGGAATCGTTCTGGCCCCGCACTACTCGGCTATGAGCGTGGGCGGATATATTGCGAGGGCGCAGGAAAAAAAAGCGGATGATCTGGGGCTTCGCATCACTTTTATACGCAGCTACCATCTGCATCCGCTGCTGATCCAGGCTTTAGCCGAACGGGTGGAAGAAGCTTTGGAGAAGTTCACTGAGGCGGAACGCAACGGGCTGAAGGTGGTTTTCACGGCCCACAGCCTGCCTGAAAAAAAATACTCGAAATGAATGACCCTTATCCGCAGCAGCTGCTGGAAACCGCGCAAGCGGTAGCGGAGCGGGCCGGAATCGGCAATTGGCAGTTCGGTTGGCAGAGCGCGGGCCGGACCGCGCAGCCTTGGCTTGGACCGGACATACTCGATGTGTTGAAGAAGGTGCGGGCGGAAGAAGGAGTGACCAATGTGCTCGTCTGCCCGGCGGGCTTCGTGTCCGACCATCTTGAAGTGCTATACGATCTTGATATCGAAGCCCAAAAGGCGGCCAGGGAGCTCGGAATGCACCTGGAGCGGACAGAGTCGTTAAATACCGATCCTTTATATATGAAAGTGTTAAGCGATGAGGTGTATGCGGCATGGCACAAGCAGTACAGTCAGTGACCGGCGCAAAAGGCAGGCAAAGACTCATAGTGATCGGCGGCGGCATCACCGGCCTGAGTGCGGCTTATTATGCACAAAAAACACTGCAGAGAGCAGAGTATTCCGCTGGACATAACGATCATAGAGGCAAGCGAGCGGTTGGGCGGCAAGATCAATACACTTCGCAAAGAGGGCTTTGTGATCGAAAAAAGGTCCCGATTCCTTTCTTGCCCGCAAGCTGCCAATCATTGATTTGAGCAGGGAATTGGGGCTGGAAGGTGAATTCACAGGCACCAACCCGGAAGCCAAGAAAACGTATATTCTGCGAAACAACAAGCTCCACGGTATGCCAAAAGGGCTGGTGCTCGGTATTCCGACCCAGCTTAAGCCATTTTTTGAAGACCGGCCTCATATCGCCCGCAGGTAAAGCCAGAGCGGCTATGGATCTGTTTATCCCGGCCAAGAGGGACGGCGAGGACGAATCATTGGGCCACTTCCTGGAGAGGCGCCTCGGCAAGGAAGTGCTGACCAATATAGCCGAGCCTTTGCTCGCGGCATTTACGCCGGGGACACGTACGCTCTCAGCCTGCAATCCACCTTTCCTCAATTCCAGGCCACAGAGCGCAAATTCGGCTCCCTGATCAAAGGGATGATGCTGAACAAGCAGGCGGAAAAGAAGCAGGTAGGGCTGCCGAAAGCGGCGGCCGGCAGTGTGTTTTTTTAACTTACAAAAAACGGGCTGTCCACTCTGGTTGAACGGTTGGAGGAATCACTGAAACATTGCGGTATCCTGACAGGCTGCAAGGTGGCTTCGGTGGGCAAAATCGACAATGGTTATTCCGTTCGGCTGACTGACGGAACCTTGCTGGAGGCGGATAAAGTCATAGCTGCGCTGCCTTCCTACGTCCTGGCCAAGCTCTTTCCTTCCGTGCCGGAGGCCGCCGAATTAAACAGCATTAATTACGTTTCTGTAGCCAACGTGATTATGGCTTTCAACCGTGAAGATATCTCCACCCATCTTGACGGCTCCGGCTTTCTGGTTCCCCGCAAGGAAGGCCGATTTATTACAGCATGCACCTGGACCTCAGCCAAATGGCTGCATACCGCGCCTGAGGATAAGGAACTGATCCGCTGCTATGTCGGGCGTTCTGGGGAAGAGGACTGGATGCTTTTATCGGATGAGGAGATTGTGGCGAAAGTACGCAGGGATGTAAAGGATCTGATGGCTATTACGGCAGAGCCGCTGTTTTACGAGGTTACCCGGCTGCCCCGTTCCATGCCTCAGTACCCCGTCGGCCATCTGCAGCAGGTCAAGAGGTTAAGGAACAACTTTCTGCTCAAATGCCGGGCGTCTATATCACCGGATCCGGCTTCCACGGAGTGGGGCTGCCGGATTGTATCCGTCAAGGAAAAGAAGCAGTGGAGGCGCTGTACTCCTGAACAGTTTCTTTAACGTTTAAATAAAACGATGGGTGTGGTCTAAAATGAACATCGACAATGTCAGAAAATCCAGTGTATCCAAAGCGGCGTTTGAGGAAGCCAAAAGGTATATTCCGGGCGGGGTGAATAGTCCTGTAAGAGCGTTTAAATCGGTGGGGCTGACTCCGTTATTCATTACCAGCGGGGAAGGCTCGCACGTGTATGATATTGACGGCAACCGTTTCCTTGACTATATCGGCTCCTGGGGCCCGCTGATTATGGGGCATGCCCATCCGGCGGTGGTGGAAGCGATAAAGTCCGCAGCGGAAAAAGGGACAAGCTTCGGCGCTCCGACGGAAATCGAGACGCAAATGGCCAAATTGGTCTGCGAACGGGTCCCGTCCATGGAAATGGTCAGGATGGTCAACTCTGGAACGGAAGCGACTATGAGCGCTCTGAGGCTGGCGCGGGGTTTTACAGGACGGAATAAAATTATGAAATTCGAGGGCTCTTACCACGGCCATGCGGATTCCCTGCTCATAAAAGCGGTTCCGGGGTCGCTACACTGGGATTGCCCGACAGCCAGGTGTACCCGAGAATGTAGCGGTGAACACCATCACCGTGCCTTACAATGATCTGGACGCCGTCAAGCTTGCCTTCGAGAAGTTCGGGGAAGAGCTGGCAGCTATTATCGTGGAGCCTGTGGCGGGCAACATGGGCGTCGTTCCTCCGGAGCCGGGATTTCTGCAGGGCTTGAGAGACATCACGACGAAATACGGCAGCCTGCTTATTTTCGATGAAGTGATGACGGGCTTCCGTGTGCACTATCATTGCGCCCAAGGCCTTTACGGGATTACACCCGACCTGACCTGTCTCGGCAAAGTCATCGGCGGAGGACTGCCTGTAGGGGCATACGGCGCAGAAGAGACATCATGGAGCAGATCGCTCCAAGCGGACCGATCTATCAGGCGGGCACCTTGTCCGGCAATCCGCTTGCCATGGCGGCAGGCTATACGACGCTTCAGCTTCTCGGCCATCCAGGTGTGTACGAACGTGTGGAGAAGCTGTCGGCAAGGTTGGAGGAAGGCTTTGCCGCAAACGCCAAAGAAGCTGGAGTCCCTTCGACGATTAACCGTGTCGGCTCTATGATCTGTCCGTTCTTCACGGATGAGCGGGTAGTGAACTATGAAACCGCGAAAACCTCCGATCTCACGAAATTCAACCGCTATTTTGCCAATCTGCTCGATCAGGGAGTTTCCGTTGCACCGTCCCAGTTCGAAGGAATGTTCGTTTCGGCGGCTCATTCCGAAGAGGATATCGAGATGACGATTGAAGCGCATCACGATGCTTTGAAGCGGCTGTAACGTTGTTCAATGTTGCGGTCAAAGAATAAGAGCTCGGCCGAATCCAGATTCGGCCGAGCTCTTTTGAGGTTATGGAGTTTTGAGCGATCCGTCTACAGATACACTACCGGCAGCGGGAGCGGATGGACGATGCTCAGGCTGAGCCGGCGTTTGCTGTGTCACAGGAGCCGGAGTTGCCGCCTGACCTGCGCTGTGAGACGGCTGCGGGGCAGGTGCAGGAGTGCCTGATCCGGCTGCACTTGTGTTGGCAGGCTGTGATGGTTTATCAGCAGCGGGCGGTTTCTCGGGAGCAGGCTTCTCAGCCGCGGGTTTGTCTGCGGTCTTATCAGAGGAAGAGCCCGATCTGGAGTCGTCCGGCTGCTTGGAAGACTTGCTTGCCGGAGCAGTCGCAGGCTTGGCTGGCGGTTCCTTATCGCCGTAGCCTGACTTAGTGTCCGGACTGCTCTTGTCCGAGCTGCTTTCTTTACTCGAGGCTGGTTTATCCCTGACAGTGTCTGTCTTCGTCTCTGAAGTCTTAGGGGCAGGTGCCGAAACAGGCGTTGACTTCGGCTTGCTCTTCAACTGCTCCTGCTCCTTCAAGAATCCGGGATGGTCATAGCTTCCGCCCGGGTCGATCGTGGTAATGTTGTTCCATACATCATCCACCTTGACTTTTGCCGGATCGTCAAAAAACGAGAAACGCCGACGGCAATCTTCTTTCGCCGTATCTGCTGGACGGTTTGGTAACGACCTCATCGCCCACGACCATCTCCGAAGAAGCTCCTCCATCCAGGAAACCGGCATTCACACAGCCCTCTTCCATGAAGAGATCCTGGACTTCTTTGATTTTGGCGCCTACGCTATGGGTTTGGCGGCCGTCAATGACGAGGATAATGATCTCGCTGTTCGGCTTCTGGCAAATAGCCGTCCGCGGCTGCATCCCGTCATCCACGACAGGCAGCGGCTTGCCGTTGGCGATGACGCGAGGGTAGAACATGACCGCTTCGGATATGTTCAGCTTCATTAATTCCGTAATGCTGTATTTGCCGATAATCAACGTGCCGTCCTTGGTTATGCCCACCATTTGGAAAGGTACGGAACCGTCTTCGTCATTGTACAGGATTTTGCCGCCGGAGATGATCGGACCTATGGGCGCAAAGCCGTTGCCCAGGCCTTCCGGATCGACGAAGCCGCCTCCGTTGACTCCAGCAGCCGCTCCGGTCCGCTTAACCATCGAAGATACCGTTTCACCTTGTCCCGCGGTGTGAGGGACCACGACTCTCAGCGTCCTCGGGTCGTACACGGTCATTTTCTTGCCTTTCCACTGCTTGCCGGAAATATCTTCTACCTTGATCAGACTGTCCCGGCTTCGCTTCGTCTGATTATGGCTGATCAAAGTGGTGTCGATTTTCTCAAGCCCGTTCGAATTTATTGTGTCATGCATAGCCGCAACCAGGTCATCCCTTCGCTGAGCGCTACGAAGATCCACGCCCAATCCCGGTGCTGCGTCATAATGACCCATTTGGCGAGGGCTTCACGGATGTTTGTGCCCGGAGGAGTCAAATAAAAAAAAGCTGGATGCGAGAAACAGAATAAAGGCGGCAGCCAGCAGCATGCGCTTGATCCAGCCCCAGTTGCGAATTTGGCTGCTTGTCGTTTTGAGCAGTCGTACCGCTTCAGTCAAAAAAAAATCCTCTCCTTAACTTGATGGAAACATAGAAAAAATAAGCCAATTCTTATTCTACCATAGAAGCTTTGGTTTTTTGTATTTCATTTTTTGTTAAAATAGGGGAATCTACTTCTAATTAGGAGAATACGAATGAAAAAAAATTCCAAGCGATTTGTACGGCATACCCGTGGAATTGTGGTTTATCATATTTCTTTTCGGTTCGGCGCTGATCGTCATATTGTATCGTCACGGCAGAAGAAACCGATGAAGGCGGCCAGGCGCAAGGGCGAATGGATGGAGGTTCTGACGGGTCCGGTGGACAACAGTGCCGTCGAGGCCTACATGCATGAACAGCTGGGGTTTCCGGCTAAGTTGATCAACAAGCTTAAGTCCCGTGGTGGAATCCTGCAGCATGGGGACCGCCTGCGGATCGAGCTGTTCCCAAAGGAATCGGCGCAGTTTCCTCCGCAGTGGCATGACATCGGCGTGCTTTATGAAGACGATTTCTCGCTTGCCGTCAGCAAACCGGCAGGAATGCCCGTGCACCCCGCGGCGGAAGGCAGACAGGCACTTTGGCGAACGCCGTGTCATTTTATTATGAGATGACTTCACAACAGGTGCGGGTCCGGCACATCCACCGGCTGGACGAGAATACGACCGGGCCGGTGCTTTACGCCAAAAAACGAATATGCCCAGCTTCTGCTGGATGAACAGATGAGAGAAAAAAGCGATTCAACGGACCTATATCGCTTTTGTGAAGGGCCGCATGAAGGACGAAAGGGGGCGGATCGACGCTCCCATCGGAAAGGACAGGCACCACAAATCGAGGCGCCGTGTATCTCCCGGCGGAGATCCGGCCATAACGCACTACGAGGTCATCGAGCGCTATGAGGACGCGTCATGGGTGCGCCTGCGGCTGGAGACCGGCAGAACGCACCAGATCCGGGTGCACCTGAGTCATCTGGGCCATCCGATTCTGGGGGACGAGCTTTATGGCGGGCCGGTCAAGCTGTTCAGCCGGCAGGCTCTCCATGGGGAGACGCTGGAATGGATCCATCCTTGGACCGGAGAGCGCATTACCGTCGACGCTCCCTGGCCTGAAGACCTCACCCTCCTTTGGCAGAAGCTGAGAGCTTAGCTGCATGGCAGGGGGAGAGCAGCATATATGAAACGCTCGAGCCCATATGGTTTATCGGCATCCTACCGCAAATAAATTTTTTTGCGGTTTTTTTTGTTTTGGGCAGGGTTTTATGTTCCCGCAACGAAACAATATATACCATATATTGCCAATGAGGTGAAAAAAATGAAAATTTTCTATGAGAAGGAAAACGAAAATGCTGATTTTTTTACTATAAAATTTGGTGCATCGGCAATAAACAGGGTTATATTCTGAATTTGTTCCGCGGAAACGAGCCCAAGCTCAATGTGATCCATAAAGTGAACTGCTCAAGACTAGAAATGAAGGCAAAAGAACCGCCATCCAAAAAAAGTTTGCAGCAACGACTTGGAGCAATTGATCCGGTACGCCGACGAACAGCTTGGAAAGAATCAGTGGACGTACTGCAGCAGTGCCGCCTGCTTCGGGCGGGCGGAATTTATTCCGCAGAAAGCGAATTAACGGCAAACCGGGCCGTTTGCTAAAAAAATATAGTCATGCACCTTCCTTTACATCCATATAATTTTACAGATACTTGGGCAAGGCAGCTTACCGATGGTTGGACTATGGATTTGAAGGGAGGAACCACCATGACGGACCGGCAAACGGGATTGAGATTCGATATCTATGAGAGAGTGCAGTTGGCGGACGGGGCAGTCAGCATCAGCGAATTGGAGGAAGTCGAGCTGCTCCCCCATATCCAGGTATATCCGCAGGAGGATCAGGCGGTGCTTAGGGGAAATTTGCTGCTAGCGGGTACATACCTGGCCGAAGGAGAGGATAGGAGCCGTACGCTGGAGCATTTCATTCCGGTGGAAATAACGCTTCCGTTAAACCGGATTCAGAGCATTGATGAAATCTCGGTGGAAATCGAAAATTTTGACATTGATGTTTTATCGCCCAGAAGGTTGAATGTAACCGGTGTCCTTTCCCTGAGCGGTGTGGAGATGATCTCGACACCCGGCGGGCAGTGGCAGGAGGAAGAGGAGATCGTCTTCGTGCACGAGAACCAGCCGGAAGCCCGTCCGCAGTATGCGCAGCCCCAGGGCTTGCCTGAGGCGCAACCAGCCGGCAATGAACCTGAGCGAGCGCCGGACAGCGGCCAATTTTATGGGGACCTGTCCGGGCCGCAAATGAATGCAGTAAGAGAGCCGATCTTCAATAGAGGAGCTTTCTTTCAGGAAGACCCCGGGAATATATCTGAGCCTGTCTATCGGCAGCCTAAGGCAGAGCCGCAGGAACCTGAGGCCGCCACCCAGCAGTCCGCGAACCGGCAGCCTGAGGCAGCCCAGCAAGCAGCGCCTCCTCTGCTAAACGAAGCTCCTTTGTTCGGCAATTCACAGGCGGAGGAAGCGGAAGCCGCTGCGGAGCCCGCTGATATGAAAATCGGTTTTTTTCCGGCAGGGACAGCACCGTGCAAGCGCAGGAAGAAGCCAAGTCCGCCGCTTCCGTGTCCCTACTGAATAAGCTGACCGGCAAATCCGTCCCGTCCGGCGGCCGCAAGGAAAAGGCGGAGTCTGCGACGGCGGCTGCTGCTGTGGCGGAAAACAAGCTGGATGTGCTTGAGTGGAAGAAGCTGTTCCTTTCGTCGGAATCCGGTGAGCAGGGGTTCAAGAAGCTGAGGATGTGCATCGTCCAGAAAGATGAAACACTCGACGGCATCGCGAAGCGTTATCAGCTCAATCCCCGTGAAATCGCGCTGTATAACCGGCTGGAAAGCTCGGATGTCAGCGCAGGACAGATCATCTATTTGCCCCGCTAATCGCGGGCAAATAGATTAAGTCTCCCCAAGCTTATACTTTCGTTACTCTTCAAAAGAAACCCCAAAGCCCCGGTCCCGTTCAACAACGGAGCCGGGGCTTTTAAGTTTTCACGGTCTGCGGGAAGGGTGATTTTATCAATACACGTCGAACAAAAAAGCCGAGAAAAAACGAGGAACAGTGCGAACAGAATGAACACGTCGAGCGGGTTGGGAAGCAGCAGAGTCCGGACGAACTGGATCACCAGCAGGGGGAACATCATGTTTTTTTACCGTGTACCTTACGCTTAGCCACCATCGCTGCATGGTAACACCACCTTGCCATAATTTTTTTTTCAAAATAGGCTAATACAAGTTTATGAAAGGCATGGACATGGATATGCTGAGAATAAAGGGGAATAGGTTGAAAATATTGACTGCGGAACTCGATATGCTATATCATATGATGAGATATATGGACTTTGCCCCAAAATTGAATAGAAAATAAGCGTAGAAAGGGAGGAGTAGGCAGTGAGCCTTCAGAGAGTGGAGCCGACAGCGCTGTGAGGTTCCGCAGGATGTAATTGCCGAAGTCGCCCCGGAGTTTGCGGTTTTTTTCTTGTGAGACAGCCGCCGGCCGCAGCCGTTATCTGTTCGAGTGCCGTGCCTTTACCAGGCGCGGAATGAAGGTGGTACCACGGAAGCCAGATCCTTTCGTCCTTTGCGGCGTAAGGATTTTTTTTGTTTTTTTTCATGGTAAATAGGTTATTCGGGCTCGCCGCAAGGTACGGAGAGTAAGCTCCGGAGGTTCATACACTTGGCGGGGATGTCCCTAGGGTTAGTCACCACACAGTAGGAGGTTTCAATAGGATGAGCGAACAAAGCGAAACTCAACCGATGCAAGATTCAAGCGAAACGAAAACGACGACAGCAATGCCTACCACTTACAATCCGGTCGACGCCGAGAAGAAATGGTACGATTACTGGCTGAAAGGCCAATACTTTCAAGCGGGACAAAGAAAAGACGCAAAGACTTTTACGATCGTCATTCCGCCGCCTAACGTGACGGGGATGCTTCATATCGGGCATGCGCTTGATTTTACCCTTCAGGATATTCTGGTCCGCACCAAAAGAATGCAGGGTTACGACGCGCTGTGGCTGCCGGGCTCGGACCATGCGGGGATCGCTACTCAAACCAAAGTGGAGCAAAAGCTTCGTGAAGAAGGGCTGACCCGTTACGATCTCGGACGCGAGAAGTTTCTGGAGAAAGTATGGGAATGGAAGGAGCTTTATGCCAAAACGATCCGCGAGCAGTGGGCCAAAATGGGTTTTTTCGCTGGATTATTCCCGCGAACGCTTTACGCTGGATGAAGGACTGTCCAAGGCTGTGCGGGAAGTGTTTGTCTCCCTGTATGAAAAAAAGGCCTGATCTATCGCGGCAGCTATATTATCAATTGGGATCCTGCGGCAAGAACCGCGTTATCCGACATCGAAGTGGAATACAAGGAAGTGCAGGGACACCTGTACCATCTTAAATATACGACTGAAGACGGCGAAGATTCGATCGTGGTCGCCACGACCCGCCCTGAGACGATGCTCGGGGATACGGCCGTTGCGGTTCATCCGGAGGATGAGCGTTACCGGCACCTGATCGGGAAAACGCTCGTGCTTCCTGTCATCGGAAGGGAAATCCCCGTAATTGCTGACGAATATGTGGAAAAAAGATTTCGGGACGGGTGTCGTAAAGATTACTCCGGCGCACGATCCGAATGATTTTGAAGTGGGCAAGCGCCATGACCTGCCGCAAATTCTGGTGATGGATGAGTCCGGCACGATGAACGCCAACGCGGGCAAATACCAGGGTATGGACCGTTTTGCCTGCAGAAAGCAGATTGTCGCGGATTTGAAGGAGCAGGGTGTTCTTGTCAAAATCGAGGACCATGTCCATCAAGTGGGCCACAGCGAACGCAGCGGAGCCGTAGTCGAGCCTTATTTGTCCACGCAGTGGTTTGTCCGGATGAAGCCGCTCGCGGAGAAAGCGATTGAAGCCAGAAAACCGGCAAAGGCGTGAACTTCGTGCCTGACCGTTTTGAGAAAATTTATCTTCAATGGATCGAGAACGTCCGTGACTGGTGTATTTCCCGCCAGCTGTGGTGGGGGCATCGCATCCCTGCCTGGCACTGCGAGGAGTGCGGCGAACTGACCGTGGCAAGGGAGGACGTATCGGCCTGCTCCCACTGCGGAAGCGCGGCGCTCCACCAGGACAACGATGTCCTGGACACCTGGTTCTCCTCGGCGCTCTGGCCTTTCTCTACGCTCGGCTGGCCTGACGACACGGAGGACATGAAACGTTTCTATCCAACCGATGTAATGGTCACAGGCTACGACATTATATACTTCTGGGTAGCGCGGATGATCTTCACAGGACTTGAGTTTACCGGCCGGATTCCGTTTAAGGATGTCCTCATGCACGGTCTTGTCCGCGACTCCGAAGGGCGCAAAATGTCCAAGTCGTTAGGCAACGGCGTCGATCCGCTGGAAGTCATCGAGAAATACGGGGCGGACGCCATGCGCTATATGATTTCCACTTCCAGCACACCGGGGCAGGATCTGCGGTTCCGTTGGGAGCGGGTGGAGCAGGCACGCAATTTTGCCAATAAAATATGGAACGCTTCGCGGTTTTCCCTTATGAACCTGGAAGGCGTGGCAAAGGAAGATATCGATATCAATGGAGCGCTAGGTACAGCCGACCGCTGGATCCTGCACCGTCTGAACGAGACGGTCCGCGACGTGACGCGCCTGGTCGATCAATATGAGTTCGGCGAGACCGGCCGGATTCTATATAACTTCATCTGGGATGACCTGTGCGACTGGTACATCGAGTTCAGCAAGCTCAGCCTTTACAGCGACAACGCCGAAGCCAAGAGCAAGACGCAATCCGTCATCGCTTATGTACTGGACCGCACGCTGCGGTTAATCCATCCTTTCATGCCGTTCATCTCCGAGGAAATCTGGCAGCACCTGCCTCACGAGGGCGAGACTATCACTTTGGCGCCGTGGCCTGAGTACGAGGAGAAGCTGGAAGCGGCGGACGCCGTTCGCGAAATGGAGCTGCTCATGGATATCATCCGTTCCGTGCGCAATATCCGGCTGAAGTGAACGTGCCGATGAGCAAGAAGATCGAGCTGCTCGTGAAGCCTGCCAGCGGCGAGGCGCTTGCAATTTTGCGGAAGAATGAAATCTATGTCGCGCGCTTCTGCAACACCTCCAAACTGGAAATCGATCCGGCTGTTGCGGTTCCGGACAAAGCGATGACGGCCATCGTAACGGGCGCCGAGCTGTATCTGCCGCTGGCGGGCTTGATCGATATCGCTCAGGAGGTTGCCCGGCTCGATAAGGAACTCAAGACGCTGCACGGCGAGGTGGAGCGGATTGAGAAGAAGCTGGCCAACGAAGGCTTTGTTGCCAAAGCGCCGGCTAAAGTGATCGAGGAAGAAAAAAGCGAAACTCGCGGACTATGCGGAAAAAACGCGATAAAGTCGTTGCCCGTTTGGCTGAACTGAAAGGATAAGGGTGAGACGCTATGCTGGAAATTGAAGAAGAGGCTGTACAGCCGTTTCAAACCTATGAACAGGCGGTAAATTGGATTGTCGGTCTGGTTTCGTTCGGAATCAAGCCGGGCCTGAAGCGGATGGAAATGCTGATGGATATGCTCGATCATCCGGATCGCAGGCTGAAATTCATCATGTGGCCGGCACGAACGGCAAGGGATCCACCTGCGCTTATTTGACTAAGGTGCTGCTGAAATGCGGGTATGACGTCGGGACGTTCACGTCTCCTTATATCACCAGGTTTACCAACCGGATCCAATATAACGGGCAAGATATTCCGGAGGGCGACCTGCTGCAGCTGGCGAACCGGATCAAACCGCTCGCAGATGAGATTGCAGAGACGGAATTCGGCTCTCCGACGATGTTTGAAATTTGCACGACGCTCGCCATCCTGTATTTTGCAAAAGTTACTTTTCCCGACTATGTCGTTTTAGAAACCGGTTTGGGCGGGCGGTTGGACAGCACGAATATCATCAACCCGGTAGTGACGGTGATCACGAATATCGGCCATGACCATATGGACATCCTGGGCAATTCCCTCGAGAAAGTCGCTCTGGAGAAGGCCGGCATCATTAAAGCCGGGGTTCCTTTGGTCACGACCGTCGATCAGCCGGAGCTGCTGGAAGTGCTTTTGGATAAGGCGAAGGAAAAGAAAAGCTCTGTTTATGCCGTTAACCGTCAGTTCATGGTTGAGCCGGTGTCAAGCAGGGAGAATGAGCAGGTGTTCCATTTCGAAGACCCTTTCCGGAGCATCCGCAATGTGAAGATTTCCATGAACGGCGCCCATCAGCTGCAGAATGCGGCAGCCGCTGTAATGACGATTGAGGTGCTTCGCCAATATTTTGCGCTGATCGTGGAGGAAGAGGATCTTTATCAAGGGATGAAGGAAACGTTCTGGGCGGGCAGGCTGGAGATGGTGGCCGAGCGTCCGCGGATCCTGCTTGACGGGGCCCACAATCCGGAGGGAGCGGAGGCTCTGGCGGCCGCTTTAAAGGAAACTTACCGGTACCGCAAGCTTCATCTGATGATGGGGATGCTGTCGACAAAGAATCATACAGGCTATTTAAGCATATACTGCCAATAGTGGATACTTTGATTCTGACGGAACCCGATTTTCATAAAAAAGCCGATGCGTCCAAGCTGGGCGAAGCTGTATCCGGCCTTCTCAAAGATTCGGAACATAAAGCTGACGTTATAGTTGAACCCGATTGGAAAACTGCCCTGGAGCTCTTGAAATCCCGTACGGAGCAGGAGGATCTGGCGGTCGTTTCCGGTACGTTATACTTGATCTCTGATGTCCGGTCCTGGATTTTATACGGATCCGATTCTGAAAAAGGTTGGTGAGAAACCGAGTGAACACATCTGAACATGTCCATTTTATAGGTATAGGCGGCTACGGCATGAGCGCTATTGCCAAAGTTATGCTGGAAATGGGGTACCGGGTAACCGGATCCGATCTGGCACAGCAGGAATTAACCGAGAAGCTGTCGGCCAAAGGCGCGCTCGTCTACATTGGGCATCAAGCCGGCAATGTAAACGGGGCGGATCTGGTTGTATACTCGACGGCGCTTTCAAAGGATAATGTGGAAATGCTGGCGGCGGAACAGCAGAAAATCCCGATTCTGCACCGTGCTCAAATGCTCGCCCGGCTGATGAACGCCAAGAAAGGGATTGCGGTGGCGGGAGCGCACGGAAAGACGACGACTTCTTCGATGATCGCTCTGGTCATGGAACGCTGCCAATTGGATCCGACCTATATCATAGGCGGCGAAATCATGAATATGGGGAGCAACGCCAAAGCGGGCAAAGGCGAGTATGTGGTGGCGGAGGCCGACGAAAGCGACGGCTCCTTCCTCCAGTACCATCCGCAGCTTGCGATTGTGAACAATATAGAAGCGGACCACCTGGAAAATTACGACGGCAATTTCGAGAATTTGAAAAAAGGCATACAGCCAATTTCTCAGCCAGGTGAAAGAAGACGGCAAGGCCGTCATCTGCATGGACGACCTTTACTTGAGAGAAATGCTTCCTGGGCTGAAGAGCGACGTGGTTACGTTCGGCATTGACCGGCAGGCGGATTATACGGCGGAGAATATCGTGCTCGGAGACCGTAAGGTATCTTTCATCGTCCGCCATAATGGAGCGGAACTGGGCAATATGGAGCTGTCGATTCCAGGCAAGCATAATGTGTATAACGCTTTGGCTACCTTGATCACCTGTCTCGAGGCGGGACTCAGCTTTCAGCAGGTAGCAGGCGCGATCAAGGAATTCAGGGGCGCCAAGCGGCGCTTTCAGGTGCAGGGCGAAGTCAATGGCATTCTGGTGATTGACGATTACGCCCACCATCCGACAGAGATTCAGCGACGATCAGCGCAGCCAAAGCGACTGGAAAAAAAAGAATCGTCGCGGTATTCCAGCCTCAGCGTTATACGAGGACCTTTTTTCCTGCTTGACCAGTTCAGCGAAGCTTTCGGCGAAGCCGATGCGGTAATTATCACCGATATCTACTCCCCTGCCGGAGAAAAGCAAATTGAAGGCATCTCGTCCGCGCGGCTGGTCGAAATGATTCGCGAGAACAGCAACTCCAATGTGGAATATATCCCCACAAAAGAGGAAGTGCTCGCTTATTTGTCCGACCATGTCAAAAGCGGAGACTTGGTCATCACGATGGGAGCCGGAGACATCTGGAAGACGGCCGTCGGTCTGGCAAGGCTTTGGAACAGAAGTACGCATGACGAGAAGAAAAGCTCTACCCGAGGACGTCCAAGGATGAGCGACCGCGATTTAAAGGTAGGGTTTCTTGGTAAAGAAAGTTTTCGGTTTAAGCCTTTAACGAAGTTTCTTAAACGTTATAAAAGAGCTGCCCTGAGTGGTGAACCCACCAGGGGCAGCTCTTTCTGCGTTGCTGTGGAGGGCGTTTAGGGCGGGAAGAGTGAATGCTGCTTCTGAAGTCATATTTCAAATACCTCTTTCATACACTGGTAGTACAAATCAGCGGACAAGGGAGAGGGAGCAATGAATAAAGCAAAAAAATCACATACAGATTCGAAAACGGCCGTAACCCTGTTCAGGAAAGCGGTCCTCGCCATAAGCCGGAGGAAAGAGCGGAACTCGAGGCTCCGGAGTGGAATGGTTCTATTGTCGCAGCAGGGCGAGAAGAGTCCAAAAAAAACCATCCGACAAACAATACTCGCCAGGCGCACAGCCTTCTTTCTACGATACCGCGCCAAACGCACAGCCTCCTTTATGCGATACCGCGCCCAAAGCTCAGCCGTCTTTATTCGATACCGGTTCCTTGAATCATTACACGAGTGATTTTGGGGCATGGAACAGCCCGATCGAGGCTGAAACGAAAAGAGTGGAGGAATTGATTCGCTCCTCGTCGGCCAAGCCGTCCATGTCAAACGGTGAAACAGGGCATTTTGACAATGAGGATACAGGTTTCCAGGAGCATCGCGGTGCAATCGTCCCTTGGCATGAACCGTCTTCCGCAGAGGTCAGATATGCCAAATCGGCTCGCGCCCCTTGGCTGCGCGTCGCGGCCTCCGTAACGGCGGCAATTGCAACGGGCGTAGGGTGCGGGTATTTGGTGCTGACCATGTTCACGGGCACGCCGGACTTGTTCGGCTTAAAGTCTTCGGGCAAGACCGAGACGACAGCGGTGACCGCACCAAAAGCAGAAACCAAAGCGGCCCAGGACGCGACGGCAGACGCCAAGCTTCCGGGTGTGAAATCCGCCGCCGAAGCGAAAGCACAGGAACCCGCAGCGAACAAATCTGCTCCGGCCGCGGCCAACGTCACCGGCCAGACGGCTGCCGTCAATCTGCCGGCGAGGTCTTATTCCCTTCTGCAGGCGGGAGTGTTCAATACTCAGAGCAGCGCCGAGGCGGAGCAGGCGAATTTGAAGAAAAAAAAGGCCTTCCCACCGCTTTGGAATCCGCGGACAAATTCGTTCTTTTTTGCAGGAATGTCTTCAAAAAAAAGGAAGATGCGGTGCAGGTGAGCCAGCTTTTGAAGGAAAAGAAGGTCGAGGTGTATGTGAAGCCTCTGGAGCTTCCCGCCGTCAGCAGGATGAAATGGAACGGCAAGCAGACGGATGCGATGCAGTCTTACTTTACCCAAGGGGCTAAGCTGGTGCAGATGATCGACGGACTCACGGTTATGCACCTCAGAGAGTCAAAGCCCACCCCGCTGGATACGGCGCTTCTGCAGGCGGTAAAATCCGCGCATCAATCATGGTCATCACTCCAGGGCACCGTAAACGACGGGGCGGGCGAGGAGATGAAGGCGGTGCTGCCCAAGCTCCAACAATCAATGAACGGTGCGGTGAGTGCGCTGGATGAGTACAAAAAAGAATCCTTCTACAGCGGGCATGTGGCAGGCGCAGGCATCGCTGACCCAGTATGTGCTGGCCGAAAAAGAGCTGCTTAAAACGGCGGCGCAGTAAGAAGAAGTGTGGGATATGACCAGCCGCAGTGTACAGCCGTAACACCCGAGGTGAAGAGCGCAACGCACGCCGGCAGAACCGCTCTTGGGGAAATACACTGTTACCTCAGTCTTTCGGTTCGATGCACTCAATGAAAAGACTCGGTCCTTGGCGGGTTCGAGTCTTTTGCGTTAACCGGGCGGATCAGCGTTTTCTCATTTCATAAAACTCGCACAGCTCTCTCCGGTGATAAGCAAGCTGGCTGACCCGGGTTTGGACCACGACGTCCCGTTCGTCAAAACGGATGATGGTGCCCCCTGAATCGACGACATGGTCGTCCTGAAACACGCGGATACTCACTTGCTTCTCCATCGCTTCCTGAAAATCCCGGTCGGTGATTAGTTTGCGGTTTGGCGCCATTTTGTTATCTCCTTATGTGTGTCGTATGAGTTCAAGCCGGATGGGAGTGCCGCTGTGCTCTGTTTTGTTTTGCAGTTCAAGCCGTGTGGGAGTGCCGCTGTGCGCTGTTTTGTTTTTTGCAGCCAGAAGACAAGGGCGAATACGGCGATACAGGCGATGGTCAGCATTGAATTATACAAAAAATACCGTGCGCATCCCATAGCTTTGACTGGCTATGCCGCCTGCAAAACTCCCGATGATCCGGGCGGCTCCCAGGCTAAGCAGGCCGTTCAGCGTTTGTCCGCTCGCTTTGAGCTCATTGGGCACTTCCTTGTTTATCAAAGTCGCCATGGTGACGGACAGTACGATGAAGATCAGGCCGTGCAGGACCTGTATGGGAAGTGTCCAGTACGGATTGTGGATGGCGGAGAACAAGTACCAGCGCAATGCCGCAGCGATCGCCGCCCCCAGCAGGATGTAGGGGATTTTGAAGCGGCTGAAAATTTTGCCCGAGAACAGAAGGAAAGGAATTTCGCTCAGCGACGAGATGACCATAGACCAGCCGAGCATCACGTTGTCTCCGCCAAGCTCCTTGAAATATAATGGAAAAAAACGAGTAATAGTACCCGAGCGTAATCTGCAGGATGAAATTGATCGACAGATAGAGCACCAGTTTGCGGTTTTTTGAACAGCACCCATATGCGCATTTTGCTGCCTTCCGACTGATGTCCCTCCACGGCGGGAAACCGCAAAAGGAGCATGAAGCTGGCCGCCATAACGCAGGCGTAGACCACGAACATGAAATCGATATGCCGCTTTGCGATGATGCCGAAGAGGATGGACATAATGGCGAAGCCAATCGTTCCCCCCGAGCCGTATCGTCCCGTAATTCCCCGATTTCCGTCTATCCAGCACCTCCAGTGTAATCGCATCGCTGATGGCGGCAACGGACGTTTGAAAAAAAAGTAAAGACGCTGATCATCACGAGCAAATAAGCAAAACTGTCGGACAGCGGGTAAAGCAGCATGGAAGCACCGCTTCCGGCGATCAGTATTTGCAGGATCCGGTTTTTTTCGTCCTGGCCCTGTCCCCCAAAGCGCCCCACACTGGCTGCGCCAGAATTGCCACTAAAGGTCCGAGGCTGAGCAAAGTACCGATCTGAGAAGGGCTGAATCCGATATTCAGAAAATAAACGGGGATGAATGTCGAATACACTGCGTTGCCCATATAAGTAATCACGTAAAAGAACAGGAAATAATACAGGTTGACAGGCATAAGATCGCTTCTTTCGGGTAAGTTTCTTTTATTCTGGTACACAATTTGTAATTTGGCAAGGAAAAAAAGACGGCCGTATACGGGAACATACTTCCAAGACCTTGGAAAAAAAAGCAAACAGGCCGCCTGAGGCAGCCTGACACTTCTAATGGAGAGTCACTTTGAAAATCCGGTTTGCACTTTTACTCGGCTTGTGACGGTACCCGAAACCATGCCGCCCAGAAGGGCTTCTTCTTCAAAGCCGGATGGCGCTGGGAGCGGGAGGTTCGGACATACTGCGACAAGTCGGCGGGCGGGACAGTTGCCATTGTGGTCACTGCACCCTGATCTTCCTCATCCGGCAGCTCCGAGGCGATGGCTACCTGCTCGCGCACCTGATACAGCTCATTCAGCTGCTGCTCCAGCTCATTCACCCGCACAGCAAGCTGAAGTTCTGCTGCCGGAGCTCTTCGATCAGCTGCTGATGGAGCTTCAAAGAAAGCTTCGGCTTTTTGGACACTTCGTTCGGCTGCTCCTTTTCTTCCTCCGCTTGTTTTCCTTTGCTTGCTTCTTCCTGCTCTTCCGTTTGGCAAACAGCGGACACCAGTTCCTTTAGCTCGTGTTCATTCACAACCTTGCGTGCCATATTGTGCCTCCTTATATCAAAATGAAATCCGCGCGACAGGATGACAGTTTCATAACCTAGTTTCATAGTACAAAGGTTACTCTAAAGAAGCTGTCGAAGCCCGCTGTCAAACGTTCACTATCTTTCAAGGAACAGGCAAAATCACCGCGGAAACTGCAGGAACTTTAAACTCTAGCAGCATTTGACAATTTTCTAGCATTTTCGATTGTAACTGTTTTTTTTGCGAGTCCGTATAATGAGAGAGGAACCAAGTTTTAGAACAGAGAGGCCCATCGATGAAAAAAATCCAACCTGACGCTCATTATCTTTATCCTGATCGGATTGTTAGCCGGCGTTATTGCAGGCCAGCTGCTCGCTGCCGTCCCCTCAGTCTCTTTCCTTACCCATTCCGCACAAATTTCCTGGCATCCCAAGGCTGACCTTCAAGTCATCAATTATGACGTGGATTTGCAAATCGTCTGAATCTGCTCACCATCCTGGGGATAGTTATCGCTGTCTGGCTTTATAGAAAAAAAATGTAGTGTTCGGTCTTATTTCGGCCTGTGCCGCAAATATTGTAACATTGGAGATTTTTTCTGGTTTTAGGCCAAACTACGTATAGCTGCGATGGCAGTCTATCCCAAATAAAATTCCTTGGAGGAACCCTTTGTTGCACGAATCCCAATCTGTAAACCCAACTTTATATCTTGCTTCCGCCTCCCCCCGCCGCAGGGAATTGATCCGTGCCTTCCAGCTGCCTGTGGAATTGGTGGCTTCGAATGTGGATGAAACGGTCAGCGAAGCGCTTCAGCCCGCTCAAATTGTGGAGACGCTGTCACAGCGCAAGGCGAGAGCCTCTCTTGGTGCAGCCGCCGGGTTCGGCAAACCGGGAGCGGTGATCGGCTCGGACACCATTGTCGTGCTGGACGGCGAGGTGCTGGGCAAACCGAAGGACAGGGCGCATGCGGTGATAATGCTGTCCGCTCTGCAGGGAAGAAGCCACAGCGTATATACGGGAGTGTGCTGTATCGATGTGGAATCGCGCATCGAGAAAACGGCTCACAGCGCAACGACCGTACATATGAGAGCTTTGTCGCCTGCTCGAATACAGGCCTATATTGAGACCGGAGAACCTATGGATAAAGCCGGGGACTATGACACCACAATGCACCTTGGAGATATTGGTCAGTATCGTGTATTATCTGAGTCGGAAAACGGGATGCCCGAGGTAATTGTAGGACACACTGTAAGTAAAGTTACTTTTAGACCAATGAGTGATGAAGAAATCAGGGCGTATATAAATACAGGCGAGCCACTTGATAAAGCTGGAAGTTACGGCGTACAGGGGCTAGGTGCTCTTTTTTATTGAGAAAATCGAAGGTGATTTTTTATAGTGTTATGGGTTTACCTTTGAACCTGCTTTACCAAATGTTATTAAAGTTTGGAATAAGTCCTTTTAACACATGATGTAGGGCTATTTGAGATCAAGGAGATCAAAGTGTGATGCAAATGAATTTTGCGAAAGTGCCGGGAAACTGGCACTTTCTTTTTTTTATTTTCCGAGTTCTGCGTGACTGGTGAATAGTTTGAGTCAAATTTTTTTCACCAATGTCAGCATATCGTTGTTGATCTGAATTATAATTGATTGACAACCAAACAAAAAAAGACCAAATCGGGTCACCTATTTGCTATCCAGTATGATCATCACATGATAGGTTTACTTTTTTCAAGAAGGCCTGCTTTAAAAGTGTTTGATCAACTCGAATGTTGTTTCTATTACACCTGTCTCTTCTCCTCTATGGTTGTATTGCACCGGGCGGCGGAATGATTCCAACTCAGCCAACTCGTTTTTTTCTCCAAGACGCCAAGCTGCTTCAGGATTTCCACTGCCGCTGGATAGGCAGCCCTCGAATTGCCGTCGTCTACCTGCATACATATTCCTATTCCCTGTTTACGGAGTCATTCCATATACGCCTTCAGCCCCGCCTTGGCAAGTACATTGCCCTTTGTAATTCCCGAATGAAGGAGGGGAATGGTCTGAACAAGCTTCAGAGATGAGCGGGTAAAAAAAACTTTGGCTTCCGTATTGTCATAGCTATAAAGCAAATTCCCCTGGGCGTCCACGATGACTATGGAGCTGTATGCGTGCTTTCTGTGACGGCTCCTCGTTTAACCACGGCAAGCATTGAGCCATTTGTTTCTCCCCTCTTCTGCTATTAAGCTGCTTAAGTCCTTCTCTGTCGTGTTGCAGTTGATTTCCTTCAAGAATTGTTCGATTTTGTCAAATTCATCATATAAACACAGCACTATATCTCCCGGCTGGCTCATTTCCCAGGCTTTACGGCAAGCCTCATATTCCTCGGACACAATGGGCAGCCAACTTGCCGGAAGTCCGGCGCCCAAGGCCTCAGTCCGAATCAAATGAGCCACCTCCCGGGGTTTTCTGCCTCTTAAATCGGCGTCTTCTTTGATCACCAGAACATCCGAGAATTGAGACATTATTCTTGCCGACTGCCGGATCGCATCATCCTGGCGGTCTCCCGGCATGGAAGCCACTGTAATTAACCGTCTGCGAACCAGCGGGGCAAGCGTTTGATATATGGCTTGAAGCCCGGCCGGATTATGCGCAAAATCCACGATGACACAACGATCTTCACTCCTATACACATTTAACCTTCCTTTATTTTGTTCCGCCGAAAGTTGAAAGGTCATGATGGCGGTTCGCAGCTGTTTAAGGGGCTTTCCGGCAGCATGTGCTGCCGCAAGGGAAGCAAGCGCGTTTGCAATATTATATTGGGCCAATCCATTAAGGGTAATGGGAATGCCGGCCGCTTTCATGAACCGTGTGAAGGATCCGTTATGATGGCAAACAATGTCGCCATTAGAAATGAACCAAACTGTCTTTCCTTTGCTGATGGCTTCCTTTATCACCGGATTGTCCGCTTTCAGAGAAAAGAAAACGACTTTTCCTTTCGTGTGCGAGGCCATTCGGACGCACCAGGGGTCGTCCGCATTGAGGATACAATGGCCGTCAGGCAGCACCGCTTCTGCCACGATACGTTTGACCCGCCATAAATCCTCGAGACTCTCGACCTCGGCCTTACCCAAATGGTCATCACTGACATTATTCACGATGCCAATATTGCAATGCTGGAACGCCAGCCCTTCACGCAACATGCCGCCCCGGGCCGTTTCCAAAACGGCCACGTCGACTCTCGGGTCGGACAGCACCCTACGGGCGCTCTTGGGGCCGCTGCAGTCACCACGGTCCACCCACTCGCCGTCGATTCGCACGCCGTCCGAATCCGTTTGGCCGACAATGATTCCCGGCTGACGCATAAAGTGTGCGACGAGTCGGCTCGTTGTGGTTTTTTCCGTTCGTTCCTGTCACGGCAATAATCGGTATGGAGGCTTGTTCTCTGCTGCCGAACAGGTAGTCGATAATCGCAGCGCCTGCATCGCGTGGCTTGCCATGGGCCGGATAAAGATGCATCCGGATTCCGGGAGCCGCATTCAATTCAAACGATTGCGCAGGTGAAGAGCTACAGCTAACGAGGCTTCATCTTCCTAAGAGACCAGAATAAAACTTCCTGTCGTGCCGAAAGTTAAAACAGACGAGCGCTCCGGCAATTGAATGCGGTGAGATTCCTACGAAATCGTTGCAGACATTATCAAATCGTAACCTATTGCATAAATATAAAAAAAAGGCTTCTCAAGATGATCTGTTCATCTGCGGAGCCTTTTTTTTGATTTGTTATAGAAAAAAAAGTCATTGCTTAAATTGAACTAGACAAAATAATCAGCACATGAGGTAGTTTTGACTCTGATTACAACGATAATAGGGGAAATTCTTACCAATACCCCACTACAATTCACTAACTAATTAAATATTTGACTAGACAAATTTACAATACTTTAACGTACAAATGATTTTTTTTGCGTTTTTTTTATTAATATTGTTCGAATACATATCACCTACAATAAAATTATCAACTCGATGGAACAGAAACCTTTTGAAAGGTGTTGAAGTTGTTTGAATGATCAAATATGAAGAGATCAGCAGAGCGATAGCGGCTGAAATTGATCAGAATGTGTTTGCTGAGGGAGAAAAAAAATTGCCTACGGAAAAAAAGAATTGGCAGCACGTTTTCTTGTAAGCCGTGAAACCATTCGCAAAGCGCTTAAGCATCTGATCGAAATTGGCAAGGTGAACAGCGTTCAGGCTCGGGCTATTATGTTCGCCGCGACAGCTTTCATATGATAAGCACGATAAATAAATATTCCAGCATTACGGATCTGATCCGGAACGCGAATTTGAATGAAGGGGATTTGGAGGTTCAGATTTTTTAAAAGAAGACCGAACGAGGAAGAGATCCGCTTGTTGAATATTAATAAGCAGGATGCTGTGTTTATTCTTGACCGGATCCGAACGGCGGACGGCGAATCGATTGTGTATTCGCAAAATATTTTGCCGCAGAGTATCGTGGGACAAGACTTTCCCGACCGTTTCGAGCCAGGCTCCCTTTCCAAATGCCTTGAAATCAAATACGGCATCAGTATTGTCGAATCACTAATGGAAATTCGAGCGGTGCAGGAAGAGGATATGCTTCCGTACCGTTTGAAACAAAGCGGTTCACCGCTTCTGAAGTTTATTCAAGTGCATTACGATGACAAAGCGAATCCGATTTTCATTTCGTACGACTATATGAGAAACGACTTGATCCGGTTTTATGTCCGGAGAACAAAATGATGAAACATCAGAAGCAGAAAGGATGGAGCTCTAGTGGAGTTTAAAGGCATCGGCATGACCTGCCACGGCCCGAGCTTGGAAGGAAACCTTGAAAAAAAATTTGAAGCAAGATTGAGCGATTTTCAAAAAAAATCGGAGTCGATTACGTTGAACTGCCTCTCACGGATTGGATATCATTTTAAACGGAAAGTTCAATTCGTTCAGATTGGACAAAACATTGGACATTTTAAAAAAAAGTTCGACTTCAACTATGCGGTTCATCCGTTCAACGACCTGAATTTATTTGATACGGAAGGACTCGACAAACAGCGTGAAATATTCCTCCGGAATTTGGAGTTCGCTTATATGGTCGGAGCGGAGGTGCTGGTCTATCATGCCGGCGTCCGCTTGCCCCAGGATGAACACAGGCCTATGGATGAGCTACTGGAAATAGAGCGCGAAGAGTTATACCGATTGGGCAGAAGGCCAAAGAGCTGGGAGTCAACATTGCCGTTGAAAACTCGAATCCTACTTTAAGGGATGTCCAATCCGATCAATTACACAATTCCGGCATGTTTCTGGACCGGTTGTATGAACAGGTTAGAAGCGTGAACCATCCAAATGTCGGAATCTGCCTCGATTACGGCCATGCTTATTTATCCGCAAACTACAATGGCTTTGATTTCGTGTCGTCGGTCAGACAAATTATGCTTTAGTGAATCATTTGCACGTTCATGACAATTTCGGCGTCGTTTCCAAAACGGACCGTTCGTATATGGACCAATATCATCATGGAGAAGGCGACCTTCATCTGCCCGTTGGCTGGGGAACCATTCCGTATGACGAACTATTCCAGATGGAGAGCAAGCCGGTGATCTGTTTGGTTGAGCTTAAGCTCGGTATGAGCAGGATATGGTCCGGTGTATCGATGACATAAAGAAATTATTGAATAACCAAAATTAACATAAGGTGGATGAGATAAAGATGATGCGTTCTGGTAAAACCAAAGGGATCTTTTCACTGGTAGTTGCGGTGGCGCTCGCGACGACCGGTTGTGCAAGCTCAAAAAAGCCAGGATAAGACCGGAGCTGCGGACACAGCTTCTGCAATCGAGACTGTTGACATTAAAGCCGCTGGCTGGCGTGCTTCTACTGCACCGTACACTTTAAGCAATATTGAAAAAAGCCGCCGACAATGTGAATAAACAGCTGGAGCAGGAAAAATCAAAATATCGCATCAAGGTCAGCACCGTTTCCAAACCGACAAGCGAAAGCTTGAACCAATTTTTTTCACTTTCTCGTCCAAGTCCGGAAATGCACCGGATATCGTAGATGTGGGATATACAAATATCGGCTGGCTGGCAAAAAAGCGGCTACATTCTCCCGTTGGACGGCATTGAGAAGGAGAGCGTGTTTAAAAAACCTGATGCCCGGCTATTGGAATCCGGTGACTTGGGACAAGCATATTTGGGGTGTGATTCAGGATACGGAAGCAAGGCCTGTATTCTACAACAAAGATGTACTCAAGAAAATGGGCTGGAAAGATCAGCAGATCGCCGAGCTCCCCAAAAAAGGTAGAAGCGGGAGAATTCACGCTGGAAGAGATGAACAAGCTTGCAAAACAAGCCGTGGATCAAAAGCTGGTTACTTATGGGTTCTTGCATCATACCGGAGAACGCGATGTGGCGATGCTATTTTTTTCAACCAAGGCACTCAGTTTTACGATGCTGAGAAAAAATCAATATGTCCTGGATAAAGCGAATACACTTGCTACGTTCCAATCATTAAACAGATGGTTGATGAAAAAATACTGCCGTCTTCCATGATGTCTATCTCCACGGATGACCGGCTTAAAGCGATGGTGAATGGAACGACGCTTTTCATGGGTGGAGGCATTTGGGAAGAGGCGAAATGGCGCCAACAGGACCTTCATAAAGAGCTCGGTAAAGTATCCAGCGAGTGGATTATGCAGCACATCGGCGTTATGCTGCTGCCTCCAAGCAAAAAATGGCGGCAAACCAGTCACAGTCTCCGGTCCGTACAGTTACGTGGTCAGCAAGAGCACCAAGCATCCTGACTTAGCCAAACGTCTTTTGGTTGCTGTTTCCGCACCGGAATTCCAAAAAAAAGCACATGCAGTGCAAAGCTCTCATATTCCGTTTACGAAAGAAGGACAGGAGCTTGTTAAAGATAACGCTTGGTTAAATACCGTCAGTTATATGACAAATTATTCCCAGTTCGTTCCGAATCATCCGGATGAGCCGAAAACAGAGAAAATATATAAAGAAGCTGTCCGCAATGTGGAAACAGGCGCAATGCAGCCGGAGCAAGCCGTGCAATGGATGGAACAGCAGATGAAGCTTGAACTTGGAACGATTACGGTGAAATAACCGATGAATGGACTATGGACCAAAATAAAAGAGCACGGAATGAATGGGATCATGCTGATCCCATTCATGTTTAATCAATACGTATTGTTTCTCGCCACGGCTGTCATGGTCATTGTCATTGCTTTTACTTCCATGGATGCTTCGATGAACTGGAATTACAATGGACTTGTCAATTTCCGCAAAGCCTTGATCGATCCCAAAATCGGTCTCATAGTAATGAACACAGCATTGTTCGTTGTGATGACGCTATTGTTTAAAGTGGTATGGGGATTCATTATCGCCGTTACGACGACCTACTATATTCAGAACAAGAAGCTTGGAGTCTGGTTCCGTACGATTTGGCTGCTGCCCCGGGTTTCGCCCGGCGTGGTAGAAGCATTATTGTGGACGTGGATATTCAGCTCAAGTGAATACGGTGTGCTGAACAGCCTAATGCATATGTTCTACGGTTCAGCGCCTGTGGCGTGGCTGGACAAGTACCCGTTGCTGATCAATATCATGTTGGCAGGAGTTATGGGCTCTTCTTTATCGATGGTCGTGCTTTCTTCCGCTATGCAGTCCGTGGATAAAACATATTTTTATGTAGCTAAAGTCGACGGTGCATCAGAATGGAGTATTTTGCGAAATTTGATTGTGCCTTTCTTACGCTGGCCGATTATGTTTTTTGATGATTTGGCAGGGGCTTGCGTTGTTAACGAGCTACGAATCGATCCTTCTGTTGACGGACGGCGGTCCGAACTACCGGACGGAGACGTGGGCGTTATATGCATTTCATAAAGCATTTGCAACCACGGATTTCGGGTATGGTTCCGCCATTGCTTTGTTTATACTGCCTGTCGTGTTTATCGTTATGTTCCTCGCTTACCGTGTATTTGGCTTCCATAAGCTGATGAACAGCATCAAATAGGTGAAAGAAAAGAGGTATATCCATTGAACAGGATGAGCCGGTTTAAGATGGGCTTGCCCAACGCCTTGTCCATCGTCTTAATGACGGTCACTTCCTTGCCGTTATTGTTTCTTTACGTATGGATGGTGCTGATCTCGTTTAGCGATGGGATGGCCGGGGGCATTACTCCGAAAGGCTTTACTTTACAAAATTGGAGCTTTCTTTGGTCCAACTTTGAAGTGAACGGCTTCAAATATCCGAACATATGGCATGTTTTTTGGAAACAGCTTCCTCATTGCGGCGGGCACGTCGATCATTGAAGTGACAGCCAGTTTGATGGCGGGTTATGTCCTGTCGCGGGGAAATTTCCCGGGCAGCAAGTTTTTTGCTTCAATCCACTTTGCTGACGCATGCCTTCCCGGCGATTACGGGTCTGATCGCCGCTTTCTATATTTTGAAATCGGTGGGGTTGCTCAATACCCTGATCGGAATCGTTTTGCTCAAGCTTTTGCCGGAATCGGGATGTCGACATGGATCATTAAAGGTTTTTTTTGATGAAGTTCCAAAGCAGTTGGAATGGGCAGCCAGCATCGACGGCAGCGGCAGGCTGAAAGCTTTTTTTCAAATCTATATTCCAAACGTTTGCCCGGAATTGTAGCGATCTCGCTGTTCGCTTTTTTTAAGCGGTTGGGGTGAGTATGTAATGGTGTCGGTGTTCATTTTTTGACGATCGCTTCTATACACTGTCCATCATTCTCAGAGGTTTGTTCACGCAGGAATTCACCGGCAGCTACGGGATCGTTATGGCTCTCGCCGTATTTTATATGATTCCGTGCCTTATTCTTTATTTGTTCTCCCAGCAGGCATTAATGAAAATGAAAATGTAAGAGGTGACATCGATGCGGGTAGAGCTCCGCGATGTATATAAGAAATACGATATAGATACGCCAACAGTAAAACAATTGAATTTGAGCATCGCAGATGGTGAGCTCGTGACCATTCTGGGACCGAGCGGCTGCGGTAAATCAACCACACTGCTGATGATTGCGGGCATTTATCCGGTGAGCGAAGGGGAGGTACTGTTTGATGGAAAGCCTATGAACGGCGTAGCGCCCAAAGACCGCAATATCGGTATGGTTTTTCAAAACTCCGCCCTTTATCCGAACATGAATGTGCAGCAAAACATCGCGTTTCCTCTTAAGAACAAAAGCGTTCCAAAGAAGCAGAGACTGGCCGATGCTGCGGACGCCGCGAAGCGGGTTCAAATGGCTGAATACCTGACACGCAAACCAAACCAACTGTCAGGTGGGCAGCAGCAGCGTGTCGCTATTGCCAGAGCGATCGTCAAGAAGCCCGGGCTGCTGCTTCTGGATGAGCCGCTTTCCAGTTTGGACGCCAATTTGCGGATCAACATGCGCGAAGAAATCCGCAGGCTGCAGAAGGAGCTGGGGATCACTACTGTGATGGTGACCCATGATCAAGAAGAAGCTCTTACGATGTCAGACAAAATCGCTGTTATGAACGCAGGCGTGCTCCTGCAATTCGGTACTCCGGAGGAATTGTACAATGCTCCTGCGAACTGGTTTGTTGCTCAATTTCTGGGCATGCCGGTACTGAACGAGCTGCAGTGCCAATGGGAGACCACCGGACGGAGCATAAGACTGACGGACACCGGTGAAACCATACCTCTGCCTTGAGCGAGAGGACGGATCGAGAATTTATTCAGAGAGAGCAGCGCATTCGTTGGGCGTTTCGTCCCCATCAAGTCCGTCTTGTCACCGAACAACCTGATCCGCAAGAAGCATATCTAAAGGGGAAAGTCATTTTTACCGAGTTCACGGGAAGAGAAAAAAATGGCTCATATTGAGGTCGGACAATCAGTAGTTAGAGGGTATGCGGATGCAAATGCTGCAATACGGGAGGGGCAGAACGTCTGGTTCAAGGTCAGCGGAAACTGTTATTTGTTCGATTATGAAACCGGACAGAGCCTGTATCGTGAACTTAAATGGGATGACCTTCCTCAAAAAGGGAGAATGCAGGCTTGATGACTAATCCAATCCGCTGGATTTTTTTTCCGACCTCGATGGCACCTTATTGGATTCAAAGCAGCAAATCTCAGAGGATTTAATTGGCCGCATCAAACAATTTACGCAGCGGGGGGGCCGTTTCTCTTTCGCAACCGGCAGAACCTTAGCTGGAGTGCTGCCTTTTATCCGCACGCTCAACCTGACATCTCCGCTGATTTTGTACAATGGAGCCAAAATATACGACCCGGTAAAAGATGTTTTTTATTATGGAACACTTTCTTCCTGCAGAATCGGTCTCCCATGCATTGCAAATATACTTGTCCTTGGGAAAATCGCTTGGCCTGGACCTGCTTGTATTTTATAAGGAGCACGTTTATTGTTCGGAATTGTCCGAAGCGGTAAAGCGCCACATGATGAAAGATAAGGTAGAAATCACGGTCAAACCGTTTAACTGGTTTTATGAAATTACCGATGCGGTGAACAAACTGATGCTCATTGGCCCGCCAGATGCGATAGCGCAGTTTCAACTGCATACAGAGCAGCTCAATACGGTACAGTCAGAACCGATCTATTTGGAAATTTTGCCGCCCAATATCAACAAAGGTATCGCTCTTCTTCACCTCATTGATCTAGTGTATGGAAATCCCGATGAATTTATCGCTGTCGGCGACAATTTAAACGATTTGGAGATGGTCGGCATGCTTCGGCACGGAGTGGCGGTCTGTAACGCCCATCCCACATTGAAGAATGCGGCAGCGTGGGTCACTGTACGAAGTAATGATGAGAATGCGCTTGTCGAAGTGATTGATTATGCAGAGAGCGCGGGGGCCAGCCGTTTCATTTTAACAAAAGGGGGATGAGTGAGTGAAATCTATGTTCTTGGGCACTAGTGCCGGGGAGGCGATACCCAGTATTTTTTTTGCCGGTGTGACTATTGTCAGCAAGCGAGAAGGATCGGTGGAAAAAAACATCCGCAGCCGCACTTCTTTTCGGATTGACGCCAAGCATCAGATCGACTTCAGTCCGGATTCCTTTTATCAAATGATGAAGCATGGCTTAGACGTATTCGAACTCGAGCATCTTCTGATTACACACACGCATAAGGATCATTTTGATTTGGCGGAAATATTGCTGAAAGAATATGCTGTTAAGACGAAGGAGCAGCCTTTAAATATTTATTTAAGCCCGGAAGCCGCAGGTTGGGCAGAAACGCTGCTTGAGAGATACTCCGTTAACTATACGGCGGAGCATAAGAAAGCTGTTGAGCAGATGTTTCGTTTCATAGTAGTGCAGCCTTTTCAACCCTTTCAAGCCGGCGATTTGACGGTGACGCCATTGAAAGGAAATCATCGCGCGTTTGGTGCTGGGGAATATGCCCACAACTATCTGATCACATTAAATGATGGCAAGAACTTGTGTTATGCAAGTGACACGGGTTGGTACGGAGAACAAACATGGGGGTTTCTGACAGGGAAAAAGACGGATATTCTGATCATGGAATGCACGTATGGGGGAAGGGATGACCGGGGGCTGTATGTCAATCAACATTTGGACATCCCCAATTTTGTGCTGATGCTGGACAAGATGTCAGCTATCGGTTTTATCGATGGAAATACAAAAAATTTATGCTACACATATAAACCACAAACAGCCTTATTTGCATGATGAGCTGCAGGAGGCATTCCATCAAACCGGTTATAACGTTACCGTCGCTTACGACGGCTTATGCATTTAATACGACGCTCAAAGTTACAAGACATGATTCAGGAGGACCGCATGCCTAAATTTGCCGTTTATTTTATTCCTCGTCAAGAGGAACTGTTTTATCGGTTGGGCTCGTCCATGTTAGGATACGATGTTCGCTCAGGCACAAGCGTAGAATTGGCACAGGAAGTAAAGAGCGTCGTAAAGGATTTTGATGCGAATTGGACCCGGCTTTCAAGCCCATACGGACTGCATGTTACCATCGGACCGGCCGTTGATTTTCATTTGAGGGATCTTCACCGCATTGAAACCGAATTGCAAGACATCATTGGCTGTCTAAATCCTGAAACTCCTTTCGAGTTGCAAAAAAATGAAGAGAATTTTATTACTTTTTTTCGGAGAAAACCGGCAATCCGCAGTATTGCGTTATGATGCAAATGATGTCTTAAAAATGTTTCACACACTCGTTATTGCCCGTCTCAATCCTTTAGGAACAGGCACCCGGGAATTGAGAGGTTATTTGCAAAATCCCGTTTTAACGGAAGGTCAGCAGTTTGCAGCAAACCGTCTGCTTAAGTTTTATTACAAAGAAATATTGGACCAATGGCATCCGCATTTTACGCTGCTCACTCCATATAACGGTGGCCGATATGCCGAATTAAGCGTTCAGCTTAACCAAATTTTTTGGCGCGTTCACGGAATTTACCGTCGGTTCGGTTTGTCTGCTGCTGCAAATGAACGATGATGAGTCTTTTCAAATTTACAAAGAATTTGATCTTTCTTGGAGAACTTAGCGGAAGGGGGAAGAAGCGATGGCACGCCGTCCCAATATATTGTATCTTATGAGCGACCAGCACCGTGCGGATGTAACAGGCTATTCAGGCAATGCGGTTGTAAGGACGCCGACATTGGACAAACTGGCTGAAACAGGCATTATCTTCCAGAACGCTTACTGCCCGAGTCCCATATGTGTTCCTGCTCGGCAATCTTTGATGGCGGGTCAGCTTCCCCGTACGTGCGGCTGCGATGTGCAGGGACAAGATTTGCAGCCTGGACATATGACGTTTGCGCGCAGGCTGGCCCAATACGGCTATCAAACCGTGCTGTGCGGGCAAAATTTCCATTTTGGCTTGGATATTATGCAGGGGTGGACCAAATTGCTCGGATTAGCCAACGCAGAACTGACAGAGGGCCGGGTGGAAGAAGAATACGCCAAATTTGCGAAGCCGCTGAATCGCAATGAAGTGGAGCATATTCAGCGTGCCGGCATCGGCCGCGGCTATCAGGTGGTTCGAGATGAGTATACGCTGCAGGGTGCCTTGGACCTTATTAATGAATATTTTAACAGCCCTTATGACGATCGAGTGAATGAGCGCCCTATTCTGCTGAAGGTTGTTTTTGCTCAACCGCATTATCCCTTCACGGCGGAAGAGAATAAATTCAACTATTACATGAATAGAGTGGAGCCGTTCTTGGCACAACACGTGTCTGATCACCCAATGCTCGGCAAAAAAATCTGGTTAGGCCCGGTGTTGACGTGTCGGAGCGGGACCTTCGAAGGGCCACCGCAGCCTATTATGCAATGGTAGAAACGATGGACGGATATTGCCGCAGCATTCTGGATGCGTTGGAACAAGCCGGACAAAACCTCGATGATTGGATTATTATCTACAGCGGTGACCATGGAGAAATGCTTGGTGAACATGGTCGCTGGTGGAAGGGTAATTTTTTATGAGGCTAGCGTAAAGGTTCCTTTGATTATACGGTGGCCGAAACGGTTTTCCGGAGGCAAGGTCAGTTTGGAAAATGTAAACCTGTATGATCTATTTCCGACATTGTGTGATTTGACGAATATTCCTGTTCCGGACGGTCTGGACGGCCGCAGTTTAGTGCCGCTTATGGAAGGGACGGGGCAATGGTATAACGAAACGATTTCGCAATATTTCTTCGGCCAGGTGATGATAAAGAGGGATCATTTGAAATACCAATATTACGGTCCGGATTATACTGAAGTTTTGTTTGATTTGGAGAGCGATCCTCTGGAGACGATCAATCAGATCAATGAAAAAAAAGGTTTGCAGCTGAAATTGAATATTTTCGAGCGCGGCGTGGTGAGATGGGTTATGGGCCACTTCATAATACGGTAAAATAGGGGGGCAGCAATTCCACTCCTCCGTCAATCCGAGTTACTGCGTTATAAACAAGGGCACCCATTGAGGGCGCCCTAATATTTTAACTTCACTGCTTGTGCAGGCGGAATCAGCTACAGCTTTTTTTGATCACATTATAAACGACCTGGGCGGCTTACGCGCGAGTAGCGTTTTCCTTAGGGGCAAAGCCTGTGTCTGTGCGACCGACCATGAGGCCCGATTGCACCGCTGCGTCAAAGGGCTGGTCTGGCCCAAGCGCTCATCTCCTGGCTGTCGTTGAAGGAGGAAGCAGGCGCATCCAGTTGCCGTCGAATTTTCCTCCGATATATTCCAGACTTCCGCTATCAGCGATATAGTTTACGCCGGCCAAGTATCGATCGGCGATCAGTCTTTCTCCCAATGTGGTTTTGAAGGCCAGGAGAACGAAGGGTTCCTTGCAACAAAAAATAAAAGCACATGAATCAACTTCACGATTCGCATGCTTTATTTTTTTTAGCCTTCAAGTTTTTTTTGCTGTTTTTTTGTACTGCACGGTGTTTCAAAACAGAACCAAGGATAACAATGGCGCTCACTAAACCAATCCAAGTAAGCGATGATACTGCATTATTCCAACTTAATCCTTTACCGAAGAAAAAACAATTCTCGAAGACCTTCCACCATGAAACGCATTGGCAACCAAGAATACACCCAGTCCTGATAGAACGGGGACATCATTTCAGGGGCTAAAGCAAGTAATGGTGCACCAAAGAAAAGGAGTAACGCAAAAAAATGGAAATTCCAGCGAAGCCCAACCACGAAACAACAGCGGATATCATCAAGAAAAAAAAGCTGAAGAACGCAATCGTTAAGAAAACTGCTGTATCTGTAAACTGCGGAATATGAAGTCCCACCATACTGTCTGTAAGCCAAGTTAATCCAAAACCAACGACTACCGCAACAACACCACCTATTACAATCTGCATTAACTTCGTAGTAAGGCTCTCTCTTCTGGTTTTAGATGTTGTCTTGCTTACGGCTATAAAGAGGACCGCTGCGGTCGCTAAACTTGCCATCCAAAGTGGTTGGAATAAGGAAACAGGAGCATTGCCGTTTGCGCTTTTCGTGCCTATTTCGTTGACATTGGTAACTTTTTTTTGACAATAGGACTTACCAATTTAGAAGCCTGATCCGGCGTCAGTGCTGCACCTTGATTTTTTTAAATCCTTCGAGGAGTTGGGTACGAACATTGTTGTTCATGTTATCGACGACTCCATTCAGGATTTGCGCTGCCATTGTGGAAGCCGCAGTGTTCATACCTTGATTAATATAGATTTGAACTTCAGGCGAATTAGGCGTTGGAGTGCGCAAAGAAGCTTGCCTCGCACTAAAATCTTTTGGAATAACAAACGCCGCGTAATACTCTCGGTTATTTAGGCCGTTTTGTACTTCTTCAACACTTTTTTACTTGCACCCATTTTACAGCGGGGTCTTTCCCAGATGTTGAAGATGAAGTCTTCTGCATCATGTCAACGATAGTTTGCCCCATATTCATCTTTGGTTGATTTGGGATTTCAAATCCTTGGTCTTCGTTGACAATGGCGATTGGTAAGTTCTTTGGTTGGACTTGAACAGATGGGAAAAGTGTAAGTGAAAAAATAAATATGACCAACAAAGCAATGATTGGCGACAACAGCACGAGCCTGTTTTTTTTAAAAAATATTCATAATAAATGTTTCTCCTTTTTATACAATCACTCATTATCGGAAGATGATTTTCGAATGCCATCCATTATAAAACGGATCGCATCTTCAATTTCCTCGTCGTTAATTGACTCCTTATTCAACAACACAAAACGCGAAGCAGGAATCCACCAATGAACGTGAAAAGCAACTTTAGAATTCTGTCGGTTGGGATGTCAATAAGTTCACCGCGTTCTTTAAATAACTCGATAACTTGGGTTAGACGCGAAGTAACTACTTCTGAAATGTAAGGGAGGAGTTCGTTTTTTCAATTCCTCTTTATAAATTAATTCCTTTATGATTACTTGGAATATTTCCTTGTTTTCCAAGCCGAATTCAACGCGATTTTTTAAGAAGCTCTGCTAAGAATCCTTCAAAAGTGGAATTAGCTTTGCTGATTTGACCAATTACCTCGTCCGCCATAGAAGGCAAGAATTCCTTCAAATGAGAGACAATAAGGGATAACAGTAGCTTGTCTTTCGTTCCATACTGCTTAAAGATACTTGCCTCAGATACCTCGGCAACCTTGGCGATTTCAGACGTTGAAGTATTTGAATAGCCTTTTCTGCAAACAGTCGAATTGCTGCCTCGACAATCCGTTCTTGCTTTACTGTTAGTTTTGCTGATTGTGACGATAGGATTTCATTCAACAAATTGTTGTTCAAAACCGATTCACCTCCTTCGTGAGTTATTTGATTAAAATAAGTGAGTAAGTACTTACTTAATAATATCACCGCGCAGTTTTGGTGTCAATAAAAAAAAGTGAGTAATTACTTACTTTAACACAATGTAGTTCTTTGTTGTTCCATGGAAATTGTATGTTATTTTTTCGTGCTTATCGTATTGTGAAGACCGACAAGTCACATAGAAAAAATTCGTCATAGCGGCAATTTGAAGACGCGTATGCCAAGCACATAAAGGAGTAGAGAGTAAGTATGCCATAGACCCTCTATCGTCTTGCGAAGCGATGAGACTGTTGGCGCTCATAAGGATGAATACGATTGGCAGCAGTACACCCTGAATGCCATAGAAGGTTTTGGCAAGCATGCCTCGCGGGAAAGGAACTCGATTTTATACACCTTGTTTTCGTTGTGCTTTATGTCGACGGTCGGTTTGACCGCAACCACCCTTCCTCCCTTGTTTAACGCGACCTTGTCACAAGTATGCTGAACTTCTTGAAACATATGACTGGACATGAAAATCGTCTTGCCTTTCTTCTTTTCTTCCTTCAATATGTCTACGAACTCAGCGCGCATTAGCGGGTCTAACCCTGTGGTAGGCTCATCCAGAATCAAAATGTCGGGATCGGCCATCAAAGCTGCGACAATCGCCGTTTTCTGCTTCATCCCCTTGGAGATTCTTTTCAAGTTGGCTGTAGGATCAAGCTGCAGCTTTTGTATAATGCTCTCCGCATATGACATATCCTTTAATCCCAGTAATTCCGCTTGCCTTCTCAAAAAAACTCTGTTCCCGTCGGTGCATCGGGAAATGCAATTTCTCCTGGAATATAACCGATCAACTTTTTTGATTTCGGCAGCGTCCGTCCAACAATTTGCAGATGCCCAGGAAACCAATAAGCTCATCCACAATTCAGTCCTCGTTCCGTTTCAATATAGCGGTCATGTTCCTTTCCTGGACGAACGCGATAAAGCGAGCATTATCTCAAATTCCATGATCCTGAGAAGGTAGAGCCGATTTTACAGCTGGAAAATCGAAGCGGTTTGTACAGGTATCTAGCGTTTCGATTCGGCGATTCGCTCATCCAGTGTAGGCCGCGTCGGCACAAAAGGTTTCTTGGTACTACTTCACCCAGTTGCGGATGGTCTTAGGCGTGACGTCGTACTTTCGGGCAAGAGCCCCGGTTTTTTATTCCGTTCAATGCTTCTTGAGCCACTTTGTACCGTACTTCTTCGAATACTTTATTTCGCTTCATCATGACGATCGCCTCCCTAATTACACGACATAACGCATATACGTTGCTGTTCCTAGAAGACATGAAGCGTATGGGTGTTTGAATCATTTTAATAAGCGACAATTATGACTCATTTGTAGATGATGATTCGATTCTAGGGGTCAAAACATGGTATAATGAGTTGTATGTTTAAGGATATTAGTCGAAAAGTCAAAGAAAATATCAAATCTAGGATGAAAGAGGGCAAATATCTGGCATCTGTCCCTTACGGATATAAGAGAAGTCCTCTTGATCGAGAGAAGATAATTATTGACGAAGAGTCGGCAAGATATCCTGCTCCACTCATTATATCCTTGACCGAACCTACAATTTACCTTAAAGCAAGTATTGAGCAACTACTTCATCCTAATAATGGTGATGATCCTGATGGAAACGGTGGCGGCAACAATGCCACCGTTTTTTTATAAAGCAGGGGCTGTTAAGTAGTCTTTTGTATCCACGGTTGCCTTAAATGTCTGCCAAATGTCACAAAATGGGGATGATTCCCTACGGAAAGAACCATTGTGCACTACAAAGCCGGCTCCTACGGCATTCAAGGCGTAGGGTCCCTGCTCGTGGAACGGATCGAAGGAGATTATTTTACCGTAGTCGGGCTGCCGCTGTTTCTGTTAAAAGCCAAATTCTCGAGGAGATGGGTGTTCAAATTCTGTAATGCAGTTTAATTTCAATTAGAAAGAAGGGAATTCATGGCTTTACCGTATTTAACCTTAAGAGAAGTACCTGTTGAAGAAAGGCCCAGGGAACGCATGCTGCACTACGGCGCACACACGCTGAGCAACGCGGAGCTGATCGCAATACTGCTGCGAACGGGAACGGTAGCCGCATCGGCCGTACACTTGGCCCAAAGGATTCTGGCCGAGTCGGGCGGCCTGCGCAATCTGGTCGATATGAGCGCCGAGCAGCTGCAACAGATCAAAGGCATCGGGCCGGCCAAGGCGCTTCAACTTCAAGCCGGCATCGAGCTCGGACGGCGGCTGGCCAGAACGACCGGCGGCGGCAAGGTCACGATCCGTTCTCCCAAGGACGCGGCAGATCTGTTGATGGAAGATATGCGGTATTTGCAGAAGGAACATTTTGTCTGCCTCTTTCTCAATACGAAGAATCATGTCGTGGGTCAAGAGACGCTCTCCATGGGAAGCTTGAACGCCTCGATCGTACATCCGAGAGAAGTGTTTAAAGCCGCCATCCAGCGCAGCAGCGCGTCGATCGTCTGCGCCCACAACCATCCCAGCGGGATCCCGCTCCAAGCCCCGAAGATGTGCAGATGACAGCGAGATTGGTAGAAGTTGGAGAGATTATCGGTATTGACGTACTGGATCATATTGTCATTGGCGATAACAGGTATATTAGTTTGAAGGAACAAGGCTTAATGTAATATAATGATCTAAGTGCCGTCTTTGGGCAGCACACACTCCGCTACATAGATTGGTTAACCGGAAGGGAGATTTAAAGCATGTTTGGTGGTTTCACAAAAGATTTGGGGATTGATCTTGGAACAGCGAATACGCTGGTTTTTTTGTCAAAGGAAAAGGAATTGTCGTCAGGGAGCCATCGGTGGTCGCCCTGAGAACAGATACAAAAAACGATTGAAGCCGTAGCGATAACGCCAAGAAAATGATCGGACGCACTCCGGGCAACATCCGCGCGGTACGGCCGATGAAAGACGGGGTCATCGCGGATTTCGAAACAACCGCAACGATGATCCGTTATTTCTTGAAGCAGGCCCAAAAGGACCGCTGGCTGTTCCAACGCCATCCGAGCGTGATGGTATGCGTACCTTCCGGTATTACGGCGGTAGAGAAGAGAGCGGTAGAGGACGCTACGAAGCAGGCCGGAGCAAGAGATGCCTATACGATCGAAGAGCCGTTCGCGGCAGCGATAGGCGCCGATCTTCCGGTATGGGAGCCGACGGGCAGCATGGTCGTCGATATCGGCGGCGGAACGACGGAAGTGGCGGTCATCTCGCTCGGCGGCATCGTTACCAGCCGTTCCATCCGCATCGCGGGCGACGAGATGGACGAAGCCATCATGCAGTATATCAAGAAAACGTATAACCTGATGATCGGGGAAAGGACCTCGGAACAGCTGAAGATCGAGATCGGTTCCGCTATGCCTACCGACAGCCCTGAACTGTATGAAATCCGCGGCCGCGACCTCGTGAGCGGATTGCCCAAGACGATGACCGTCTCGTCCCACGAAATTACGGATGCTTTGACGGATACGGTGAACAGCATTGTAGACGCGGTGAAGATCACGTTGGAGAAGTGCCCGCCGGAACTGTCCGCAGACATTATGGACCGCGGTATTGTATTGACCGGAGCGGAGGCTTGCTGCGCAATTTGGACAAGCTCCTTGCCAAAGAAACCGGCATGCCCGTCATGGTGGCCGAGAATCCGCTGGATTGCGTAGCGATCGGGACCGGGCGCGCGTTGGACCACATTCATCTGTTCAAAAAAGAATTCCGGCTCGTCCGGCAGATCCAGACGTTAAGACGATCCATGGTTAGAAGGTGCTCCGCTTGTTGAAATTTATGGGGAATAAACGTCTTCTTGTCCTCATGCTTCTGTTTATTCTTTTTTTGTCGCCTTGATGGGCCTCACCCTCGGACAAAGAGATAAATTGACTTGGCCCGAGAAGCTGGTGAAAGACACTGTTTCCTGGATGCAGGGAATGATCTATAAGCCCGCCCGCTCTATAGCGGGGTTCTTTGAAGAGATGTACTCCTTGAGAACCATTTATGAAGAGAACCGTGTGTTGAAATCCACTTTAAGCCATTACGCGATGGATACGGCCCGCCTGAACGACCTGAAATCCCAGAACGTCCGGCTCAAAGATATGCTGGGATTCACCGACCGCCAAAAGCAATCGAACAATTACAAGTTTCGCGTTGCCGAAGTGATAGCGTCCAGTCCGGATGCCTATAACTCTACCAAAGCGATCAATCTGGGAGAGAAAGACGGTATAAAACCGAATATGGCAGTGATGTCCGTGGACGGGTTGGTGGGCCGCGTTACGAACGTCTATCCGTTCTACTCGAATGTCCAGCTTCTGGACGATATCAACGACAGCGAGAACACGACCAAAGCGATTTCCGCCACCGTCCAGGGCAAAGAGGACCAATCCTTCGGAGTCATCGTGAACTTTTCAAAGGAAGAGGCCTGCTCTCCATGACCAAAATCCAGGGCGTCCAGGTGAACGATGTCGTCATTACGTCGGGTTTGGGCCAGGTGTTTCCGAGAGGAATCGTAATAGGAAAGGTAGTCGCCATCAAAGAGGATGATTTCGCGATCACTCCCAAGGCAATGATTAAACCGATGGCCTCCTTCCAGCATCTTCGCGAGGTGTTTGTAGTTGAAGTGCCGGAGGCAGGTGACCATGAACCGGTATATGCTTTGGCTTGTCGTTTTTTTTGCATTGTTTTTTTGCTGGAAGGCACCGTACTCGATCTGATCATTCCCGAGGCTTGGCAGACCAAGGTCCTTATCGCGCCGCATCTCGTGCTTGTTGTGGTCTTATATATAGCTTATATCTTAACCCGCGCTGGGCGTTAATCTTTGGCCTCATCTTCGGATCTCTCCATGATTTGACTTATTACGGCCCGATGCTGGGCATATATGCCTTCTCGATGGCGGTGAGCGGCTACGTGGCGGGCCTTGCCAACCGCAAAATCCATCTCAACCTGCTGTTCGCTCTATCGGTTATTTTTTCTTGGCAGCACTGTATTCGAATTATTGACCTTCGGCATTTATCGTGTGTTTAACATTATGCGCATCGATTTGAAGTGGGCTCTGACCCATCAAATGCTGCCTAGCATTCTGGTGAACTTGTTATTTGCTCTTATCATCTATGTTCCCGTCCGAAAATGGCTGGAATCGATCGAAGTGCAGAGCCGCGGCGAGGATTAATTTGGGCGCCTAAGAAGGAATATATACCCTCGGAGCCGAAATAGCTAGGTTAGGGGGTTGAAGGAGTCTATGACTGCAGTAAAGCACCACGTTACCATAAAAGGCATCAAGGACGGATTAATCTTTCTTTTGGATGACCAATGCGAAATCGACGATTTATATAGAGAACTGCTGCACAAGCTTGAGAAAACGCACAAAAAAATTTCTGTCCGGTCCCATTATCCATGTGCACGTGAAGCTGGGGCAGAGGCAGATCGGCGAGGAAGAAAAGGAAGAGATTCACCGGATCATCTCCCAAAAGGGCAATCTGCTTGTCCGGTCGATCGAGAGCGATGTGCGGGAGGAGCAGCCGGGATTGGATTTTGCCAAAATTGAGCTTGTAAAAGGCATGGTCCGCTCCGGACAGACGATTCAGCATGACGGCAATATCCTTTTTTTATGGGCGATGTGAATCCCGGAGGAACGATTCTCAGCACCGGCAGCATCTATGTAATGGGCTCGCTCAAAGGCATGGCCCACGCGGGTAGGGATGGCGATGAAAGCGCGGTGATTGCGGCGTCCCTCTTGAAGCCGACCCAGCTGAGAATCGCCAATATCATTTCCCGCCCTCCGGACGAGTGGGGATAGAGGACTCCTCCTATATGGATTACGCCTATATTAAAGAAGGCGGATGGAGATCAATAAAATCAACCAATTGTTCCGATTGATTCGGGATTAACCACTGACAAAGGAGTGAATGGTCCGATGGGTGAGGCGATTGTAGTCACTTCGGGAAAAGGCGGTGTCGGCAAGACGACGACTTCGGCCAATATCGGAACGGCACTGGCTATTCAAGGCAAAAAAAAGTGTGCATGGTGGACACGGACATCGGCCTCCGCAATCTCGATGTGGTCATGGGACTGGAAAACCGGATCATCTATGATCTTGTCGACGTAGCCGAAGGGAGATGCCGTCTGCCTCAAGCGCTTATCAAAGATAAAAGATTTGACGAGCTTTACCTTTTGCCCGCCGCGCAGACCAAGGATAAGCATGCCGTTTCGCCGGAACAGGTGAAGGATATCATATTGGAATTGAAGAAGACGCACGATTACGTTATTATCGATTGCCCGCGGGGATCGAGCAAGGCTTCAAGAACGCGGTGGCGGGAGCGGACAAGGCCATCGTCGTCACTACGCCGGAGAATGCCGCTGTCCGTGACGCCGACCGGATCATCGGGCTGCTGGAGAATGAGCAGATCCAATCTCCTAAGCTGATCATTAACCGCATCCGCGCCAATATGGTGAAGAAGGGCGAAATGTTGGACATCGACGAGATCTGCCAGGTACTCGCGATCGATCTGCTGGGGATTGTGCCGGATGATGAATATGTCATAAAGGCTGCAAATTCCGGAGAGCCGACGGTGATGAACCGAATTCGCGGGCGGCCATGGCTTACCGCAACATCGGACGCCGCATCCTTGGCGACACCGTGCCTCTGATGCCCATGGAGCAAAAGCCGGGGGTATTCAAGAGGGTGAAGAAGTTTCTTGGGATAGGATGAGATTCCCTTGCTGGTAAAATTTAAAAAAAATAGATATGGTGATTGTCGGACTGCTTGTCGTCTTTATGGCACTCAGCATGCTGCTCGTCCACAGCGCCACCGTGGATTCCCCTTCGATTTCGATCGGGATACCGAAAATGATTCTGATTTTTACAATTGGGATTATAGGATTTCTAGCGGCCATGATGGTCGATTACAAAGCAATCGTGAAGATTGTCCCTTATTTGTATGGGGCAGGTATCCTTATGTTGGTTGCTGTATATGTGCTCGGAACGGAGATCAATGGAGCTCGAGGATGGTTCAAACTGCCGTTCGGGTTTGATTTTCAGCCGGTGGAATTGTTCAAGCTCATTCTTATTATCGCTTTAGCTGCTTATATGGCAAGAAAGCAGGGAGAGAATCTGGAGCTTTTGCACGATGTCATTCCGATCGGGCTTATTATGTTCGTTCCCTTTGTCCTGGTTGTCATCCAGCCGGACTTGGGGAACGCGGTTATATTTATCGTCATTCTGCTTGGCATTTACTGGATCGGCAACATTAAATATACACATGTGCTTGTCGCCACATCGATTATAGCGGGTGTGCTGTTTTTTTTATCCTTGACTCTGTATCAGAGCTACCATGAGGAAATCAGAGCTTTTCTGAAGTCAACGGTAGGCTCCGACCACTGGATGGGACGGATCGATACGTTCCTTAATCCAAGCGCCGCTTCCAAGAAGGATTCTTACCATGTACAAAATGCCATTATCGCCATTGGCTCAGGCTCCTTGTTCGGGGAGGGCTATCTGCATGGGAGCTCTATTCACAGCAATTTTATTCCCATCGCTTATACGGATTCGATCTTTGTGGTAGTCGGGGAGGAGTTCGGATTTGTAGGCTGCTCCGTCCTGCTGCTGCTTTATTTCGTGTTTATCTATCGGATGATTATTATTGGCATTCAATGCACGGATATAACAGGCTCCTATATCATTGTTGGTATCGTTTCCATGCTGGTGTTCCAGATTTTTTTGAAAATGTCGGTATGATGATCGGCATTATGCCTTTAACAGGGATCACGTTACCGTTCGTCTCTTACGGGGGAAGCTCGCTGCTGATCAACATGATTTCCATCGGGTTTGTGATGAGCATTAAAGTGCATCAGGAGACCGAACCTTCGTATTAAAAAAGATCGCCAAGGCGCCTGCGCTCCGTTAAGAGCCGAGTACGTTGAGGTCGAAGTGAACCATATTTATTCGGGCTGCATCCCCACACGTCGTGCGTGGAATAGAAGGCACCGTCAGGACAAGCATTTTTATCCTGGCGGCTTTTTTTTTGGCTGTGCAGGCGGTTGTCCTCTTTGTTATAATTCTTCCCTTGTCCTCATAGGATGAAGTAAGCGAACAAGCCGTTAGGACGCACCCTAACGCCGCCTCGGGAGGAGATCCGCCATGGAAACGAAAGACAAAGTCCGCCAAAGAAGAACGGACCGAATCAGGGAGATCCAGCAATCGCGCACAGCACACGGAATGCAGCCTTCCCCGTATAGAGAAAAGCCCTCCTCCCGGCACGAAAGCGGACTGCCGCGCTCTTACGAAGTGGAAGAACACAATGTACATTACCGGGACATGACCCCGCAGGTGGGGCCGCCGCGCTCTTACGAAACGGACGAGCGTCGGCTTTACCGACGGGACGAGGCCGCTCAGGGAGACTGGAACGATCCCGAATTTGTGTGGAACCAGAAATATAAACGGGAGTGGGGCGCCGCCGCCTCATGGAATGAATTGGAGGAAGAGTGGGAGGAGCCCAGCGGCACACTCCTCATACGAAATTTTGCCCGAAAAAAAATGTTGATCTCGGCCATTCTGTTCGGTCTGGTGTGGGGGATATTCCAAGTAAACCACCCGCTTGCCGACGAAGCGAAACGTTTCATTCGAACCTCTTTGACGGAATCTAAGCCTTTTGACAAGCTTGCCGTATGGTATGACAAAACTTTTCAAGGAGCTCCTTCGTTCATCCCCGTTTTTTGGCGATAAACAGCCTGATGCAAGAAAAGTGAGCACCTCGCTCAACAAAAGCTTTTTCGTGCCCGTACAGGGGAAAATAGCGGCTCCTTTCGACGCCAGCCATCTCGGAATCATCGTGGAGACGAAAGCAGACGCAACGGTGAGCGCATTAGCGACCGGGCTTGTCATTTATGCAGGCCAGCGTGAGGATACGGGGTTCACGGTCATTGTCCAGCATGCGGATAAGCTGCAATCCGTGTACGGCTGGATCGATAAGAGCTATGTGCAGCAAAGCGACTGGATCAAGGGCGGAGAGGCGATTGGAAAAGTGGCGCAGGATAAGCGGAAGGACGTGGGAACGCTTTATTTTGCCGTGATGAAAGACAAGGAATTTATTAATCCGCTGGATGTGGTACGATTTGATTAAAATATTCGGCACGGCATTCAGGGTTCATCCGCTTTTCTCGATTGTCATCTTTCTGTCCGTCCTTACGGGTTATTTCCTGGAGGTCGTTACTCTGTTCGCGATTGTGCTGCTGCATGAGCTGGGCCATCTCGCCGCGGCCAAAAAATCTCGGTTGGAGAATACAAGAAGTTCGCCTGCTGCCGTTCGGAGGCGCGGCTGTCGTAGAGGAGCTTGGGACGGTTCCCGCCTGGGAAGAAATCGTCGTGGCCGCTGCGGGTCCGCTTCAGAACGGCTTTCTGATCTTTTTTTTGCCTGGGTGATGAAGGGGGCCGGAGCAGATTCGGAGTGGTGGAATTATTTTATCGCGGCCAATCTACTCATAGGTTTGTTCAATCTGCTGCCTATCCTTCCGCTTGACGGTGGGAAGATGATGCAGAGCGTTCTCAGCTTCCTGATGCCCTACCACCAAGCGATTCTGTATACTACCGTGCTCAGCGTGGGGCTTGGCGCGCTGGCTACGGCGGTTGCGCTGCTGAGCGGCATGTTCGGGGGGATTCAGCTTAACCTGCTGGTCATCGGGCTTTTCCTGGTATATTCCAACTGGTACAGCTACCGCCATCTTTCGTTTCACTTCCTCCGGTTCCTGATTGCACGGGAGGCAAGAGTGCGCGAGTGGATGGAAGCGGGTGTGATCGCGCAGCCTATTGTCGTGAGCGGGCAGAAGCCCGTCGGCAGATTATGAAGCTGTTTATGAGGGAAAAAATATCATCTGGTGTATGTCGTGGACCCGGGAGGCCGCATTCAGGCAGTTCTGCCGGAACAGCGGCTTACGAAAACATTTTTCGTGGATAAAAAAACAAGGTAGTGCGGTGTCGGAGCTTTTTTCGTTAAAATAGTCCTGACAGGCGCAACTTTAAGGCTTCGTATTGCGTCCACATTGAGGAGCAGTATTTTAAGATAATAAATTTACGGCTTGCCGGCAATCCACCCGGGACGGGAGCGGTGAGGGTTTCCATCGTACGCAGCGAGGCGGTTAGCAATATTAAGCGAGCTCAGCAGGCAGAATGGTCAGGAGATTGATGCGCGGGAGGTGAGAAGTTGAAGCAAATCGTGATCCAATCGAACCGGCAGACGGCCGGGGCCCATGCGCTCTGCTGGAGGACGGCAGCTTGACGGAATATTACAAGGACCGTTCGCAGGAGACACCGAAAGCCGGTGATGTGTATGTGGGCCGGGTGGTCAATGTGCTGCAGGGGATGCAGGCTGCTTTTGTCCATATCGGGCAGGAGAAGAACGCCTTCCTCTATATAGACGACCTGCTGCCCGCACATCTGGAAAAGCAGCCAAAGCTCAAGCCGCAGATCAATGAGCTCGTCCAGGCGGGACATAATGTAATCGTGCAGATGACGAAGGAACCTATAGGGGACAAGGGCGCAAGAGTGACGACCCATTATTCGATTCCCGGACGCTGGATTGTATACATGCCTAATGCGGATTATGTCGGCGTGTCCCGCAAAATCGAGTCGGACTCCGAACGCAGCCGGTTAAAAGATATAGCGGACGGCATACGAGAGCCTGGCGAAGGGGTAATCATACGCACTGTGGCGGCTGGAAGCAGCTTGACCGAACTGCAGCGCGATCTGCAGGAACTGCGTGATCTCTGGGCCTCGGTGATGGCCCGGTCGCGGAATGCTCCGGCCCCAAGCCGGATCTTTACGGATTTAAGCCTGATTCCACGCCTTGTACGTGACATAGTCAGCGAGAAAATCGATGAAATTATTGTCGACAGTCCTCAAATGCGCGGTGAAATTGCAGCGATTCTGGGTGAAGTGTCACCCGGCATGGCGGTGAAGGTTCGGCTGCACACGGAACAGCGGCGGGTGTTTGAGCAATATGGAATCGATAAGCAGCTGGGCCGGTCTCTGCAGAGAAAAAAAATCTGGCTGCCCAGCGGCGGACACCTGATTGTCGATTTGACGGAAGCTTTGACGGTGATCGATATCAATACCGGAAAATTCACGGGCTCGGTGGATCTAGAGCAGACCGTGTTCGAGACCAATTGCGAAGCGGCTGTGGAAATTGCCAGACTTTTGCGCTTGCGCGATGTGGGCGGAATTATTATAATCGATTTCATCGACATGGAGCTGGAGGAACACCGCCACCGGGTGCTTCAGACGCTTTCCGAGGAATTGAAGAAGGACCGCACCAAATCAACCGTTATAGGATGGACCAAGCTCGGCCTTGTGGAAATGACCCGCAAGAAGGTGAGGGACACCTCGGACGAACTGGCCGAGCCGCCTTGCCCGGCTTGTTCGGGAACCGGGAAAGCCCAGCAGCGGGATATTAGGTATTGATTTCTTGCAAGCGAATGTGATATACTTCTTTGGTATGTTGCAAAACATGCTGCAACCACACGAGTCGGGTTCTAAGTACGCGACGCTTACCGCGGTTTGCGTCACCTGGATGCGGTGAGTCTTATGACATGAGGAGGTGCAACGAATGTACGCAATTATCGAAACTGGCGGCAAGCAATACAAAGTTCAAGAAGGCGATGTACTATACATCGAGAAATTGGGCGCCGGCGAGGGCGAAGATTTTGTTTTTTGACCGTGTTCTGGCGGTTTCCGGCGACAACGGGTTGGTTCTTGGAACTCCTGTAGTGTCCGGCGCGAAAGTTTCCGCGAAAGTGGAAAGACACGGCAAAGGCGAGAAAATCATCGTTTACAAATACAAAGCCAAAAAAGAACTACCGTCGTAAGCAAGGTCACAGACAACCTTACACGAAAGTTACTATCGGCAAGATCGAAGCTTAATCGTATGATTAACGTCACCGTAACAAGAAACGGCAGCGACGGCTCTATCCATTCCTGCAGGATCGTGGGACACGCCGAATACGACGTGCCCGGCAAAGATATTGTTTGCTCGGCGGTTTCTGCGATATCCGTCGGCACATACAATGCGGTTGAGGCTCTGCTCGGTCTGATCATGGAGCATAGAATGGAGCATGGATTATTTGAGTTCACCGTCCCGGACGGCCTTGATGAACAGGCGGCGGAGAAGGTGCAGCTCATTGCGGAATCCATGGTCATCATGCTGCAAACCATCGAAACGAATTACAGTGAATATATACACATTATCGAAAAAAAGGAGGTAGACTGGAATGTTACAATTAAATCTTCAGTTATTCGCTTCCAAAAAAAGGGAGTAGGTTCCACAAAGAACGGCCGCGACAGCATCGCGAAGCGCTTGGCGTGAAGCGCGCTGACGGACAAACCGTTACTGCTGGAAGCATCCTGGTTCGTCAACGCGGAACGAAAATCCACCCTGGCAACAACGTAGGCATCGGTTCCGATGACACCTTGTTCGCGAAAGTGGAGGGCGTCGTGAAATTCGAACGTTGGGGCCGCGACCGCAAGAAAGTCAGCGTATATCCTGCTGATGCCGCACCGGTGGCCGCGACTGTAGAAGCGTAAGACAAATCCCAAACCTAAAGACCTTGGCGAAGTTCGTCAAGGTCTTTTTTTGAAGGAACAACACTCTAACGGATTTTACTTCGGCAGCTTGAAATCACTTTTGTGGGGATAATATGCTATACTGTAACGGCAAGCAGTGAAAGACGGGGAGAAACAATGAATCATGCGAGGGGCAAGTCTATCCTGTTAGGCAGTATTTTACTCATAGCGATGGTTGCGCTGGCGGCAGCGACGGCACTTCTGGTTAGAGCCGCATTGGCTGTTTTTTTATTACAGTGGCGGTCCTTGGGATCATATCTAAGCAGAAAGCCGTATGCTCCCAAAAGGTTTCGGAGGCTGTGGAAAACAAGGAAGCGGAAAAAAAACAGGCAGATGATCGCGACGCTGAACATGTGCGCCATGACTGGATGAACGATATTCAAGTTCTGTACGGATATATCTCTTTGAAAAAAAATTCGAAGCTCTGCTGCCGTATGTGGAAAAGATCAGGGGAAAAAAAATGTTTCAGGAAAGCTATATTTCCAAGCTCGGAATTCCATCTCTCGTTGCTTATTTATTGTCCTATAGAACGGATTCTACGGTGATGGAGCTGGAGGTGGAGATGGAGGAAGAGCTGCCGCTGCAACTGCTGCCTCTGCGGTGCGAAGCAGTGACCGAGGCAGTGCGGGAGATTGTAGAGGCTTTCAAGAGCCACGCACAGTCTTCCGACGGGGAGCCGAATGTGCTAAACCTTCAGTTTGAAGTGCAGGACAGCGGACTGCTGCTTGATTTTGTGTATCAGGGGCAATATAACAGCAGCGAATTAGCAGCGGAGCTGAAGCGCAAATTATTACAAAAGGGAAATGTGCTTATAGTCGAGGAAAGCGCCTTCGAACAAGGCGAGGCGGCGTTTACGGTTCGTTTGCCATTCCATACATAAAGGGGTGGAGTCATGTTTGTAGATAAAGCGAGAATATTTGTCAAAGGCGGAAACGGCGGCGACGGGATCGTATCTTTCCGCAGAGAGAAATATGTTCCGGAAGGCGGACCTGCAGGCGGTGACGGTGGGAACGGCGGGGATGTCATTTTTTCGTGTGGACGAAGGCCTGCGCACTTTGATGGATTTCCGTTACCAAAGGCATTTTAAAGCCGAACGCGGTGAAAAGGGACGGAATAAAAGCCAGCACGGCGCGAACGCCGACGATCTGGTGGTCAGAGTCCCGCCAGGTACGGTAGTCATCGATGAGGACACGCATGAGGTGGTCGCGGATTTAACCCGGCACGGGCAGGAAGTGGTCATAGCCAAAGGCGGACGCGGCGGACGCGGCAATATCCGTTTTGCAACACCGAGCAATCCGGCCCCGGAAATTGCCGAGAACGGCGAAGAGGGCCAGGAGCGTTGGATCGTGCTTGAGCTTAAAGTGATGGCGGATGTAGGCTTGGTCGGATTTCCGAGTGTGGGCAAATCGACATTGTTATCGGTCGTTTCCGCGGCGCAGCCGAAGATCGGAGCCTATCACTTCACTACGCTGACTCCGAATCTCGGCGTAGTGGATGTGGGGGACGGCCGCAGCTTTGTCATGGCGGACCTGCCCGGATTGATCGAGGGTGCCCACGAAGGTGTCGGCCTGGGCCACGAATTTCTGCGCCATGTGGAGCGGACAAGGCTCATTCTTCATATTGTCGATATGGCGGGCACCGAAGGCCGCGATCCGTTCGACGACTGGTTGAAGATCAATGGCGAGTTAAAGCTGTATAACGCCAGGCTGGAAGAACGGCCGCAGATCATTGTGGCGAACAAAATGGACATTCCGGACGCCGAGGTCTATCTGGAAGACTTCAAGAACAGGCTTGAGGAATATGGTGAGTATCCCGTTTTCCCGATTTCGGCCGTGGCCGGACAGGGTGTGCGGGAGCTGCTGTACAAGGTAATGGACCTGCTTGAGCAAATACCGGAGACGCCGCTGGTGGAGGAAGTCGCTGAAGTGGATGAACGCAAGGTGTACAAGCTGGAGCGCCGGGAGGATAATGATTTTACGGTGCGCCGCGAGAACGAAGACTTTGTAGTGGAAAGCGCGAGCCTCGAAAACATGCTGAAGAGAGTAAACATCAACAGCTATGATGCGCTGCTCCGATTTGCGCAAATTATTCGCAGAATGGGCGTCGATAAAGAGCTGCGTAAAAAGGGAGCGGTAGACGGATCAGTCGTCCGGATCGGTGATTTTGAATTTGAGTTTGACGAGAAAGAATAAGCCAGCCGGTTCGCAGCGCAAGGTTCTTTTTTGGAATTATCAATTTAGGATTTCTACCATCGCGGTCGGGCACAATAAGTTCCGGGAGTTGCGCTGACAATGACAGCGGCGCTTCTCTACTACAAAACGAGGGAGTGGACAGGGATGGCTGAAAATAACAATAACAATAATCGGAACGGTGCTTCTTCTGGCGGCAACATGACCAACGCGGCTGACGTCGACACTGGTGAAGCTGTAGGAACGGTTGGCGGTGCCGCTGTTGGCGCTGCCGTGGGTTCCGTGTTGGGGCCGGCTGGCACCGTTGCAGGCGGTGTTGCTGGCGCGGCGATGGGCAACCAGGTGGGTGAGGGAGCGATGGGAGACAACAACAACTCAAAAAAATGCTCTTGGTGCTGGTGGCGCCTCCACAAATCGGACAGAACAAAATAAACAGAGCTAGCAGCATTTGCCAGCAGGAAAAGCAGGGCCAGGGGCAACCCTGGCCTTTCGCTTGCTTGTTGGGGCATAAACTTCACTGGGAGCCACATCAATATTTCTACATAATTACCCATCAAGGTATCAGCCGGCAATAGACGCCTGTAAGCCGCTGCCTTATAATGGGAAATGGACAAGATGGGAAGGGAAAGGGGAATACCTGACGTGAGTATTGATTTATGGCCCGGCCAGGCGCCGTGGAGTATTGCAACAGAGCAGGAGAGTCCGACGCTCACTGCTTATCCTGCGAACGATACAGAAGAAAGCGCTGCCGTTATCGTATGTCCGGGCGGAGGCTACAGGATGAGAGCCGATCATGAGGGAGAGCCTGTCGCGCTCTGGCTTAACAAACAGGGCATCACCGCATTCGTGCTAAATTACCGTGTGGCGCCGCACCAACATCCCGCACCGCTGTCGGACGCCCAGCGCGCTGTCCGTTATGTGAGAAGCCACGCGCAGCAGTTGAATGTGGATCCGGGAAGAATAGGAATCCTCGGTTTTTTTCCGCGGGAGGCCATCTGGCGGCGACGGCCGGCACGCAGTTTGATAACGGCGATCCGGACAGCCATGACCCGATCGAGCAAGTAAGCTGCAGGCAGATCTAATGGTGCTATGCTATCCCGTAATCACTCTGCTGGATCCCTATCTTCACCGCGGTTCAAGGGATAATCTGCTCGGAGTGGATGCCCCAGAGGAACTGGCGAACAGTCTCTCAGCCGAGCTGAATGTAACGGAGCGGACCCCGCCCGTGTTCATATGGCACACTTCCGATGACGAAGGTGTGCCTGTCGAGAACAGCTTATTGTTTGCAGGGGCGCTGAGCCGCTGTAAAGTGCCGTTTGATCTTCACTGCTATGAAAACGGCAGACATGGCATCGGCCTGGCCGAAGAGCATCCGGAGGCTCATACATGGACACAACTTTGCGAACTGTGGCTCAAGAAGCGCGGGTTCACGCCTGCGTGACACGGCTCAGACTGGCAGTGATACTTTGATTTAACAGAGCGAGTTGCATACACAACGTAAAGCGCTTGTCGAAGGTTCAAAACCTGTTTCAACATAAGCAGTTCATCCCCATGAAATAATACTGCAGCCGATATCAACCTGAGTCGAATCATAACTTAGTTCCCTTCTTCCTTCGGCAAATGTTCGGTGGCTGTCCAATCCAGTGGCCGTTCGAGCTGGCCCGGTTCTGCCGGAGCGCGTTGCGGCGCTGCTTGGCGGGTAGCCAGACAAACCCATGCGGAAAGGACCATTTTGCATTTAGTCTGTTTTCATTTTGGGGCAGGGGCAGCCGCATAGCAATAGTTGGAATGGATTTCGCGGTTTTAAAATCTCGGCGCGGGGAATCCATTAAAGTTCCAAGGCCTCCGGATAAGAAGAACTTGTGAATAATTTATTTACCTATTGTGGCACCGGTAATCTTCCGTTATAATGTCCACTATAGGAATACAACAGTTTCCCTAGAGAGGACGAATCCACTTGTCGGAATCCACAAAAAAATGAGTCCAGGGACTCGTTTGCGGAACGTTACTATCTGGTTCGTGAGGACATTTTGCCGGAAGCGGTGCTGAAGACGATCCAGGCAAAAGAACTGCTGGCCGGCGGCAAGGTCAAAACGATTCACGAAGCGGTGGAAGAAGTAGCTTGAGCCGAAGCGCTTTTTTTATAAATACAAAGACGGCATTTATCCTCTAAGCAAGCTGGAGCGGGAGCGGCTGGTGACGGTTTCCATGGAACTGGAGCACAGGTCCGGAACGCTGTCAAAGGTGCTCGCCGCAATCGCGGTGATGGAAGGCAATGTGCTGACGATCCACCAGACGATCCCTTTGCAGGGAATGGCCACGGTAATCCTGTCCATCGATACTTCCCATATGGGAGAGAATCTTCCTTTTTTTTGTTGGAAAAGCTCTCCGCGCAGGAAGGTGTCAAACGGGCCAGGTGATTGGCAGGGGATGATGGCATTTTGTGGGATTCAACGTTGGGGCTCCCCGCAAAGTAATCGGAACAAACTTCGAAGCATCACGTCACTTTGTGGGGATTGAACTATTGAGGAGGAGCTGGAATGAAGCCGATTAAGGTAGGTTTGCTGGGATTGGGGACAGTAGGAACAGGTGTCGTAAGAATTGTGGAAGGACACCAGGAGGATCTGCACCGGCAAACCGGAAGCGGGATTGTGATCGAAAAGATTTTGGTGCAGGACCGCGCTAAAACGAGAAATGTTGCCATAGATGAAAGTAAAATAACGAACGACCCTTGGGAAATCATCAACAATCCGGACATCGACGTCGTTGTGGAAGTGATGGGCGGAGTGGAACATACGAAGAATTACATTCTCGAAGCCCTGGACCGCGGCAAGCATATCGTAACGGCCAATAAAGACCTGATGGCGCTGTACGGGCAGGAAATCCGCGAGAAAGCGGCGCAAAAAAGGCTGCGACGTGCTCTATGAAGCCAGTGTGGCCGGGGGCATTCCGATTATCCGCACCTTGGTGGAAGGCTTCTCTTCCGACCGGATCACGAAGGTCATGGGCATTGTGAACGGCACGACGAACTACATTTTGACCAAAATGAGCCAGGAGGGCGCGGCCTACGAGGACGTGCTGAAGGAAGCGCAGCAGCTCGGTTATGCGGAATCCGATCCGACTTCGGACGTGGAGGGGCTTGACGCGGCGCGCAAAATGACCATCCTGGCAACCCTTGGCTTCCAGACGAATGTGGATCTGCAGGATGTCAAGGTGAAGGCATAACCCAAATCACGAAGGAAGATATCGCCTACGGCAAGAAGCTTGGCTATGAAGTGAAGCTGCTCGGAATCGCGGAGCGGAAAGACGACTTCATTTCGGTGAGCGTCCAGCCGACGATGGTAAAGCATTCCCATCCGCTGTCTGCGGTGGGCGGCGTGTTTAACGCAGTCTATGTGTACGGGGAGGCGGTCGGCGAGACGATGTTCTACGGCCCGGGAGCGGGCGCGATGCCTACGGCCACTTCCGTAGTCGCGGATCTGGTCGCCGTCGTCAGAAACCTGAAGCTGGGCGTCAACGGCCGCAGGGTGCTCGTCCCTTACAAAGAGAAAAAAGCTGAAGTCGGATGAGCAGATTGACTCGAAGAACTTTATCCTTCTGCATGTGGAAGATAAAGCCGGGGTGCTGGCGCAGATTACGGAGGTGTTCGCGGAGCATGAAGTGAGCCTGGAGTCGGTGCTTCAGCATCCGAACGCGAGCAATCCGAAAGCGGAAATCATCATTATCACGCATGACGCGAACCAGGCGGGCATGAACAAGGTATTGAAGCATTTTGAAAGTATGGATGTCATTGCTTCCGTACACAGCGTGTACAGAGTCGAAGGATAACCGTTAGCACCAATTACCCCAGCCTAAAAGGAGCTGTCAACTATGAGATATATGGGACTTTTACAAACTTACGCCGCTTATTTGCCGGTTAACGAACGCACACCGATGATTACCCTGCAGGAAGGAAATACTCCGCTGGTCCACGCGCAGAAGCTTTCGGATCAGCTCGACCTCGACATTTACTTCAAATACGAGGGCTTGAATCCGACCGGTTCTTTCAAGGACCGCGGGATGGTCATGGCTGTAGCGAAAGCGATGGAGGAAGGCAGCCGCACGATCATGTGCGCTTCCACAGGCAACACGTCGGCAGCAGCCGCGGCTTATGCGGCGAGAGGCAGCCTGAACTGCATCGTGCTGATTCCGAACAACAATATCGCTTTGGGCAAGCTGGCTCAAGCGATGATTTACGGCGCGAAGGTGATTGCCATTGAAGGGAATTTTGACCGTGCGCTGGAGATCGTGCGCGAAATTACCGCCAAGCATCCGATCACGCTGGTGAACTCCGTCAATCCTTACCGTATCGAAGGCCAGAAAACAGCCGCTTTCGAAGTGTGCGACCAGCTCGGGGAAGCGCCGGACTTTCTGGCTATTCCGGTAGGGAACGCGGGCAACATCACCGCCTACTGGAAAGGCTTCAAGGAATACAAAGCGGCGGGGAAATCGACGAAGCTGCCCAAGATGATCGGCTTTGAAGCGGAAGGCTCGATGGCGATCGTCAAAGGGGAGCCGATTCCGAATCCGGAAACGGTCGCTACCGCGATCCGCATCGGAAACCCTGCAAGCTGGGTGCCTGCAGTAGCTGCGGCTGAAGAATCCCAAGGGCAGATCAATTTTGTGACGGACGAGGAAATCCTTAACGCTTACCGCACGATTGCAGCCAAAGAGGGAATTTTCGCCGAGCCGGCTTCAGCGGCGTCCATTGCGGGCGTGATGAAGCTGCACAAGATGGGATATTTCAGCAAAGGCCAGCGTGTTGTGTGCGTACTAACAGGCCACGGCCTGAAAGATCCCAACATCGCCATCAAGAGCGTCAACGCGGAGCCGATGGTCGTACAGGATTCCGAGCAGGCGGTTATGGACGCGATTCAAATTCTGGAAAGAGTGTAAGAGCTCGAGGTGACAGAACATGAATTCACGGAAAGTGTGCGTTAAGGTTCCCGCCTCGACGGCGAATTTGGGGCCTGGCTTCGATACGCTCGGAATGGCTTTAAATTTGTACGCGTATGTGGAAATGGGAATCGCCGAAGGCAAGACGACGATTACGTCGCTGGGAGACCGGCTGCCGGGCGTTCCTTTGGACAAGTCGAACCTGATATACGAGGTGGCGCAGCTCGTGTTCGACAAGGCGGGAGTGAGCCACCCGGAACTGGATATCGCGGTTTACAGCGAGATCCCGCTGACGCGCGGGCTGGGCAGCAGCGCGTCGGCCATTGTCGCAGCCTGGTGGCTGCAACGCGCTGATCGGCGGTCGGCTTAGCGTCGACGAGCTTTTTTTTCAGATCGCCGCAGGCTTGGAGAAGCACCCCGACAATGTCGGGGCTTCCCTGTTCGGCGGCTTGATCGTGTCTTTTTTTGGGACGGAGTGCGGGCAGAGGTGATCCGGATCGAGCCGCACGAGCGGCTGGAGGTGCTGGCAGCGATCCCGCGCTTCCAGCTGTCTACTGCAAAGCCAGGCATGCGCTGCCGAAGCAGGTCCCGATGGCCGACGCGGTGTTCAATGTCGGCCACTCGTCTTTGCTGGTTGCCGCGCTGTGCACCGGCAACCTGGAGATGCTCCGCCATGCGATGAAGGACGCACTGCACCAGCCTTATCGTGCAGAGCTGGTGCCGGGCATGGCGGCCGTGCTTGGACGCGCC
>BBFE01000018.1 GCA_001313085.1 Paenibacillus sp. JCM 18996 | reverse complement strand
ATTCGTGTGCTCGTCAGCCGCTTGTCCCAGCGGCGACTTTTATAAGATACCATAGGTGGCAGCCATAATGCAAGTGGAAAAATAATCTTTTTTTTGTAAATATGCGCTTGAGCACAAAAAAAAGACGCCGCACAGGCGTCCTGCTTGATCGTACTTATTCCGCTTGCTGCTCACGCATAGCAGGAAATAAAAGCACGTCGCGAATCGAAGGCTGGTTAGTGAGCAGCATGACCAGACGGTCAATGCCGATTCCCAAACCGCCGGTCGGCGGCATTCCATACTCCAGCGCCCGGATGAAATCATCATCCATCTCATGCGCTTCATCGTTGCCCTGCTCACGCTCCACCAGCTGCGCTTCAAAACGCTCCCGCTGATCGATCGGATCATTCAGCTCCGTAAACGCATTGGCATGCTCACGCGCCACAATGAACAGCTCGAAACGGTCCGTAAAGCGCGGATCGGACTCGCTTTTCTTGGCAAGCGGAGAAATAGCAACCGGATGCCCGGTCACAAAGGTGGTTGAATCAACGTTTCTTCCACAAAATGTTCAAAGAAAGCATTCACGATATGCCCAAAGCTGTACGACGCCTCGACAGGCACTTTGTGCTCTTTGGCCAGGCTGCGAGCTTCCTCGTCAGTCATTTCGCGCATAAAATCAATGCCGGTGACTTCTTTGATCGCGTCAACCATAGTTACCCGTCTCCACTGCGGAGCGAGATTGATTTCATGCTCTCCGTAAGTGATCGTGGTGGTGCCAAGCACTTCTTGGGCGATATGGCTACCAGTTCTTCCGTGAGTTTCATTATATCTTTATAGTCCGCGTAAGCTTCATAAAGCTCAATCATGGTGAATTCCGGATTGTGCCGTGTTGAAACCCCTTCGTTCCGATAGACTCGGCCGATTTCGTAGACCTTCTCCAGGCCGCCCACGATCAGGCGCTTCAAGTGGAGCTCAATGGCAATTCTCATGTACAGCTGCATGTCCAGCGCGTTATGATGAGTGATGAAGGGGCGCGCGGCGGCCCCGCCGGCGATTGCGTGAAGCGTAGGCGTTTCCACCTCCAAGTAACCTTTGGCGTCCAAATAACGGCGCATCGATTGAATGATCTTGGAGCGCAGCACAAATGTAGCCTGCACATCCCGGTTCATGATCAGATCCACATAACGCTGGCGGTAGCGCATCTCTACGTCCTTTACGCCATGATACTTGTCAGGAAGGGGATACAACGATTTGGAGAGCACCTCCAGAGCGTTCACTTTAACGGAAGTTTCCCCTGTTTTCGTTTTGAACACCGTTCCTCTGACGCCGACAATATCACCTAGATCCAGCAGTTCAAAGGCTTTATATATGTTCTCATCCAAAGCGTCTTGACGCACGTAAATTTGAATTTTCCCGGAAAGGTCCTGCAGATGCGCAAAACTCGCTTTCCCCATCCCTCTTTTTTTTGCATAATCCGGCCGGCAAGGCTCACTTCAGCGTGTAAAGCTTCCAGCTCCTCTTTGGACATGCCTTCGTAAGCATCCAAAATTTGCTGCGCCGAATGCGTTCTTTCATATTTGCTTCCAAACGGATCGACGCCGAGCGCCTTAAGCTCGTCCAATTTGCTGCGGCGAATCACCAATAGCTCATTTAATTCCTGTACGTCCTCACTCATGCTTTCATCTCCCTTAAACTTGGCAAACGCAACCGCCGGTCCATGCGGAAAAGAACGTCCAAAGACGTTCTTCCCGGCTCCGAGGCTCGCGGCCCCTATTTTCCAAAAGCAAGCAAAAAAAGCTTCCCACGGAAGCTTCTCGCTGCTACACTTAAAGCCATTTACTTTTGAATATCGATGATTTCGTATTGAATGACGCCGGCAGGAACGTTCACGTCGACAATGGAGCCTTTGCTTTTACCGAGAATCGCTTTGCCGACCGGGCTTTCATTGGATATTTTGTTATTGAACGGGTCGGATTCCGCAGTCCCAACGATGGAGTATTCGATAGTATCTCCGAACTCCATGTCCTTCAATGTCACCTTGGCTCCGACACTGACCAGATTGGTATCCACTTCATCATTGGAGATGATCCGGGCGTTGCGCAGCATTTTTTTCCAGGGTGATGATTCTTCCTTCGATAAAAGCTTGTTCGTTCTTCGCATCTTCATACTCCGAGTTCTCGCTGATATCACCGTAGCCTATGGCCACTTTGATACGCTCCGCCACTTCGCGGCGTTTAACTGATTTCAGGTTATCCAGCTCGTCTTCCAGTTTCTTTAGACCATCCTGGGTTAAAATGACTTCTTTTTCACTCATATCCTTACCGATCTCCCGTCATGAAAAAAAATGTCCATACGATTCGCAAAACTCCCATATAAGTTGGGATGGATTATTAATTAATATATTACATGCACGCACCTTGATGACTCTAAAGGCTAAAGTTATTTTCCAATTAGTTACTGATTATATTGCAACCATAATTAAATGTCAATTGCCCCCAGAGCCTTCTCAGTGCGTAATGACGCCGCCTTCCCGGCCTGCTTCCGAGTGGGATTCGGCGGCCAGATCCCTGACAAAGTCATCCAGTATGCCGACCATTTCGTCCCGCTTCACGGCTTCCATCAGAACGTCCTTCACACGTGCAGAGCCTTTAAGACCTTTCAAGTACCATGCCATATGCTTTCGCATTTCTTTAACCGCCACATGCTCGCCCTTCAAGGCAGCCAGCCGGTCCAGATGCAGCACCGCAATCCTCATTTTTTTTCCGCGGCATCCGGCTCGGGCAGCAGCTCGCCTGTGCTTAAGAACTGAACGGTCCTGTACAGCATCCAGGGATTGCCGAGCGCTCCCCGGCCGATCATGACCCCGTCAACGCCGGTCAAATCGAGCATGCTCTTGGCATCCTCCGGCGTTACCACGTCTCCGTTGCCGATGACAGGAATCGACACAGCCGACTTGACTTCTTTTATAATGTTCCAATCGGCCTTACCCGTATACAGCTGCTCCCTGGTGCGTCCATGGACGCTGACAGCCGCCCCTCCGGCGCTTTCGACCCTTTTCGCGTTCTCCACGGCAAAAAATATGATCCGAATCCCAGCCGATCCTCATCTTTACCGTAACCGGCTTCTTAACGGCCGCCACAACGGCGGAGACCATCTCTTCCACTTTCGGTGGATCCAGCAGCCACCGCGCCCCGGCGTCACATTTGGTTACTTTGGGCACCGGGCATCCCATATTGATATCTATAATATCCGCATTGGTCCGTTCGTCGACAACCTTTGCGGCCTCCACAAGCGTCTCTTTATCCCCGCCGAAAATTTGCAGGCTAAGCGGCTTTTCTCTCTCGTCCACATACAACATTTCCAAAGTTCTCGAGTTTCCGTGCACGATGGCTTTATCGCTTACCATCTCCGCGCAGACGAGGCCGGTCCCGAATTCTTTCGCGATCAGGCGGAATGCGGGATTGCACACCCCTGCCATCGGCGCCAAAACGACTTTATTCGGGCAAACGACATCTCCTATTTGCAAGGTCATTATTGCAGCTCCTTCCGTTTGCCTATCCCAGAGGCTCAGGCTTGATTTCTTGGGGGTCGACATGTAAAGCTTCGGCTATCCTCTGCAGCATCCGGTCATCCACTCTGCGGGTGCCGCGTTCTATGGAGCCCAATATCGCAAGAGACACTCCCATGATGTCCGCCAGTTCGTTCTGAGTCAAGCCCTTTAATTTTCGAAAAGCTCGTATTCGGTATGCCAGGGCATCTTTTTTTCCAAAACTTTACGCCTTCCTTTCCATCCAGTGTTTCCAATCGTGTTGATAAGGATTCCGGCGGCAGTCCCAGCCGTTCATATATATCGAGAAGAGGAACCAGCACAAACGCACGCTCCATCATTCGGGGATGGGGAAGAGTCAAGTGTTCCGTGTTCGTGTGCAGCTGGCCATAGCGCAGTAAATCGATATCTATCGTTCTCGGACCCCAGCGAACCTCCCGGGTTCTGCCCAAAAGCTGCTCGACGTAAACCATATGCTCGAACAGCAGCTCCGGGGAGAGATCCGTCCGGACGGCGATCACCATATTAAGAAATGCGTCCTGCTCCGTGTAGCCGACAGGCTCGGTTTCATAGATGTCCGAGACAGCGGTAACGCTGATATGCTCATGTTTATCCAAAGCCTCGATGGCGGATAATAAATATTGCTCGCGGTTTCCTATATTGGATCCCAGAGCTATAAAACATATTGTGCCGATGTTATCCGGTTGCCGCATAAGTTAAGCCCGCTTTCTGTGGATTTCCACCGTCACTCCTTGAAACACGATGTCAAAAGGCGGGTTCGGCTTTACTACCCTGACGGTCAATTCTTCGATACTAGTATAAGTTCGCAGCACTTCAGATGCAATACGTTCCGCCAGCGCCTCGATGAGGTTGAAGGGTTCGCCTTCGACAATATTTTTTGACTACTTTATAAACATCGCCATAGTTCACCGTAAACTGCAGGTCGTCCGTCTGGCAGGCTTGCTCCAGGGGCAGAAACAAATCCACATCAACGAAAAAAATTTCTGGCCAAGCTTTCGTTCCTCGGGAAAAAAACCCCGTGGCGGCCATAAAACTGCATCCCTTTCATTAATATCTTGTCCATGCGAAATCGCTCTCCTATCTCATCTTCAGCATAGCGTCGGTCATTACCGCCGCCCGCTTCATCGCCTTTACATCATGCACGCGTACGATACTGCATCCTTGGGTAATACCGTATATATTGGTAGCCAGCGTGCCCTCAACCACTTCCTCCGCGGGGAGATCCAGAGCGGTCCTTATAAACCTTTTACGCGAGGTTCCGAGGAGGACAGGGTACCCCAGTTCGACAATATCCTGCAAATAATTCATCAGCTTTAGATTGTGCTCATAATTTTTTGGCGAAACCGATCCCCGGATCCAATATGATTTTTTTCTTCGCCGATTCCGGCTTTTCTGGCAAGACTTATGCTCTCCAGCAGGTCCCGCCGGACGTCGTCTATAAAATCGGTATACTCCATGTCGCTGCGATTATGCATTAAAATAACAGGACACCCGTATTCCGCGCACAACGGCGCCATTTCCCGGTCCAATCTCAAACCCCAAATATCGTTAATGATTCCGGCACCAGCTTCCAAAGCCGCTTGGCGACTTCCGCCTTGTAAGTGTCGATCGAGATGGGGATGGAGATTTCGTCTTTTAACGCCTCGATTACAGGAAGAATGCGTCGCATTTCTTCTGCCGCGGAGACTTTTTTCCGCTCCGGGCCGGGTGGACTCCCCTCCGATATCGATAATGTCGGCGCCTTCCTCTATCATCTGCTTAGCTCTTATTACTGCAGCTGACAAGTCCGTATAGCTTCCTCCATCGGAAAAAAGAGTCCGGCGTTATATTTAAAATACCCATGATCAAAGTGCGCGAACCCAGCTCCAGACTCCCCCCTTGACAGGAGACGACACGCGCGCCTGAAGCTTCATTTATTCTGCCGTTCATCGTTGATTCTCCCTTTGCTGCTGATCTTGTCAATACCCGATTTATATAAACCCATCAGGCGGGCGGTCAGAGGCCCCGGAGCTCCCAAGGCGGGGACGAAGCAGTCGCCCGACTCGTTTAACATCTTGCTCACAGGGACGAGCTCCTGAATGGAATTTGTCAGAAAGCATTCGTCCGCAGTGAGCAGCTCCTCCCAGGTGTACAGTCCCTCTTCTGCTTCTACACCAGTATTCCGTGCGATTTCGATGGCCTTTTCTCTTGTGATACCCGGTAATATGCCTGTATTTACGGAAGGAGTACAAAGCCGGCCTGCCTTAACGAAAAAAATAAATTGCTGACGATCCCCTCTGCCAGAAAGCCTCGCTCATTTACAAATAAACCTTCCGCTCCCGAAGCCCACGGATACCCGCCGAGCTCACGTTTGGCAAGAAGGTTGTTCATATAATGAAAGGATTTGAAGCGGACCGCGCCTCCGGGCTGTTCCTTCTTATAGAAAGAAGCTGCAGCGGCTTGCCCTTCTCGTATATCTCCCTCTGTATTGGCGGAAGAGCCTTCATGTAAAGGATAACGTTCGGCCGGGTATAATTCCCTGAGGGAAGCCCAAGAATATCCTGACCCGCAGAGACCGACAGACGGATATAAGCGTCACTCAATCCGTTGGCTTCCAGCAGCCCTGCAATTTGATTGCGTAGAAACTCAGCGCTGTAACTCCACTCCATGTTCAATTGAACGCAGCCGTCCCGCAGCCTTGCCAGGTGGTCTTCAAACAGATAAGGGTTCCCTCTGTACGTTCGAAACGTCTCAAACAATCCGATCCCGTAAAGGAAGCCATGGTCGTAAATCGAAACCGCGGCTTCTTTGTCTTCCATCACACTGCCGTTCATCCAAATTTTCATGACGGCTCCTTCTTATTTTACCGATTGGGACAGAAAATTACGCAAAATATGCAGCCCATAGTCGGTAATTATAGACTCCGGATGAAATTGCACTCCTTCAATGGCGTACTCTTTATGACGCAGCCCATAATTTCTCCTTCCGCCGTGCGAGCGCTGACCTCCAGGCATTCAGGGAGCGTTTCCGCTTTAACGATCAATGAATGGTACCGGGTGGCCGTGAAAGGAGAGGGAATGCCTTCAAAGATCGTCTTTTGGTCGTGGAAAATCTCCGACGTTTTGCCGTGCATCAGCTTCTCCGCCCGTACGACCTCCCCCCCGAAGGCTTGGCCGATCGATTGGTGCCCCAGGCAGACCCCAAGGATAGGAATTTTCCCTTTAAAATGGGAAATCAGCTCAAGTGATATTCCGGCTTCATTTGGGGTGCAGGGTCCCGGAGAGATCAGGATGTGGTCCGGCTTTAACCCTTCAATGCCCTGCAGGTCAATAGCGTCATTGCGGTGAACCGCCACCTCCTGCCCAAGCTCGCCCAGGTACTGCACCAGGTTGTACGTAAAAGAATCGTAATTATCTATTACCAGAATCATTAGCAGCAAGCTCCCTTTTTTGCTTCTTTATCCGCCCCGGCTTGTCCAGCAGCCTCTTTCCACTGCTCCGCGTATTGAATGGCTTTCCATAGAGCCTTCGCTTTATTCATCGACTCCGCGTACTCCTTTTCAGGTACAGAATCGATAACGATGCCCGCGCCGGCCTGGATATGGCCCATTCCTTCCGAGGTGATGAGCAGTGTTCGTATAACAATATTAAATTCCATATTTCCGTTATAGTCAATCCATCCCATAGAACCGGTGTAAGCCCCCCGTCTGACGGGTTCCAGCTCTTCGATGATTTCCATCGTACGAACTTTGGGAGCGCCTGTGATCGTCCCGCCCGGAAAGGCAGCTTCAATGACATCAAACGCGTCTTTGCCTGCGGCGAGCTCCCCCTCCACCTCCGAGACAATGTGCATTACGTGGGAGTATTTTTTTCAATCACCATTAAATCTTTTACCCGGACGGTGCCGTATTTGGATATTTTCCCGAGATCGTTCCGTTCCAAATCGACAAGCATAATATGCTCCGCACGTTCCTTTTCATTCTCGATCAGCTCGCCTGCCAGCCGTAAATCTTCTTCGTCATTAGCCCCACGGGGTCTTGTCCCGGCAATCGGCCTCGTCCTTACTCTGCCATCCTCCAACTGCACGAGAAGTTCAGGGGAAGCGGACACGAGCTGAAATCCTTGAAACCGAAGCATGCCCATATAAGGAGAAGGGTTAAGCAGCCGCAGCCACTCATAAATTTGTTCCGGCTCCGCATTAAGCTTACGGCTTTGACGGACGGACAGGTTAACCTGGAACACATCGCCTTGGGCAATGTACTGCTGAATTTTCTTAACAGCCCGGATAAAATCTTCCTCTTTAAAAGCGGGGGCGATTCCCTGCAGAGGATGGGTATGAAGGAGCAGCTTGTCCTTTTCGAGCATGGTTTGGAACCGTTTGTGGCGTTCCACTGTATCAGGAGTATCGTTCGAAGCGAGGATCTTTTCCCACTGCGATTTCATACGGGCGGCTCTATCGGCTGCTGTATTATATACAAACTGGAGCTGTTCCGGATCCTCGCGCATCGACTCTGTCACCGGTGAATGGACAGCCAGAAACAGCCGACCGGCTTGATGGTCCATTATCCATAATTCGTCGACCAGCAGGAACGCGTAATCCGGAGTTCCGAGATCGTCGGAAGCCGTCTCCGGCAGCTTCTCAATGAAGCGTACTGCGTCATAGCCCCAAAAGCCTGCGCAGCCTCCGACAAATTTCGGCGCACCGGCGATTTTGGGTGAACGGTAACGGGCCAGCCACTGTTTTACGAGCTGAAAAGGAGAACCGGCGTGCCGGATTTCCTTTCCGCCTTCCTTGATGACACACTCATTGCCTTTGCCTTGTATCGTAGAAAAGGAGGAAAGTCCCAGAAATGTGTACCTGCCCGTCTTTCCGCTCTCCAGAATAAAAGAAGGCCCCTCGGCCATTTCCCATGCCTGCTGCAGTGATAGAAGCGTCTTGTGTCCATTGGTATGCTTTCAATATAAGGGATTATGGTATACTGACCGGCCCACTGCCGCCACTGCTGCCCTGTGGTTATGACCGACATGAAGGAACCTCCTTGATATAGAGAAAAAAAAGCCCCTCTTGTCGAAGGGCTGCATCTTTAATTCGTGTTATTCTTCGAACTGGTATAGCGGTGTGCTAAGGTATCTTTCCCCGTTGCTTGGGATTACTGCAACGACACGCTTGCCCGCTCCCAATTGTTTGGCTACCTTCAAAGCTGCATAGATAGCTGCTCCGGATGATATTCCTCCCAGGATTCCCTCTTCTTTCGCCACACGGCGGGAGGTTTCAAAAGCTTGATCGTTTTCAACGGCGATGATTTCGTCGTAAACGTCCGTATCCAGAATATCCGGCACGAAGCCTGCGCCGATGCTTGAATTTTATGAGGTCCGGGCTTGCTCCGGAAAGCACCGGAGAAGAGGCCGGCTCAACGGCATACACCTTGATGCCAGGGAAATTTTCCTTAAGGACGCTGCCGGCTCCGGTAATCGTCCCTCCGGTTCCGATACCTGCAATGAACGCGTCCAGCTTGCCGTCGTGGGATTTGATCGCTTCCACGATTTCAGGGCCTGTCGTTTCGCGGTGAATCTTGACGTTGGCCGGGTTCTCAAACTGCTGAGGCATGAAATAATTCGCGTTGCTCGCTTTCAGCTCTTCCGCTTTCTTGATCGCACCTTTCATTCCTTCGGCGCCGGGAGTCAGCACGAGGTCGGCGCCATAAGCGCGAAGCAAGTTCCTTCTTTCCATACTCATCGTTTCCGGCATGACCAGAACCGCTTTATAACCTTTAGCCGCGGCCACCATGGCCAGTCCGATACCGGTGTTTCCGCTGGTAGGTTCGACAATCGTATCGCCGGGCTTTAACTTGCCTTCCGTTCTGCAACCTCAATCATGGAAATGGCGATGCGGTCTTTGACGCTTGCTCCGGGGTTCTGGAATTCAAGCTTCACATAAACTTCAGCGCTTCCTTCAGGCACTACGCGTTCAACCGTACGAGCGGCGTATCCCCGATCAATTGTGTAATATTCTGTACCAATTTAGCCATTCCAAATTCCCTCCCGCGAAATTATATCCGAGTAAATCAGTAGGATTATACGTCCATCTTATCAATGAGGGAAACTATTGTCAACTGCATTTTTTAAGGACTATAGGCAGGGTCAACAATGCTTGCGTTTCTCTTGGCGCGAAGGCTGGACAGAATATCTTTTAACGGTGGAGCTTGGTGAAGCGCCAAATCTCTGCGGACTCCTTCGCGGATCATATCGACGAAATCCTTCCCTTTTTCCTTGCGTTCCTTTAAGCGGATTACGGCGTATTGGCCTTTATCGAGAGGGATCGGCGCACTGATCTGCCCGGCTTGCAAGTTTTTTTGGCCTCATTCATAATCGGGGCCGGAACGAACGGGTCCCCTTGGTCGACCCACCCCAAATCTCCGCCTTTGTTGGCCGTGGCGTCATCGAGCGAGCGGTCTCTTGCCACTATGGCGAAATCCGTGCCTTTTTTTCAGTTCTTCTATAGCTTTCACGGCCGTTTCCTTATTGTTTAAAATCAGCTGCTGGATTCTGATCTGCACGAGCCCGGTGAACTCCTCCGGATGGCTGTTCATATAGTCCGTTATGTCCTGGTCGCTGACTTTAATGTTCTGGGTCGCAATTTTATCCAAGAGAAGCTTATTATAAACGTCTTCCCTAAGCTCAGATTTGGTCAAGCCAAGCTGCTCCTTCATTGACTTATAAAATGCATCTTCATTGTCGTAACCCTGCTGCATCCGCTTCAATTCCATATCCACTTCGCTGTCCGCTACCTTAATCCCTTTTTTGCTCCGCTTCGAGCCTGACAGCTTCCCGGTCCAGCATTTCCTTCATCATCGTCTGGCCATATCGTCTCACAAGATTCATCTTAACCTCCGACTCAGTGATGACACGCCCTCCAATGGAAGCGACCGTACGGGGGGCGTCAATCGCCTGCTTCGGGATGGATCCCTCTGCGGGAGCCGCGGAAGGACGAAAGAGCAAAACCGATGCAAGAGCGGCTACGCATAATGAAAGAACGACAATTATTCCCCATAAAACCCTTACATTCCGCATTCCCGATCTCCCCAGTGTCTATCCTATTCATCTATTATAGTTGGTTTATTTTATAAAGTGTCGGCCAGCCGCTCCAGCTGTCCCTTCGAGAAGATATATTTCTCATTGCAAAAAAATGGCATTCCACTTCCACGCTTTCATCTTCTTCGGCAAGCTTTTGCAGCTCATTTTTTGCCCAGCGATATTAAAGTTTGTTCTACCCGTTCGTGGGAGCATTTGCAGCGGAAGCGGGCGCCTGAGGTTTCCATAACGTTCACTTCGCCGACTATTTTTGTCAAAACCTGTTCCAATGTCGCTCCTTGGTCGAGCAGTGTAGTAATCGGCGGCAGCTCAGCCAACTGGCCTTCGATTTGGTCAATTTCCTCGTCGCTGAGGCCTGGAAGCAGCTGAATGATAAAGCCGCCTGCCGCGCGGATCGAGTAATCGGTATCAACCAATACGCCTAGGGCGACCGCGGAAGGGGTCTGTTCCGACTTGGCGAAATAGTAAGTAAAATCCTCCGCTATTTCCCCGGAAACGATAGGGGTGCTCCCCCGGTAGCTCTTTTAGCCCAAGGTCCTTGATCACATAGATGAATCCCTCGCCCACTGCGGCCGAGACGTCGAGCTTCCCGTTCGGCTTCAAGGGCAAATCGACGATAGGCTGGCCGACATACCCCCTGACTTCCCCATTTGCGTTGGCGTCAACCACAATCTGGCCTGCCGGGCCGTCCCCTTTCACTTGGATCGTCAGCTTTTCCTCCCCTTTCAGCATAGCTCCCATCATCAGCGCCACGGTTGCCGTACGTCCCAAAGCTGCAGACACTACCGGCATCGTCTGATGCCTTCTGCATAGTTCGTTGACAAGCGCGGTGGTATGGGCCGCAAAAAATACGCACTTTTCCTTCCAGCGCGGTACCCCTTATCATATAGTCTTTCATAATCGATTAAATCCCTTCTATACATTTCGTTTATAAATGATTTGAAGACCCTGCAGTGTGAGCAGCGGATTGACCAGCGAGAGGGTCCGCGATTCCGATGCGATCATTTCGGCCAATCCACCGGTTGCAATGACCGTAGGTTCTGTGTTGAATTCCTCTTTTATACGTTCAACGATTCCATCCACCTGCCCGGCAAATCCAAAAAACGATTCCCGCCTGCATGGAGGTAACGGTGCTGCGGCCTACCACGCTCCGCGGACGCACGAGATCTATCCTGGGCAGCTTGGCGGCCCGCTGGTATAAAGCTTCTGTGGAAATGCCTATTCCCGGCGCAACGGCCCCACCTATATATTGGCTGTTCTCGTCAATGTAGTCAAACGTCGTGGCAGTTCCAAAATCCACGACGATACATGGAGCGCCGTACAGCTCTATCGCTGCAACGGCGTTTACGATACGGTCGGCGCCTACCTCCCGAGGATTCTCATATCGGATATTCAAGCCTGTCCGAATGCCGGGCCCTACAATGAGCGGCGTCTTCTTCACATATTTTGTGCACAGATTCTCCAGCACAAACCTCAGCGGCGGCACGACCGAAGAGACGATGACTCCTTCTACCTCATCCGCATCGACGCCCGCATGATTGAACAGATTCATCATTATCATGCCGTATTCGTCAACTGTCGCGGAACGGTTCGTGCTAAGCCGCCAATGATGGGCCAGCGTTTCGCGGTCATATAATCCAAGCACGATGTTCGTATTGCCGACATCCACAACCAGAATCATAAACCGGCTCCTTTTCGCTCATTGAGGTCCAAGGAAATGTCGAGAGAAGAGACGGAGTAGGTCAATCTTCCCACGGAGATGACATCTACCCCGGAAGAAGCAATGTCTTTGATGGTCTGAAGAGTCACTGACCCCGAAGCTTCTATAACAATATGCGGCGCCATTTCTTTGATGCGATGCACCGCCGATTTCATCTGCTCCACATTCATATTGTCCAGCATAATGATGTCCGGCATGGCTGAAAGGGCCTCTTCCAGCTGATCCTGCGTCTCTACCTCGACTTCAATTTTCATCGTATGGGGAATGGCCCGGCGTGCAGAGACGATTGCCTGATTAATGCCGCCCGCGCCTTTAATATGATTATCCTTGATCATCACGGCATCATACAAGCCGAAGCGGTGATTGTGTCCGCCGCCTACGCGCACTGCGTACTTCTCCAAGGCCCGGTGGCCCGGCGTCGTCTTGCGGGTGTCCACCAGCCGGACCGGTGTTCCTTCGAGAGCTTCGACGTACTGGCGGGTACGCGTCGCAATCCCTGATAATCGCTGCAACAAGTTTAAAGCCAGCCTCTCGCCAAGCAGTATGCTGCGCGTGCTTCCCACGACTTCGGCCAACACGGCGCCTTGCTCCACAGCCTGCCCGTCTGCGGCGCGCGCAATGAATTGAAGCTCGGGATCCACCGTCTCAAACACCAGCCCAGCGACAGGCATTCCCGCCATGATGCCCGTTTCCTTTACATGTATGATACCTCTAGACTTCCGTTCTAAAGGTATTGTCGTCATCGTGGTTATGTCTCCCGTGCCGATATCTTCATCCAGCCACTGCCGGATGCTGCGGGCTATAGATTCTGTATTTAAGTTAAACATCCTCCATACTCTCCTCTGTCATTCCATTATACCGGTTAAACACGAGATGCTTCTGCCATAGATCGTCATTTCTTTCCGGAAAATCCTCGCGGTAATGGCCTCCGCGGCTTTCCCCCCGCATCAATGCGGCCTGCGAAGTCAGCATGGCGCACGTCAGAAGGTTGGCAAATTCATAGTCCTCTCTTTTAGACAGCCGGGAGCGGAAAAAAAGTTTCTTGTCTTTTTTTAATTCTTCCATACTTTTTTTTAATCCTTCTCCCGTCCGTGTAACCCCTGCATATCTGAGCATCAGCTTTTGCAGTTTCAGCCGCTTTTCGATGACGGGCTGCCTCAGTTCGAAACGGGCGGCAGATTCCTTGATGCAGGGAACGGCGCCGACGGCTCCATCTCAAGGATGGCTTGTACAATCCTGCTCCCGAACACAATTGCTTCCGACAGGGAGTTGCTGGCCAGACGGTTCGCCCCGTGCACACCCGTAGAGGATACCTCTCCACAGGCAAAAAAAGCCTTTTGACCGCAGTCTCTCCTTTTAAATCGGTTTTTACTCCTCCCATCATGTAATGGGCCGCCGGGGCAACCGGAATCCAGTCCGTGGTCATGTCCAGACCGTGGCCTAAACAAAATTCGTAAATGTTCGGAAACCGGCGTTTGATCAAGCCTCGCTCTCATGTGTAATATCAATGTAGACGAACGTCGACTTCGTTCTTTCCATTTCCGTCACGATGGCTCTGGCCACAATATCTCGAGGAGCAAGCTCAAGCTGCGGATGGTACTTTTCCATGAACGTTCACCGTGTATATTGCGCAGGATACCGCCTTCTCCCCTTACTGCTTCGGAAATCAGGAAACGGGGAGCACCCGGATAACAAAGCACGGTCGGATGAAACTGGATAAACTCCATATCCTGGATCTCGGCCCCCGCCCGGTAGGCAATGGCGATCCCGTCACCGGTTGCGATGTCGGGGTTCGTCGTGTACCGAAAAAAAGCTGCCCGGCCCCGCCCGAGCACAGGATCGTGGCATTTCCCTTGACGAATACCTTGTGTCCGTCAGGCTTTTGGACGATTGCGCCGTAGCATTCGCCCTTCTCCGTAACCAAATCGATAACAAAATGGTCGTTCCATATTTCAATGTTCGGATTCTGCTTCGCTTTCTCGGACAGAGCCCTTACGATCTCGGCTCCCGTTGCATCCCCTTGGGCGTGCAGTATTCTACGCTGGCTGTGAGCCCCTTCTTTGGTAAGGGCGAGCTCTCCATCCTCGAGGTCGAACTGGGTGCCCATGCGAATAAGATCCTGCACTCCTGCCGGTCCTTCGTGCACCAATACATCCACCGCTTTATAGGAACAAAGCCCCGCGCCGGCAAACAAAGTATCCTGTAGATGGTACTCCGGTGAATCTTCATTGGAAATAACAGCAGCAATACCCCCTTGAGCATATCGGGTATTGCTGTCCAATAATGATTTCTTGGTGACCATCAGCACTTTGCGGTGTTGGCTTGCTTTAAGCGCGGTAAACAGGCCGGCGATGCCGGCACCAATCACAATGATATCCGTTGCCACGCGCGGCAGATCATCCAAATTGAAATCAACCAAATATCTCGTCATCTGAAGCTCCCCCCGGTCTCCAACAAAGCAGCGCAAGCTACTTTACCTGGAGCATACGCTTTAAGGACAATTTAGCTTTGTCAGCCACGTCTGGACGCACATAAATCTGCGGCTGCATCGTTTCCAGGCATCGGACCACTTTCTTCAAATTGTTAACTTTCATATTCGGGCATACCAGGTATTTGGTCGCAAAATGGAACTGTTTATTCGGGCTGTCCAGACGAAGCTGGTATCCGGTCCCATCCTCCGTGCCGACAATAAACTCCTGGCAGTCAGACTCGCGGCAATACTTGATGATGGCCGTGGTGCTTCCGACGAAATCACCCATCTTCACCACCTCGGGACGGCACTCCGGATGTACCACGAACTCGGCATTCGGATACTTGGCTCTCATTTCTTCCACGTCCTTGACGGTGAGCATATCGTGAGTATTGCAGTAACCTTCCCAAATAATCATTTTTTTTGTTTGTGAATTTTGATACATAGTCTCCCAAATTTTTTATCCGGAACCCAGATTATCTCCTCCGACTCGATCGATTCGATCACCTTGACCGCATTGGCGGAAGTACAGCAAATGTCCGTTTCCGATTTGACATCGGCGGAAGTATTAATGTAAGCTACCACCGTTGCATTCGGATGCTGCCGCTTCAGCGATCTGAGCCCGTCGACATTGACCATGTCGGCCATTGGGCAGCCTGCGCGTTCATCGGGAATGATCACCGTCTTATTCGGCGCAAGTATCTTCGCGCTCTCCCCCATGAAGTGTACACCGCAGAATACGATCACATCCGCGTCGGTCTCCGCAGCTTTCTGTGCCAGTAAAAAAAGGAATCCCCTCTGAAATCGGCAACTTCCTGTATCTCATCTCGTTGATAATAATGCGCGAGAATAATGGCGTTTCGTTCTTTCTTCAGCTGAGCAATTTTTTTCCTTCAATTCCTGATTTTGTTCCGCTTTCCTCTGTAAAGCCAAGGCTTCCATAGCTTCCCCCTCCGGGCGGCGACAACTCACCCTTAATTGAAAATCATGAAATGAAAGTGCAGCTCATTGACCCCGCTCGCTGAATATCTGCTGTATGGCTGCATGTCTCATTGTTTGTGAAAAAAAAGCACTAACTTATTAAAAAAAACTAAAGAATTTACATTTAATTTACACAACATTCAGGGCACTGTCAATCACGAATTTGTCACATTTGGATTGCAAAATATTTACAATTGAAATGCAGCAGCAGCCGCTTATCATTCAGGTCTATTGTAAAAAATTCAAATAAAAAAACCGCGCCACTAGAAAGTGGACGCGGTGTGCAGTCTTTTTTTTATTTATTGGCATCCGGATCGTTCGGATCAGGAAGCTTCTTCGGTTCCTTGTTCTCTGTTTCCGGCACAGCTGCACTGTCTCTGATTTCTTTGGGAAAGCCCAACTTGTTGGAATCGTTCAATTGATTCTGGCCGTTGATGTTCACCTTCACTTCTTCCTCTTCAGGCGGCAACTTGCCATTCTCGATCAATTGAACAATCTGCTCTTTATCGAGCGTTTCTTTCTCCAGCAGCGTTTCGGCAATCAGGCGAACCTGATCTTTATGGTTCGTAAGAATCTCGCGAGCCCGGTTGTAGCAGCTGCGGATAATATCCTGCATCTCCTGATCGATCTCATAAGCGATCGCGTCACTGTAATTCTGCTCATGCCCGATATCCCGACCCAGGAAGACCTGTCCCTGAGCGCTGCCGAACTGCATCGGTCCGAGCTTGTCGCTCATTCCGTATTCCATGATCATCTTGCGGACAATGGAGGTCGATCTTTGAAAATCGCTGTAAGCTCCCGTTCCGATTTCTCCAATGAACAATTCCTCCGACACCCGGCCGGCCAATAAACCCGTAACCTTATCCAAAAGCTCGGATTTGGTCGACATCATCCGGTCTTCGCCTTCTTTAGGCAGCATCATGACATAACCGCCGGCGCGTCCTCTGGGAACGATGGTCACCTTGTGCACCATATCCGCATTCTCGACGTGATAACCGACAATGGTATGTCCAGCTTCATGGAAAGCGACAATGCGCTTCTCACGCTCGCTGATCACGCGGCTGCTCTTCTGCGTTCCTACGACAACACGGTCGAACGCTTCCTCAATCTCGGCCATCGAAATATCTTTACGGTTTCTACGGGCTGCGATCAGTGCCGCTTCGTTCAGCAAGTTCTCCAGATCGGCACCCGTGAAGCCGGTTGTATACCGGGCCAGCGAATCCATTCTGACATCTTTGGCCAAAGGCTTGTTCCTCGAATGCACTTTCAACACAGCTTCGCGGCCTTTCACATCCGGACGGTCCACCGTAATCTGGCGGTCAAAGCGTCCCGGACGCAGCAACGCGGGATCGAGAATATCCGGCCTGTTGGTCGCCGCAACGATAATGATTCCCTCGTTCGCCCCGAAACCGTCCATCTCGACAAGCAGCTGGTTCAGCGTCTGTTCGCGCTCGTCATGGCCGCCGCCAAGACCGGCGCCGCGCTGGCGTCCAACCGCGTCGATTTCGTCAATGAAGATAATGCAAGGAGAGTTCTTCTTCGCGTTCTCGAACAGGTCGCGCACGCGGGATGCGCCGACACCGACGAACATTTCGACAAAATCGGAACCGCTGATGGAGAAGAACGGAACACCCGCTTCTCCGGCGACTGCCCGGGCAAGCAGCGTTTTACCGGTTCCCGGAGGCCGTTGAGCAGAACCCCTTTCGGAATTCTGGCCCCCACTGCAGCAAACTTGCGCGGATCCTTCAGGAACTCCACAATTTCAACAAGCTCCTGCTTCTCTTCGTCGGCCCCCGCCACATCCTCGAACGTCACGCGCTTCTTCTCATCATTGTATAGGCGGGCGCGACTTTTGCCGAAGTTCATTACCTTCCCTCCGCCGCCCTGCGCTTGATTCATCAGGAAGAAGAAAAGAATGAAAATGATGATAAACGGGATAATCGAAGTAAGCACGCTAAACCAGATGCTGTTCTCTTCCATCGGTTTGACGGTGACATCGGCGCCTGTTGATTCAAGCAGATCAACCGTCTTCGTATCGAAAAAAACCGTTGGTCTGGAAGCTTTTCTTATCTGTCACCGGGGTTTTATACGTACCTTGGATAAGGTAGGTATACCCGTTAAACTGCGCTGTGACCGATTCCACATTCTTCTCCGCTACAACCTGGCGGAATTTCGTATATGAGATTGTATCCTTGGTATCATTCTGGTTGCTGATAAAATGTATGATACCTACTGTTACCAAAAAAAATAAGCAGATAAAAAAAACCTGTATTGCGCAAAATTCGATTCATCCCGAACCTCCTCTCAAAGGGCACACTTTTTTATATTTTACCATAGCGAGATTCCCCATCTCAATAGAACGTTTCCACTATACGGAGCTACCGTGAAAGCCGTGCCTAGGTGGAGTAAATCTCTTGTTTAAGAACCCCGATAAAGCAGGTTCCGGTATTTCTCGCCATAGTCGAGCCCATATCCTACGATGAAAGCATCCGGGATTTCATACCCGACATAGTCCGGTTCCAGGTCAACTGTCCTCCGGGCAGGTTTATTGAACAGGGCGACAACGGAAGTCGACAATGCGTTGCGCCTTTCCAATACATCGATTAAGTAGCTTAAAGTGAGGCCGCTGTCTATAATATCTTCCACAATGAGCACGTGGCGGCCTTCGACGGACACATCCAAATCTTTCACGATTTTGACCACCCCAGAGGATTTGGTGGAAGCCCCATAGCTCGAAACTGCCATAAAATCGATCTCCAGCGGGATAGTCATCCGTTTGACGAGATCGGACATGAATATAAAAGCGCCTTTCAGTACGCAGATAACGAGCGGGTTCTTGCCCTCGAATTCCTTGCTGAGCAAAGCGCCCAATTCCCGAATTTTGTGCTGCAGCTGCTCCTCGCTGTACAGCACCTCTTCAATATCGTTAAGCAACAGGTGGACCTCCTAATAAATAATATGATCATAAAAGCTTGTGCAGACTATCGGCGGTCCTTCAGATCTATAGCTGTGATCCGTAGAATCCGTGTGGTGCCCGCCGATACCGCCGCATGCCGTGATCTTCGGATCCCGGGAATCCACAGAATATGGCCGGATGCGTCCGCCAGTAAAGGAATCCGCTCCCTGTCCGCAGGAGGAATTTTATCATCAATGAGAATATCTTTTACTTTTTTTTCGACCCGTTTAAACCAATAACCTGCATCCGGTCTCCGGCTCTGCGGTTCCTGATCCTCAGAGGAAAATCGAGCAGGTCGTAGTCAAACACGGAATCGTCTTTACTGTGTTCTCTGGCGACAACCGGCGTGCATCCCGGCTCAACTTCTTCCTTTAAAAAAAGATTAAACGAAAACCGGCTTCCTTAATCTCCAATTCAGCTAATAACGCTTCAATGGCATAGTCGTAATCCTGCGCCGGCAGTTTGAATTTATGAAAACGAATCCGGTCATATTCTTTCGTAAAATGGACCTCATCGCTCAAATTCATCGTTAAATTAGGCGACCGCTCCTGCAATATAGCCGTACGGATACCTTCGGTTTTCCTGTAATCCAAAAAAAATCCGAATCGCCGGAAAGATAATATAATATTAGTTTAATCAACCGCCTTTGTAAAGCGACGGCACTTCCGGCAAACCACCTTCTCGAAAAGGTATACTCTTCTGCTTCCCGCGATACGCCCTCCTCAAAGATCCGCCGAACGACAGAGTCCATATAAGCGTTCTCCGAAGCCATCATTTCGGCAAGCCTTGCGACGGATTCCGCCAAATGATCATTGTACCTGCCGAGCATCGGCAGCACATCAAGCCTTACTTGATTGCGAAAATATTTGCGCAGCTGATTCGAGCTGTCCTCCCGGTAGGCGAGACGCTCTTCCCGGCAGTAGCCAAAACCTCTGACTTGTATATACGTAACAAGGGGCGAACAAGTTTCATTTTACCTTCCATCCGCATAATCGGCATTCCGGACAGCCTCCGGGACCCGTGCCTCGGATCAGCCTCATCAGAACCGTCTCCGCCTGATCGTCCGCATGGTGGGCGACTGCAATACAATTTGCCTTATATTGCTCCGCGGTTTCCCTCAGGAAACGGTATCGCCGCTCCCTTGCAGCCGTCTGGGCATTCATTGCGGTTTCTTCGATGTACTGCGGTACGTCAATATTCCCCACTTCCACAGGAAGCTCCAGGCGCGGGCGAAGCTTACGACAAAATCCGCTTCCTCGTCGGATTCCCGGCCTCTAAACTGATGATTGACATGAGCTGCGACCAGCTTCCAATTCCAGTGCTCCGACAGGCGGTGAAGAATATGGAGCATCGCAATGGAATCCGGACCCCCCGACACCGCGACGACAATCGTATCTCCCTGCTGCAGCAGACGCTCATTGCCGATTGTTTCATTTACCTTGGCAAGCAATCCCATGATGGTCATCCTCTTATCTGAAAAAAATATACTGTTGCCGCAAACAAAGCGATGGACAGTGCGAAGGACGCCGGAACCCAAACCCCCTTCTTGCCCGGAGCGGGTGGGCGGCGCATTCGATGCTGCAGCATCTGCTTTCTCCATTCCAAGCGGGCTTCTTTGGACGAAGCATATTTTCCGGTTAAAGCGTTTTTTTCCAGAAAAGGAGCGATTGTGCGGCAGGCCGGTTCTTTGTACACCCTGTCCAGCAGCACGCCGACGGTACGGTTGTGCGGCAGCACAACGGGCAATGACCGGAATGTGTCCGACGAATCGAGCATAGACAGCATGAGCACGGCAAAAGAGAACAAGTCGTAGCTTTCTTCGGCAGAACGCGACCCTGCGGACCAGTAACCGCGGTCATACATCTCCGTAAACTGTTTGACCGCCCTTCCCCTTCCTGTGACCCCTCCGAAATCGATCAAATGAACCGCGCCCCGACCCGACACCAGCACGTTTTCCGGCTTTAGATCACCGAATATCCAGCCTGTGCCGTGCAGCTCCGTGAGCTTGCCAAGCAGGTTCCAGCCAACCAGATAAACCCAGTCCAGCCCGTTCTCCTGCAGGAACCGATGAATATTATCCCCTTTTATGTAACGGATCACGCTGAAAGGGTAGTCCTTCCCCTCCAGGCGGGCATCGTCGACGTCAATCAAATAATTCTCAAAAGCAGCCGATTGGGACAGCTGCTTGAGAGCGTTGACTTCCGACAGATGTTCCAACGAATCGTATCCGATTTTCAAAGCATAGTATGAACTTCCCTGGCTCACCAGGTACACCTGTCCGTTGGCTCCTTGGCCAAGAAGCCTGCGGATTTGATAGCATCCTTTACGCCATTTGCCGCGTATCATTAAACCCGGCTGCAGCGGTGCGTCAAATAACGTAGTCACTCAGCATCCCTTCCTTGCTTTTGGGCAGCTGTCTGCTCTCTCTTGTCCCCGTTTCAGAAATGACCGGACTTCCGGCAAAAGGTTCCCCCGTCATATAGCGGATCACGTGCATAAGTGCGGGCCCTGTAGGCGTTGTGCCCTTCATGTTTAATTTATAGAACATCTTGTCCACATTTGCAAGGTTGGAAGTCCAATCCAAATCCATTACGGCTTCTTCATCCGAATTCGCCGCTCCCGGAAAATGGAAAACGGCCAGTCGGCTTTTGCCCATTCTTGCCTGCAGGCTGAGCATCAAGTCGCGTACAGCCTCGCGGACGGAATCCATCTTGGGCTTCATACTGGCGCTCGCGTCGACCAACAGGGCGACTTCCAGCGGGGAAGTCTCTGCCAGTTCATCTATCGTCTCGACTACCTGGGCCCTTTGCGCCGGAGGCAGCTGTTCCAGCGCCGAATGGCCGAAGAGCGACTTCATCTGTTTGCCCACCTCAGCCTGGATGGTATAGGCAACCGTCTTCCGGGTCATCATCTGCACCGTCCGGGCAAGCTGGCTTGAAGCACGATTCGGCTCATTCCCCCGCCGGCGTCGGCGATTTCCCTGATCTCCTCCGCTCCGCGCTCTCCCAACTCTCCTTGATCAATCACTCCTACTACATTTACGACTATACCCTCCGCCTGGGCGTGGGCCGCTGCAACGACAGCTGATTCCGACATTTGAACAACCGTCCGTGACCAGAATAATTTGCTTCATTCCCGTCCCCCCTATGGAAACTATTAATTGTAGTATCAGCTTCTCCATAGTTGAGAGAGTATAAACATTTTCCCGCAAAGTGACGACAAGTCCGTACGAAGCCGGGTACTTTGCGGACAGCCGGGAATGATGCCCCGTCAGCCAGCCCTTTACTGCAGCACTACACACCAAAAAAAAGCCGCAGTCCCCAGAACTGCAGCTTGTTCACGCATCGGCTCAACTCACCGTCTTAGGTCGTTCCATCCGGGTCATGCCCGGCCAATGGAAAGTTGCCCACTCCGGCTGATGCTTCTCGATTTTTTGCCACGACCACTGTCATATCGTCATGGATTTCGCCTTGATGGTAGCGCATTACTTTGTCCAGCAAGCTCTCCGCCATATCCTGAGGAGTGTCCATATATACCTCCTGGATCAGCCGCTTCATCCACAACTCCTTGTTAACCGCAGGGCCTGGCGCGTCGTAAATGCCGTCGGACATCATGATCAGCACGTCGCCCGGCTGCAAATCCATCGATATCAAGTCCACCTCGATATCCTGCAGAATGCCCACTGGCAGATTATTGGCCGAGATCGGGATGACCTCGTTTCCTCTTTTTTTATAAAGCTGGGGATTGACCCGATTTTCAAGAAAGTGGTGCCAGCGTTATACAGATCGATCAGCGCGACATCCACGGTCGCATACATTTCATCGGAGGATCTCAGCAATAGAACGGAGTTGACCGATTTGATAGCTAGCTTCTCATCCATCCCGGATTGGAGGAGCTGTTGCAAAATAGTCAGGGCCGCGCTGCTTTCAGCTTTCGCCCTTTCTCCGTTTCCCATCCCGTCGCTTAAGGCGACCGCGAATTTGCCGTTCCCAAGCTCCACGGTGCTGAAGCTGTCTCCCGACAGCAGGTCCCCGTCCTTGGCGATGGCCGCTACTCCCGTGACCACTTCGAATTCCTTGGCGGAGCCGAATACAACGGTGGCGTAGCCGTCCCCCTTATCATGCATCTGCTCGCTCATTACGGCTATGTTCTCTCTCAGGATGTCGGAAAGCAGCGGAGCGATGATTTTACGGCATTCGTCAAATCCTTTCGTATATTGATGGATAATTTCAATTTCTACATTTCCTTCATCCAAAGAGATGATCTCGATGCTGTGGATCGACAGTCCAAGTGCTTCCAGAGCGTGCCGGATCTGCTCTTCCTGCAGAAACATGGCCTGGCCTTCCCTTTTGATCTCCTTAGCCAAATCCTCCATAATTTGCGACACGCCGAACAATTGATCCGCCACGATCTGCCGGCTGTCGGTGATTTGCTTTTTTTCCAGTGCAGATTGTTTTGGAAAAGCCGGTACTGCTGCTTCATCACATCCAGCACCTGCTCCGTCTTGACGCAGGACCTTTTCCAGGCAGCCGGAATGTCTTTCTTGGAAAAATTCTGCTTGATCTCCACCTCCGTCATCATATCGGTCATCAGCTTATAGGTTTGCGGAAACTTCTCGTCCCAGCAATGATTTCTCCTATGGCACGCCTGGCAGGACCGCTCTGCCACAGCGTTCATGAAATGTCCGACTTCTTCCTCCCTTTCCGCGGTGTGGTTTTCGGACGCGAACTGCTTGAAGCTTCGCGAAAGCTGCTTGAAAACTTCGGAGAACTGTTCCACTCTGGAAGCTGTCGCGTCTCTGACTCTTTTGACATAGTCCTGTTGGGATTTCAAATTCTCCTGCGTGCCGGGCACATATTTGGCGAGAATCTGCACAACGCTGCGCGGAGTAAGCAGGAAAAAAATCCTACAGCGACCACGGACTCCCAAGTGGAGTACAACACCTGCGCCTTTGTACCGACATAGATGGAAAGGATCGAGGTCCCGATCAGCATCCCCACGGAAACCCCCAGCTTATTTCCTTCCTTCATCAATCCGGCAAGCAGTCCCGCAAACGCCAGAAGACTCATTTGGTACACGGCCTGCATATCCGCCAAGCTTAAGATCAATCCCCCTATCACCCCGACGGAAGCGCCGAATGGGGCTCCTCCCACCAGGGCGAACAGCAGGATCAAATACCTGGAAAAAAATATGCTCTATACTCATGGAGCCGGCGGACCAGCCGACTGTCCCTGTCATCACCGAGGCAAGCAGCAGGATTAAGCAAATCACATCCTCATGTCTTAACTGGATATTTTTTTCCTGGATAGCGTGAACACCGGCAGTGCCTGGATGAAGATTAAGGCGAGAATTACGCTTAGCAGCGCCTCCACTCCGGTCATCATTAGAGCGTACCAGGTGAGCCCCGTGCTGACCATGGCCGCAAACAGTTGAACCATAAAGGTGGAGAGGCCGACAAGGATGGGGTGAACGAGAGCTCTGACCGCTCGAACCGTTCGAGTCCCTTCTGGATAAGAAGAAAGACGGCGATTTCCGTCCCGATATAACCTGCGTGGGAATGAAGAGAAAGGTAACTCCCGGCCACTGCTGCAACGCCGACCCAAGCCGCAATGTCACGCCTAAGAAAGTAGATGACGGCAAAGTAAGCTGCTGCAAAAGGAGAAAGCTCCTCGAGGATCATCGCCCTCCCCAGCAGAAACCCCATCATCAACAAGAGAATATTCCATTTTTTCGAAACAACCGCTTGAATCCAGCCTTGCCTTGAGATCATGCCCATAATGTTCTGTTTGGCTTTTCCGGCCCAGCTTAGCCCATTCCAACCATCGTTTTGAAGACTTGTCCATTTTTTGCATCATAGCGACACCTTCCATCCTTTGGTTTGTGTCCCTATTATATTGGGAAGTCTAGTATAAAGTTTGTCATAAATAGGTAGTAGACTCAAAAAAAAGTTTACGACAAAATAACCCGAAGCGCGAATCGTTTCCACACCCAATGACAGTGCGCGATCAGAATGATTCAAAGATGCCGGACAATAAAAAAACAGACGGCTTGGCGCCGTCTGCTTGGGGGCTAAAATGCAGGGAATCCGTAATTCCCTGTCGATTCCACTAATAATTGGAAATTGAAGCGACAAAACTTCCGATATTGAGCGATATAGCGGCGGAGGGGCTCGAACCCCCGACCTTACGGGTATGAACCGTACGCTCTAGCCAGCTGAGCTACGCCGCCACAATGAATAAAATTATATACAAATTACGTTGCTAAGTCAATAAAAAATTAGCCGTTCCTGTCATTTCACTATAGGCCTCTCAACAAAACAAAAAAACCGCGGAATGGATCCACGGCCGTCTTTTGTATGAAACTAATCGCGTCTGGCGCCTCTGCCTCCGCGTTTACCTTCCGTATTCTTCTTTAACGATGAAATCCGTTCTTCACTATCCTTAAGGAAGCGGGACATTTTGTCTTCGAATGTCAACTTGTTAGCAGGCGGTTTGAACGAACGGCCTCCACGGTCTCCGCCGCGTCCGAACCCGCCGCGGTCACCGCCGCCGCCCCGTCCGAATCCTCCACGGTCTCCGCCGGGACGGTTCGAATCCGGTCTGCCTTGGTACCCGCCGCCTTGTCGTTCCGGACGAGGAGGCCTTGCTTCAACAGGCTTGTCAACGGCTTGCTTAATGGATAAACCTATCTTCCCGTCTTTGTCGACATTAATTACTTTGACAAGGACTTTGTCACCCACCTTCAAATGGTCGTTGACGTCCTTGACGTAATTATCTGCGATCTCAGAGATGTGAACAAGCCCGGTAACTCCTTCGGAAAGCTCGACGAACGCTCCGAAGTGAGTAATGCCTGTTACCTTTCCTTCTAGCTTTGTGCCCACTTCAATTGCCATAAAGTAAAATGTTCCTCCCATAAAATGTTCAAAAAAACCGGCTAGCCCGATTATAACTGATGCGGGAAATACTTTCAACATGTAAGCATTTTCCTGACGGAGCCTATGGATTCGAAGCGGCCGGTTTCGGCGTAAAGAGAAGCACTTCTCCCTGCTTCACATAGTGAAGCTCCTTGGCGATCTTCTGTTCCAAATACTCGGGGGTATTCATACGTATAATTTCACGGCGGATATCTTCATTCGTCTTCTGCTTCTCCGCCAGCTTCTTGTCGAGCTCGGCTGCTTGGCTCTTCGCCTCGTCAAGCTTTGCCATCTGGTTCCAGAAAGTGACTCCGGCATAACTCAGCAGACACAGGAACACGATGATCGAAATACGCAATCTTCGTTTCAGGTTTCTATACTTTTGATCAATGTTGCCCATTGTCATCGTTCGAAGCCTCCTACTGCTTACGGAAAATTCGCCGCCACCATCCCCTGATCTTCTGAAATGTAAAGATAAGTTTCTTTGGCACGGCTAATCTTTTCTGAACGGGACGAACCAGCCAGAGAAAGATTTTCCAGAATGGATACAACAATTGTATCACAATCTTATAAAGGAAAACAGCCACTGCTGCCAAAATTCCAATGATTCCGATTAATAATCGGTAAAGCGCCTTAATGGGAGCGACAATTAGATATTTAAACATCTTGCGGAGAAATTGAATCAGAGCTTTGACCACTTTTATTCCGAACCGGATAATCCCGATTACCGTTTTGCTAAAAAAACAGGAAATAAAAGCAAATCCCGGCCGCCATTCCGGTAAAAAACGAACATCCGCACTTCACCCTGATTACTGTAGAATAACGCGAGAAATACCAGAAGAGTCGCCACGACCCAATAAACAACGTCTAGAAAAGGAATGATCCACTTGGGAGCCCTGAACTGCCTGCTCAGAACGCGGTACATATCGTACATAACCCCCAGCCCGTGCCCGCTCAGAAACATCATCCCAATAGTCACAAATTGTACCTGCAGGCTCACTTGAACAGCTTACCCAACAGACCCTTGGACTTTTCGCCCGAGTTCGAGTCCACATACTCCAGTTTATTCACAATCCCTTCGATGGCGACTAATCCCTGCTCCAGGTTCAAGTTCTTGATATGTAAATTCTGACCTTTGATCATAAGGAATCCCATTTCCGTTTCGAGCAAAAAACTCCTCGCTGTCGAAGCTTTCCACGTTCATTACGCCGGATATTTCCAAAAGCTTGCGGTTGAGCATTTTGATTTCCTGTCTTTTGTTCTTACCGGCTTGTTCCAGGACCATAGCTCGTTTTCCCCCTCGGTTTCAGGTCTATTAATAAATAGGTATGGAGGGATGTCCTTGTTTAGAACGAGCCTGGCAAAAAAAACCCCGCAAGTAAGCAGGGCCTTTCCGGAACAAAAAAAAGCTCCCCGAAGGGAGCGTGTTGGTTTTACAGTGAATTATCCTGAAGCTTTTCTTCCTGAAGCATAGTATACATACCCGCGGCTTCATCCTTTTTTCGTCGTTTCCGCGAGGCGTTCCACCCGGACCGTTACGAGCTTCTGTCCAAACTGGATCTTGAGCTCGTCTCCCACCTTTACCGTAGAGCTCGGCTTCGCATCCCTGCCGTTGATCCAGACTCTTCCCTGATCCGAGACGTCCTTCGCGACAGTACGGCGCTTTATCAGGCGGGAAACCTTCAAAAAAACTTGTCAAGACGCATTATTTTACGGCTTCTTTAAGTTTGTTTCCCGCTTTGAAAGCCGGAACCACCGTCTCGGGGATAGAAATCTCCTTGCCGGTTTGCGGGTTTCGCCCCGTGCGGCCGGAACGTTTGCGGGTCTCGAAAGTGCCAAAGCCGATCAGCTGCACTTTATCTCCGTTCGTCAAAGCTTCGGTCACTTCACCCAAAAAAAACCGTTAAGCACGGTTTCCACTTCTTTTTTTGGTCATTCCGCTTTTGGTTGCGATGTTGCTGATTAGATCCGCTTTGTTCAACATAATAGAATCCTCCTAAATAGCATTCATTTTTTTGTGAGCTCCGCCGAGCCCTGCCTGTTCGTAATTATTTATTCTTTGCACCCGCTAGAATTCCTGCTTTTGCGCGGTCGATTGCCGAAGTTTTTTTTGCCTGCTGCCACAGGGTTTCCATTTCTAGTAAATCAGTTTGGTCAAAAGTCTTCTCTCTTAAACGCAGCTCCCGCTCAATATAAGAGAAACGTTCGATGAATTTGCGGTTGGTGGAGGAGAGAGCTTCCTCCGGATCCGCCTTCAGAAACCTCGCAAGATTCACGACGGCAAAAAAAAGCAGGTCTCCCAGCTCTTCCTTCTGCTCATCGCGTTGATCGCCTGTGGCAAGCACTTCTTTCAGCTCCGCAAGTTCCTCCTCCACTTTCCCGATGACCTCCTCGATCCGTTCCCAATCAAAGCCCACGCGAGCCGCCTTTTTTCTGAAGATGCCACGCTTTCATTAAAGCAGGCAGATCTCTCGGGATGCCGGAGAGAACCTGTTCCTCAGCAGCATCGACACCCTTGCTTTTCTTTTCCTCGGCCTTGATCTGCTGCCAATTGACGAGCACTTCTTCCGAAGAATCGGCTGTGGCTTCGGCAAACACGTGGGGGTGGCGGCGAATCATTTTTTTTCATTCAGTTTCTGGATCACGTCGTAGACGGTAAAAAACGCCATCTTCCTCTTCGATTTGGGAATGCAGCATAATTTGCAGAAGCAGGTCACCCATCTCTTCGCACATCGCTGCAGGATCGTCGTCATCAATCGTTTCCAGCACTTCATACGTCTCCTCGATGAGGTAACGGCGAAGGGAAGCATGAGTCTGTTCACGGTCCCAAGGGCACCCTTCCGGGCTCCGCAAAATCGCGATAATTTCATGCAAGCGGGCAAAAGAACGGTTAAGCAGTTCAGGCTTGTCGGCGGCCGGCACCCAGATTAAAGATAAATTGCCGTAATCCTTGATTCGGTCCAGTTCATACAAAGCTGCCTCTTCTATTCTTTCCGCCCCCTCCACTCCGAGGGAATGCCCGACCTTTACCTTGTAGTCGTCCGGATAAATCTGCATCAGGCTGAGTTTGGCGTCGGAAGCCGTATGGACATCATACACCTGGCCGATGATCGTATGCAGGCGGGGATTCAGATTGGCTACGGACAGTTCGGAAGCGTCAAGCAGCTGGAAGCCATCGATCGGGTCGAAGCCGAACCGCAGGAACGCCTGGTCGAGGAAGCTCTCGCCCCCCAGGACTGTCAGGTGAATCCCTTCCGCGGAGCAGCGTTCCCGCAGGAGTTTAACCGTATATTCCGCCACCATCGGATGGCCCGGAACGGCATAAACCACCTCTCCCCCTGTCTGCTTCGCCTCGGCCGCGAGTTCCCCGGCGATCGCATCGTATACCTTCTCGAAAGTGTCATGCCGCTCATAGAGCCTGTCGAAGGATTCGTACGCCATACTTCCACGCAGCAGGGATTGCACCACCGGATGCTGCTCCGTCCGTACATACAGCGCCCGGATGACTGCAGCTTCTTCCATACGCCCAAGGTTAATTGGTTCTCATCCCCGGTTCCCAATCCGACAATCGTAATGGATGCGCTCATAATTACCTCCAGCAGTCGTTTTTATTTAAAGATTCATCGGTTTACGCAGCTTCATCTTCAGCAGAAAAGCATCCAGTTTGCCTTGAAGCTCCGGGAGGGCCTCCAGGTCGTCTTTTGTAAGACAGCCTGTCTTGAATACAGCGGCAATATACATCCCTGCCGCGGCCAACACGGTGAACAAGCTGATTATCGTGCTCTGCAGCCTTGACGGCAGCAGGACAGGGGCCCACTGCAGCACAGTTTGGGCCGCGTGCATGCTTAATAAAATGCCGAAAGTCAGGATGGCCGCAGCCAAAGCAGGTTTCCACAGAAAGCTGCTTGAGCGGAAAGAAGCTCCTGTCAGCTTTCTCAAAAAAAGTAAAGATTTATACCCGCCGCCAGCATTAAAGCCGCGTTGGCGGAGTATGCGGCCCCCTCAATTCCGAGCCGGGGCATCAGAAGATAATTCCCGGTCAGCTTGACCGCAGAGGCTGCGAGCAGGCTTACAACCGGGATCAACACGGCGCCCAGCCCTTGCAGGATACTTCCCGAGATAATATTCATAATGCTGAATAAAGCGGTAAAGGCCAGTATTCGCACGGCTCCAGTGCCTCATTATCCGTGTAGAACGTGATATTCAGGTGCTCTGCAGTCAAAGCCATCCCTATGGAAGCGGCCAGCCCTATGAGCCAAGTTAACCGCAGAGCGAGCTCGGTCCTTATCCGGATCAGCCGTTCATCGCCTGTCGCCCTAGCAGCCGCTATGACGGGAACCACCGCGGCCGTCACGGAAGCGGCGATCATAGCCACCATTTGGACCAACGGCAGCCCGTGGTTGTAAAGACCAAACTGCCGCATGGCGCCCGCTTCCGTGCCCAAGCCGTTTGCCAGCAGGCGGGGCATCGTAAAAGTGTCCACCAGCGTCAAGATCGGCAGCATGATGGATCCCAGCGCAATAGGAAGCGCATAGAGCACGAACTGCCTGACCAGAGAGAACGTGCTTACACGCCCGCCGCTTAATCCATTGGCCTCATCCACACGGGGATCCATTCGTTCCCTAATCCAATAACGCCACACAACGGCCAAGCCCGCCGCTGCGCCGGTGACAGAGCCGAATGTAGCTCCCGCCGCTATCGTTCCTTCGGAAGCATGTCCCTGCATAAAGTAAAGAAGCAGCCCCACCATAGTAAGCACACGCACAAGCTGTTCGGCAACCTGGGAATAAGCCGTGGGCAGCATGTTGCCGTGTCCCTGAAAATATCCGCGCAGAGCGACATAACCGGCACAATCAGCAGCGCAAAGGAAACGCTCCGGATAGCCGCCGCCGTATCTTGTACGCCTATCCAGCCTGCCAGCAGATCGGCCCCCCAGTATAAACCCGCAAAGAAAAGCAAGCCGCTCATCGAAAGAATGGCGGCAGCAATGCGAAGTACACGCCTGGCTTCGCCATACTGCCCTTTGGAGGCCCGCTCTGCAACAAAAGCGGACACCGCGAGCGGAAACCCCGCGGTTGCGAGGAAAGTAATCAATATGTACAGCGGATAAACCGCGTTATAGATGCCGAATACCTGGTCTCCGGCCAGATTCTGCAGCGGAATCTTCTGCAGCGTCCCGAGCGCCTTGGAAACTGCCGCTGCCAAACCCAATACCAATGCGCCTTCCATCCACCGGGATGACGGTCTCTCCCGCTCTTTGTCGTTCACGCCATCTCCTCCCATGCCCTCCATTATATATGATATCCGGCCAAAGAAAAAAAAGCCTCCCGGATAAGAAGATGCCTGAGCACCTTGCCTTCAAGGAAGCCTGCCTTGAGAAGTTTCGTCTTACTGCTCCATTTGCTTGGCCAAAAAAAACCGGCTGCGGTTTCGGCCATTTTGCTTTCCAGTTCGCCCATTTTCACATTGTCTTCTTTGGACAGCAGGATAACGGAGCCGATAGGGTCGCCGCCCGCAATGATCGGTGCGATAACATAGGAGCTGTAGGTTTCATTCATGTTTTTTTGCAAATTTCATACTGTCCGCCTCCGCTGTCCAGCGCGGTCTTGCGATTGTCCATGCTGCTTTCGACGAGACTTCCGATCGGCTTGTCCAAATAATCCTTCTTGGAGCCGCCTGCCACGGTAATAACTGTGTCGCGGTCCGAAATCATCGTAATATGCCCTGTGCTTTCATATAAGGATTCAGCATATTCCTTTGCGAAATCGCCGAGCTCCCCGATTGGTGAATATTTCTTAAGAATGACTTCCCCGTCCCGGTCAACAAAAAATTTCCAGTGGATCTCCTTCGCGAATCCTCAATGTGCGGCGGATTTCTTTTGGAATTACGACTCTGCCCAAATCTCTATACGACGAACAATTCCAGTTGCTTTCATGCCTCTAGCTGCCTCGCTTTCTTTGAAGAATTAGATACGAGTAGATCCAAAACTTTATACCATGATGAAAGGGAATTGGTTTCTGAACATAGTATTCAACCGTTCCCAAATTCTTATACAACTCCCAGCGGTCTGATCTACACCCGTTATATAACAGATTCCGCTTCACTCATTATGTCCATAATATCCAAATAAAAAAACAGGATGCCCCGAAGGACATCCTGGTAAATATTGCGAAGGGCTTACTTCTTAGGCTCTGCCGGAGCAGGCGCCGGTGTATTCTGCGGCGCAGTCTGGTCGGGAGCCGGTGCGGCCGGAGCAGGCTGCTGTGAACCGGATGGCGCTTGTCCGCCGTTATTCGGCTGGGCAGGCTGCTGAGGCTGAGGCTTGGAAGATTGTTGGTTTCAATCATGCCCGGCAGCTCTTTCTCGGCAAAGTTGTATATTTGCTGTTCTGCAAGTCCGGACTTAATATCCGCTTTGACATCGTCCAGCTTCTTGGTTGTTCTTGATTCCACTTTCATCACGTGGTAACCGTAATCGGTCTTGACCGGATCGCTGACCTGGCCCAGAGGCAGCTCGGCTGCGGCCTTTTTTGAATTCAGGCACCCATTGGGAGATATCCGCATTCTCATACTTGCCGCCTTTGTCCTTGGAACCCGGATCGTCGGAGTATTCCTTGGCCAAAGCTGAAAAATCTCCGCCTTTGCTCAGCTTGTCCTGCACTTCCTTCGCGCGTTTCAACGCCTCGTCAGCAGTGCGAAGGTCTTTCTGTGTGGCAGCGTCTTTCAAAGCGACCAGGATATGGCTGACCGTAGCCACGGTGTAAGCCTCTTTGTCCGCCGCGAGCTTCTTGTCATACTCGGCTTTGACCTGGTCGTCCGTCACTTTGCTTTCCATCGCGGTCAATGAATAAAGGCTGCGCTGCACAAACTGCTCAAGGTCCTTCATCTCGATCTTGTTGTCCTTAAGCACTTATCCGCTCCGCCCTGCATGTCCAGGTAGCTTTTAATTTGATCGGTCTGCGTTTTCACCTTTTTTGTCAGCTTCCGGCTTGTCTTTGGCATCCAGACGTTCGGACAGCACCTTGAAGGTGATATACTGCTTCAGCATTTCCTGCTTGTAAGACGGATCGTTCGCAAACTGGGCGTACTGGGGATAGAACACTTTATTTACATTTTGAAACTTGTCGAACTCCTCGGCGGTGACCGTTCCGCTTTATAAGTGGCGACTACATCCTTCGAAGCGGCCGCATTTCCCGCTTGCGATTTCTTTCCGCACCCGCCGAGCACACCAAGCACCAATATAGCGGCTGCTAAAAGGAGGACCCACTTCTTCGCTAACGTTTGTTTATTTTGCAACATCCTGTAATTCTCCTTTCGACTTTAAAGCCGCCTTATACTGCAGCAAAAAAAATTTTTCCAGATATGAGATCGATTCCTCAGACTCATGCCTTTACAGCGAACCGCGATATGAATTTGCGGACCGCTGATGAGCTTCACCCTGCCTCCGAAGTCGGATGACAGCTCGAACAGCTTCTGCCCATCCAACCGGCCGTTCTGGTCGGGATGGATTTTGATATAGTAGTCGTCTCCCTTTTGGGTGATAGACTCAACGGCATATTGGATGCCGTAAACCTTAAGGCGCGCTACTGCCAGCAAGTTCTCCACCGCTTGCGGCAAATCGCCGAACCGGTCCACCAGCTCGTCGCGCAGGTCCTCCGATTCCTCTATCTTGCGAATGTGGCAACCTTTTTTTGTAAATTTCAATCTTCTGCATACTGTCGTAAATGTAGTCGGATGGAAGATAAGCATCCAGATTGATATCCAGTTGGGTCTGCCATTCCTTCTCGGGCTCCGCGCTTGTGCCGTCTATCTCGGCCTTGAGTTTGGCGATTTCCTCCGCAAGCATCTGCGAATACAGATCAAAACCCACAGACGCGATAAATCCGTGCTGCTCCGCACCGAGCAGATTGCCGGCCCCCCGGATGGACAAATCCCTCATGGCAATTTTAAACCCTGAACCCAGTTCTGTAAACTCCTTGATGGCCTGCAGTCTCTTTTCGGCCACCTCGGTCAGCACTTTGTCGCGTTGATAAGTGAAGTACGCATACGCAATCCGGTTAGAGCGTCCTACCCGTCCTCTTAACTGATACAGCTGGGATAAACCCATTTTATCCGCGTCGTGTACGATCAATGTATTGACGTTAGGAATATCCACACCGGTCTCGATAATGCTGGTAGAAACTAACACATCGTATTCCCCGTCGAGGAAGTCGAGAATCGTCTTTTCCAGCTCCTGCTCGGACATTTGTCCATGAGCTACGGCCACTTTGGCGTCGGGAACCAGCGATGAGATAATATCCGCCATCTGGTGAATGCCCTGTACCCGGTTGTAAAGGTAATACACTTGTCCTTCCCTGGACAGCTCACGCTCCAAAGCCTCACGGATCAGCGCGTTGCTGTGTTCAACGACATATGTCTGCACAGGGAAACGGTTCTCGGGCGGCGTCTCGATGACGGACAGATCGCGCACTCCCAGCATCGACATGTGCAGCGTCCGCGGAATCGGCGTCGCCGTCAAGGTAAGCACATCGACATTCGTCTTGAGCCTCTTCAGCTTCTCCTTATGGGACACGCCAAAACGCTGCTCCTCGTCGACTATAAGCAGGCCGAGTTCCTTAAACTGAACATCCGCGGAGAGCAGCCGATGCGTGCCGATCACTATGTCCACAGTTCCCGCCTTCACTCCTTTCATCGTGTCCGTTTGTTCCTTCTTCGAACGGAAACGGCTCAGGACCTCGATGCGAAACGGGTATCCGGAGAATCGTTCACGGAAAGTTTCATAATGCTGCTGCGCCAAAATCGTAGTGGGCACCAGAACGGCCACCTGCTTGCCGTCGATAGCCGCTTTGAACGCTGCCCTGATCGCCACTTCCGTCTTGCCGTACCCCACATCTCCGCAGAGCAGCCTGTCCATCGGCCTGGACTTCTCCATATCTTCTTTGATTTCCTCTATAGCCCTCAGCTGATCCACAGTCGCGTCATAAGGGAACAAGCTTTCAAACTCCTGCTGATAAGCGCTGTCCTTCTGGAAGGCATAGCCTTGGGCGGCCTGCCGCTCGGCATACAGCTTGATCAGATCGTCGCAATGTCCTTGACAGAAGCCCGGGCTTTGCTTTTGACTCTCGCCCAATCGGCTCCGCCAAGCTTATAGATCTTAGGCTCTTTTTTCTTCGGCTCCGACATACTTTTGGATGAGCTCGATCTGGTCGATCGGCACGGACAGCTTGTCTCCGCCGCATAGAGGATGTGGATGTAATCCTTGTGGATCCCGTTGATCTCCAGGGTGCCGATACCTACATACTTCCCGATTCCATGGTTGACATGCACTACATAATCGCCGATTTTCAATTCCTGGTAGCTCTTGATCCGTTCCGCGTTGTCCAGCTTCTTGTCTACTTTACGCACTTTCCGCTGTTTCTGCGTGAACATCTCGCCTTCGGTAATGACGACCAAATGAATGGAAGGCTGCTCGAACCCTGCCTGAAGGTTTCCGTCCAGGATAACAGGCTCCTCGATGTGATAGTCCTGCAGCACCCGCTTAACGCGTTCGATCCTCTCAGGCCCGTTGGCGAGGATAATGACCCGGCTTCCGGTCTTCTTCCAGCGTTCCATCTCCGATTTCAACAGATTCATCTGCCCATGGAAGCTTTGCATCGCCCGGGACATGAAATTGACAATGTTCTGGGGTTGGGTTTGCGGCACCTGCCTTAAAAAAAAGGGAAGAGTACAGCGTCTGGAAAGGCTTGCGGAACAGCATCGACTCATAGGATTTGGAAACGGAAAAAAAAGCAGGCAAGCTCTTGCCCTCCTCCAGGGAATGGGTCATCCATTCGGCTTCGTCCTTCTCAAGCTGCTTCACCGTCTCCAGCAGACGCAGCGGTTCGTCGATCCACAGCACCGTATCTTGAGGGACGTAATCGAACAAACTCTGTCTCTCCGGATACAACAAGGAAATATATTTATAAATGCCCGGGAAATTCTCTTCCTGCTTCAATCTTTCGATATCGTAACCGATGTTCTCCAGCAGCTTTTCCTTGCTTTTGCGGTCCGACATTTTCTGCAGTTGGGCCTGGAGCAGTTCATATGCATGCTGCGCCGCTAATTGGAAGCGCTTACGTTCTATTAAAATATCGCTGCAGGGCAGAATGACTATTGAATTCAGCTTGTCTATCGATCTCTGATCGGACACCTCAAAGCTTCGGATCGAGTCTACTTCCACATCGAACAATTCCACCCTGAAAGCCGTCTCCGAAGTCACCGGGTAAAAAAATCAATGATTCCGCCGCGGACACTCATCTGTCCTTTGGATTCGACCCTTTCCGTTCTTTCATACCCCAGCTCTGTCATCTTAACAAGGAAATCTTCCAACTGCACCGTATCCCCTACCTTCAGAGACACAGCGCGTGCACAAACATCTCTTTATTGGGCAAAAGCTTTCGTACAGCCGCAAACGGCGCCACAACGACCCCTCTGTATCCGGAGGCCAGGCGGGTTAACGCTTCTATCCTCTGGGCGAGCATTTCGGGACTTGCCGCCGCGGCCTCAGCCGAGAGGATTTCCTGCGCGGGAAATAACAAAATCTGCTCCTCGGGCAGGCATTCCACCAAATCTTCCACAATCTTCTGAGCCGAGAACATATTGTGAGTAAGAACCAATAAAGGGGCTTTCATCTCTGCGGCAAGGGCCGAAATCATGACCCCTTTGGATGACCCGGACAAACCGGAAATCAATTGTTCTTTCATTCCGGAACGCAGTCCCGATACAATCGACTGAAAATCCGCATCACGGGAAAAAGCAGAAAGTAACTCTTGCAATCATGTACACCCCTCTCAACCATACACCTTCATATGAAGCAAAAGAAGCCTAAGCTGTAAAGCTTCGGCCTATCCGCCCGTTTCTTATTGCAACGGATTAACGATAAGGGACAGCTCGGGATTATTTTCCACCGCTTCCCTGCAATAATCGCACGCAATTCGGACAGTCACATCACCGTTTGAATCATACGATATTATATCTCTCCGCTCCTCTGTGGTCAAGAAATGGAAGCCCAGCTGAAATTCGGAAACCGACGAGTCCAATTGGCCAATCCCTATCCGGCAGTGGGGACAAATATATTTAATTGACATAGTGTATGCCTCCTGTTTTGGTCATATACCTTTTCAGTATTCCCAAAACGCCGTCAATTAGCCCTGGAATTGAGACTTTTACGGGAGCGAAGCCGCATAATTGCCCCCAGTTCAGGAATTGTACTTCGCCATAGTCTTGTCAAAAGGCGCTTGCAGGCTGCATTCCATAGCTTCCACCGTTTTCTCAAGCAGAGAGTCCATTGATTTCATTTCTTCTTTGGTAAAATTGGACAGCACATAATTGACTATCGGAAATCCGGGAGCGGGGCGGGAGATTCCCATTCGAATCCGGTTAAACGTCTGCGTGCCGTGTGCTGGATAATGGACTTGATCCCGTTATGGCCTCCCGCGCTTCCTTGATACCGCAGCCTCAGATGTCCGAATGGCGTATCAAGGTCGTCATACAGGACAATCATATCCTGCAGCTCGGCTTTGTAATAATCCATAAACGCGCGGACGCTTTCTCCGGACAGGTTCATATAAGTCATCGGCTTCAGCAGCATAACCTTCTCTCCCTGTATGCGTCCTTCGCCGATCAGCTTTGCATTTGGCGCCTGTGACGGAGATTCCGTGTTTCCTGGCAAAAGCGTCAATGGCCATAAATCCGACATTATGCCTGGTGCTTCCGTATTCTGTTCCGGGATTTCCCAACCCAACAAACCATTTCAATGAAGATCTGCTCCTTTTTTTTCAGCAAAATACCCGACAGTTTAAAAAAAATTTACTTTTTTTTATGTAAATGCAGTGATACATCTTCGCCAGCAATTGTCGTTATTAATATAAGCCAAAATTCCACTGTAGGTGATTCCAGCATGTATACCAATGGCCAACCCTTAAATCACGACCAACAGTTCAAGGACCATATCGAACATGAGGTTCCTGTACAGGTTTATTTCAAGAACAACCACAAGGACATCGGTTTTGTAGAATATTACACGACGAGCTTCATCAAAGTCAATAATATCTACTACAACCGTGCTATATATACGTTTATCTCAAGACCCGGCTACTAAGCGACTCCAGCCAGAGTCATGCTCCGAAGCCTCATCCGGGTACATAGCGCGGGGCCTGTATACCGGACACAAAGCGGAGGTGTAAACCAGAAAAGCTACTGCACCTTGTCGGGTAACAGTAGCCTCTGATAAACCGGAAGGACCGGAAGGATTATTCGGTTGCTTCTGCGGCTTTCGCCTGATCCTTGCCCTCCGCAGCAGGAGCTTCCTCTTCGGTCTCGGCTGCCTCTTCCTTCTGCGGAAGCCCGATGGTTACAACCACGTTCTCGGCAGGAGAAAGCAGCTCCACACCCTCAGGCAGCTCGATCTCGGAGAAAAGGACATTCTCCCCGATGTTCAATTTGCTGACCTCCACCTGCAGATGTGCGGGAATGTTCTCAGGAAGACAGCGGATTTCCGCTTCATGCGCAAGCACCTGCAGAACGCCCCCTTCCTTCACGCCTTGGGCCTCTCCCACAATTTCGATTGCAAGAGTCGTTCTGACGGGCTCGTCCATATTGATTTGATGGAAATCGATATGAAGAATCGCCTTGGAAAGGCTGTCCTTTTGAATTTCGCTGATCATAACGGATTGCTTGCCGGCACCCGGCAGATTCATCTCGATAACTCCGTTAGGGTTTTCTTTTAACGCGATATGCAGTTCTTTGCTGTCGACGGTCACCGGCACACTTCCCACTTTCTTGCCATAAACGACGCCGGGGATTTTCCCTTGGGCCCGAAGCCTTTATTCTCGGATTTCGTCACTGATTGACGAGGTTCCGTTGTTAATGCTGCAGTCATACATTTTGTACCTCCTTATAGTTCAGCAACCGGGAATGGGTACAGTTAGAGTTGAACCCTTCCTAATTATAACCCTTATGGAGTCGTTTTGAAACGTCCTCAGCCGATTTTGCAAAATTTACTGCTTATTCTTAGCTGCCAGAATCTTGCTGCGCAGCTTATCCGCGTACCCCGGCTTATTCACTTGCCGCTCCCTGGCTATCGCCAGATCATTCTCGTTTACGTCGTGCGTAATGGTCGAACCGGCCACGACATAAGCCCCTTTGCCGATCTTCACGGGCGCGATCAAGTTGACGTTACTGCCGATGAAGCTTCATCCTCGATTTCCGTGAGCTGCTTGCGGTAACCGTCATAGTTGGCGGTTATCGCCCCGCAGCTGAAGTTGACATTCTTGCCAACAACCGCATCCCCGATATAGCTCAGATGAGACACTTTCGCGCCGTCATCGAGCTTGGCGTTCTTGATTTCCACAAAATCGCCGACCTTCACCTTCCGCCCGAGCCTGGCCCCCGGCCTCAGATAAGCGAACGGGCCAACCGACGTCTGGTTGCCGATTTCCGCATCGGTTACGACCGAGTGCTTCACTTCGACTTCATCTCCGATGACGCTGTCGGCGATATCGGATTGAGGCCCGATGACACATTGGCTTCCGATGACTGTCTTCCCCTTCAGCAATGTGCCCGGATACACTACTGTGTCTTCTCCGATTACGACATCCGCTTCAATGTAAGTTTGCGACGGATCGATAATCGTTACCCCGTTCAGCATATGGCGGCGGTTAATGCGCTCCTTCATCAGCTCTCCGCCTCCGCCAAGGCCGCCCTGTCATTCACTCCAATGGATTCAGCCTCATCCGGCGTACAGTACGCCTGCACCGTTTCTCCGCTTTGCCGGAAAATGCCGATGACGTCGGTCAGATAGTATTCCTGCTGTGCGTTGTTGTTCGTTACGTTGGATAAAGCCTGGAACAGCTTGCGGTTGTCAAAGCAGTATGTGCCGGTGTTGATCTCCTGCACCGCCGCTTCCTCGGGAGTGGTGTCCTTTTGCTCCACAATCCGGTTTACCGCGCCGTCCGCGTCCCGGATAATTCGTCCATAGCCATGAGGCTGTTCCAGCTTGGCCGTCAGAACTGTCGCAGCCGCCTCCGTTTCGCCGTGCAGCCTCATCATTTCCAACAACGTTTCTTCTTTGACCAAAGGGGTGTCTCCACAGACGACGAGCGTCACTCCCTCTTCATTCTCAAGCAGCTTCTTTGCCTGCATAACCGCGTGGCCGGTTCCCAGCTGTTCTTGCTGCACTGTATATTCGACCCGATCTCCCAAGAAGGATTGCACTGCTTCGGCGCCATGGCCCACAATTACAATGGAACGGTCGGCATGAATTTTTTTCAAGCATATCGACCACATGCCCCACCATCGGTTTGCCGCACACCGGATGAAGAACCTTATACAACTTGGATTTCATCCTCTTTCCTTGGCCTGCAGCAACACAACCGCGTAAATATTCATCAAACAAACCCTTCCCTTCTGAATGATGCGCTGTCTTTATGCGCGATGGATCTGTATTCTATTATACAAAAAAAGAAAAGAGAGCCCGCAAAACAAGGCTCTCTTACATCACGTTCTTATGCTCCTTCTTCCATAACTTCCTCGTCGCAGCCGCTCTTTCGTACTCTGTCAAAACGGCCGCCTGGATCTTCTCGCGAGTGGTAGAAGAGATAGGGTGAGCTATGTCTCTGAACTCTCCGTCAGGAGTGCGCTTGCTTGGCATGGCGACGAACATTCCGTTGTTGCCGTCGATGACACGAATATCGTGTACTACGAATTCGTTGTCAATCGTAATGGAAGCGATTGCTTTCATTCTGCCCTCGGAATTTACTCTGCGGAGTCTCACATCAGTAATTTGCATTTAAAAGTCACCACCTTTTAGCATCAAAGACTTGGCAGTATAATTCCACATTTTGGGGCTGGATTCCTTCTTTTTTCCTAGAAAAAAATAATGGATTTTTTTTTGTTTTTTTTCAGTTCAAAGTTAATCGACAGAAAGCGAGCAGATCAATTCTATTTCGACAAGAACATCCTTCGGCAAACGGGAAACTTCGACTGTGGAACGGGCCGGTGTATGGATTCCGAAATAGGAGGCGTAAATTTCATTCAGCTCTGCGAACTGGTTCATATCTTTTATAAACACGGTCGCCTTGATCACATGGCTGAAATCCGCCCCGGCTTCCGCTAATACCGCTTTCAAATTGGAAAACACCTGATGCGCCTGTTCGGCGATTCCTCCGGCAACTACTTGTCCGTCCAGACCAAGCGGAATTTGGCCCGAAGTAAACAGAAGGTCGCCCGCCTTCACGGCTTGAGCGTATGGCCCTATAGCCGCCGGAGCCCTTGGGTTGATATTGTCAGCAGTTTCATTACAATTCCTCGCTTTCTTCAAAATAATTGCCCGGCACTACGGTCAGCTGCGCTGACCTGGAATCGACTCCCGAGATTTTGACTAGAGAAACATAGTCCTCCACCAGGTGTTCCTCCACCTCTGCCGATTCCACAAATACTCCTATGCCTTTGACGGTGGCGTTAAATTCCTTCAGGAGGTCGATCATACCCCGCATCGTGCCCCCCACTCTCTTGAAGTCGTCGATAATGAGGACCCTCGAATCTTCTTTCAACGCCCTTCTGGACAGCGACATTGTCTGGATCCTTTTGTTGGAGCCCGACACGTAATTAATGCTCACCGCGGATCCTTCCGTCACCCTGCTGTCTCTGCGGACGACCACAACCGGCACGTTCAGATAAGAGGCTGCCGCGTAAGCATGGGGATCCCTTTAGTTTCCACGGTCAAGATGACGTCGAAATCCCTCCGGGCAAAAGCAGACGCGAACATCCGGCCCACTTCGTTGAGAATTGTCGGCTGCCCCAGAATATCCGCCATGTACACGTAGCCTCCGGGGAGTACGCGGTCCGGCTGTGCAAGCTGAGTGCAGATTCCCCGGATATACTCCAGGGCGCCTGCCTTGGCGACAGTGGGGATATACTTTACTCCTCCAGCGGCTCCGGCAAGCGTATTCAGTTCCCCCAAACCATCGCTTTCCAAAACCTCCTTGATTATAGCCAGGTCCTCGCTGATGGACGACTTCGCGGAACTGTAGCTTTCGGCGAATGTAGTCAAAGGGATTAAAGTATGGGGGCGAAACAATAAATACTGAGTCATCTCCACCAGTCTTGCGCTTCTTTTAAGTTTCTTCATCGGCGCCCCCCCTTTCTTCGTCAATGGATAAAAAAACAATTCTCTACACGGAATAAATGATGAAAGAGCCAATTCAAACCCGAATGTTATATTGAAAATATATCATTGATATACGTGTTTATTCAAGTTATTCATGAAAATTATTCTGACATAGATCTCACATTAGCAAATTGTGGGCCCGGATCAGGTCAACAAGCGCACCGCATACACATCCTTGCAAAAAAACCGCGCAGCCCGTTATATATTCTCGCCACCCGGGATTCTTTGGAGACGAGTCCAAAGACCGTCGGCCCGCTTCCCGACATAAGGACGCCGTCAGCTCCCAGACGGTGCATGACCTCTTTCAGCTGTCTGACTTCCGGATATAACGACAAGGTGACTTCTTCCAGCGCATTTCCAAGACTGTCGCACAGCTCCCAGAAATCTTTATCTTCGATCGCTTTGCGAACGTGGGAGGTGGCCGGGCCCTTCTTTACATCTTTCACCCGGAATCGTCCGTATACATCCGCCGTGGACACATTAATCGGAGGCTTGGCCAAGATCACCCAGCACTGCGGCGGAGAAGCGATCGGCTCCAGGATCTCGCCCCGTCCCCGAGCTATGGCCGTCCCTCCCGCCACGCAGAAAGGTACGTCCGATCCCAGCTCCGCGCCTAAAGTTTGCAGTTCTTTCAGCGGGATATTAAGGCCCCACAGCCGGTTCAACCCTCTCAAGGCAGCCGCCGCGTCGCTGCTCCCGCCAGCCAGGCCTGCCGCCACAGGAATCTTTTTTTATCCAGGTGGATATAAACGCCCTTCTTTACCTCATAGCGGTCCTTCATTAATCTCGCCGCCTGGAAGGCTAGATTCTTTTCGTCCAATGGAATGTAACCCGCCTGGCTGGAGATGATGATCGTGTCCCTCGGCAACTCCTGCATTTCAATCCGGTCCGCCAGGTCGACCATCGTCATTACCATCTCCACTTCATGGTAACCGTCTTCGCGCTTTCTTAGCACGTCCAGAGACAAATTGATTTTGGCCGGCGCCTTCTCGAATACCTTCACTTCTGTCACCTTCTTCTCTACTTACCGCTTCTTTCCCTATACTATAGCAAATGCCTTTCATAAAAGCATCTCATCGCATTCGGCGCGCCATTCCTGTTAACCCGCAGACCGATAAGAAAACCTCTATCAAGGCTGTTCAAGGATGAGCGACCGCGGTTATAGGCAGGTTTTCTTGGTAAAGAAAGTTTCATTTCGCTTTAATCCTTTAGCCAACTGTCTTTAACGTTAAGAAAAAAAAGCTCCCGCGGGAGCTTCTCACACTTGCTTGTATTGCGTTATGGCCGGGATTGCCGCTGTCTCACCGACTGCTCCGCGATCTGCAGCGCTCTCTTCACCAAATTCCCCGCGTCCTTGGTACGAATGCCTCCCCATCCTTCGCGTTGAACAGTTTCATAAAAAAACCAAGGTCTTTAGCCAGTTCGTACTTGAACTCCTCGGACAAAACTCCACGGTTTCTACGACGACTCATGGGAACATCCTCCTTCTCTATAGGGGTAATATTAGTATGCACCGAAACACCTTTACCATACGCGACCCAAACGTTCACTCGCAAATGGCACCCACGGCCAACAAAAAAAGCGGCGAAGTCGCTTGGACTTCACCGCCGCTCTATTGCATTATGCGCTCAATGTTGTATGTAAGTTATGCGCATTTGTCCATCATCGTTGCACACCGTCACTTCTACGGATTCCGTTAGAATGTCGGCATAACTGTAAGATACACGTTTGAAAGCGTTCTGCTCTTGATCCAATTTTACAATAAATACAGAAGGGTAGGTTTCTTCCAAAACACCGGAACGCTCGACTGTCTTGCGACGTCCGCCATTTGCTTTCAACATGATTTTCTGCCCGACATGGGGCTCCAAACTGCGTTTAATTTCCAACAGCGCATTTTTTAGCCATTGTTCTCTACCACCTCTTTCTTTATACATTATACTCCATTTGAGGAGGCTTGTCAAACAAGGCCAATTATTATATCAGTAGTGCACGCGCATTGTCAACGCATCGTTCTAAATTTACCTTTTCGAATGTATTATAATTCAGACTTGGTTGCTTTATGCAGACAAACCAAAAAAACCCGTCTGAGCTTTGGAATTTCCAAGCTGACCGGGCTTTGCCGATTTACACTGAAACAGAATAAGTTACTTTCGGAAGGCCTATACGATAGCATCCTGTGGATTCAAGTCCTCCGATTCCTTGGATACCGCTTACTGTCATGTTTATGACATCCGGGATACTGACCGTTTCCCGAACCGAGGTGTAGGCAAATTTTGCAGCAATACAAAGCGGATCCAGCGCATGGATCAGGATTCGGGCGGGGGAACTGGCAAAGTTGGCGCCCGCTTCCACCAAGGCCTCAAAGTGGGATTGGCAGGCACCCGCGATCACGGTCAGGGAATCCAGATTCCTGTCGTACTGGCGTGCCACCTTTACAGCATTCACAAAATTATGGGAATTTTTATAGGAATTGAGACTGTTTACATCTCTCCGATGCTTAATGATCCCGTCATGTCCTGTGATCACCACGATATCGGGAAGAACCTCCGGCAGCAGCGTGTAGAGCGCTTCCGCCATACCGGTCTCCGCCACGTAGTAGCCTTTCGCGGGAATTCGCAGCTGTTTGTAAAGACTCATGCATTTCTGCAGATAGGAAGGATCACCGTCCAGATGGAGCACTTTTCCCGGCAGTTCGAAGTATCCCTTGTCCTCGACCCCAGGATTTCTGGACATCGCCTTTTTTTCAGAATGGACGTTCTATAGTCCTCCATTTTGTGCATGGACTGAACGACTTGGGGCTGGGTTCGAATGGTGCGGGTCCAAAAGTATCTAGCGTCTGTCAACGTTAAATCTTGGACAGGAGAGTCCGCCAACAGCCGATACTCCACTCCTCTTAAGGTAGCCCACGCGCCTGTGATTGACTCGATTTTGAAAATGATGTCACCGCCGTAAGATCTTCTTGTGACCAGGTCTCCTAGATTCATAAGCTTAATCCCCTCCGATGTATCATATGCGCGAGGGTGGGCTTTTGGTGTGAATAAATTCGCGGATAAAGCGACGCTATCTTATCGAGGCCAGCATCGCGTTACTAAGGCACGCATACTCCTCGATACTGAGCGTTTCGCCACGCCGGGATGGATCGATCCCGCATGCGGACAGAACGGCCTGAAGCTCGTCCTTGCGCTCTTTCCCATACAAACCTGAGACCAGGTTGTTCCACAGCGTCTTGCGCCGCTGGGCAAAGCTGGCTTGAATCACTTTGAAAAAAAGTGTTCTTCGTCCGTGAGCTGCACCGGAGGAGATTTTCTTACCCGCAGCCTTATTACAGCTGAATCCACGTTAGGCTGTGGGATGAATACCGTGCGGGGCACGATCGTCACGATCTCGGGCTCGCAATAGAATTGGACGGCGATGCTCAAGCTCCCATAATCCTTGCCCCCCGGCTTCGCCGCCATCCGTTCGGCGACTTCCTTCTGGATCATGACGACGATATTGTCCAGAGGCAGCTTTTCCTCAAGCAGCTTCATAATAATCGGCGTAGTAATATAATAAGGCAGGTTGGCCACCACACTGACGCCCTGAACATCCCGGAAATGCTGCCGGAACAGCCCATGCAGATCAAGCTTGAGCACATCCCCATGGATTACGCTTGCATGCGGGTAAGGGTCCAATGTCTCGGCGAGGATGGGAATCAGCCTCTGATCGATTTCTACAGCGGCCACCTTTCCCGCGATTTTGGCTAACTGCTGTGTGAGCGCGCCAATGCCCGGACCGATTTCCAACGCCCCTTTGCTCTTGTCCAGCCCGGCGGCTCCGACAATTTTATTTAATATCTTGTAATCGATAAGAAAATTCTGTCCAAGGCTTTTCTTTAGCGTAAAATCGTATTTTCGGATCAATTCCTTCGTCCGTTTCGGAGATGCAATATCTTCAGAAGAAAAAAAATCATTCATCGTCATGGATTAACCTCTTCATCTAGTTGGGTTAAGGCCGCTTCGAATTCTTCCCTGGTGATTTGAAACATTCGGCAGCGGTTGAAAAAATTGTTTACCGTTAGCATACCCTATTCCGAGCGCGTTGCCTACGGCCAACCGGCGGGAAGAAGCCCGGGGATGCACAATGAGCCCCGCTTCCAGGAGATCGTCCCAAGTAATCCGCGATTCGGCGCCGGCATAATCGGTCCTCACCTTGCTGAGCGCTTCCCGGATGGCTTCCGGAGCCGCGTTCTCCACACCGATATCGCCTTTCAGTGTAGCTTCTTCTTGCCTCAGAAAAGCGTGCTTGCAGCCGGGGACGTGCTGAGTGATGATTTTCCTTATTCTTTCCCCCGCATGATCGGGATCCGTAAACACGATCACACCCCTGCGGCGGTGGGCGAGCGCGATGCGATTCAATATCGCCGTATTAATCGCGGACCCTCCGGTTTCAATCGTTTCCGCCTCGACCGCCCTACGGATGGCAGCGGTGTCGTCCTTGCCTTCTACTACAATAATTTCTTTAATCATTATCCGTTTCTCATCCTTTATACAGAAAAAAGAAGAGGCCGCAACCTCTTCTTCACATTATACCTAGATTATATTTAAAATAGCACAATATGAATATTCAATCAATTCCCTACAGGCTTGTTGGGTCCGATCACATAAACAGTAAAGCCGCTTTTCCGGCCGAACCGGTTGGCGTAATCTTCACTGTCGAAATAAACGTCGATGATCTTTCCTTTCACGGCACTGCCGGTATCCTCCGCCCTGCGGAAACCGAGACCCTCAATGTAAACCCACCATCCAAGCGGTACCACGCTCGGATCTACGGCAATCGTCCTGCCTTCGGTTACGCGGGTTCCGGTTGCGGTCATCCCATATTGGGGGTTGCTGCTGGATTTGCCGGTTGAACTGACGCCTGCCGCATAAGCGGTCAAGGACACGTTATTCAACACCTGCTTATAACCGAAATTCATACCGCTTTTGCTGACTACCTGCGTATCGGCAGGGGCGCTGGCCGGAGCAGAAGCCGGAGCAGCTGCCGGGACGGCCGTAACGGCTGCGGTTACCACGGGATTCTTCGTACCCACCGCAACAATCCTGTCCTCACTTGGCGCAGCAACAGACTCATCCACAATCGTTTCCGAGACCAGCTCGCCGTCCTCAAATACTTTTTTCTTTCTGCTTGACCAGAACTCCCTGCTTGCCTTCTTGAACGACCTGCTCCTTGCCTTTAAGCAAATTGTTGTCGTTCTGCTGAATAACTCCGAAGTATATAGGCACATTCTCCTGTTCGGTCTCTTTCTTGACGCGAATGATTCTGACATCCGATGTATCCGATAATTTCGTTTCCGGGGAAGGAACGACCTTGTCGTCTTTCCCAAGTGCTATATGTAAGTTTCTCAAAGCACTCTCTACCGTTGTACCGGTGGTGTAAACCGTTGTCGTCTTTCCATCAGCTGTCAATTGGACTGGTTTTCCACGATCAATTGTTATTCTCTGTCCGTCTTGAATCTTCCCATTCAGAGGAATATTAACAAGATCATGCTCCCCAATCGATATGGCTTGTTCATCCAGTAGGCGTTGCAGGACAAGCTGCTTGGTTTTTTACTACCTGCTCTTGTCCGTTCACCACCACGGATACGCTTTTGGTAGCCGTACCGTATAACATCACCAAGAACATGAAAGTCATAGCGCAAGAGATAATTGATATCGTTGATATCAAACGCAAGTTTTCATGCTTCCATGCAATGCGAAGGATAGGTTGGATGATCGCTCTTCATGGGTTTGCCGGTTGTCTAAAGCTCCCACTTCTTCGGTCCTCCTTGTAAGCCTCGCCGTCGTGTAGTGCATGATTAATTTTGACGTGACTGTGGTATTTTACTTACATCCCAACATTGGCTTCATACTTCTTCGTTCGAGCCGGGAGTCGTCCACCTCCTTTGAACAATGTATGAGCTGCAGTTCTCTAATATCCATATTTCCGGGCAACAAAAAAAAGCCAAAAGAGAAGAGGACTTCTCTCGTGGCTTTTCCAATCAATCAGAAACAGTACACGATGTTAAGTTACCTCTCTCTGCACGCTTACGAGGTTAGCTGACGGATTCGGACGTGAGAGTCGCCCTACCTGGCAAGCGGTGCTTGCCTTAGGATTCACCCCTGATACCATGAACATGGTACCATGACTTGGTTCCCCCGTTTCCCCAAAAGGGAAACTCAGCGATACGGAAATATGATAAGATGTATTAAGTTATCATGAAAGCTATGATACGCTGTAAATTATGACATGTAAAGTCTGGAAATTTTCTAAAAAAAATGGTCAAAAAAAAGATAAATTCCAATCAAATACTGCTTTTTTACCGAATAAAAAAACAGGTTATTTCTTTGTATTAGGTTTAGTTTTCTTGTTTTTTCTCGACATATCGCAAAAAAAAGCATGACTTTTTTTATCATTTTTTTTGCCCTATATGGGCATAAAAAACCCACACATATTTTACATAATTTCCCTTAAAAGAGAGGTGCTCGTTTTGGAAACTTCACTCAAAGTGGACGGGCTTTTCGGCGGCTATCTGCCCCGGAAGCCTTATCTGCGTGAAATCAGTTTTTTTCTCTTCGTCCGGGCGAAATGATGGGCCTGATCGGCTTAAACGGCGCGGGAAAAAAGCACAACGATCAAACATATTCTCGGACTTCTTAAGCCGCAGCAGGGAACGATTACCATCAGCGGCCTTAAGCTGGAGGAATCTCCTCTACGTTACCGCAGCCTGTACGCTTATGTGCCGGAATCCCCCGAATTGTATGAGGATCTGACTCTCCGCGAGCATCTGGAGTTGACCGCGAGGGCTTACGGCATTCCCGAACCCTTGTTCCGCGAACGGATGGATTTTCTGCTTGAGGAATTTCAAATGGCCGACAAGACCGAAAGCTTTTCGTTCCAGATGTCCAAGGGGATGAGGCAGAAGGTAATGATCATGAACGCTTTTCTCATTGAACCCCAGCTTATATCATCGACGAGCCATTCCTCGGCCTTGATCCGCTGGCCATCCGATCCCTGCTGGAATTGATGGTGAAATTCAAAGAAAAAAAGGCGCGAGCTTCCTCATTTCTTCGCACATTTTGGCGACGATTGAAAAAAATATTGCGACGGTTACGTCGTCCTGCATAAAGGACGCGCTCTTGCCCAAGGGTCTCCGGGAGATCGCTGCGGCGGCCGGCAGTCCAGGCGCTTCGCTTGACGAGACGTTTTTTTTCGCTTTGATCAAGGAGGGGGACAAGTGAAGCAATCGGACCAGCTATGGAGCGGCAGGCTCGCCGCTTACCGAAAAAAAACAATCTTCAGTATTGGAAAGATGTGTTTCGAAGCGGCTTCGGCACTTTTTTTTGCTGCTTGGCTTGATCGTGTTTTTTTTACTTTTACCGAAAATTGCTTGACGGGCTCCCCGTTACCTACCCTTACGAGTGGATCGCTCTAGCTGTGCTTATTCCGCTGCTGGTCATCTCTCCCGTGCGGACCCTGCTGAAGGAAGCAGACCGCGTCTTTCTTTTGCGGCTGGAGGGAGAACTGGGCGGCTATTTTCGCAAAGCCTTGCTCAGGAGCATCGGCATGCAGCTCCTATGGATCGGGGTGCCCCTCCTCATCCTGTGGCCCCTAATCAAGCACTGTACCGGCGCGGGAACTTCCTATCTGATCACACTCCTGGTCAGTTTCTTTCTCATCAAAGCAAGCAATTTGGCTGGAAGCTGGTATGAAGACAAGCTGCAGTATGCCACCTACCGGACGGTGCACTCCCTCTTTCGGTGGGCAGCGACAGCTTTAATCGCTTACATGCTTTTAGTCGCAAGTTGGCCCATTGCCGGTCTGTTGCTGCTCTGCAGCTTGGCTGCATCGGCGCTGTATATGCGGGGCACCCCGCGCTTTCCCGTCAACTGGGAACAGCTTATCCAGCAAGAAAAAAAGATCAGCAGGCGCGGCTGTACTCCTTCTTCAGCTTTTTTACGGATGTCCCTGCCCGGTCTTACCGGGTGAAAAGGAGATCGGCGCTGTCGCGGCTTGCCGATTACGTGCCTTTTACACAGCATCACACATTCTTTTTTCTTTATGCAAAATCGTTTATCCGGTCGGAGCTGTTCGGCATCTTGTCCGGATCACGCTTATCGGCGGCTTGCTGCTTATCAGCGCTGTCTCGGACACCGGCAGAGTGCTGTTCTTCCTCGGGACTTTGGGAATTTCGGCTTTGCAAATCTCCGGGGTGGAGCAGCTGCAACGTCATTCCTTTTGGGTGAAATTATATCCGCTGGAAGGCCGGACAAGGGTGCAGGCGGTGGGCCGCATTATTTTCCGGGCGCTCGTTGTGCAGCTCATTGTGCTCTCGCTGCTCCTTTTGGTGTTTACGGGGATGCAATGGATCTGGCTGCCGGCCGTATGCCTGGCCTTATCGCTTGGTACAGCTTTCGCTTCGTACCGCGAAAAAAATCGACAGCTTACCTCAAGCCTAATAATGAAATGGCGTTATTTGTCGTGATTTCGGCCAGCTCTTCCAGGGACACGCCCTTGATTTCTGCTGCCGCCTCGGCGACAAGCTTCACATACGACGTTTCGTTTCTTTTGCCCCGGAAAGGGTGAGGCGTCAAATAAGGAGAATCGGTCTCGATGAGCAGACGGTCTAAAGGCACCTTCTCCAGCACTTCCTTCGGTTGTTTCGCATTCTTAAAGGTGATGGGCCCCCCGAACGAAAGATGGAAGTTCATATCCAGACACAGCTTGGCGATCTCCCAGGATCCGGAATAACAATGCATGATGCCGCCAATCTCCGCCGCCTTCTCTTCCCGCAAAATATCCACGATATCCTGGTGCGCGTCCCGGTTATGGATCACGATCGGGATACCGATCCTGCGCGCCAGACGGATCTGTTCGCGAAAAAAACCCGCTGCTGCACGTCTTTAGGGGAGGTGTCCCAGTAGTAGTCCAGGCCGATCTCGCCCAGTGCCACCACCTTTTCATGCCTGCACAGCTGTTCAATCCAATCCAAATCTTCGGGCGTCATGTCCTTAGCGTCCTGAGGGTGCCAACCGACGGCTCCCCAGATGAAATCATACGCTTCCACCAGCTCCATCGATGTCGGAATCGTTTCTCTGTTGAAGCCGACGTTTACCATCCGGGTGACTCCCGCTTCATAAGCCCTTTTAATGACCGCATCACGGTCTTCGGCGAAGGCGTCCGCGTTTAAATGCATATGGGTGTCTGTTAACATGGCTGCTCCTTCTGCGGTTGTTTTTTTGGCTTAAAATCATAGAGATTGCATCGAATGGCTGATTTCCTCGGGAAAATACAAATGATGCTTTCCTCTGCGGATGCCGCTTATCGAGCGGACAATGTCGGATTTTTTGGGAAATCTCGGTCAGCTGCTCCTTCTCGTCCAGCAGCAGAATCGGCAGGCTGTCATCCTCTCGCCCAGGCCGGTACACATCGTAGGGGAGAGTAGACGGATAATCGATCTGCAGGTAATAGGACGAATCAAACCCCATCCTTTGCATCCCCGCCGTTATCGCTTCCAGCAGACTCGGCGAAACATCGTCGACTGCCACATATTTAAACAGCTTGCGATGCATGAATCTGCCGCATAAATCCGAGAGGATCTGATCCTGCTCATAACTCCACTGTATCAGTATCGTCTGCATCATCGACTCGTCCAGCAGAAAATAGTTTTCCAAGCTGATCGTGCGCTCAAACATTTCCACCATAGGCCTCAACATAAATCGATAGGAATAGCCTTCTTCGTACAGCATTTTGGCCCTTTGAAAAAAATTTTATTCAATATCACCTCTGCACTGCGTGTGACCGGGTGAAAGTACACCTGCCAATACATCTGGTACCGGGACATTAAATAGTCCTCCACCGCGTGCATTCCGCTGTCTTTGACAACGATCCTCCCTTTGTACGGCCTGACGATCCGCAGAATACGCTCCAGATCAAACGTGCCGTAATTGACTCCGGTGAAATAAGCATCCCTCAGCAAATAGTCCATCCGATCCGCGTCCAGCTGGCTTGAAACAAGACTGACTACAATTTCCTTTTCATAGGTCTTGGCAATCACACCCGCCACCTTCTGGGGAAACACAGGGGAAACCCGGCTTAAAACACGGTTAACCTCTGTTTCACCGAGCAGCATGCGGATCGTCCACTCTTCGTGGTGGATGCCGAATACGCCTTCGATGGAATGGGAGAACGGCCCATGCCCGATGTCATGCAGCAGCGCCGCGCACAAGCACAAAAGCCTCTCTTCCCCGGGCCAGCTCTCGTACTGGTTCCGTTCGAACTGGGAAATGATTTTGCGGGTGATTTCATATACGCCCAGGGAGTGGGAGAACCGGCTGTGTTCAGCGCCGTGAAAGGTCAGGTAAGAAGTGCCTAACTGCCTGATCCTCCGCAACCTTTGGAACTCCTTGGTATTGATCAAATCCCAAATCAACTGATCCTGGACATAAATGTATTTATGGATCGGATCCTTGAACACTTTTTTTCCTCACGCAGCAACCGATACATAGACACCTCCCTGAGATAGAACTGTTTTTTCGACCGGGTGGATCGCTTGTCTCTATTATTTTTTGTCGAAAAAAAGTCGATTTCCATGACTTTTATTTACAATTTTCATAATCCTGTAACAATTTTCAAAGCTGTTTTCATTATAACCCAAAACGGTAATAAGCGGAAAAAAAATGCAGTAAAATCAACTGTTTAGCTTAAAATAATTTTTTTTAAAATTTCTATGTATTTCCTTTTTTTGCTTAAATTTTATAGACTTTTAATCTATTTTTTTAAGTTGACTATTCTGGGAATCGTTGGTATTATTAGAATCGAAAAAAATATGTCGAATATTGACGATAAAATACATATCTATAGGAGGAACCTTTCATAATGATGAAATCTACTGGCATTGTACGTAAAGTCGACGAACTTGGGCGTGTTGTCATTCCCATCGAACTGCGCCGCACTCTTGGAATTGGCGAGAAAGACGCTCTCGAGATCTATGTGGACGGCGAGCGCATCATGCTCAAGAAATATGAACCAGCCTGCATTTTCTGCGGAAACGCGGAGAACGTCTCTTACTTCAAAGGAAAAAATCGTTTGCCATAATTGTTTAGCGGATATGCCAACTCCTGTGACAAACTAATAAAAAATAGTATATAATAGAAACAGTAAGTTGAAATTGTTAATTCTAACCTTTTTTCATATCTCCTCTTGATCCCTTACCAGACCTTTAGGCCTGTAAGGGATTTTTTTTTTGTAGACATGCTGCACATCATTATACCAGAAGTATTTTAATGGCCCAAAAGCTCATTGTACACGTCCCTCTTGGATAAGCCGCGTTCCTTGGCGGTCTGCTTCATTGCATCCTTTCGATCCAGTCCGTCCGCCATATAACGCTCCACGTGTTCGGCTAAAGAAAGGTTCTCCCACCAGCCGCCCCGCTCATCCGAGTCCTTCCCTTCAAAGCCGCCCACAATAATACAGTATTCCCCAAGAGGCGGGTGATCTTTCAGCCGTTCCAGGCTTTCCGTCACGGTTCCCCGGGCCACTTCCTCGAAACGTTTGGTCAGTTCACGGGTTACGGCAACCGGCCGGTCGCCCCAAGCTTCTTTAATCTTTTCCAGCGTTTTGGATATACGGTGGGGGGATTCATATAAAATAAGCGTTTCCCTCCGGCTTTTAAGCTCTTCAAGCTGACTCGCGGCCGTCTTGTTGTCTCTCGGCAAGAAGCCTATAAACGTAAATTTATCCGTGGGGAGTCCGGAAATAATCAAGGCGGATAAGGCCGCGTTCGCGCCGGGAACAGGAACTACGGGTATCTCGTGTTCCACCGCCAGCTGAACCAGTTCGCAGCCCGGATCCGAGATAGCCGGCAGACCTGCGTCGCTCACAAGGGCAATGGATTCTCCGGTCAGCAGAAGCCGAATCAATTCAGGGCCGCTCGCTTGTTTATTGTGTTCATGGTAGCTGACCAGTCTCGTGGAAATATCGTAATGCGTCAGCAGCTTTCGGGTCTGCCGGGTATCCTCCGCTGCAATCCACTTGACCTCTCCCAAAATTCGAATGGCCCGGTAAGTCATATCTTCCAAATTTCCTATAGGTGTGCCGACGAGATAAAGAGTGCCGGCTGTGTGTTCCTCGTAGCTTTTTTTTGTACCTTCAGCATCGTGACTCCTGCTCCGCTCCACTGGAGCGTTAACCCCTCCATAATATATTTTCATCAGCTCCTTGCAGTATACCCCTTCTTCCGTGTAGACGATCAGGGGAGGCAGTGTGCGTATCTCCGGCTTGCCGTCTCTTATCGCTTCAATCAGCACCATATTGGCCTCCTCTCCCTGCCGTGGGTGGATATAACGGATACGCTTGGGCTCCAGTCGGTATTTCCGCATCAGGCAGACAATGTCAGCCAGACGATGCGGCCTGTGAACCATTGCCGCCTTACCTCCGGGACGTACCAGCCTTGAGCAAGCCGCCGCCACATCTTCAAGAGTACAGTGCACTTCATGCCTGGCCGCCGCAAAATGGGCATTGCCGCTGATCTCCCCGCTCGGTACCGGTAAGTATGGAGGGTTGACGGTGACCAGGTCAAAATTTCCGTAGCCCAGCGTTTGATGGACCTCTTTCAGATCTCCGTGCAGCATGGTCAATTGATCCTGCAGACCGTTGAGCTTCACATTGCGCTTCGCCATATCGGCCAATCGCTCTTGAATTTCCACTCCCCAGATTCGGGACCTGGTACGTGTCGTCAGCAGAAGAGGTACAACACCGTTTCCTGTGCACAGGTCAAGTATAGCCCCTTTCACAGGGACACTGCAAAAGTGAGCCAATAGTATAGCGTCCATGGAGAAGCTGAACACTTCCTCGCTCTGGATAATCCTTAAATTATTCGTCAACAAATCATCCAGCCTTTCTGTAGGCTGCAGCTTCACGTTTTCCAATCCGTTCACTTCTCCGCTTTCATAATAACCTGCAAAAAAAACCGTAGAGACGGGATCTCTACGGCGGTAATTCATTTATTCAGGAAAGACAAGCAGAAGAGGCAGTCCCCTTCCGTCCTTAAATGTCCATAGTTGACGTTGCATATATGAAATCCTTCTTGGTACAGCCCGGCTAAATTATCGTAACCTTGACCCTGCAGAGGATAAGGTTCCTTCCCGTCCTCCTCCTCGGAGGCCTCTTCCTTTTTTTGATCAGAAGACGCAGTTGACTGTTCTCAATAGCGAGCCGCTTGTTTTCTTCCAACAGATCGATCAGCTTCTTTTTTTTCAGCGTCCCTAAATCTGTGTACATTTTGCCCATTTGCTCTTCCATCTGATCGAATTGCAGAAATATATGATTCTTGTCCACTGTTTCACCTCAGTGCGGGTATGCCGCTCCCTACTGCTCAACCACATCGTCGAAAGGCAGGTCCATCACCTTACCCAGATCGAAAAGCTGCACTTTCGCCAACCGCTCCTCAAGCTTCAAGCCAAGGACTTTGCCGTTTCCGTAAGAGGTTACCACCATGCTGCCCACTTTCGGAAGGCTGTCCTTGCCGATTTCATAATTATCATGCTCATATTTAAGACAGCACATAAGTCTGCCGCACAATCCGGAAATTTTGGTCGGGTTCAAGGACAAATTCTGATCCTTTGCCATCTTGATGGACACCGGTTCGAAATCTCCCAGGAACGAAGAGCAGCACAGGATCCGGCCGCATGGGCCGATACCGCCCAACATCTTGGCTTCGTCGCGCACTCCGATCTGCCTGAGCTCGATCCTTGTCCTGAAGATGCTCGCAAGATCCTTTACCAATTCCCTGAAATCAACCCGTCCTTCCGCAGTAAAATAAAAAAAATGATCTTATTACGGTCAAACGTGTACTCCACATCCACAAGCTTCATTTTCAATTCATGCTCTTTAATCTTGTTCTGGCAGATGCCAAAAGCCTCTTTAGCCGCCGCCTTATTGTTCTCAACCAGCTCGGCGTCCGTGAGGTCGGCAATACGGATCACTTTCTTCAAGGGAAGGACCACGTCCTGCTCCTCTACGTTCTTGCGGCCGATAACGACCTTGCCGTACTCGATCCCCCTTGCAGTTTCCACAATGACCGAGTTATCCTGCTCCACATGAAAATCGCTCGGGTCGAAATAATATATTTTACCCGCTTTCTTAAAGCGGACTCCAACCACTGAATACATTTTACACCCCCTGAAGTTCAATCAACCATTTCTCCAGGATTAATTGGGGATTAGCATGGTAACGGAGACGCTTCTGCATTTCCATCGCCCGTTCCATTCCGCGCAGCCAATAGTCGGTTCCTTTGCTGAAGGCCTGCGGGCTCATCCATTCCAATTGATCGCTGTAGATGAGCTGTTGTCGCGTCCCAAGCTCAAATGAACCATATCTTTAAACCATAAAATAACGAGATCCAACAATATATGAACATGCTCCGAAAGCTCCGTTTTTATCACTTTTTTGCTGTATGGTCAAGAATGCAGCCGGAAATCGGGTCAGGATTTCCTTTGTCAATTGTATCACTACGTTTCTGGTTTCTGCAAACCATTTTGACGTGATCAGCTCTCTTGCGGCCTCCATTCCGGCAGTCAAATGCGCCGCGGCGGCAACCAATGGGGCAGGATGTCCTTCCTCCAGCAAGGCATGGATCATCTCACCCCTTTTCAAAGGGAAAAAAAAGTGGATCTCCTGCGCCCTCGAACGAATGGTCGGCAGCAAGGCCTGTCCATTCTCCGCGATTAAAACGGCAATCACCTGCGATCCGGGCTCCTCCAAAAAATTTAAGCAGCGAATTTGCCGCTTGAACGGTCATTTTCTCTGCATGTTGAATAATATAAATTTTAACGGCTGAAGCCGTTGCTTTATAGGCAAACTCTTTTTTGCAGCTCTCTTACCTGCTCTATCTTGATGGACGCTCCGTCCGGCTCGATCCAATGCAGATCGGGATGGTTTCCATGCTCGACTTTGCGGCATTCCAGACAGGTTCCGCAAGCGTCGTCCTTCATCCCGGTACAGTACACGGCTTGGGCGAGCGCAAACGCCATCTTCTTCCTTCCCGTCCCCACGGGTCCGGTAAATATATAGGCATGCGACAATGTATCGGAGCGCAGTCCGTTCTGCAGCAGCCTTTTGGCGTGCTGCTGGCCGCGTATGGATGTAAAAGGCATATATCTACGACTTCCTATCTAAAAAGCGAAATTAATGAGCAGTCCTCTGATTTCGCCGATCGCTCCCAGAATTTCAATCCGTCCCTGCTCGCTGTCCAACAGGTCATCCGCCATCCTCAGCAGATGCCCGTCGATTTCGTCCAAAAGCTTGTATCTCTTCGTCCTTCCCCTGCGGTCCCAGCCCTTGGTGTCCCTCAAACGGATCCCCCTGCGGGCCGTCTCTTCAAGAAATCTCTTGACGTACTGTTTATAAGTGTGCAGCTCCCGGATCGTCATCGATTTCAGAAGCCGGTCGGCCTGCATATGGATCTGCTGGACAATCTGCTGCAGTTGCTGCTCAGAGGCTTTTTTCCTGGTGATGGTACATGATGTCGGAAAAGTTTTTTGGCTTGGATATTGTGCGCGGACGAACCGTCTCCGAGCCTGATATCTTTATCGAGGGGCCGCCAGCTGGATTGATTTTCATAGGGGAAGTCCCTCCTTTTCCATCTTAAAAAGTGCTCGAAACGCTCGACCGGAAGCACAAACACCGCTGCTCCTCCGACCTGGACCTCAACTGGGAAAGGGATATAGGAATCGGTTGTTCCACCCATCGGAGATACCGGTGTGACCAGCTGTTCCCTTGTTTTGCAATTGGCTTGGATGACTTTCATCACTTCCGGAACTCTTTCGTCCTCGATACCAATCATGAACGTTGTGTTGCCGGCCCTGAGAAAACCGCCGGTGCTGGCCAGTTTCGTTGCCCGGAACCCGTCTTTGACCAAAGCGTTGGACAGACGGTTGCTGTCTTTGTCCTGAACTACGGCGATTACTAATTTCATAAAGAAACCCTCCCTTGTATTATAGCGCATTTCTCATTGGAAATGGTTTAAAAAACTGTTCACAATCCCCAATTATTTGTTTCGCCATTTCTTCCGCAGTGCGGTCCGCGTCGATAACGACAATCCGTTCCGTCTCGCGAGCGGCAATACGATGGAATCCTTCCCTTACCCTTTGATGGTAGGCGGCGCCTTTCTGTTCGATCCTGTCTAATCCTTGCATACCATTACCCGCCGTTCTGGATTGTAAACGCTCCCTGCTTGCTTCAACAGATAAATCCAACATATAAGTTCTGTCCGGCTGCAGTCCGGAGCTTGCAAAACGGTTGATGGAAATCACAGCATCGAGATCGATCCCGAGACCGTAAGCTTGGTAAGCGACGCTGGCGTCGATATAACGGTCGCTGATGACAATCTTTCCTTCCTCCAAAGCCGGCAAAATCAATTCGTGCACATGCTGTGCCCTCGATGCGGCGTATAAAAGGACTTCCGCTTGGTCTGCCATTTCTTGATGGTCCGGAGATAGGATCAATCCACGGATCTGGTCGCTGATCGGCGTCCCTCCGGGTTCGCGCGTCACCACCACATCATAGCCGGCATACATAAGGTACTCCGCCAGCTTCTTTACCTGCGTTGTTTTCCCTGCACCGTCCGGTCCTTCAAAACTTATGAATTTGCCTTTCACATGTTCCTCCTGTATTACGACTATAACGACATCCGCGGTAGTCTTGATATAATATATGCCGGGCAGCGGGTTTGGGTTAATCGCCTATGTAAAAAACACGGATTTTGTCCAATCCCTTGTCCGCCGCTCCTTGGAACCTTGCTCCGCATTCGTTCAGCTGCTGCAGATAATCTGCCGCTTCCTGCGAGATCCGTTCGCCTGGATACAATACGGGAATCCCCGGAGGGTATGGGATCACCATCTCCGCAGAGTATCGGTGAACCGCATCTTTCAAAGCTGCATCGCGAACAGGTTTGCCATTGGTGAAATGTAACCGGAAAGGAACTGGAGATGAAATTGCAGAAAATAGGGGAATACTTGTCTTATTCTCTATCGCCGCGGAATTCTCCTGCTTACCAAGCCCATTGTCGGACAATATTGATTCCAAAGCTCCGATCGCGCGAGCCGCGTCCTCGATTGATGACGCCCAGCTGAAGATCAATAGGACATATTCCAGGTCGGCCATCTCCGGAAAACACCCTCTTTGCTGAAGGGCCGCCTGCAGCTGGAATCCGGTTAAAGTACCTGTTGCATCCTTAATAGCCACTTTGAAGGGATCCCTATGTGCGTATGTCTCGGGGTCGCACTCCTTCTCCAATAGAGAGAAACAGGATAATGTCTCCAATCGGGTTATAAAAAAAAGTTTACGGCCTCCAACCCCCGCTGTATGCTCTCTCTGCCGGCGGTGTGCATCTGCATGCGGCTGAGATCGAGACTGGCCATAATCGGATAGGACGGGCTGGAGCTTTGAAGCATCACCAATCTTTGCCGCAGCAGGCCCTGCTCCACTCGGTTGCCCTTGACATGAAGCATCGCCCCCATCGTCATCGCTGACAGCATCTTGTGAGTCGATTGTACGACTACATCCGCACCGCAGGAAATGGCCGATGCGGGCAGAAGAGGGTGAAACCCGTAATGGGCGCCGTGCGCCTCATCCACTAACAACGGCTTATCGTGCCGGTGCGCCAGCTCCGCAAGCTGCTTGAGTTCCATTCCCAAACCATAATAATTGGGGTTCGACACCAGTATGCCTTTGGCCTCAGGGTAGAGGTCCAGCGCCTTGCTGACAGCCTCCGGCTCGACTCCTACAAGCTGTACTGTCTGTGTATCCCTTCGCGGAGGAAGGAATACAGCGCGAGCTCCTGCCAGCATGAGGCCGTGGATGACGGATTTATGCACATTTCTTTGGACCAGCAGCAATTCGCCCGGCTCGCAAACCGACAAAATCATCGCCATATTCCCGACTGTACTGCCGCCTACCAGAAAGAATGTCGCATCCGCCCCGAAACATTGGGCAGCCAGCTGCTGGGCTTCCATAATCGCTCCCTGGGGGTGATGCAGATCGTCCAATCCGGCAATTTCCGTAAAATCAATCGACATTACGCCGGAAAGCGTATCGCTGCCTGCACCCGCTGCCCCTTTAGCCGACTTATGGCCGGGCACATGAAAACTCACAGCTCCTTTGCTTGCGTGCGCGATAACAGCTTCATACAATGGGGCTCTGTGCGGATCCAACTCCATCTTGCGCACCTCCCCGTGTTTGCTATATTTTTTTATTCCATATTGTATATTAGCTGTTGCATGAGGACAAGGTATCGAGACACACCAATTTCTGAAAATGCAAAAACCTGCAAGAATTTACGGCTTCTCAAATAAAAAAAGACCTTTATAAAAGGCCCTGACATGCAGATATGAATCTCATGCGTTCATTTTGTACAAAATTTGCTTCATTTGATGGATAAAAAAAGGATACTTGACATCTTTCACATCAGTACGCACCAGTTCCGCTTCGCATTCCTCGCATATAAATTCTGAAATGATCCTGATGCCTTTTTTTCCTTTTCCAGATTGCAAATAATGCATGAATTGATAATTTGTTGTTCCATACAACGTTCACCCCTAATCTGATGATACCAGTATACCCATAATCTATTGATTTAAAACTATCTATCACTAGGATAATCCTGCACCGCGTTCAATCCATCTTATGTTATGCCCATCGATTCGGTTACGCCGTTAAAAAATCCGGCAGCATAATGCCGATAAAAAAAATGTAAGCCCATCCGTGGGGATATGGTATGTCTAGTAAAAGGAGATTTTATGCCGGAACGTACACTCTCTAATCATTCTACTATCTACAACTACAGATTAATCCATAGAATTTATTACAGCAGGATCGCTGTTGCATTGTTTATTGCTTCTTTACTGCCGGTCGTCATTTGGGATATTCAAAAGGGCCTTTACCATGCACTGTACTTATCCTTCTTTATCGTTATAGCGACCCATACGGCAATCGCCAAGCTGTATATGGCATACTTGAGAAGCCCTGGCCGCTGCAAAAGCTGGCGACTGAGATGGAGGTTCCCCTGGGTTGGTTATCTACCGGCACTTACACCTCCTTTTCCCATTTGCTGCGAATTCAACACCATATTTTCTGGATCGGAATGGCGGGCTTAGTCGCTGCCGCTCCCTGGACTCCTTCTTTCTTTCCGGCTCATTTGATGTTCGTCCATATTTGGTTGATCTTCCCCCGCTATGTAATACTGCTGAGGTTACAGAAAAAGGGCCCGGCCGCACTAATTAACATCAACCTGACGGAGACCTCTTCTTACAATGTTTAAACCGAAACGAATGCAAAAAAAG
>BBFE01000017.1 GCA_001313085.1 Paenibacillus sp. JCM 18996 | reverse complement strand
ATCGTATCACCCCGACAGGATGAAAAGGAAGGCTCAACGTCGTATGTAATAAGATAGAATAATGGCTAAAACTTATCTCTCTGTTCTTGAACTCAAAGCCGAGGTGCCTACAGCGGCCATATTGTAATTCGATTCAAACTGAACACTGGCATTCAACGCGCCTTGTCTTACAGCAAAATCGAAACAAATCTCACCGTGCGTCCACTTTCTCTTAAAAAACCAGGGACTCCACCGCCATCTTCCGGAAGGAAACCTGTTGGATAGCGGACAAACCGCTCTGTGTCTTTCTGACCTCGCCGCCCGTGCTCTCGAAAAAAAATGCCTGACTCCAAACTTTCCGATAATGTTGTTGCGGATTTGCACAAAAAACCGTGCCGGAATCCACAACCGACAATTCATCGCCAATCTCTCTAAACACGACATCTAGCTGCCTAGCCAATGGCAACTGCTCAAACATTAAATCCCTCCATTTTTTTTGGAATGCTGTCGATGCTGTGAAATTCTACCTGGTGTAGTACTAATATACTGCGTCACTCGGCCCAATTTCAACATATTTTCACAAAAAAAGTGAGGTTAAGTTGGAATAATATTTTCCACAAGACTTTTATTGTGAAAAAAAATGTCCATTTTTTTATCGTTATTTATAAGTTTGTGTAAATTCACTTTGCTGGCCATGTCAGTTTAAGACCTGGTTCAGTAATAAGCAGCTTAAGCCGGGTTAAAGGTGATAAAGGAAAAAAAATCCGCTAAAATATCGGGAAATAAATCGTATTAAGGTTGTCCGGATCCAGCATGTCTGCGTCGAACTTCCTTACTTCTCGTCCAGCACCTCTGCGTTAAATTCGATGATGTTATTGTCGGGGTCCAGCACGTAAATCTGCGGGAATCCAGCCTTGCGTGCGGCCTGGCATCAGGCTCCAGTCCGCATTGCCGCAGCCAGTCCAACGTCTCCCGGTAGCTCCGCACCCGGATAGCGAAGTGGCCGTCCCTCGTGTTTATCGGTCCCTGCCTTAATGTTTCGCCGTCGTGCCGGATCAAGTGAAGCTGCTGACCCGTGTCACCCACGGCAAACCAGGCCCCTGCGAAATCGAAGTCCGGCCTGTCAAGCTCTTGCAGACGGATAATGTCCCTGTAAAAAAGATTTGGACTTCTCCACATCACGCACATCAAGACTAACATGATGCAGCCCTTCTATTCGAAACATTACGGCAACCTCCCCGCGCGGAAGCGCATGAAATCTCATGAGAGCGAAATATATTCCTTTTGCAGTTCAATCAGCTTGGAAATGGCAATGCCAGTGCCCGCATGGATATCAAGCAGCGTGCTCTTGGGGTGCTTTTTTTCAAATAATCCCTCACCTCATGGTACAGAGCTTCCTGCTCCTGCGAGCACTCCGGACAGTAGCTTTTAGCGGCTTTGACAAAAAATCTTTCCGCATACTGTGCAGTTTTCAATATTCATTATCCATAACCTCACTTGTAGCGTGGAGAGCAAAAGACGCTTTCTCTCCAAGTATTGTTATTTAGAAAGCACCTGGCGCCAGAGTCCTGTCTAAACCTTCAAATCCTCGATAACCGCGTTGAACTCGTGCACGTCGCGATGGTCAAATTGACTGCATCCTGCCAAAATTCCGGCTGAGTCAGGTTCACTCCCAAATGCTTCAAGGCCAGCTCTTCCACCGTCATACTCGCCGTGTCGCGCAGCAGCGCCTCGTACTTTTGCTCAAAACCTGCTCCTTGCTTGATCGCGGCCGCATAGATCCCTGTACTGAACAAGTAGCCGAACGTGTACGGGAAATTGTAGAAAGGCACGTCTGTGCTGTAAAAAATGCAGCTTTGCCGCCCAAAAGTGAGGGTGATATTGACCCAGCGCATCCTGGAAAGCTTCCTTCTGGGCATCCACCATCAGACCGTTCAGCTTTTCCACGCTGACAAGCCTTTGCGGCGCTCCTCATAGAAGTTCGTTTCAAAAAATAAACCGCGCGTGGATATTCATGTAGAATACGATCGAGCGGCTGATTTTGTCATCCAGAAGGTTCAGCTTCTGCATCGGATTGGCGGCCGCTTTTACCACTGCGTCGGAAACGATCATCTCGGCAAAAGTTGAGGCCGTCTCCGCGACATTCATCGCATACTGCTGGGCCAGCGCCGGCATGTCCGTCATCACATGCTGGTGGTAACCATGCCCAAGCTCATGGGCCAAAGTGGACACATTGGAGGCCGTGCCGGAGTAAGTCATAAAGATTCGGGTCTCCCCTTTCACCGGAAAAGAGGTGCAGAACCCGCCGGGTCGTTTGCCGGGGCGGTCTTCCGCCTCAATCCAGCGGTCTTCGAAAGCGCGCTGCGCAAAATCGGCCATCTTCGGAGAGAAGCGCTTGAACTGGTCGTAGATCAGCTGGGCCCCTTCGGCATAAGAGATTGTGCCGCCGGATTCGCCCACAGGAGCCTCGACATCGTTCCAGTCCAGCTTCTCTTTGCCGAGCAGCTTGGCTTTCTTGTTCATATAGTCTGCGAACACCGGCTTGTTGCGGCTAATGACATCCCACATCACCTGCAGCGTTTGTCGGGACATCCGGTTGAGCGCGAGCGGCTCCTTATGCACGCTGTCCCAGCCTCTCCGGTCGTACACCTTCAAACGGAAACCGGCCAGCCGGTTCAATGCTTCCGCGCAAAAAATCGGCCTGCTCCGCCCAAGCCCGCTCCCAACGCTCGAAAAGCTCGTGACGGACCGCCGCTTCGGGATGCAGCAGCTTGTTGAAGAACTGTCCTGCCGACAGCTGTCTGGTCTCTCCGTCCTCTTCATAAGGGATTTTGATGCCCGCCACAGTTGTATCATACACATTGTTCCACGCGTGATAGCCGTCTACGGAAAGCTCGTTGATTAGCGATTCCATCTCCGGAGACAGCTTTTCGGCGGCGAGTTTTCTTCTTTCGTTGAGCGCAAACCGGATTGCACTGAGCTCATTGCTGTTCATCCATTCCGCCCATTGTCCGTCCGGCACAGCGTCCAGAAGCTGGTCCATCCGAGTCAGCGAAGAAGCGTATTCGGCACGCATGCTCTGGACTCGGCCGCCGAGCAGGATCGCTTTCTTATCCTTGTCGTTCTGGGCGGCCAGGCAGGCGCAGAAGGATCCCGCTTCTTCCAGTTTCACGAGTATGGTTTGCAAATTTTGAGCCAAAGCGGCCAGTTCCCGCACCGACTTCAGCTGCTCTGCCTTGGTGCCGTTTAACGCCTCGCGGAAGGAGGCAATTTCCTGATCCAACGAGTCAAGAAAGGTTTCGAATTGTGCCGAATCGCTTCCTCCGGGAAAAATCGTATCCAGGTTCCAGTTTGCATCCAATTGGTTTTTCATAAAACGACTCACCTTTCCGTATGCAGACGTTTTGAATTTCGCGGACAAAATTTGGAATTCCGAAAACAGGGTTTGATTCCGTGTGCACTTTTGTGTTAGATTCAGGAAAGCAATCCCGTAAAGAAAGGATGAGGATCCATGAAGCCGCTGCAAATTTCACCCGAAACGGCGCAAAAGCTCGCCAATAAGCTGAATGTGCCTTTGGAACATTTAATGCATATGCCGCAGCATATTCTAATGCAAAAAAACTGGCCGAGCTAGCCAAAGAAGACAAAGCAGGACAAGACGGCGGGACGGATCAGTAAAGGAAACCGCATGATCCCTTTTGAAAACGCGTGGCCTTACGAAACGGTTATGGGAGACATCTATGTACACGAATGCCCGTTTTGCGGGAAGGCGAACGTGCTGCTTCCCTTGAGGCCCAAGGAATTAAAGAGTATCCGCGAAGGCCGCAAGAAGCTGCTCGTCTTTCCCTGCTGCCATAATAAGATCACATTGGTAGACAATGACTCCGACTATTTGCTGGCTGACCGTCCGGTCAGGAAGAAATAACCATCCGGAACCGCAAACGCTGAAACCCACCGAAGCTGCAATTACAGTTAAAGCGGGACTCGGCGTTTTGTTATTCCCGCGGACGTCATCCCTGCAGCTTCATCTCTTCAGGCAATTCCATCCGCTTCTCGATCATCTCTTCCCTCGCGGCGCTCCACTGCTCCTTGCAGGCTCTGATCATCGCGGCATCCATAATGCTCTTGTCGTTAATGACACGTCCGTACCATCTGACCGCTTCCTTGAAATCGCCGGTTCTGCGGCTCAGCTCCCCGATCAAATACATCAGCTTTGCGTTGTTGACATCGAGCCCTTCGTACTCGAATACGGCAATGTACCGTTCCAAAGCGTAGCGTAGGAAACGATCCTCCTGCTCTTTGTCCTCCCGGTAGCGGTAGAGCCATGCGATATGGTGAAGAAGCCCGGCTACGACGCGGTCCTTCTCCGAATTCAGCTGTGCACAGACGAGTGCAAGCTTGTAAACCGCCAAGGCGTCCTCCCAGCTCCGCTCCCCTCCGTAATCCTTCATCGCCCACCGATTGCCGATTTTTTTTCCCGAAACAGCTCCTTTGAAGGGGATTGATAGCGGTGCCGGAATGCTCCGTGGAGGCATAACCGCAGGCGGGACACACCCTCACCACATAGTAATCGGGATTAAAATCCTTGTAGTGTACGCAAAAAAATCGGTGTCTGTCTTCACGCTCTTTTTTAAAGCTGGGGCGCACTTTCATCGTTTGAAAGGGAACCTCGCACATAACGCAGCGGATTGTGACGGGATATAACGGGTCTACCATGGTGTGCACGCCCTTTGGACAAATAAATTAATGTTTATTGATAAAATGGGAAGCAGGCCCCGAAAGACGTTCCAGGACGACTTCACTCTTGTAGGCATCCAGCCCGGCCTCGGCCAGCGCTTCTTTCATGCACTGGAGCCAATTGTCCGCCTTCTCGCGGTCTATCTCGAAAGGCAGGTGCCTTGCTCTCATCATCGGGTGCCCGTACTGCTCGGAGTAAAGCATCGGACCGCCCAGAAACTGGGTGAGGAACAGATACTGCTTCTCCATTACGGGACGGATATCGCCCGGAAATAGAGGGGACAGCACGGCATTCTCCTGCACCTTCGGATAGAAGGCCTCCACCACCCGCCGGACGGTGTCCGCGCCTCCGATCCACTCGTATATTGTCTGTCTGCTCTCCTCTGTCATGTCTATCTTCCTTTACTTTCAAACTAACCCCGGGCAAAGTGAACAGAAGCTTCGCAGCTTGTTCCGGATACTTCGCGGGGACAGCCAAAATTTAAAAAAAAGATGCTAATGCGGACATTAGCATCGGCGTTAAAATTACATCTTGCGCTCGAGATCTTCTTCCTTGGCATTCATTTCCCTGATCACATAGATGAACCCACAAACGAGAAGTCCGGTTACAATCGCTGCCATTACGGATCCCTCCAATGCTTTATCGGTCCATTAAGGAATGGATAGTCTTATTGTAACATATTTTTGCCGGGATTCCAGTAGGCATGTCTGTCCCGGCCGGAACATAAATATAATTCAGCCAAGACAAAGCGACTCGGAAAGAAGGATGGTAATGGGGAAAAAATCGGGTTACCCTTGTGCATTGGGCTGGCCTCTTGACTTTCGGAGTGGCCGCGATGCTCCTGCTGTTTCCGGAACAAAGCCTGCACGCCGCGCTGCGCGGAGTTTCTATATGGTGGGACGTGCTGTTTCCCGCCCTGCTGCCCTTTCTGGTCATATGCGAGGTTATGCTGGGCTTCGGAATCGTCCATTTTTTTCGGCACTCTGTTCGATCCGATGATGAGGCCGCTATTTCGCGTTCCCGGAATCGGCGGCTTTGTGATGGCTATGGGCTTCGCCTCCGGCTACCCGGTGGGCGCGAAGCTGGCTCCAAGCTGTGGGAGCAGAAACTGGTCACCCGCGATGAGGGGGAGCGGCTCGTCGCTTTCACAACGACCTCCGATCCGATATTCCTGATCGGTGCCGTTTCCGTCGGCTTTTTTCATAATGGCGGCCTTGCCGTCCTGCTTGCGGCGGCGCACTACGGCTCAGCCTGCTGCTCGGACTGCTCATGAGGTTCCACGGCAGCCGGGAGATCCATCGTAAACCGGCGGGCGTCAAATCGGACCGCTCCCTTCTTTTCAACGCTTTGAGAGCGATGCACCGGGCCCGGCTCGCCGACGGCCGGGACTTGGCACTCTGCTGCGGCAGGCTGTGCAATCGTCGCTTCAGCTTATTTTTTTTGTCATCGGGGGGTTGGTGGTCTTCTTCTCCGTTGTGCTCGAGGTCCTGACCGCGGGAGGAATCATGCGGCTCCTCTACGTCTGCGTCAGCTCGGTGCTGCACATGACCGCCATACCGCAAGCGTTGTCCGAAGCGGTCGTGAGCGGCCTGTTCGAAGTGACGCTGGGAGCCAAAGCCGCAGGACAATCCGGGGCGGCCATTTCGCTGCAGCATAAAGCGGCCATTGCCGCTTTTGTCCTGTCCTGGGGCGGCCTTTCCGTCCATGCGCAGATCATCTCCCTTGTCAACCACACGGGCATGCGCTACGTCCCTTTTTTTTGCTCGCCCGATTGATTCATGGTCTGTTGGCAGTGGTAATGGTATATATATTATGGAGGCCGCTTCGGTCCCTGATGGCCGTGCAGCCCGCTTTTCTCCCGGAGGATTTGACATCTTCGTCTTTTCCGTCCCTCCTCCCCCGCTGCTTACGCTTTCGGGAACGCTGATGATCGGAGTTCTTGCGCTGATTCCGGTTCTTCACCTCATTTATGCTTTGTTCAGTCGCACCGTCCTCATGCTTCACCGACAAAAAAACAAACTATAGTTTATTGGAGTGGAATCTATGAGCAATCTTAGCTTGCCGCCGTCCCTGCAGCCTTTAGCCGAGATCGCCTATAATTTGTGGTTCAGCTGGAACGAAGAGGCATTGTCCTTATTCCGGGAAATCGATGCAGAACTATGGGAACAAGTGCACCACAATCCGGTTCAGCTGCTGTCCGAGATGCCTCCCGCCGAGATCGACCGTTTGAGCGAAAATACACTATTTTTTTTGGATAAACTCCGGCAGGTAACCGCTGTATGGGAAAATTACCGCGCCGGCGCCGCCTGGTTCCGGATAGCTCACCCACAATACGCCGTACATACCATCGCTTATTTTTTTTCCGCAGAATTCGGTTTCCATGAGTCGCTGCCGATCTATTCCGGGGGGCTTGGCGTCCTCGCGGGAGACCACTGCAAAGCGGCCAGCGACCTGGGCGTGCCTTTGGTGGGAGTCGGGCTTTTATATAAAGAAGGATATTTCAAGCAAAAAAATAGATAGCGAGGGCAAACAGAGCGCGGAGTACCCGAGCTACGATTTTTTTCCAGGCTGCCGGTGTGCCCCGCCAAATATAAAGATGAAGATGTCTTCATTTCATTGGAAATGCCCGGCAGAACGCTCCACGCCCAGGTATGGATGGTGCGGGTCGGCACGGTTCGCGTGTATTTGCTAGATACGGACCTGAGCAGGAACAGGCCTGAGGACAGGAGCTTACTTCCCGCCTGTACGGGGGCGACCATGAGCTGCGCCTGCAGCAGGAAATGCTTCTCGGCATCGGCGGAATGAGAGCGCTTCAAGCGGCGGGCATCCGGCCTAAAATGTGCCACATCAACGAAGGGCATGCCGCTTTCCTGTCTTTTGAAAAAAATCAGGGAGCTTATGCTCTCCGGCAACTCTTTCGATACGGCTTTTGAAGCCGCCAAAGGGAGTACGACGTTTACCACGCATACTCCCGTGCCGGCGGGACATGACGCTTTTTTTTCCCCTGCACTCTTGGAGCATTATTTTCGGCCCTTTTTTTGACCGGTATCAGCTGAATGCTGGAGATTTTCTCAAACTGGGAATGGACTACAAGCGCAATGTGTTCAATATGACGTATTTGGCGCTGAACACGGCCTCCTTCTGCAACGGGGTGAGCAAGCTGCACGGCCAGGTGTCGAGGGAGATGTTCCGCGAATTTTACGGCTGCATCGAACCGGAAAGCGTCCCGATCCGCTCGGTTACGAACGGAGTACACGGAGGTACCTGGACGGCCCCCGAGATCAAGAGGCTTTATGCCGAGTCGGCAGGCAACTCGCACGATAATGCAAATTCCGGGGATGTTGTGGGCCGCGCGGCGTCGTATTCGAATATCCCGGACGACCTGCTGAGGGAGACTCATGCAGGATTGAAGCGGCAAATGATGGAGGAAGTCCGCAGACGGCTTAAGGTTCAATATGCGAGGAACAACGAAACGCAAGCTCACATAGACGCTGTGGACAGCGACCTGTCCGGAGAGGAGTTGACGGTCGGCTTCGCGCGTCGGTTCGCCACTTACAAGAGGCTAATCTGCTTTTCAGCGATCTCCCCCGCCTGGAGAGGCTGCTGAATGATCCTGAACGTCCGCTGCGGTTTATTTTTTGCAGGAAAAGCCCATCCGGCGGACCTGCCGGGTCAGAGCTTCATACAGCAGATTTACCAGTACTCCCGCATGGACGCTTTCAGGGGCAAAATCGTGCTGGTGGAAAACTACGATATGGAGCTCGCGCGGTTTCTGGTTCGGGGCGTGGATGTGTGGCTCAACAACCCAGAACGTCCTTTGGAAGCGAGCGGCACGAGCGGCCAAAAAAGCGGCGATGAACGGAGTGGTCAATCTCAGCGTGCTGGACGGCTGGTGGGAGGAAGGTTACGACGGGAGCAACGGATGGGCCATTGGCGGAGACGGCTTGGGCGATGCGGAGTCGCTTTACAAACTTTTGGAGGAGCAGGTTATTCCGTTATATTACGGCGCTTCTTCCCCATCCCCCCAGTGGGTCGGCTTGATGAAGCGGTCAATGGAAACGCTGGCCCCCGTGTACAATACGGAACGCATGGTAAAGGAATATGTGGAAAAAAGCCTACATTCCCGTCATTGAGAGGTCCGCACGCCTTGAGCATAACCGTTATGCCCTGGCAGAGCAGCTCGGAAAGTATAAACGGTTCATCCGTGAGAATTGGCGGAATGTGGCCATTCTAGGAGTCGACGACGATCCCGCGAGCAGCTATGCCTTCGTCGGGAAAGGGTCTGGCGGAAGCCCGGCTGGCGCTGGCACAGGCGGCGGTGGTGGCTTAAGCGGCAGCACGGTCGCAGCGGGCTCAGGCAGCGGTGGTGGCTTAAGCGGCAGCTTAATCGCAAAAGTGTCAGCCGTAGAAGGCTTAAACAGAGCCTCTCTCTCCTCCCCGGCGGCGGATGGCACCCCTCCGAAAAAGGTGACGGCCAGAATCAGATTCGGCCCCGTTTGGTACAAAGATACTTCTGTCGAAGTCATCTACTACGAAGAAGTGAAAGCCGGGGTTTGGAAGCCTGTCATTGCTGTGATGGAGCTCTCGCACATCCATGACGGTGTCTGCGTGTACGTGGCGGAGGTGCCTCGCATTTGAAGCATGGGCCGCATTTTTCCGTGCGTGTCCGTCCGGTGTCACCGAATTTCAGCGATTCTTTCGAGCTGCCGTTGATTACGACCACATAGTGTGCATAGGCCAAATGTATCGGCACATACATGGCGGTTGCACATGGACAAAAGCCTGTTTAAAGCGCTACAATCCGGCGGCCGAATTCATTGATACATGACATGCCGGTTACGCGCCCATCCACACACTATGGCTTTAGCCGGGGGAATTCCTCCGGCTTTTTTTCACGTTCATACTAGCACATTGTATTATAGGCACATTTTGATTATGATGGAGAGGACTGCACCACAACGACTATCAGCCTAGGAGGTACAATCTTGAATTATCATGTTGTCGATCGCGGGGATGAGGACTCTATCCGTTTAGCCGAAAAAAATTTCATAAGCTTGTTGAGTCTTTCGGGTGGAATCACAATGAGGAGAATCCGGAAATCGTGCTTTCGATCGGCGGGGATGGTACTATGCTGCGGGCTTTTCATAAGTATATCAGCCAGTTGGAATGCATAGCGTTTGTCGGTATCCACACGGGCAAGCTCGGTTTTTTTTGCCGATTGGCAGCCGGAGGATCTGGAGCATCTTGCATACTTGATGCATGAAAAGACGGCGGAAGCAGATCGTCAGATACCCTCTGGTTGAGATCGAAATCCGGACTAGTTCCGGTGCGATTGAAACCCACCTCGCCCTTAATGAATTCACGTTAAAAGGCATCGAGGAAACTTTGGTTGCGGAGCTTCATGTGAACGATGTGCCTTTCGAAAGCTTTCGCGGCGACGGCATCTGCATATCCACCCCTTCAGGCAGCACCGGCTACAACAAAAGCTTGGGCGGGGCGATGCTGCACCCTTCCATCGAAGCGATCCAGATCGCCGAAATCGCTCGATCAATAACCGCGTATACCGGACGCTCGGATCATCGATGATTCTGCCAAAGCATCACCATTGCGACATTTATCCGAAGGAGCACCAAATGCTGCTCATTTCCCTGGACCATAAATATATCCAGCGGAGCGATATTGAGTCCGTACGGACGATGGTCTCGGCGTCCACAAAGGTGAGATTTGCTCGATACCGTCCACATCCTTTCTGGAACCGCGTGAGGGATGCTTTTGTCGGGTGCAATGTGAAGTAAAGCGGACTCATTATGATGAAAGGAATCAATGTGTACCTTTATTTGACCATGGTATGTGCTTGTTCGGTGGATGCGGAAGCGCAAGTAGGTAAGGTTGAAGTAATGAATGACGCCGCAACACTAAAAAACAATTTAAATAACGCCCTCTGAGTCCGCTTTTCCTCTGCCCTAGGCTAATGGTAGGAGCATGCCAGCCCCAATCGGGACTACTCACCCTGGAGAAGTCGCCATGCTGGGCGTACACAGAAAGAGCCCCACTCCTACACTATGGAGAAGGCTCTTTGTAAGATCAAGCCGGGGTGTTCTCTTTCTCTTTCTCACGAGAGCTGTAATTATCCTTGGCATTTTCTTTAGCGTTGTCGCTAGCGCCGGCCTGCTACTTCACGTGCTGCTTCGAACCTTTTGCGCTGGCCTGCTCCTGCACATGCTCCTTCGCGCCAGCCTGCTCCTTCACGTGCTTCTTACCGCTATTAGCATTGGCCTGCTCCCTCTCGTGCTCCCTGCCGCTATTCGAGCCTCCAGAGCTCGCTCCGGCCTGTTCCTTGCCGCCCCCCGCCTTGCCGGGGACTTTCTCGATAATAAAATAAGGGCAGCCAAAATTGCAGTATTCATTCAAATAGTCCTGTAAACTCGCAATGCTGTTTTCTTTGGTCGCCTTAGGGTGGTTTTCTTTAAAAAAAACCTCTCAGCCGAAGCTGGTTATAGCCCCAGTCCCCGACAATATAGTCATAACGCTCCAACACTTCGCTAAACCGTTCCTTAAAAGCATCCGGCTTCCACCCGTCGCGGTAATCCGTGACGACTTCATAGGTTTTGCCTGCGATCTGATACATGTGACACCTCCTGGGTGGTTTTACGCTTTCCGGGCGGACTGAACCTGTTCATGGGCGTGATAGGAGCTGCGCACCAGCGGACCGGATTCCACATGGCTGAAGCCGCGCTTCATACCTTCCTCTTTGAGCTCCGCAAACTGCTCGGGGGTGTAATATTTTTTTTCACTGTGAGGTGGTTGGGCGTAGGCTGCAAATATTGGCCGATCGTCATGATGTCGCAGTTCACGGCTCTCAGATCGTCCATCGTTCGCAAAATTTCGTCCCACTCCTCCCCTACTCCGATCATGATGCTGGATTTGGTGGGAATGGCAGGGTAGCTTTTTTTTGGCCCGGTCAAGCAGCTCCAGAGATCTCGCATATTTCGCTTTGGAACGGACACGGTCCGACATTCTTTCCACGGTCTCGATGTTATGGTTGAGGATATCCGGCTTGGCTCCATCACCACACGCAGTGACTCTTCGTTCCCCATAAAATCCGGAATCAGCACTTCCACACTGCACATCGGAAGCTTGCGGCGGACCGCTTGATCGATTCGGCAAAAAAAATAGAGGCGCCCCCATCCTGAAGATCGTCACGAGCTACGGAAGTGATCACGCAGTGCTTCAGCATCATCTGCTCCGCCGCTTCCGCCACGCGCTCCGGCTCCTGCAGGTCAAGCTCGGTAGGCAGGCCGCTCTTCACGGCGCAGAAACGGCACGCTCTTGTGCAAATATCCCCCAGAATCATGAATGTAGCCGTGCGGTTGGCCCAGCATTCGTGTATATTAGGGCATTTCGCTTCCTCGCAGACGGTGTGCAGCGTTTTGCTCCGCATCATGCTTTTCAGTTCTTTGAAATTTTCGCCTTGCGTGAGTTTTATCTTTAACCAATCGGGTTTTCTTTCACTGGTAATGGCCATAAGCTACCCTTCTCTCTTTTGGATAAAAAAAAGCTCTGTTCGGGCACGGAAAGTAAGTTGGAATCAAGCCTTTTGACTCTTCTGCACTTTCTTGCATAATTTTCGGCCGTTCTTGTAATGTATTATACCAAAAAAAAGCTGAAACAGTCCACAACAACGGCAAAGTTCAGTTAAGTACCGGAGGATGCACGCCCATCCCAGACCCAAAAAATCCGCTACGTTAGAGCATTTCCCAGCTAATCCGCCAGATAGAGGTGGAGGATATCCGCTGATATGTTAAACTAGACAAGGAATTAATTCAGCTGGAAAATGAGGAGATCGCCCCTATGAAAGATTTGGAGACTCTACTTGGACGGGTGCGGTCCGGAGAACTGCCGGTTGAGGAAGCAGCGGGCCTCATAGCCGCTCTGACGACTACCGGTGATAGGGTGGAGGATCTAGGATTCGCCCAATTGGACGTGGACCGCGAAGCAGGACAGGCTTTCCGGAGGTCATCTTCGGGGAAGGAAAGACGCCTGAGCATTTGACTGCCATTTTTTTAACAAGCTCATGGAACATTCGGACCGGGTACTGGCGACAAGGATCGATCAGGGCAAGGCCGAATACGTGCTCTCCCAAATTGACGGAATCACATACCACAAAGCCGCCCGAGCCTTAACCTGGTTCAAGAAGCCGATACTGGCCGTGCACGACGGATATGTCGCTGTGGTATGTGCGGGCACTTCGGATCTGCCGGTCGCGGAAGAAGCGGCTTTGACGGCGGAATGTATGGGAAGCCATGTGGAAAGAGTGTATGATGTGGGGGTAGCCGGCATCCACCGCCTGTTTCGCAGGCTTGATGTAATCAGGGGAGCCAATGCGATAGTCGCGGTGGCGGGGATGGAAGGCGCACTGGTCAGTGTGGTCGGCGGCCTCGTGTCCAAACCCGTGGTAGCGGTACCGACCTCCATCGGCTACGGGGCCCATTTACAAGGGATTGCTCCGCTGCTCAGCATGCTTAACGCCTGTGCTCCGGGTGTTGCGGTTGTCAACATCGATAATGGGTTCGGGGCGGGGTATTACGCAGGCCTAATTAATAAAAAATATGTCAGAAAGGTTGTGAAACTGTTGCGTATTCTTTTTTTTCGACTGCTTCTCCGGCATTTCCGGGGATATGACATTAGCCGCCTTGGTGGACGCGGGCGCAGACCGGGCTTACATAGAAGAAGAGCTGCAGAAAATCAAGCTGGAGCCTTACACCATTGAATGGAAACGCGTAAACAAAAAAAGGAATCTCCGCCATGAAAGCGGACGTGCTGCCGGATCCCGAGCATCCGCCTACCCGCCACCGCCATTATTCGGAGATCGTAAAGGTGATTGCCCAAGCGGGATTTAATGAAAGAGTGACCGCGCTAAGCCTGGCTATCTTCGCCAAAATTGGCGTAGCGGAAGCGAAAATCCACGGCATCCCCGTGGAAAAGGTGCATTTTCACGAAGTAGGAGCGATCGACTCCATCGTTGACGCTGTCGGTGTCGCCTTGGCTATCGACTCTTTGAATGTGGAGAAAATTATATCCTCCCTGTACCGTTAGGCTCCGGCATCGTTCACTGCGACCACGGCATTTATCCCGTACCGGCTCCCGCCACACTTGAAATGATGAAAGGGCTGCCGATCACAAACACGAAATATACTTTGGAAATGACTACCCCTACTGGCGCAGGAATCATCTCCGGCCTGGTGGACGAATTCAGCTCCGGCCTGCCGCCGATGATCGTTGAGACCATTGGCTACGGCGCAGGCACGCGCGACCTGCCGAACCAGCCGAACGTGCTTCGGGTCATCGTGGGCAACAGCGATCCGTACCTGACGAAGTTCCATGTCCACCACGATATCGTGTCCTGCGAAGATGAGCATGTGCACGAGCACCATCATGAGCATCACCACCATGGACATGACCATGGAGACGGTCACAGCCACGAGCATGAGCACAGCCGCGAAGGTGATCACCACGATCATAAGCATGACGGCCGTCATCCGAAGGATCAGCATTTGCACGAGCACAAACACAGCCATGTACATGGGCACGATTACAGCGAAGATCCCGACCTCGCGGAAGAACTCCCGCATCCCGTCCATGCGCATACACACCAATAACTTTAAAAAAAAGAACAGAATCCACGGGATTATCCGGAATTTCTGTTCTTTTTTTTGAACGTTAACGCATTAATAAAATACTACTTTTGTTCTGTTGCCAACACTAAGGGGACGTTACATTCCCTATCCGCGTCTTGTCCGCGCGCTTCAGGATTGTGAGTAAAATGCTGCATGCTTTTATACAAGGTCTGTACATTGTCTGTCAGCACTGCATCCGGAATATCTACGGCAGAAATACGAATCTCTTCCTGTTCAATATCCACGATCCGTACGGCATGCTGATCCAGGCAGGCGGAAACCTGCACAAAAGTCCAGTTATTCTGCGTTACAATGGAGTCGACATGCGTATGTCCGTTGAAATAAATACCTGTTCCTTGTTTCTGGCTCAGAATCCTCCACATATCGATGCCCGGATGAATCGAGCCTTTGTCCTCATTAGAACGGGTTGTCGTATCGTATACCGGATGATGAGCGAAAACTAAAAGCGGCTTGGTGCCGGAGGATCTTACAATAGCTTCAAGCCAGTGCAATTGTTCTTCGTCAATCCAGCCTCCCCAGTCCTCATAGTCCATTTCTCTTGCCGTGTCTATGAATGCAAGCACTGCGCGGTCAGTCGTTATGGCATGATAGCGGGCTTGTCCGGTCAAGCTCAGAACTTCCCTGCGGGTTTGCGCATACAGGTCATGATTTCCCAAAACATGATAAAAGGTTCTGTCGCTGTGCTGAAGCATTCCGTAAACTTCCTGAAGCTCGGAAGGAGTACCATAATTAGTTAAATCCCCGAGTGAAATATGGCATCCGCTTCAATCTCTAAAAAAAACCGTGCCAGAAACGTTTGGTAGAAGCCATTACGCGCATCCAGCCATCCAGGAACCGTTTCATCGGTAGCGTGATAATGCAAGTCTCCCATTACTACAATCTTCACAACAACCTCTCCTTCTCATTAAAAAAAATTGATATGGAACGATCACACACGGATTATAATTCACAAGTGTTAAATGTAAATATGGTTTTGGCCTGTTTAATGTAAAACTATTATTCATATTTAGTGAATTTTACTTTTAAGAAGAACCGTGGACATTTCCCGGATTTGGAGGAATTTTATTCCGCTGATGTGGTGTTTCCGGTTATTTCCCGGAATTAACGTACTGTGTGACCATTACGTTACCGCCATAAATGTTGCCCGGAATGTGCTGGCCCGCGGCATGCTGGATTGCTTTGATTAACAGGAAAATATGCTGATATTTGCTCAGTTTGATTGCCTCCCCATCCGTATCCATGGAAAATTTCCCGTTAATTCAACCCATTCGGGTCAAATATTAGAATAACCGCTGATTTTGATGGAACTTTTCCAGTTAAATGCATCTCCAACCAAATCGAAGTCAAATTAAATGGAGGAATTCCCTTTAATGGAATATCCGCTGAAGCTGAATCGATCCAACACAACTATAACGCTAAGGTGACCTTCTGGTTTGGAATAGAGGGGATTTACCAAAACAACATCTCCCAGCGGATGAATGTATCTACCCATCCACAGCCACTGAAAATCATAATTTCCTATACAACAACGAAAAAAAGCCCGCAAGGGGCTTGTTTACATTTGATGCACTTTCGCCGAATCGCCCTAAAAAAATCTTCTTCGTCTCCCTGTCTTCCTTCAGCATCTCCACCGCTTCGCGGAACCTCATAGAGTGGATCACTTCACGCTCCCGCAAAAAAACCTAAGTCCGTCTTTCAAATCCTCGTCGTCCGTCAGGTCGATCAGCCACTGATAGGTTGCCCTGGCCTTCTCCTCCGCAGCAATGTCCTCGTATAAATCCGCGATGGGATCTCCTTTGGCCTGAATATAAGCGGCAGTCCACGGCACTCCGCTCGCATTCTGATAGAATAACGCTCTGTCGTGACTCGCATAATGATCTCCCAGTCCCGCCGCTTTCAATTGATCTACCGTCGCGTCCTTCGTTAATTTGTACACCATTGTGGCAATCATTTCCAAATGAGCAAATTCTTCCGTGCCTATGTCCGTTAATAAACCTATTACTTTATCCGGAATCGAATACCGCTGATTCAAATAACGCAGTGCAGCAGCAAGCTCGCCGTCCGCTCCTCCATACTGCTCAAGCAGTAATCTGGCCATATGGGGATCGCATTTGCTGACCCTCACCGGATGCTGCAGCTTTTTTTTCTCATAAATCCACATATTGGACCTCCTCTATACCTGCCAGGGCCAGGGGGATTTGGCCCAATCCCATGGGCTTCTGGTGTAGCTGTGGCCATACTGCAGCAGCGGGCCGTATTCTTTTTTCGTACCTGCCAGCCAACGCGTGTCTCGCATGGGCGAACTGGTTGAACTGCTGAAGCGCGTTAACATCCGCAGGATGCGTGTCCAGATAGAGTGTCAGCTCGACCAGCACAAAATCGACGGCTTGAAGCTCCTCCAGCAGCTTGTAATAAGCTTCGGACATCGTATGCGGCGCGTTAGGGAACTGTTCGGCATTACATTGGGCACTGCGTTAGGGATACTGTTCGGCATTACATTGGGCACAGTGTTTGGCATGAGATTCGGCATCTCATTAGGCACAATGTTCGGCGTTACATTGGAGACAAGGTTCGGCATATAAGGCGATACCGCATTGAGCCCCGGACCCATTGCCGCACCCTGCATCATGTTCTGGGAAGCGGGTGAAATTTCGTTCCGCAAGGTCTGCCTCCTCCTCTCCTAATTCTGTTTGCTCTCGTAAGGCTGTACAATGACGGCCACAATGTGCCCTTCTTCAACGCCTCCATTGGACTGAACTGCGGTAAATTCATCGGCTGATAAGTCAAGTAAAGCTCCGGCGGAGTGTTGTAAACTTTGGGGGTGAGTGGCGGACAGGGATCGAACGGGCTGTGATACGGATAGTAAGTTTTGAACTGGTTCACGCTGATCCTCCTTGATTTGTAGGGTCTAATTCATTGTTATGTCGAATGGCTGGACGTTATCACCAAAAAAGCGGGGCGGACACAAAAAAAACTACCAATCTTTTACAAAGACTGATGGCGGTTCATATAAATCCTTCTCACTTCTTCGTAGACCTTCTTCAAGGGAACTCCATGCCGCTTTGCCGCGGCTTCGCATTCTTTGAATTCTGGCGCGAACTGCACCGTTTCCCCGTTATAAATGCCCGCCTTGACCGTAATCGGTCCCCATTCGGTGTCTACCTGTTCGAGCTGCCGCCCAAGCCTGTGGCAAGCCGCGTTCATATAGCGCAGCCCTAACGTAGTCGTTTCCGTAAAAAAATAATGCTCTCCGCCGCCTCCAGCCTTTCTTTCGATACGAGCACATTGAGCATGATTCCCGGACGCCCTTTTTTTCATTACAATTGGAACGTAATACACGTCATTCGCGCCGGCCTCCAAGAGCAAATCCAGCACATAGGAGCAGTATTCAGGGTTCATGTCGTCCAGGTTGGCCTGCACCAGAATCATATGGTCGTCGCGGTGTTCTTCCCGATGGTCAAATTGCATTTCGTACCCCTCCTCATCTTCAAATGATAACAAAAGCCTCCGTCAAAAGGAAAGGAAACCTTTAGCATAAATTGACAAAATATGTACAACCTATACCATATAGCCAAAATCCGACATGATTTGCATTAAAAGTGTACACGGAGGTATTTCCCAATGAAACGCTGCACCCGGTTGTTGCGCCCGATTCTGCTGTCCATGGTGAGCTTCGGGCTTCTACTGTCCCCTACCGTCGGTTCCGTCCCGGCAGCAGCTGCACCTGCTCCCCCTCCCACGGATATGGCTCAAATCTTTACGCAGCGCAAGCAGCTGTACGATCGAATCAGCGCCTCCACCGGTATTCCCTGGCACTATTTGGCCGCGGCGGACCAATACGAACGGACGATTGCAGCGGCTAAGAAACGACCTAAACGGGACGGAGCGATCGGGGTCTATTATTCTGAGCCGGAATGGACAGGACTGCTCAATCCCGACCACTCCGACACCGACCCGGTATCCATCGCCTTCTTCCATGGGAAAGGAAAAGACGGCGACGGCGACGGCAAAGCGGACCCCAATAACGACGCCGACCTGCTGTATTCTTTCGCCTATGCCATGAAGCAGCGGGGAACGAACGAGGAGGACCTGCTCATTTCCCTTTGGGAAATCTACCATAATTCGCGGAGCGTACAAAGGATCAAACAGTTCTCCTCGATCTACAGCGCTTTTGACAGTCTGGATCTGCATGCCCATGCATTTCCTCTGCCCTTGACCGCAGACTACTCCTATCGAAGCACCTGGGGAGCCAAGAGGGGCTGGGGCGGGCGACGCATCCACGAGGGGACGGACCTTTACGCCGGTTACGCGTCCCGGTTCTCAGCACATGCTATGGAATCGTTGAAGTCAAGGGTTGGAACCGTACGGGGGCTGGAGAATAGGTCTCCGCGACTTGAACAACGTATACCATTATTATGCGCATTTGTCCGGGTTCGACAAGCAGCTGAAGCGGGGGGACATCGTCCGGCCGGGACAGGCCATCGGTTGGATGGGAAGCTCGGGCTACGGCAAGCCGGGAACGTCCGGCAAGTTTCCGCCGCATCTGCATTTCGGGCTTTACAAGGATAACGGGTTGACGGAATGGGCTTTCGATCCTTATCCTCATTTGAAAAAAATGGGAACGGGAATCCCGCAGCCGCAGCACGGAGAACAAGCAAAAAACCCGGCAGCCTTAAGCCTATGGAGCCTGGTTTTTTGTTCGTTTCTAATGCTTTGCCTCCGGTTTGCTTGCGGAATCCGTCAAGCCGCCGGCGCTGCGGAAGGCGTAAAAGGAAGATTGGGCACACTGCCGGACGGAGGGGCTCCGGAAGCCGAGCCGACGGGATTTCCCTTATTGTCAAAATAGTACATAGGCACGTCGCCCACAATCAGCGAGTAAGAGAGCGGAAGCTCCGTCTCCACAATTTCCGTCTCCGAGTCGAAAGGCACGATGACAGTGACGGCGGCTACAATTTTAACGTACACCTCCACCACAACCATATTGATCCCGTTGTTCTGTGACCTGGTTTTCAGATCTACATTAACGTCACCGGCAGGAATCAGCCTGATCGGAATGTGCGGGCCGAAGGACGCCAGAATAGGGCTGTTCATAGCTTGGCCGAGCGGGATATACTCCTTCGTTTCCTTCAATCCGTGCAGCAGCCTCCGGGTCACATCGATCGTGTCGGCGGTAATCCTCGTATGCTCCGCGTAATTGATCATCAGCCCTTTTACCTTGCCCGTACTGTCCGTGCGCCAATCGATCAGCTTGTCGAAATTCGTGTTCTGAGAAATCCGCTCCGTGATGGCGTCCCTGATAAACTCGGTGGCGATCTGCTTCGATCTGATTTTGGCAGATTCATCAGGGGCGGCTTGATGTTTTTTTCTATGAAGATAAAAAAATTGCAAGCAAAACAGCATCAGGATAAACAACGCTAAAAAAAATTTTCCGCTTCCTGCTCGTGCGAACCGAAGGTTTGCTCCTCCACCTGCGCGTCTTGAACATGGCGTTCCTCCTGCCGGGACTGCGTAGGTGCAAGCAAATGGAAGCAACGCAAGCAGTCAAATCGCTACTACCTACAGTATGCTGCCGGACGGTAAAAAAAAGAAGAAAGGCCCGCTAACCAAAATTCCCTCCCCTGCACGGATATGGTAAAATAAACGTTGGAATTGTCCATTCATAGTACGAAACAGAGGTGTAATTAAATGGAAAACAAAGCGCTATATCTGCAAAAGCACGGAGTCCCCGCCAGCCGCCTGGTTATGGGATGCATGGGCCTTGGCGGCGGTTGGGACCCCGGCCACGTCCTTAACGCGGAAGATGTCACAAACGCCCATGCGGCGGTCGAAGCCGCTCTATCTGCGGGAATCAACATGTTTGACCATGCGGACATTTATGCCCGCGGGAGGGCTGAGCAGGCATTCGGCAAAGTGCTGCAGGAACGTCCCGAGCTCCGGGAACGGATGATCATTCAATCCAAATGCGGAATACGCCAGAACTCATTCGACTTCTCCAAAGATCATATCCTCTCCAGCGTCGATGGCATACTTGGCAGACTGGGCGTCGAGTATATCGACATCCTGCTGCTTCACCGTCCGGATCCGCTTATGGAGCCTGAAGAAGTGGCGGAAGCATTCGGGAAATTGAAGCGGGCCGGCAAAGTAAAAGGCTTCGGCGTGTCCAACATGAGCGCGGAGCAAATGAAGTTCCTGCAGGCCCATCTGGACGAGCCGCTGCTCGTAAACCAGCTGGAGCTGAGTCTCGCCAAGCTCGATTGGGTTGACTCCGTCATATCGGTGAACCAGGCCGCCGGCACCAGTGTAAGCTTTCCGCACGGCACTTTGGAGTACTGCCGGAAGGAGAACGTACAGATCCAGGCCTGGGGCCCGCTCGCCAAAGGCATCCACACCGGAAGCGTGAACCTGGACGACCAACCCGCGAACGTTCGGCAGACCGCGGAGCTCGTCCGGGACATGGCCGCACAGAAGGCTGTATCGCCGGAAGCTATTGTGCTGGCATGGCTTATGCGTCATCCCGCCGGCATCCAGCCCGTCATTGGAACCTCCCGTCCCGAGAGGATCCGCGCCTGTGCGGAGGCTCTGCAGGTGGAGCTTTCGCGCGAAGAATGGTACTCCCTCTATATCGCTTCCAGAGGAAAACGGCTTCCTTAAAACCGCCTGCCCTCGGATATATGCTTGCTTAACTCTGAATGAAAGGAAGGATACCATAACTGTATGGTATCCTTCCTTCATTTTTTTCCGGTGATCCGATTATTAATTTACTTGCCTTTCTTATATTCGGCAATCTTCTGGTTTGCCTTCACATTAATGGTCTTCAACGTTTCGTCCAGCTTGCCGTCCTTTAACCAAAGTGCTTCCAACTCATCTGTGATAATTTTGGTCAAACCCGGAATTCCCGATTCCATTGGCGTCAGCGCGTAACCCACCTCACGGGCGTCCAAAAAAATATTTGGCATGCTGGGGCAGATTGCCTTCCAACACCACCTGATCGGCATTGGCAACGGAAGGAACCGCGTTTCCTCCGCCCTGCAGACGGAAGATTTGTCCTTCCTTCGAAACGAATTCGCTGAGGAATTGGTATGCTTCGTTCGGATACTTCGTATTCTTGTTAAGAACCATATATGCTGTAGAGACAGCGGCAGGTTCAATCTTTTTTGCCAGTATTCGTCGGGTAAGGAACAATATCATACTGAAGATCCTTATTTTGCTTGAAGATCGGCAGATACCAGCGGCCGGCAGCTACAAATCCAACCTGGTTGGACATAAACATCGCGTCTGCGCCTTGCCCTTTCGGAAGTGTTCCGCCGAACGTAATATTTTTTCGCTTTTACGTTATCATATAGAAATTGAAAAGCTTCTACGAATTTACTGTCTTTATCGCCGATCCATTCTCCCTTGTCATTGTAAATTTGTCCGCCGTTGCTGGTCACCCAGCTGTAATACCGGTTCCAGGCGCTATCAAGCACCAATCCGTGCTTGCCGCTCGCGCGCAGTTTTTTCAATCATTCCTTTAAATGTATTCCAGTTCCACTGCCCCTTTTCGTACAGGTCAGCAGGCATTTCGGCAATTCCGGCATCCATCAGCAGCTTCTTATTGTACCAGATAATGTTGGGATTACAGTCGACGGTCGCTCCATACACTTTTCCGTCTTTTTTTGGCCGGTCCCCACAACCCTTCAAAGAAATCGCTTTCCCTGATTTTACTGTCCGGGCTTTTCATGAGCGGCGTTAATTCTGCAATCGTTTGGTTTTCAATCAGCTTGCTCATCGTCTCCAGACCGGAATAAAACAGATCCGGAGCCGTCCCTCCGCTGAGCTGGGTCAATATTTTTTTTGCTCATAGTCGCTCGGGATCGGGATTAATTCAAACTCAACTTTGGGATGCCTGGAGTTATATTCTTTTGTAAATTCCTGGAACCTCGTCAATTCTCCGGGATTTCCCCAGGTTGACCATTTCAGTTTTATTTTTTTGTTCCGACTTAGATGCTTTCCCATCAGAAGATGCCGATTGCCCCCCGTCTTTACTGCACGCTTGCAACAAAGGAAACACAGCCATGATTGCAGTCAATAACGCCAACGGTAATTTCGCTTTCAACTTCATTGGATCACCCTTTCGGAAAATTGAATACGCTTACATTATATATTCATTTCTTTGTTCCGAAAAGGTGTATTATTTTCCGATTACCTATATCATAAAGGAAAATCAACTTGTTCTTAGAAGGTGGCGGGCAAGCTGCTCTTACTGTTCTATGTAACGCTTGGCGCCTGTCATTCTGGCAACGGGAAACACCCGTCTTACGGGAAGTGCAATGAGCGCCGCAAGGACCGCTTTCAGCGCGTCGCCCGGCAAATACGGATAACATCCGAGGACAAGAGCCTTGTCGATAGAGATCTTGGCGACATGTGCAAGCCAAGGCACTCCGGTGACATACAGGAGCAGGGACCCGAATAGCTCAAGCACGACAAAAGTATACAGGAAAGTCAGTACCCCCCTGCCTTTTACACGGCTTACAAAGAAACCGATGAGCAGTGCCGCAAAAGGATATGCCCAGATAAATCCGCCTGTCGGCCCGAGAATCAGGGACATTCCGCCGCTTCCGTGCAGAAGGGGAATCCCCAACGCGGTTAACACTACCACCAATGCCACGCTGAAAAAACCCGTATACCGCTCCCAGAACCGACCCGGCCAGCATAACAACCAGATTTTGCAGCGAGAGCGGAATCGGGGTGAAGCCCAAATGAATGTTAAAAAAAGCTGGATACTACGAGCAGGGCGCTGAACAGCGTGCTGAACACAAGGCCCCTCACGGAAAACATTTTATACATTGAAATTTCCCCTCTCTTTTGTTAACCTAATTACTGATTAACTGGTTAACAATTGGATGTTATCACAAAATTTCGCTGTTGAAAAGGTGCCTGCCTATATGAAAATGATAAATTCTCCCGCCATAACGCTTGGCCGTGTCAGCTGCTCCATTGACGCTTTCGACGGCACGAAGACGATCCTCAAGGATGTGGATTTGACTGTTCAGCGGAACGAGTGGACTGCTATTGTCGGAGCGAACGGCAGCGGCAAAAGCACCTTGGCGAAGGTGCTGGCCAATCTTTTTTTCCGGTGTCGTCCGGCACGGTGGCATACAGTTCGCCTGCGCAGCCGGCTGCACAGCTCATTTTTTCAAAATCCGGAAGCGCAGATCATCGGAGAGACGGTATACGAAGACGTCATCTTCGGTATGGAAAATTACGGTGTGGAAGCGTCCCTTATGCATGCGTGTGCGGGAGAAGCTTTGCGGAAAGTAGGGCTCGCTTCCTTCAAAGAAGTGCCTGCTGCCCAGCTTTCCGGAGGCCAAAAGCAACTGCTGGCGATAGCCGGCGTTCTGGCGGTCAATCCGTCCGTGCTTGTTTTTTTGACGAGGCGACCTCCATGCTGGATCCCCTGTCCCGCGAGGTCATTCTCCGTCTGGTCCGGGAGCTGCACCGGGAAGGAAAGACCATTGTGTGGATCACCCAGCTGCTCGATGAACTCGCCTGGTGCGAACGGGTTGTGGCTGTTCGGGACGGAAGCATCGTGTTTGACGGGACGAATCGGGATTTCTTTTACGGAGGGTCAGGGAAAGAACCTGGTTTCTGTACGGAGCTCGGCTTTATTCCGCCTTTTACCGTGCAGGCCGCTTGCGATTTGCTTCGACAGGGATTCATGCTGAGCCCGCTGCCCTTAACTCCGGCGGAACTTGGCAAGGCTGTGAGCGCATTATGACGATACGTGTGAACCAGGTTTCCGTATTCAGCGGATCAGATGCCGTTTCTCCGCTGCTTGAGAATATCCGATGTACATTCGAAAAGGGTACGCTGACACTGCTGATAGGACGTACAGGTGCCGGAAAAAACCACCTTTCTCAGCGCATTGGGGGGCTTATTCCTCTTGGCTCAGGCTGCATCGAATATGATGGAATTTCTTTATGGAATGGCAGCAGGATAGAGAGCAAGGTTGGATTAAAGACGGGAATCGTGTTCCAGTATCCTGAGCGCCAGCTTTTTGCGGAGAATATTTCAAAGGAATTCAGGTATTCGCTGCGCCCTTACCGATTATCCGCACACGAAATGAACGCCCGTATGCGGGAAGCGCTCCACCGGCTCCACCTTCCCGAATCGATTGTAAATGAGTCCGCGCTGACTTTGTCTGACGGAATGAAACGGAGAGTGGCCTTAGCGACTACACTGGCGGTAAAACCGGAATGGCTGCTGCTGGATGAACCGACTGCGGGGATCGATCCCCAAGCAATAAAGCCGCTGACCGAAGCCATCACGTTAAGCAAGCTTGAAGGCGGAGTCATCATTGCCAGCCATGACCTGGACACGTTCCTCCCTCTCGCCGACCGCGTCATCCTTCTGGACAACGGGAAGATTGCGGCGGATACCACGCCAAGGGAGCTCTGCCAGAGCCCCGAACTTCTGCTGCGGGCGAGTGTGGGCTTGTCCACGAATATACAGATTTATATGTCGCTACTGGAGCACGGCGTCAGGCTGAACGGCGTCCCCCTGTCGCCCGCCGAAACGGCGGACGCTATAGCCCGTTGCGTCAACAGGCCTGCGGGAGACCGTGAGCCGGAAGCCGGAAAAGAGTTGGCAGCCGTCTGTACGGCGGACCATTGCAAGCCGGCGGCGAGGCCGTTTTTTTTGTCCGCGTCCGCGCCGACGGAGCAGCCGTCTTCGTCTGCGCCCATGCCGGCAGGGCAACCTTCTTTCTCCGCGCACACGCCGACAAAGCCGCTGACGCTCATTGAAAAGCTGCATCCGATCTCCAAATGGCTGTTCTACATAATGGTTTCCGCCGGCATTCTGATGCAGGAGCATTGGGTCGGCCTCCTGCTCGCCGCCGTTGTTACTTTAGGTCTCGTAAGATTAACCGGTTCGCCATACCGCATACTTGCAAAAAAAACGCGCCCTTTTGTGTATTTCCTTCTGCTTTCGACCTTGATATCGGGGCTTAGGTTTAATTTTGACGGGAATTCATCGGTTGCAGACTCTGTCTCTTTTTTCTTTTCTGCCGGCGGTCCAAACTTTTAAACAATTAATCCTTTTCCTGCTGGTCATGATTCTGGGTTCCCTATTTGCCTCAACCACGAACGGAAGATCTATGCAGATGGGCATGGAACAGGCTTTCTCCTTCCTTGAAAGATTCAGGATTCCGGTCGCCGCCGTTACTTTCTCCGCGTCGCTGCTGCTTAAATTTATCCCCATGCTGCAGCGGGAAATGGAGAAAATGTCTCTTGTGGTCCGAGCTCGCGGAAAATCGCACGTCAAAAAAAAGGATCGATCCGGTGGCGGGAGGTTCATATCTTCCTTGTTCCGTTGCTTTTATCCATGATGAAAAAAAATGCCGAGGACACGGCCCTTGCTATGGAAGCGAGAGGGTACAGGCTCAAGCCTCTGGGCCGCAACTCCTCGTACCCGCGGATGAACCGTATCGACGCAGCTGCCGTGGGATTTGGCGCTGTGCTTTCGGCTGCTCTGCTGGGGATACATTTTTTTATTTGTTATAGACAGGAAATATTAATATAATTAATCCATGCAGATTTTTTTCGCCGCATCCTTTGCGGATGTGTGGATTGAAATCATATGAAGGACGGGGATCATTTTGAACAAAACGCCATCTAAGGAGAAGCCGAAAATCCTCCGCAAACTGGAGAAGGAAAGGCAGCAGAGACGCATACGAACACTGACCTGGTCGACTCTCGCAGTTATTGCGGTTATCGTCGTTCTGGCCATAGCGTTCAGGCCGTCCTCCACCGCCCAATTTGATTACGGCAAGCTTCCCGTCCTGGGAAACGCCAATGCCCCGGTCAAAATCATCGAGTTCGGGGATTACAAATGCCCATCCTGCCAATATTTCGCCCAGCAAATCGAACCGAGGCTGAAGAAGGACTTTATCGACACCGGAGCGGCCTCCATGCACTTTATGAACTTTACGATTATCGGTCCGGATTCCAATACGGCGGCACTTGCCGGGCAGTCGATTTACCATCAGAGCAACGACGCTACTGGGCATTTTATGAGGCGGTTTACAGGAACCAAGGGAATGAGAAGGTCGAATGGGCTACTCCGGATTTTCTCACCAGCCTTGCCCAGAAGGAAAACATCAAGGTGGATTACGCGAAGCTTCAGCAGGATATCGTGTCGAGGACGTATCAGAATGAAGTGGACGAGCATAATGCCATCGCGAAAAAAAAGAACAACTTGTCCGGCACTCCGACCCTTTTTATAAACGGCAAAAAAAGTTTGATGATATATTTAATTACGATGCCTGAAGAAAGAGATCGAATCCGCTCAAAAAAAGGTGGGAAATAGATGAGGACTGACGATTTTCGAGCCCTGTTGAAGCCTTACGCGCTTTATTTGGCTTGGGTCGTTTCCCTTGCCGCCACTGGAGGAAGCCTGTATCTTAGCGAAATATTGGGGTATATCCCCTGCAAGCTTTGCTGGTTTCAGCGCATTTTCATGTATCCCGAAGTGATCCTGCTGGGCATCGCGAGCTACAAGAACGACCGCCGTCAGGCCGGCTATGTGCTACCTTTGAGCATCATCGGCGGATTATTCTCGCTGTACCATTACGCCGAGCAAAAAAATCCCGGGGCTGGCCGAGCTGCTGCCTTGTACCTCGGGTGTGCCTTGCAATACGGATTACCTGGATTGGTTCGGATTTATTACTATTCCTTTTTTTGGCGCTGATTGCGTTCATCTTGATTACATGCTTTTTTATGGATAGGGCGGGACAGCTCGGATAACAGCAGGAAAGACAGCCAAGTTTCTGCAGATTAAAACAAAAAAAATCCCTGGCTTTGCGAATATGTCAAGTAACCAGCATGAGAAAAGCACCCTTCGGCGGCCTTGGGTAAACGTTTTAGCTCTTCATAGAAATTTTCCCTAGTTCCGGCTAAAATGACTAAAACTAATTCGCCTTCCTCATTTTCCTCAACTCGATTGTGTGTAGCTTGTTACCCTAGATCCCAAAATTCAAAACTACCATGGCCAGCATCTGAAATATCGGTTACTTCAACTCCTTTTTTTTCTTTTAAGTACCGAGATATCGTCATAAAGTTACTTCTGCACAATCTGAATAAGGTTGCCGCATGTATCGTCGAAGACAGCTATTGTAAGGTCGCCCATTTTTTTTGTCGCTCCATAGTAAAATTCACGCCGTTTTCCAATAATCGTTTGTACTCTTTATTAATATCTGCAACGCCAAACATTGTTGCTGGGATGCCATCGGCAAATATCTTCTTTTGATACTCTTTGGCGGCAGGATGGTCATTCGGTTCGAGTAAAAGTTCTGTACCGTCTTGCTCATCGGGAGAAACAAGCGTTATCCACCTAAATTCTCCGACGGGAACGTCATGCTTTTTTTACAAAGCCCAGCGTTTCTGTATAAAACTCCAATGCCTTGTCTTGATCTTGAACGAATATACTGGTAACAATGATTTTCATAATGTTTTTTCCCTCCATTGATATTTGCAACGTTGGTGTTCTGCTAACAATCTGGCTCCAATAGAAAAAACCCATACATTCGTCAGAAGTTTTTTAATTAAAATTACTCTATCCATCCTTTCAGCAAATTTTTAAGTGGTTCGTTATTGAATATAACCACTCGATATTCCCCCCTTTTTTAATGCGCTTACAAAAAAAAGACCCGCGCACTGCGGATCTTTTGTCTGCTTGTCTATATCCGGTATAGTCCGTTTCCTGGGAGAGGGACGATTGGCTCTTTATCTTCCGACAGCCCAGCCGCGTTTTGGGATTGCATGGCAATGTCAACGAGCCACCGGGTAAAACCGGCCACATTCATCTGCTCCATCTCCTCGAGGCTGTAAAAAACCCGCTGCGTCCACTTCCTCTCCATCCGGCTTGGGCTCGCCGCCCAAATATTCCATGGCGAAGGCAATGTACACGTTATGTATATGCCTAGGCTGATCCCGGACGGCCACTATGCTTTTCACCGCAGCCTGAACGCCGGCTTCCTCCAACACTTCCCTTTCTATCGTTTCATGGATCAGTTCCAGCTGCTCAATATATCCGCCGGGATTAGTCCAGTATCCTTTGCCCGGTTCCTGCGCTCTGCGCACCAGCAGCATTTTCCCGTCTTTTACGACGAGGGCCCCGACACCGACGCTGTAATTCCCCCAGTGGACAAAGGCGCATTCGGAGCATGCATGTCTCAAGCCGCCGCCGATATCGCGGGTCTCCAGGCACCTCCGCACGACATACAATATTTTATTTCCATTGTGGTCACCTTCCCTTGCAAGTCGTCTTTGTTTAGCGACTATTATACTTCATCGGCTGCTTAATGAACAGAGACATCGTCCCTTACGGCCGGATGGATTTGGAGGCCGGAAGTCTCGTGGCCTGCAGCAGACGAAAAGCCAGACCCGGCATAAGGCGTCCCAGATGCAGCAAAATCGGAGATGCCGCCGGACTGCCAAGCAGCGATTGAAGAACGCTCCCCCATCGCAGCGGACCTGTAAATTCGCGGCGCAAAGCCTCGTATACTCCTGCCGCCAGCCCGCGAGTCCCATGGCTCCCCGCAGATAGCTGTCCGCAAGCGGCCCGCATAGTTCAACGGATCGCAGGGCCATGGCCATACCGTCGCCGCAAAGCGGCGGAATGACCGATGCCGCATCTCCGATATGCGGAATCAGATCCCACGCATTCACCGAGCGGGTCGTGAGTACAGGGGCAACTGCCGCCTGACTACCCGGAATCGGACGGCCGTCCGCCATTCTGCCCCGGTACGCCGAATTGAATAAGGAAGCCCTCTCCAGCACCCCTTTCACCGTTTTCCCGGCATCGAGAAATGCCTTTCTTGTTACGAGGGCAGCGACGTTCACCCGTTCCTCGTCAATAGGCGACACCCCCACATAGCCTCCGGGAAAAAAAATATAGCTCAACCACAGGCTCCGGCTTTACACCTTCAAAATGCGATTTAATCCCGACATATCCCTCACTTGGTGCGGGCGCGGCAGAGGCAGTCAATCCGGCTCGCGGAGTTCGCCCCCATGCGCCAATTACTGTTCTCGCTTCCCATATTTTTTCGTTCCTGCTTATGCTGCGAATCCACCATGAATCCACGGTCCGTCGGTGTCACCGAGGTAACCGTTAATCCGGTGTGTACAGCGCCCCCCATCGTTTTCACTGCCTGGTGCAGGGCGATGTCAAGAGAATATCTGCTTATACCAAGAGCCTTCCCGGCAGCGGAATTTCCAAAGAAGCTCCCCCGGGCATAATTAATCGGGCCGCCCCTATTTCTATAGGCTGAAGCGAACCTACCACCTTATCCAAACCAAGCGCACCCAGGCTGGCCTGGGATTCCGGGGAAAGGAACTCCCCGCAAACTTTATGACGCGGAAAAGCTTTATGATCAACCAGAACGGTCTCCCACCCTTTTGCCGCCATAAAATGAGCCATGCTTCCGCCAGCAATACCTGCACCAAGGATTACCGCATCATGAAGATGTCGCTTCATTATAACCGCCCCATAGGCCCTGCGCCCTATAAAATGTTGTTCACTTGCTGGCGGTCACCACATACCGGAACAGCGGCCTCCACCAATAAAACAATTCGCAGTCGTCAAACTTCCCTCTCAATTCCTCCCAATCCGACGAAGTAAAACCTTTGGCCACCGACAAAGGACCGTCGTGCCGTATGTACCGGTTTGGCGAGATGCTATGGGCGGCAATCCAAACGGCCATCCAGGCAATCCAGTGCCGATGGATATCGTTAATCACAATGCCCATCCGGGAAGCATGCAGCATAGCCCTTACTGCCCGGGGCAGCTCCTCATCCGAAAAATGGTGAATAAATTGAGTGGCCGTAACCAAATCCGCGCAGCCTTCCGGAAGCTCAAACAAATCGCATCGGATGACTCGCACGCGCTTCTCCTTTTGAAATAACAACCTTGCTTCTTCGCATGCTTCTTCCGTAAGGTCAGCTATAGTAATCGTCAAGTCCAGGTTATTCTTTTCCGCCCACTGCAGTAAACTCCGGTTGACATCCCCCGAGCCGCCGCCAATGTCAAGGAGGGATAACTCCTGAGGCTTCCCCGCCTGGGTCCACAATTTTTTCTACGCCAAAGACAGTCGGACCAGCCGCCGCAAAAAATGCGGTTCAGCCTCCGAAGATGCCTCAGCGCTTCCCTGAGATCAGCTCCCCCTATGGAGAAATCGTCCATTAATTCCTTCGCTTCCGCCCGCTGCCCCAACCAGTTAAACATAAACCTCACCTGATGCGTCTTGCTGCATCCGCACAGCCGGAATATACTGAATGCGCAGAAGCTCCGCATGCATGCCCGGTCCGAAAGCCAGCGCCATCCCTGCCTTGGGACGCTCGTCTGCCGCTCGAGCTCAGCCCTCATCTCTTGAAGAACAAACAGGATCGTCGCCGAGGAAAGATTCCCGTATTCCCTCAGAACGGACCGGCTTGCGCGGGTCTGATCATCCGATAGGCCAAAGATCGTTTGAAGCGCATCGATAATTCCCCGTCCTCCCGGATGGATCGCCCACAGATCAGGCAAAGACTCCCCGTCCAGCAAAGTCCTTACTTCGGCTGGAACGCTTTCTCCGATCAAAGCAGGAATACGCGGGGAAAGGTACAGCTGAAAACCATGATTGCCGATTCTCCATACCATGTCATCAGTGGAATCCGGCAGGATCACCGTGCGATGGCTGCCTAAAGCGAACCATCCTTTGCGGTTAGCTCCTCGTGTCCCTACAACGCAGGCCGAAGCTCCATCCCCAAAAAAATGCCGCCGCAAATAGATCCTCCGTTCGCCCGAATTCTGAATGTGCAGAGTACATAATTCGACGCAGCAAATCAGCACATGCGCAGACGGTGTCTGTTCCACAATCTCCTTGGCCATGCGCACAGCTGTCAATCCGGCGGCGCATCCCAGGAACGTAAGGGGAATGCGGGTAAGATCGGATTCCAATCCAAGCTGCCCTATAAGCGAGATATCCAGGCCGGGCTGAAATAACCCCGTACAGCTGACCGTAATCAGATGGGTGATATCGGAGCCGCTGATTCCACTGTCCTGAAGCGCTTTCTCGGCCGCATCCAAAGCAAGGGGAACGGAGCAGCGCCTATACACTTCCATCCGCTCTGCTGTCGTCGGAACTTCGTCATCAGGCGTGGAAGGCAGATACCGGTTCCGTCCGGAGGCTCTGTCACATTCGGCTCACAGGTGTAACGGCTCTGTACACCGCACTGCCTGAATATTCTCTTCGCCCATCGTCCGGCATGCGAGTTTTCCCCCAGCGCCTCCGCTAACCTGTCCGAAGCCTCTTCCTGAGTAAAGCGGTGAGACGGCAGGGCCGTGCCGATTCCCAACACCGCAATGGCAGATCCCCCAATTTCCACTGTTCTCTTCATCCCTCTTTCGCTATGTTTTATGTCACTAAAAGACATGTCTTCTGCTTCATTCTATTATTAAGCCCGGCAATTATTACCCATCCGGCAAGAGCAATGACGCAGCCGCTCGCGCATAACGCTTTCATCAAGTCTAATTATTTGCTGATTTCTTGCCGTTCAAATACCAGTCGAGCGTAGTTCGGATCGCTTCCTCGTGCGGAGTGACGTTAGAGCCGAACGCATTTCTGTATTTAGTGTCATCCACCACGAACGGCTGGTTATGCTGGTAAAAAAAATCTCTTGAAATTCTCTCATCTCAGCACTGAACAGACCCATAAGGTCAAGGATCATCTTATTAGCAACCCGGTACTTAGGCGTTTTTCCCAGAAGAGCGGCGATCATCCCGGTAAGCTCCCTTATACTGGAAGGTTGATCGCATGGAATATGCCATATTTCTCCTAACGCGCGTTCCTTCTCTCCAAGCATAACCAGACCGCGGGCAAAATCCCTGATATAAATGAGCGAATGAGGCATATTGATGTTGCCCAGCGCTTGTACCGGTTTATTGGCGATCAGATTGTAAAATACCATGGAACCCAATATAGACAGCGTAACGCCAGGTCCGTAAAAAAATCCGATCCCCTCCCGATTGCCGCACGAACCTTGCCTTGCTTGTGCGCATCCATCAACAAATTTGCCGCTTGCGCTCTCACCGTCGTCTTCCGGCCTACCGGGCGGCAGGCCGTGCTCTCGCTGATTTTGCCTTGGACAGGGCCATACGCATACAGGTTGTCTCCATACACCAGAGCAGCATTTGTCCGGCTTACCCCTTCGATCAGCCCATTCATCATATCAGGAAGCCGGTTCCACTCCCTGTACGGCAGCCCTGTGCAATTATACACGACATCCGCATCTTTACATATACGCATCACCTGCTCCACCTCGCCGGCATCACAGCTCACCAGCTCCACTCCCGGCTGAACATCGGCGATTCCGCTCCTGTTGGCCATTCGTACGCTCACACCCTGTTCCACCAGCTCCTCCATCACCGCTTTTCCTAATGCACCCGTGCCGAATATGACATGCAACCCTTTTTTTCATTTTCAAGCCTCCCCTATGCCATGTAATGTTAACACTGTTAACCAAAAGCCAAAAAAAATCATAGCTCCAGTCCTCTCAAGCAAGCATCCAAATGAAAATCGATTAAAGCCTCACTGTCCGTCCATTCAAAAGCGGGAAACATGTTCAACAAAGAAGTAATCCCATGCAGCGCAGCCCACACCGATTGCTTATCGCCAGTTCCCCATGGCTTGCAATCAGCTTGGAAGGGACGGCTTCGCGTATTAGCTCGACCAAAACCTTAAAGCCCTTCATCCGGTCGCTCTCTCCTGTTAGTACTCTGTCGTAATGCTCTAAATTGTCGATAAACATCAGCTTGTAGTAACCGGAATTGTCGAGTCCGAACTGAACGTACGCTTTCATAGCAGCTCTCAGCTTGATCGAGCTCGTTTCATCAACATGCCGATTTACCGCTTCCAACAGATATTTGAGAAAAAAATAGAGTAACCGTCCTGTAGCAGCATCAGAAGGATTTCTTCTTTATTTTTTTAAAGTGATTGTACAGGTTGGTCGGTGAACATTTGACTTTGCCGGCTATTTTTTTTCTCATCGACACATTCTCGTACCCTTCACTCAAAAAACAGCGCGGTTGCCGCGAGCAGGATATCTTTTTTTGCTTATTGTTGTTCTTCTCTCTGTCTTCCTGTAATCCATTCCATATCTCCTTTCTATAAAAAAAATGTCACATTAACAGTGTTAATATGTACACCGTTAACTTTATCACAAAATATTCCAACCCGCAATAAAATCTCGCAAATGGATCAGCCTCGGCAATAGCGCCCCGATAACATTGAAAAAAAAGCACGATCCCAATGGACTGTGCTTTTTTCCTGCTCCATCTCCCATCAAGCATTGAGCGATTCCCGCCCGGTTACACGCGTCGACTTATCCCTGACGGATGTCCACTTCAGGGATAAATACCGCCACCCGTTGGCTAGACCGGTCAAGACGATTAAACTGCATAACGCGCTCCATGCCCCATACTGTCCGAACTGGTAGACTTGTGTGAACAGAACCGTGCATGGGATAAACAAAACCCAATTGAACAACAGCGCCGTCCGCGACAAGAATGTTGTATCCCCTACGCCCCGTAAGCCGCCGGCAAAAAAATAATGCCCGCTCCGCTGAACAATTGAATGAACGAAGCCAGATGAATGAGTGAAATGGCCGTCATGTAAACGGCGGTTTCTGTCGTATACAGTTTCGCAACCGGCAAGGCAAACAGAAACAAAAAAGACCGAGAACAGCGCCATAAATCCCACCCCTAGATACACCGTCACCAAACCGAAGCGTTTGGCTTCCAGCGGCCGCCCTTTGCCGATTTCCTGGCCGATTCCGACGGTAGAAGCGGCACCAAATCCATTGGAGGGCATAAACCCGAAGGAGAGAATATTCAGCGCGATTTCGTTGGCGGCAATGGCTGCAGTCCCTAGTCGGGTGATACAGCTTGTGAATACCAGCATCCCTATACTGTTGGAAAGTTCCGTTATGCTCAGCTTCACACTTTCAAAAAAGGACCAGCCGAACTTGAGGCAGTTCAATCGGCACCCATGTACGCGTCAAATAAGCTTCGTTCATGAACCGGAAGTACACGAGAAGATTCAGCAGCAATCCGATGCCTTCCGCGATCACCAAACTCCATGCCGCTCCTTGCAGTCCCATATCCGGAAAGCCGAACTTCCCGTAGCATAGCAGATAGGTAAAAAAAGCACAACCAAAGCGTTGCTGATCAACGCAATGTTCATCGGTGTCCGCGTATCGCCTGTGGCCCGCATATAGGCAAAGAACACAATGTTAATGATGCTGAACATTAAAGCGAACATGCGCACCTGGACGTGAGGGGTTCCCAGGCTGAGAATCGTTTCGTTGGATCCCATGGCCTGCAGAATAAAATGGGGAAACGCAAAACTCGAACCGAATTCAAGAAGGGCCAGTATGGCTGATGCGATAAGTGCGATTTGCATGCGCTGATTGCCCAGTCTCATATTGTTCGAGCCGTGATTCTGAGCGACCAAATAGTTAATGGCTCCCTGGATGCCTGAAAACAACGCCCATATGTTGTACATCAAAATATTCGTAATTCCTACCACAGCTATTGCCGCAGCCCCCAATTTGCCAACTATCATCAGGACGAGCAGACCCGTAAAGGTCATAGATGAAAAAAAGTCGCAATCGATGGAATCGCCAGCCGAAGAATTTGCCTGATCAGTTGCATCATAATCCCACCACCAGTGTTATTTTAAGAGGAAAGTGTTCGCCTGCCCCAACCACCTTACCATTTTCTTAAGCAGTCACGCAATAGAAAAAAAAGGCCGGTGATGACTGAAATATTCGCACGGTGAGGACAGACTGCGACGGCAAAATTTTTTTTCCATCCGGTCCAATAGATTGTTTTATTCTGAAAGGACAAGGGTAAAAGAATTTTGGGCATCACCAATAACTTACAAGGAGTGATTTCAATGGCGGACAACAAGCAGAACAAAATGAGCCGTGAAGAAGCTGGACGTAAGGGAGGAGAGGCTACTGCAAGAAACCATGACAAGGAATTTTATCAGGAGATAGCCATAAGGCGGAGAAGCCACTTCCAAGTCCCACGACAAAGAATTTTACCGGGAAATCGGGGAAAAGGGCGGAGAAGAACGGGCCCGTCAGCGCAGAAACGAATAGTGGGAAGTGAACGCAGGCTGCCAATCCATCAGTATGAATGGAACTAATTAAAAGAATCCCCTTACGGTTGCTGAGGCATCGTTCATCCTCTCGGGATGGAGCGACCCTGTTGCCGGAAGGGGATTTTTTATGGTCTTGTTCGGCATTCATCTGACGATAAAAAAAATAAGTATATAAACCTATTGAAACCCGCATCCGAATAAGCTATTGTATAAAGACTATCGGATGAAGGTGATGGGTTATGAGAGTACATCGGATACTTGTAAAAAAAACGACTTGTCGCTGGAAAGATTAAAAAACGATATCCCAGAAAGCGGCTATTTTTCAATCGAATATTTATGTTTATTTATACGATGAGTCGGTTCAAATCGACGTTAAGAGCTTGCTTGGGCTTTTATTGCAAATTATTCACAAAGGCACCGCCATAACAATCAAAACGATAGGAAACGACGATCTCGAAGCATTGGAAGAGATGTGCGTCCTATTTGAAAATGCATAACGGAATCCCCGAAAAAAAAACGAGTGCTTGCCGCCGCAGCATTCGTTTTTTCTTGATTTTAAAGGGAATTTGACTTCCACCATTAAATAAGCTTCAAACCGCTGATCAATATCAGGCTTGCTATAATAGTACGTAAAATCTTGGTCGAAGCTTTTGACGATAAAGTGCTTCCCAACAGGACGCCAGGCACTGAGCCAAGCAGCAGATTTATGGCCAGCATATAATTGACGTTGCCAAAGCTTGCGTGCATAATCCCGGCTGCTGTAACCAGCAGAAAGGCGTGCGCGATATCCGTTCCCACGAGCTGCGAAGCCTTCATACGAAAAAAAATAAAGCATCACTAAAGCGAATAAAGAACCCGAGCCAATGGAGGTAAGACCCACGATAAAACCAAGTACTGCACCAATAGCGATTGTGAAGCCTTTACTGTCACCCAGTGATTTCGTCTTGAAGCTCTCGGCATTGTATTTCTGGTCGATTACGATTTTGACCAGCGTAGCGAGAGACACAATAATCAGGACATAGCCGAGTGCATGTTTAATGATTTGTTCTTGATTGGCATAAACTGAATTGAATAGATGCAATAGCACAATAGACGCTACTGCGCCAGGGACACTGCCGAACGCCAAGTATTTTACCAGCCGAAAATCAATCGTTTTTTTGCCGCCAATGCTGGATCGTGCCAAACAATTTCGTGACCGAGTTATAGAGCAGGTCTGTTCCAACCGCGATGGAAGGATTGATACCGATCATAAGCAGTATGGGGGTCAATAAGGCAGCCCCTCCCACTCCCGTTAAACCAACCATGAAGCCAACGAAGAAACCCATAGCTACGATGCTAATCGTCATGTCGTATTCCCCACTTCTTTAATCCGCACTATTCCTATCGGGTATATTTCTTATTTTATTTAATTTTCTGATGCATGTAAAGAGAAATATTTATAATTCATCTTATTCCGCTGCCGCCTTATAGGTTAATGATCATGCAAAGAAAAAAAATCCGTTATGCGCGGATAATAAAGCAGCAAATTTCCGCCTTTTAGAGGAGTCATCCATCAGCTTGCCGAATGTAGGAAAAGATACTGTTTCTCGTCAGGAGAGTGAAGCATGGAAATACGAAAGCCAGGTCCGGATGAGCGTCCTCCGATGGAATTGCTTCTGCTGGCCGATCCTTCCCGGAAACTGGTTGAAGAATATATCGCCAGGGGTCAGTGCTTTGTCGCCAAAGCGGATGAAGGCATTGTAGGTGTCTATGTGTTGCTGCCGACACGGTCTGAGACAATTGAGTTAGTAAATATAGCGGTTGATGAGAAGCATCAAGGCAAAGGGATAGGGAAACGGTTGGTGAACCATGCGGTTGACAATGCGAGGCTGCTCGGTTATAAAACGATCGAAGTGGGCACCGGCAATTCAAGTGTGGGACAGCTGGCCCTTTATCAAAAATGCGGGTTTAGAATGACCGGTATTGACCGGGGCTTCTTCCTGAGGCATTACAGTGAACAGATATTCGAGAACGGCATACAAGTTGTGGATATGGTACGTTTGTCCCAAGATTTATAAAGCGGCCGCGGTTCTAAGGCGGCCGCGGTTAAGAGGTATTTTGCTCCTTTATCAGGCAAACACCGCTTTTTTTGATTCGCCATGACTTTGAGCAGCTCTGCCACCTCTTTTCGCAACATGCGTATTTGTTATCCAGAGGAATATCTCTTGTATGTGCAGAATGAATGTTTCTTTTCGTGCTGGCTATCTCGCCGATCAGTGTCGCCCGAGGTGCATGACCTTACGTACGAGCCATAGGAGCGCGGCTGCCAGCATCATGTCGAAGCAGACGTTAAACAGGAACAAGTGCTTGGCCATATCGGCCTCTCCGTCACCGATGACCGGAATTACAAACGAAACGGCGCCGATCAACCCAATCCAGGCGAAGAGCTCCGCAAACACCTTTGGACGCAGGCTGTCCGCCCAAATATGCTCACAAATGAGCACGGAATAATAAAGCAAATAAAAAAAACGAAGATGAACCAAAATGTATTCGGCAGCCGGTTATGCTTCCATTCGCTCCACAGGCCGAACTTGCCCGAGACGGCGCCTCGCGGCTGCCCTTCAGCTTTTTTTCATAAGTGCCAAGGTAATAGGGGCGGATCGTCATTCCGTTCTGTGCCGCTACCTCCAGCTTGCCCAGCAGCCGTGCCGGATGCTTCATGTAGAAGACGGCAATTTTGGCATGGCTCATTTTATTGTAAAACTTCTCGTAGAGCAGCGGGTCTCGCTGCGGGATCGGTGTATCCGGCGTGAAAAAAATTCGTATTCTGTAAAACCGCCAGCTCCGGGGGCAAACCGAGCTCCTTGAGGTCCTGCGCGGGGGTTGGGGAGTCCTTAAGCACCCCGTAGAACACCGTTTGATACATGTTGATTTCCTTCAGCTCCTTGGGAGCAAACAGGTACATTGCAGCCGAGCCGAGCAGCAAAAAAAACACGGAAAAAAACCGATGACCGTCCGGCGCCATGCCCTTTCCCTGCTGAAATTCAAGAAGCGAAAGCCCAGCAGCGCGGCGAGCACGCCAACAGGCGCGTTCTGGATCTTCGACCCTACCAGAAAAAAAATGGCGCACACAAAAAAACAATATGAGCATCGTCAAAGATATCCGCTCCCGCCGTATAAGCGCAATGCCTAGAGCCACGGTAAGCAGCAAAAAATACATAAGACACCGGCTCGCCGAACAGAGTATTGAAGTACCCGATATAGCCGATGTCGGCGAATATGAAGACAACCACTGTGGCGAGGATGACATTGTACCCGGTGGAACGCGTTTTGTTATAACGTACAATTAAATAAAGCGCCGTACACAATAAGACGGTATAGACGGCTGCCATAAACCGGATGTCGAACACGGTCGTACTGTACAGCAGCTTGTTAAGCAGTGCGGCCATAAGGACAAGAAAGAGCTGCGTTGACGCATAGCCGCCGATTTCGATCGGAACCAGCTTGAATTCCCGGGTCATATAGCCGAAATATCTGTCTTCATCGCTCATCGAAGGATTAAGGTAACCCAGTCCTGCGGACTTCATGATTCTCAAAAAAAATCGCCGTTGTCGGCGATGCCCGCGATAGGACGCGCCATCAGTACGTAGATGCGACCGCACAGACAGCAACAATTGTCCATAATTCGAGATGCCGTTTAAATTTCATTCGTTTCCCCTGCCTGTAAAGGAACCGGAACCTGCCGGAATGTAAAATATTTATGGCCTAAGTAGTTGCTGACCGTATATAAGCCTGTACCGAACAATACAGCTGCATTATGCGCCCAATACGCGCCATCGCGGCCGGCGACGGCAAGCACCAGATGGGAAAGACCAAGTCCGATCGCATAAGAGAAAAAAGTAACACACTGCAACAACCGCAAAAAAATTTCCACAAGCTCCGTCTCACCTGCGTACGGGAGCCAAATGTGAACGACCGGTTCAGCATATAGCTGACAGCGGCTCCAATACCGTTGCCGATAAGAGTGGCCGGCCAATATCCGATCCCCGCTCCATTCAAGAGAACATAGATAATAGACAAGCCGACAATCGTATTGACGATACCGACGAGCAGGAAGCGGACGAACGAATGGTTCCACAAAGCCGTCATGCTCCTTCCCTCCCTTGAGTAACCTGTGCGGCGGACGGCGCCGCCGAAGCCCGAAGTTTGGTTTCGACAATATACAGCGGACGGTGCTTCACCTCTTTGTAGATTTTACCGATATATTCTCCGATCAGTCCCATGCCGATCAATTGAATGCCTCCGATGAACCAGACCGACACCATCAGCGACGCCACCCGGCTACTGTGTTGCCGGCAAGCTTCTGGCCGATGGCGTACAATCCCGCCACAATGCTGATGAAGAACAAGACGAAGCCGGCTGCGGACACGAGCCGGATCGGCGTCACGCTGAGCGAGGTAATGCCATCCCATGCAAAGGCGAGCATTTTTTTCAGCGGGTATTTGGACTCGCCCGCGAACCGTTCGTGCCGGTCGTAATACACCCGAGTCGTCTTGAAACCAATCATCGGTACGATTCCACGGAGGAACACGTTCACTTCTTTGAAATTGGCCAGCTCATCCAGCGCTCGCCTGCTCATAAGCCGGAAATCCGCATGATTGTATTCGATCTTGCCGCCCATCTTCAGCAGCATTTTATAAAATACCTGTGCCGTGAACCGCTTGAACCACGTGTCTTTCTCCCGGCTTTGCCGCACCCCATACACGATATCATAGCCTTCATGATATTTGGTCATGAAGTCGCGGATCACATTCGGGTCGTCCTGCAGATCAGCATCGATGGAAATGGCGCAGTCGCAAGAGCTTCTCGCGGAGTTCAGCCCGGCGAGCAGCGCGCTCTGGTGCCCCGCGTTGCGGGCGAGCTTCAAGCCGGCGACGTGCGCATGCGTTCGATGGAACGACTCGATCAGGTTCCACGTTTTATCGCGGCTGCCGTCATCCACGAACAGGACGTAGCTGCTGCCGGCGGCGAGCTTATCAAGAATAAGCCGTTCCAGCATGCCGGTGAGGCGGACTACCGTCTCGGACAGTACCTCTTCCTCGTTGTAGCAAGGAACGACGATTGCGAGAACGGGCAGTTTTTTTCCAATTTCAATTCCAACATCCCCTATTTCCGAATTCCGCCTGCGCAGTTTTGATTTAATAATACCTGATCCCGCGCCGCTATACAAAATGGAAAAAAAATATCCCTATAAGCAAACAATGTCAACAGCAACCGGCGCCCCGCAGTAGGGTTCATTCTTTTAAAGGCAGTATGAGTAATGCAAAAAAAAGCCCGCCTCTCCCTTTGTGTGGGCTAGACGGGCAAGTGTGCCGCTTATCTTTCTACAATGATGTCTCCGCTGAATTGTTTTGTGCTTTCATCCCACGATAAGTTAATCAGCAATCTGTTCGAATTAAACGAATAGTAAGAAGACAGATACAATGCTGCCGCATCGATGAGTTCTTGCTGATTCAGAAAGTATTCCTGGTAATTTAGCCGGCTTCTCGCCGAAAAAACCTTTATCCTGATCAAAAAATAAACTTAATGTCAGTTACCCGATTCGGCTCGCTGCCTTCTACATTTCCCCGGTTTGCCCTCGCCGCGACCGCCACACACACCGAATCAATCAGGTCCTGCTCGTCAAATTGTATTCTCATCCCCGTCGTCCTCTCAGTGATTTAAACAGCAGTGAACCTATCCAGATAACGAAAATCAGTATGCCAATATCTATCAATAAAGGCATAATGGAAAAAAGGCTGATGGACATAACCGCCTCCCGCAGCCGGGAAATAACCGCCCTGCGGATGCAGCATCGAGCCTAAAAAATGTCCCTGCGGCAAATGCGCCAGCTACAGGCCAGAAGCTGCTTGGCTTTTTTTACCGTTAGGAACTGCCTCGGAGTAAGTGCTGCCGCCGTAATAGCTTCTTCCGGTGGCGGGATTCGTAGTGCTTCCATTCTGTACATTTGACGACGGTCTCTGGGTGCCCGTGCTGTATGTCGTTCCGTTCTTTGTGATCGAACTGTTTGAGCTTGGCGCACTAGGAACCGTAGACTTATTCGAAGCGCCTCCGCTGAACCCGGACGAACCGCTTGAATTTACGGCTGGGCCGTTTGAACTGTTACTGCTGCCGGCCGATGGACTTTGAGCGCCCGAGCTGCTTGAATTGCTTGAACCGGGAGCAGTGGAACTGCTCGAGCCGCCGCTGAATCCGCCCGTTGACGAGTGGCTGGGTGGAGTACTGTGCGTACTTGAGCTCCCGCCTGTGGAAAATGTCCCGGTTCTTGACGTGGTTGTAGGCGTAGTGGAGGATGCGCTGCCCTGGCCTGCAGCTGCGGCTGCCATCCCTATTGAAGCATTTAACGAAAGCATCAGCGCCAAAACGATGGTTACAGCTTTCTTTTTTTCATACTTAACACTCCTGCTTGCCTGATTGCGCTAGATTTAATTGATAAGACCGCACACTGTCTATTATAAAGCCTGATAATTAGAAACGCATTAAAAAAACAATAAAAAATTTAGCCATTCCCGACCTTTTTTTCGACAATATAAGTCATATACTTTTTTTTCCGTTTTTTTTATTTGCCGACTATTTTCTCAGGTACCCGGCAGCCAGTTTCGTTAATTATGAACAAAAGAATTCATTGAAATTATCAGACCAAATTCGACAGTAAGTGCAATAAAACTGCTGTAGTATAAAAAATAGAAACCTTAGCGAGCGCCTCTTTATAGATTGTCAAAACCATTTAAAGGAGGGATCACAGCCCATGATAAACTATGACGGACCTGTCCATGAACTGCCTCAATCCATTACGTGCCCCAATTGCGGCAGAAGAATGCGTTTGAACTATTTTTTTTATGGAAGGATCCAAGATATGTGTGTGATAGTTTTCGTCGGGAAAATGATTGTGAAATGGTTCTTATGATAAACGAATATAGGCCGCGTGCAGACAGAACAGTTTCTGCTTGATGCAAGCTTGCGCACGTTGGCAGGCTCGCCTGCGGACTTCATGTGAGCTCTGACAGGAATAAAAAAAAGCCAAATCCCGACTTTTGAGGAACTTGGCTTTTTTTCTTATTATCTATAAGCGATTCCATTGGGATTTTTTGCCTACTTTCATCTTGGACAGCGGACACAGCAGCAGTAACAGAATAGACCAGTTCATAGAGTTACATGCCCCTTCCTTATTAAACCGCGAATCAATCGAAGCTGTATCTAAAGCCACACTTATCCATCCTGTCTTCTCCCTTCCAAGCATCACGGGTCAAAGTTTAACTCTCTGCAATCTAAGCGCATTTAATACGACAGAAACAGAACTCAAAGCCATCGCGGCGCCTGCAACCCATGGGGCAAGCAGTCCAATGGCTGCTATTGGAATGCCAAGACTGTTGTAGGCAAGCGCCCAAAAAAAAGGTTCATCTTGATATTGGCCATCGTTTTTTTTGACTCATATAAATCGCATCGGGAATACTGTTTAAATCGCCCCGCATTAACGTCACATCCGCAGCTTCCATAGCAACGTCAGTTCCGGTCCCAATCGCCATCCCTATGTCAGCCATCGCAAGAGCCGGAGCATCATTGATACCATCGCCAACCATGGCTACTTTCTTGCCTTGAGCTTGCAGCTTTCTCACTTCTTCCGCTTTTCCTTCCGGCAGGACTTCGGCTAACACGTGATCGATGCCCACCTGCTTGGCGATCGCCTGTGCCGTGCGCTCGTTGTCTCCAGTGATCATAATTACCTCGATACCCATGTCCTTCAGGCGAGCGACAGCTTCCCTGGACGAGTCTTTTATTGTATCCGCAACAGCAACCATACCTGCATACTGCCCGTCAATAGCGATCAGCATCGCTGTTTTTCCGGCCTCCTCGAATTGTTCCATTGCGATGAAAGCCTCATTCGCCGAGACATTGTATTTCGCCATCAGCTTCCTTGTCCCTGCCAAAATCTCTTTTCCTTGCACAATGGCTCGTATCCCGAATCCAGGTATAGCTTCAAATTGCTCTGCTTGTGGGATTTGAATACCCTTTGCCGCGATGCCTGACACGATAGCCTCTGCCAAAGGATGTTCCGAGCTTTTCTCTGCTGCGCCTGCCAGACCTAAAAAAATGACGCTTCGTCCATAGTTTTCACAACCACATCGGTCAATTCAGGCTTGCCTTTTGTCACGGTACCCGTTTTATCAAGAATAATCGATTGGATCCGATGTGTGGCTTCCAGGTGCTCTCCGCCTTTAAACAACACTCCGAATTCCGCGGCGCGGCCGGAACCGGCCATGATTGATGTAGGCGTTGCAAGACCAAGTGCACAAGGCAGGCGATAACGAGAATCGCGATTGCTTTTTTTCCAAAGCGCCGGCGAAGTTGCCTTGATCGACGAAAAGGTACCAAGCCAGAAAAGCAGCTGCAGAAATGCCGACAACGATGGGAACAAAAAATACCCGAGATCCTGTCCGCTATCCTTTGAATAGGCGCTTTCGACCCCTGCGCTTCTTCAACCACTGTGATAATTTGCGCTAATGCCGTTTCTTTGCCCACTCTCGACGTCTTGATTTTAAGCATTCCGTTTTTATTGATTGCCGCGCCGACCACGTTATCTCCAACCCTTTTTTTCAACCGGAATGCTTTCGCCTGTGAGCATCGATTCGTCAACGGATGACGACCCTTCGAGCACTTCCCCATCCACAGGAATTTTTTTCCCCGGGCTTTACCAAGACCACGTCACCGACTGCTACCTCTTCAACAGGAATACTGATCTCGTGTGCATCCCTCAGCACAAGGGCCGTTTTAGCTTGCAGACCCATCAGTGTTTTTTTATTGCTTCCGACGTGCGTCCTTTAGCTAAAGCTTCAAACAATTTGCCTAGAATAATTAAAGTAATTAATATTGCGCTCGTTTCATAGTACATCGGCGGAGCATGATGCGGCTCTGCCATGGCCGACCATTGAAATGTCAAGTACAGGCTGTAAAAAAAACGCTGCAGATGTACCCAAGGCAACAAGTACGTCCATATTGGCGCTTTTATTTTTTCAGCGCTTTGTAAGCTCCAACATAGAACTGGGATCCAATGATGAATTGAACCGGAGTAGCCAGTAATAACTGAAACCAAGGATTCATGAATAAATTAGGGACCCATACAAAGGAGGTAAATGTAAAATGCCCTACCATGGCCCAAAGTAAAGGCAGCGACAGTAAAGCTGATACCAGCAGTTTTCCTTTCTGTCGTGCAATTTCCTTTTGTCTATGTTCAGCTTGATTTTCCTGTCCTTTAGGCATCGCCTTATAACCGAGTTGATCTACCTTTTTTTCTGCATATCTGTGATGGTAACATTCTCGGGATTATAATCGACATGAGCGGTTTCCAGTGCAAAATTCACGTTCGCGTTAGTGACGCCAGGCAATTTGTTTAAACCTTTTTTTCAATCCTGGCCGCGCATGCAGCGCAGGTCATTCCGCTAATTTGAAGATCAATCGAATTCTTCACTGTTGAATTGCCCAATTCAGTTTTTTTCCATCCCAATCACTCCAGTTAAAGTGTTATCACCCCATAGTATAGTTTTATGCAAAAAAAATTAGCTGCAGGGGTCACTTAAAAAGTGCCCCCTTATCCTATATTTAGGCAACATCATACCCTTGATCTTCAATTGCTTCTTTAATGGCTTCCAGTGTAACTTTGGATTCATCATATTCAACCGTAACCGATTTAGAGTCCAGATTCACTTTTCCGGCAGCACCTATAATTTTCAGCGCTCCTTCAACTGAATTCACGCAATGACCGCAAGACATTCCTTCAACATGCAAAGTTACATTTTTTCATTAGTGGTTCCCTCCCGCGTAACATTATTTCATTAATTTGTTAACAGTAATCAAAAGTTCATCAATCACTTCGTTATCGCCTGCTTGAATGCGTTCCATGACGCAGCTTTTCATATGGCCTTCCAATAAAAGTTTCCCAACACTGTTCAGGGCAGATTGAACTGCAGCAATCTGATTCAACACATCATCGCAGTAAGTGTCTTTTTTTCAATGAGACCCTTTACTCCTCTAATCTGGCCTTCGATACGGTTTAAGCGAGTGATCAGGTTGCTTTTCATTTTCTCAGAATGATGACTGTGTCTTTCTTCCTTTGCAGAACAACATTCTTCATATGAAGTATTATTAGGATCCATATGTTTCACTCCTTATAGCAATAATATACTATACCTATATAGGGTATGTCAAGGGAGCTTGAAACGGTATCTTTGTAATTAAATGCAACAGTTTCCGCGAAAAAATAAGTTGTACATATTTTACACATACCCTCCATATGTATCCAATATAAGGAGGAGAAGCCCACTATGACCGGATCTTTACTCTTAATCATTGAATATTCCTTGCTTACCGTTTGGATTTTATGCTTTATTGTCCAATATCGTTCTCGAATTACCTGCATGGCGGGTATGATGAGCGCTATGTGCCTTGCAATGACCATTGGGTTGGGTGCCGGGACATTTATCGCAGCCCTATTTCCCGGACACTTTTTTTCAAGCGTGTATAATCAGCATGCTGCTTGCCGGCTTGATTGGTGCGGTTGCAGGGTTGCCGATCAGCACCATGGCCGTACTCGATGGCTTGCTATCCGGCATTATGGGCGGAATGATGGGAGCCATGTTCATTGCAATGATGCCAGCTGCTTATATAGCGGTGACATTGAAAATCGCTGCTGTATTAACTGCGAGCATTATATTTATTTTGCTGATTATGCTGATTGGGGAAATCAAGGACTTGGGTTCCGCGCGCCGGTTGCGCTTCTGCTTCTTGCCACAAACCATGTTTGCCTTTGATATCCTTATATTTGTTTCCCTTTTCTTTCTCCACCCTCTCCCTGCGCATTTAGAGGACCAGAAGCCGAATCATACCCATAATTACGAAAAAATCATCGAATAGCAACGATATGGCAGAAATTAACTTTTCGTCAATTCCCCTTTAAATTGACAAAAAAGAAAAAATAGATCGAAGGAAGAGATCAAAGGCAAAGGACAGCCACACGTCGGCGATCCCCATTTTAAAATAGATACACAATGTTAAGCGGCTTTATGCTCAGATTAATGCTAACCTCTCCTTCTCTGTAAAGCAGGGGACTGGTTGCCCGGCCCTCCTCGTCAAAGCATACGAGCAAATACCCCGCGTGATCCCTTGCTATTCCTTTATTTTATTTAAGCAACCGCTGCCGCATCGCCTCAAACAGCAGCACCGTAGCGGCCATCGCCACGTTCAACGATTCCGACTCACCGCGCATCGGGATGATCACGGTCTCGTTCACGAGCGCAGATACTTCAGGCGAAACGCCGCTGCCCTCATTGCCGAGCACAAGCCAGGTCGGCTTGGTCAAATCCAGATCATAACAGCTTCTGCTTGCTGACAAATCCGTAATCACCAACTGCGCGCCGCCCGCCTGGGCTCTCGGCAGCAGTTGAGTGAGGTCCGCCTCCGCTATGGGAAGATGAAACATCGAGCCCATCGTAGAGCGTACTGTCTTGGGGTTGTACAAATCAACCGTACCTTTTCCGAGCACAATACCTTGGGCGCCGACGGCATCCGCGCTGCGGATGATCGTGCCGAGGTTGCCTGGGTCCTGCACACCGTCCACCGCGACGACAAGTTCGTTCCGGAGGCCGCCAAAAAAACTTCCTCTCCCCAAACCAGCTTATCCACCACCGCGCTCAGCCCTTGCGGAGTCTGCGTATCGGTGATTTTGGCCATGACTGCCTCGCTCACACCGATCCATTCCACATGGCTGCGGGTTTCTTCGTACAACGACTTGGGCGGCCCTTTATCCGACAGATAGAGGATTGTTCCGACCGGTGCCTTGGCTTTGACCGCTTCTTCAACCAGATGCACTCCTTCGATCAAAAACTTCTTCTGCTTGTCTCTTCCCCGCCGCTCGAGCAGCGCCGCCCAATCTTTCACTCTCTGATTCTGTGTCGAATTAATCTCAACTGGCATCGCATTTACTCCGTAATTGATTTCAAGATTTTTTGGCACGCAGCCTTTTTGCCGTATTATACCACAATTGAATTCCACTTAAAAAAAAGGCCGCCAGCCGGATCTGACCCTATGGACCATGAGTGTTACTCCCGGCACTTAGCCGGAACTGCGGAAAATAGTCAAGACCTCTGCGCATAAAAAAAATGGATGTTCTGCACATCTTAGCTAGAGCGGCCAAATTAGCGACAAATAATCACGCTCCGTCTTTTAGCGGCAGATCAGCTTTGGGACGAGCATGAAGGAGAGATTCTAAGCATGATTCTGCTATCTTTGAGACAGGCGATTTTTTTAAACGGGTAGAAGGCAGGTCAAATGAGGAATTGGTCCAAATCATCCAGGATTCCATAGACGCCGAAGAGAAGGTGCTGCCGGGGCTGGGTGTATTGTTCGAAATGATCTGGAAAAACAGCGACACTGCTCTGCGCGAAAAAAATGGTGGAAGTGCTGGGTGCTAACCTGCCGGCCGGCCCGCCGGACGAGGAAGACAAAGACGACAGAAAAGCCTGACGGCGTCCTTTAGATCTTTGCAGTAAACCAAACTATTGCGCGTGGGGAAGAAAAGGGTATGGGGTTCCAGCCGCTGTTGGTGCCCTGTTCCTCGATGAGGTTAAGCGGCTGGAACACGACAATAAGGCGGCCTGTGAAGTTTCCACCCAATACCCTTTTTTCTTTTTTTTGGATCTGCTCAGTGATGACTTCCGCTAATGCAGTATTTCCCGGTTATTGCCCGGTATTAACGCACTGCGCTTCCGCTAATTATGGTCAAAACGCTCTCCTGGATGGGTAAACAGCGTGTTTGCCAAAAAATAGAGGAATTGAATTCCGTTAATGTCAGGCGGGGAGCCGAAATCTGGGAATAACGAAAAAAAATGAGTTACCGCCGTAAATTCGCGATTCACAGTAGTTCCTGCACTGCAGGGAGCCCGCTGCCCTCGGATTTATACTTGCTTACTTATCTTTTAAGAAAAAAAGCCTGACGGCCAAGTCAGGCTTTCTTTGCGGATGCAGCCATATAAGGATAAAACGAAGAGTGCTACTTGTTTGCGAGACGTTTGATCGATTGCATATGTCCCAGATGATTCGCCTCATGGTATAACGCCATGCCAAACATGTCACCGTATGTATACAATTCTCTCTGGGCGAAATGGAACGGAGCCTGCTCGGCCCAAAGCGCAGCCGGGAGCGCTTCAATACGTTCCTTCTGGAACGTCAGCTGCTGCTTCAGCTCGGATAACGTAGGAGCTTCCCTATTCCACTCGGAAGGCCTTGTTCCCATGCCGAAAAGCTCAGGGTAATAATCTGGAATGACCTTCGGATGCTCAGGTGACTGGAATAAAAAAAACTTCTCGGCAACGCTGTAGACATGCCCTGTGAGCCAGCGGATCGTGTTATTGAAGCCTCCCGGCTGAAAGCTCGCCTCTTCTTCCGTCACCGTGTCCAAAAAAATTTCAGCAGCGCTCCTCTGGTCAATCCAAACTGTTTCATCATCGCTTCATTCGACATACGGCCATCCCCGTCCCTTGTGATTATCAATCCGTCCATAAAGAAATTGTACATAATAACTCTCCGCAGCTCAATCAACCAGGGACTTCCAGCCCGGCAGGCATTGGAGCAGGGATATCGCAGCTGCTCTTCATCACATAATGCTTGCTTCATCCGAGGAATCATGGAAAGCGTGCATGGCTTCAAGGACATGATACGCGAGCTCGCCGTTCGCCCGGTGCGGACGGCCGTTCAAGATGCCGTGCGCCATATCCGCCACGCCGACTCCGCGGCTGTTTCCGCCGAAGCCGTGGGTAAAAGGAATCTCCGCCCATTCCTTCTCATCCTTGCGGCGGACATAGATGGGCTGCCCGAACGTATTCGGATCGGGCACTTTCATCGTGCCCTCGCTGCCGTAGATTTCAATATTCGGCAGGCTCGTGCCTCCAAAAGCGTCAAAGCTCGTAATCATCGTCGCAACAGCTCCGCCGTGGAAATCCAGAACGCCGGTCACATGCGTAGGCGTTTCCACCTTGATGAGGCTGCCTTTTTTTTAGGCTCGCTCAGCACTACCCTCTCCGGGTACGCGATGGATGTGGAACCGGAAATCCGGCGGATCGGCCCGAGCAGCGCCACCAACGCCGTCAAATAGTACGGCCCCATATCGAACATCGGCCGCCGCCTTTGGCGTAATAGAACGCCGGATCCGGATGCCAATGCTCATGGCCGCGGCCGATCATAAATGCCGAAGCCGCGACCGGTGTGCCGATCATCCGTCATCGATCAGCTTGCGGCAGGTCTGGATGCCTGCGCCAAGAAACGTATCGGGCGCGCTGCCCACACGAAGCCCTTTCCTGTGCGCTGTCTCCAGAATCCGCTGCCCCTCTTCACGGGTAACGGCAAGCGGCTTTTCCACGTAGACATGCTTGCCCGCTTCCAGAGAGCGGATACAAATCTCCGCGTGGGCCGCCGGAATCGTCAGGTTGATCACGATCCGGATCTCCGGGTCGGCGAGCAGTGCGTCTACGGAATATGCCTTGGGAACGCCGTACTGCTCAGCGCTTGCCTGGGCTCTCGACAAATCCAGATCGGCACACGCAGCAACTTCAAGAATATCAAACCGCTTACAATTTTCAAAATAAATACTGCTGATCTTTCCGCATCCGATGATTCCTACTTTAAACTTGTCCATGTGATCTCCCCCGAGCCTTCCCTAAGGCTTTAAGTTATTTCGCAGCCCAAACCATCCCTTTTTTTTCATCAAAGCGAGCGTTTCCGGCATAGCGACGATATTCGCCTGATGGCCGAGAGAGCAGTAGTACACTTTGCCGCTTCCATAGGTTTTGGTCCATGCGACAGGCATTTCAACATCACCGAAATCGGTTACCGCCAGCACCTCATTCGCCGGATCCACGTGCATATAATATTTCTCCGACACGACCGTAAAATCTTCCATTCCTTCCGTCAAAGGATGACTGCGGTCCTTGATGCGAACCATATACGTCACGCCGTCATTGCCGGGATGCGCCACCCATTGGCCGCCAACCATATATTGAAACTCCGTCTCGTTGCGGAAAGAATCCGCCATGCCTCCGTGGCAGCCTGCAATTCCCACTCCGTGCTCCTTCACTGCCGCGAGCAAAGGGTTCAGCTGTTCACTGGTAATCGTTCCCATCGTCCAAACCGGTACAATCAGGTTCAACCGGTTCAGCTTTTCCGCATCCAGCAGCGAATCCAGCGTATCGGAAATTTCCACTTCAAACTGTTCCTCTCTCAGCACCCCGGCCAGCAGATCTGCAACTTCCTTGCTGATGGCTACCCAACCGCCTTGAATCACCAATGCTTTCTTCATCCTGTTCGCTCTCCTCTTACAGCTCGTTTATTTCTACCCATGTTCTTCTCTCGATGGACAGGTCCACCGCTTCCAATACCTGCTGGCACTTCACTCCGTCATGGAAATTCGGCACCGGCTGGCGGTCCTGCTCTAGCGCATCCATCAGCTCCAGCACTTCATGGATAAACGTATGCTCATACCGATGGTATGCCCGGCAGGCCACCATGCGTCCATATAGCGTGCGAAGGATCCGTAGCAAGAACGCGGCGGAAGCCTGCACATCCTCGGCGTCCTCGGTAAAATAGACCTGCAGCTCGTTCATTCTTTCAAAATCGAACTTCACACTGCCTTTGGAACCGTTGATTTCAAAAGAGTTCGTGCAGCGGTGCCCCGGAGCAAACCGGGTGGCTTCGAAGCTGCCCAGCGCCCCATTGTCAAAACGGCTCAAAAAACAAGGTCGCATCATCCACGGTAACCTCGCCTTTAGGCGCTTCCTTGCTGCTTTTGGCGGTTAATCCAGTCATGGAAGAAGGCTGCGGCCGCTCCTTAATGAAGGTCTCGCTCATTCCGATCACTTCCTTCATACCGCCGACCAGGAAATGCGCCAAATCGATCAGATGCGCTCCAAGGTCGCCATGGGAACCGGAGCCGGCGATTTCCTTCTGCAGTCTCCAGACAAGCGGGAATTCCGGATCCACAATCCAGTCCTGCAGGAAACAGGCGCGGAAATGATAGATCGTACCCAGCCGGCCTTCCTCGATCAGCTTCTTCGCAAGCAGCACAGCCGGGGCAAAACGGTAGTTGAACCCAACCATATGCTTCACGCCGGCCTCTTCGGCTGCCTGCAGCATTTCGCGCGAATCGCCCAGCGTCAGGGCGAGCGGCTTCTCGCAGAAGATGTGCTTGCCGGCTTTGGCGGCGGCCAGGGCGATTTCCTTGTGCGCGTCGCTCGGAGCGTTAATGTCGATCACATCGATATCTTCCCGCTGCACCATCTCCCGCCAATCGGTCACGGATTCCTCCCAGCCGAACTGGCTGGCCGCTTGCTCCACGCCTGCCTGATCGCGCCCGCAAATGAGCTTCATTACCGGTTTCCCCGCATTCGAAGAACATCGGCAAATCCCGGTATGCGTGGCTGTGCGCCTTGCCCATAAACTTGTAGCCGATCATTCCCACATTGATCTTCTTCATCCGTATATCCTCCCTCGATTGGCTTACATATCCACTTGTATGCCTGGCCGTCGCCACGTATGTAAACGCTTAAGTTGAAAATTGTAGAATGTCGCTCGATTTCCGCACAACCAGCCGTACAGGAAGCTTTTCTCGAAAAAAATATCCTCTCCGCCCGATTGGACACGGTCCAGCAGTTTATCCGCGGCGAGCCGGCCCATCTCGAAAAAAAAGGCACGGAGACGGAAGTCAGCGGCGGATCCGTCACTTTCGCGGCATCGGAATCGTCGTAACCCGCAACCGCGACATTCTGACCGGGCATCCAGCCTCCTCCTTCATCCGCTGCATCAGCCCGATCGCCATCCGGTCGTTCGCCGCAAAGACAGCGTGCAGCTCCTTCCTGTATGGCGCAAAGGCCGGGAGGGATTCGTAGCCGCTTTTTTTCGGCTGTAGTTGCCTTGGATGACCCATTCTTCCCGGTAAAGAAGCTCCGATTGCGACAGCGCTCTGCGGTATCCTTCCAAGCGCGCCCCGGAATTCGAATACTGCGGAGAACCGTTGAGAAACGCGATGTTGGAGCAGCCCGATTCAATCAGATGCCTCACAGCCAGGAAGCTTCCGCTCACATGATCGGCGTCCACCTCCGAGAAGCTCTCTCCTTCATAGCTTTGGTTCACCAGGCAGAACGGAAGCGCATGCTCCGCAAGCTGCCGCAGGGAATCGCGTTCCCCGGGAACGTCGCGCGAGCCGAGAATGACGCAGGCGTCCACTTTTTGCGAACGGAACAGCTTCAAGTAATCGGCCGGCTCTGCTGGGGATTGCAGTATAAGCAGCATGTCGTATCCCCTGCTCCTCACCGCTTCCCCGATCCCGCTCAGTATCTCGGAAAAAAAATAGTACGTTGAGAACAAATGCACTGCACATAAGGCAGAACTACTCCGAGATTGCCGCTGCGTTGACGGGCGAAGCTCTGCGCGATGGCATTGGATAGTAGCCGAGCTCCTCCGCCGCGTGCAGCACACGCTGCTTCGTCCCGTCTTTCATCGGGCCCACGCCGTTCAGCACACGGGACACGGTGGCCTCGGAGACGTTGGCTAATTGTGCAACTTCTTTTCTGGTTGCGATAGCGGCTCCCTCCGAAATTCATACTGTCATCACATTATGTACACGCGTACATTTTCTCATCCGAAAGCCAATCTGTCAATAAGCAGGCAGCGATAAATTCCCACGACACCAAAGGCTGCCCCAGAAACTTTCCACTCCTTGCTTTTTTGGATTTACTCCGAGCGGTCTTCCCGTTTCCCGGACATTTCCCGGAAATAGGGGAGTTTTATTCCGCGTATGCGGTATTTCCCGGCTATTGCCGGAATTAACGCACTGTGCTTCCGTTATTTATGGCCAAAACGCTGGCCTGGACGGGTAAACAGCCTGTTCGCCAAAAAATAGAGGAAATGAATTCCGTTAATGTCAGGCGGGGAGCGGGAAATCTGGGAATAACAGAATAAAAAATCCGTTACCGCCGTGAATGACTATTCAAAGTAGTACCTGCCACTGCATAGAGCCCGCTGCTCTCGGATGTATACTTTCTTATCTTCTAAAGAAAAAACATCCAAGAGCGGCGCCTCCGCTCAAGGATGTCAGGAAACCTTTTTTTCTTTTTTTGGCGGCGATTTTGCGCCTGGTTTTGTTGAGCCTGTTGTAGCGCATGATTAGTTTGACGTTATTGCGTTCATCCTTCAATTTGCCGAAAATATAAGGATCGGGCTTCGTGTTGACTTCCAGTATCCAGGCTTCAGTTCCCTGTCCAGCGCCACATCAACCCCGATCTCCCTGAGCCCGGGAAAGCGGACCGAAAGCTGCTTGGCAGTATCGTAACCGAGCGTTTTCAAGTCACGGATATACTGCTCCCGCGACTGTCCGTCAATGTATGGAGCGAGGAGCTTCTCAACCGCCTCCAGCGTGCCTCCGTTATGGTAATTCGTGACGATTCTCGCCGGATCGGCGACCCTGCCCGCAAGGCCGGTGGCCACCCAGCGCTTTTTTAACATCTCTCTGCACCATAACCCTCAGATCGAATCGGTTTCCCTGGTGGGAAAGCAGATGGATTCCCTTTTGCACCAAAAATAATCTTCCCCGGGTCAACGCCTTCACAGCCGACTGCAACTGCGGGAACGAGTCAAAGGTTTGCTTCTTGGTCCCGGATTGGCAGCTGTACAGCTTTACACTGCGGGGTATCAGTCATTTCCACGCGAATTACCCTGTTGCCGAACGATCCCGAATCGGGTTTTACATAAACCATGCGGTGCTTCTCCAGCATCTGCCTGAGATGGTCTCCCTCCAGCTTGCGTGTTTCGGGAATATGTTCAGACAGCTTACTGCTGCCAAACAGCGCCTTTGTCTTTTTCCATTTACTCACGACGTATCTGCTCAATGAATGGTCTTCCTTTCTGCGCTATAAGCGTCAAATTGGTGCATCAGGCACTATAGTGTATGAAAGGCGGCGATTGTTGGCCTCTGCTTTGGCAGCAAAAAAACCTCCGATGGCCGCTTGACGGCGGTTTCCGGAGGTTTCCAAGATCATTACTTTAAAGTGTAACCGAACAGGTTTTTCAAAATCAGCTGCAAAATCCCGATGGAATACAGGAATACGAGAAACATCATAACCGGAACCACGTAGCGGAGAAGGAGCATCCACAGCTTGTACCAAAAACCGGTCAGCCCTGCCTCTTCACCTGCGCGCTTCCAGGCATACCCGGTAAACAGGGTAATGACCAGACCGCCCACAGGCAAAAGGATGTTGGATGCAGTGAAATCTATCATATCGAAGACGCCTTTTCCTGCGATGGTAAAGCCGGAAAGCGGGCCGCCTGTCGACAGCGCCGAAGGGATCCCCACAATAAAGCATAACACACCCGTGATGACTGCAGCTTTTGTGCGGCTCATGCGCCATTTTTTTCAGTTACATACGCTACCGGCACCTCAAGTAAAGACACGGCCGAGGTCAGTGCCGCAATGGCCAGCAGCACGAAGAAGATGCCTGCGAAGAAGCTGCCGAAAGGCATAGCGGAAAAGGCCGCCGGAAGCGTGATGAACACCAGGCCCGGACCGGAATCCGCTTCAATCCCGAAAGCGAAGGTCGTCGGAAAAAATGATCAGCCCCGCCACCAGCGCATAGAGCAGGTCTCCTCCGCCTACCGCCAGTGCCGCCGCGCCTAAAGACTGGTTCTTTTGAACGTAGGCTCCGTAGGTGAGCATCGTTCCCATCCCAAGCGAAAGCGAGAAGAAAGCGTGCCCCAGGGCGACAAGAGCAGACTCAGCGGAAAGCTTCGAGAAATCGGGCCTCAGGAAGTACTCTACTCCCGCCATGGCGTTGGGAAGGCTGAGAGCGCGGAACATGAGCAGAAGCAGAATGACAAGCAGCCCGGGAATTAAATATTTGTTAAATTTTTTTCGATTCCGCCGGAAATTCCTTTCGCAACTACGACAATGACCAGCAGCATTACGACGGCCTGCCAGAACACAGGCAGATAGCCGGAAGTGAAGGATACGAATTGGCCTTTGAAATCCATGTTATTGAACAGGCTGCCGGAAAAAAAAGACCTTACCGCGTAATGCAGTGTCCAACCTGAGACGACCCCATAAAACGACATTATCATAAAGGCGCCGACCACGGACAAGAACCCGAAGCTCCCCATATTTTCCGGTTTGACAGATTGGTAAACGAGCTCGACGCATTTCCCCGCCCGCCCCGGCCGATCGCCATTTCCGCAAGCAGAATAGGCAGCCCGACAAGCACCAGGCAAATGATAAACAGCAAAAAGAAAGCAGCGCCGCCGTATACTCCTGTGATATACGGAAACTTCCACATGTTCCCGAGTCCCACCGAGCTTCCGATCGCGGCCAGAATGAAGCCCATGGAGCTGAATTGATCTCCTGCGTGCTGTGTATTTTTTTAGAATGATTTGTTTGCATGTAACCTATCTTCCCTTTCTGGCTCTCCATTATACATGTTCTCCATAGTATTATATTTTTTCCGGCACTGTCTAGTTTTTTTTGAGTTGTATATTGTGGCAATACAAAAAACCACCTCCATATAGAAGGTGGCTCGTGACGCGGCAGGACTTTATCAGGCTGCATTGCCGCCGTATTCATTTTTTTGACTGTATCATAGAATTTGGCTGCAGACGCTTGAACATAAGGATAATCCACAGGAACCCGATACAGAGAGACAGCAAGCTGAGCAGAAACCAACCGATGAAGCTCAGGTAAAGCAGGAACAGCTTCCATTTGTGTCCGGACATCATTTGGGCGCTTGTGCGAATCGCCTCGGAAGCCGTGAGCTCGGGCTGGTCGTTTAATATGTAATAAGCTTGCGAGTACCGCAGCGCGGCGATAATGCCTGGGACAATCAGCAGCAGGCTCCACAGGAACACGTAAATCCCGGTCAGCAGCATCGTCAGCAAGGCAGGGACGAACATCGGCTTGAAGCCGTCAAACAGATTCGAGATCGAAGCCTCCCTGCCTCTGTTCAATTGAAGAAAATATTTGGACAACCCGTAATGGAGCGGCCCGGCAATCAACAGATTAATAATCGACCCGATAAAAGACAGCTCGCCGCAGACCCCGATAATGAGCGTATACACCAGGCAGACAAGGATGGAGCTTCCCCATTTGCCTTTCAGGCTTCTTCTGGCATAAGCACGGATTTCAGAATTTTCCAGCACAAACCCAACCCCTTATCCAAAAATTTTGGTACCTACACGTATGTGTATGCAACTGGTTGATTTTGAATGAGCTGAACTTATGGTTATAATAAAGGAGGATTCTATTCTCAAACTTAGGGAGGCTACCTGCTTTGAATAACTTTACATTTCATAACCCAACGAAGCTGATTTTCGGCCAAGGCCAATTGGAGCAGCTGAAAACCGAGGTTCCCAAATACGGCAAAAAAAATGTTCTTCTCGTTTACGGAGGAGGCAGCATCAAACGCAGCGGCTTGTACGACAAAGTTCTGTCCTATCTGAAGGAAGCGGGTGCGCAAGTCCAGGAACTGAGCGGGGTGGAGCCGAATCCTCGTTTGAGTACGGTCAATAAAGGCGCAGAGCTGTGCAGAAAGAATAACATCGACCTTATCCTCGCTGTCGGCGGAGGCAGCGTCATTGACTGCGTCAAGGGGATTGCCGCGGCGGCTAAATATGAAGGGGATTTCTGGGATATTGTCACCCGTAAAGCCACGGTCAAAGACGCCCTGCCTCTCGCCACCGTACTCACTTTGGCCGCTACCGGCTCGGAGATGAATTCCGGCGCTGTGATCACCAACTGGGAAACGAAGGAGAAGCTCAGCTTTGGATCGCCTTTTACATATCCGAAGTTTTCAATTCTCGACCCTGCTAATACGGCTACAGTCCTCAAGACCAGACCGTATACGGCATGGTGGACATTATGTCTCACGTGTTCGAGCAGTATTTTCACCATGACAAGAATGCGCCCGTACAGACCGGATTCTGCGAGACCATACTGAGAACGGTCATCGAGACCGCGCCGAAGCTGCTGGGCGACCTTCAAAACCTTGAATACCGCGCAACCATACTGTACTGCGGTACGATGGCTTTGAACGGCATCCTCAGCATGGGAGTCCGGGGCGACTGGGCCACCCATAACCTAGAGCACGCCGTATCCGCGGTGTATGATATTCCTCACGGAGGCGGACTGGCGATTTTGTTCCCGAACTGGATGAAGCATACGCTGGATGCAGACGTTGAACGTTTTTAAACGGATGGCCGTCAACGTTTTTTGGCGTGGATCCGTCAGGCAAAAGCGACCGGGCCGTGGCCGAAGAGGGAATTCAAGCAGTCCGCGGCTTCTGGACCTCTATCGGTGCCCCAAGCCGGCTCGCGGACTATGACATTGACGATTCGCAGCTCGATGTCATGGCGGACAAGGCTATGGTGTACGGCGAATTCGGCCACTTCAAGAAGCTGGACCGCAGCGACGTCCTGGAGATTTACAGGAACTCGCTGTAAGACTGCATTGGCTGAAGGTACGAATCGAGTCACACTCTGTTGCAACACACCACCGTAGTCCCAGCGAAATGAAGAAAAGCACCCGGCGACCGGGTGCTTTTCTTATGTGACAATCTGCACAAACTCACATTACTTATTTATTCATCGTTCTCGCAGAACGAGTATCATTTGATGCTTAAAACAATGAAAGCCCTGCCTCTCTTCCATCCTTACGGCTCCGAAGACCGCGCCAGTGTGAATTAAGTCTATCAAAATTCCGTAACAGACTTGTCTTTTCGTCCTTCTTCTTCACATCTACTCTTTGCGGGTTATGGGAAATAAGATGATGTCGAACCGGCTGGTTCCAGGAAAAAAACTTCTGAGGAAAAAAAGATTGTGCTGTTACTATACAAAGTAAAGGGGTTATTGAGTTTACAAATACTTATTATACACACCACTGTTACCCGAGTCAAGTGTTTTTTACTTTACACTCTTTCCGCTCCGGTATCCGATCCAGCCGTTGGCTTCCACTATTTCAAGAAACTTCACCAATCTGGGCAGGACGGGCTCCGCTTGTTCACCGAATACATAAGCCAGCTCGCGTTCAATCTCGCTACGGTATGCTGCCCGGCGCACTTTCGCAGCACCTGGCTTCCAAGCGCATCCAGCTTGACGCGAAATGCGGCCGGCTGATTCCATAACCTGACCGAGAGCCGCTCCAACCAGCTGTTACGGGGGATGACCAATACGCTGGCCTCCCCCTTTTGTTCCAATTTAAGGCCTTCCTTCAGTACGGGTGACATCTCAAGTAAGTTCAACCGCCCCATTCTCATTCACTCCGCTCCGCCGCACTCGATTTGTTTTTTTTCCCTTGATAGGATACCCACCCCAACATAATCGCCAGGACGATGAAGATCATAAGCGAAAACCAGTTTTCATTCAGCACAACCTGCTTGGGCACAGGGACTTTTACAAAAATAAGTATCGCGATAATTACGCCGACCAAGGATTCACCGGCGATAAGCTGAGGCAAAAAAAAGCGTCCCTGTCTCGACACGGGCTTTCGCGGTTTCTTCATTGCGGGACATATATTCCACCAGCCAGCGCACCACCCCTCCGGCCATAATCGGCGTGCTCACATGGATAGAAGGTAGATGCCGACCGCGACGGTGAGTGAGTTTAAACCCAAGAATTCGAACACAACCGCCGACATCGCACCGATAAAGATAAGGTCCCACGGAAGATTTTCCGCCATCAGGCCCTCAACGACCAGCTTCATTAGCACGGCTTTAGGTGCGGGAAGCTCGGCGGAGCCCATTATAAACGCTTTGTTCAGAATAACCAGGATAAAGCCGATGATTAAGCCGCTCACCAGCACTCCCACCATCATTGCGATCTGCTGCTTCCATGGGGTCCCTCCCACCAGGTAACCGGTTTTTTAAATCCTGGGAAATGTCCCCGGCGACTGCCAATGCAACGCAAACGATCGCTCCAACCGTTAAAGCCGCTACCATGCCCGTCTGCCCCGTGACTCCGGTCATTTTAAACACCAGTGTAACGATCAAAAGCGTAGCGATAGTCATACCGGAAACAGGCGAGGAAGAGCTTCCCACTAACCCGACAATACGGGAGGCGACGGTGACGAACAAAAAATCCCAGCACCGCGACAGCGATTCCGCCGATTATGCCCACGTCCGTCAAAGGAGAAAAGGCAATAATCAGAATCAGCAGGACCACACCGCCGAGCAAAACCCATGAGGGCATGTCGCGGTTCGTACGTTCGGCAGAACTCGGCACACCCCCGCCCCTCTTTAAACCGGAGAAAGTTTGTCCAACCGAGGACACTAGCAGCGGAAGCGTTTTGACCAGTGTGATGAGCCCGCCCGTCGCGACCGCGCCCGCCCCGATATATCGGATATACTGCGCCCAGATGCCCCAAGCGTCCAAAGCCGGAATCGCAGCTGTGGCCGGTGCAACAGGCCGCGCTCCGGCGGAACCGAAAAAAAAGCCGATCATCGGGATCATTACGAGCCACGCCAGAATACCTCCGGCTATCATCTGTCCGGCGATTCTCGGTCCGATAATGTACCCCACGCCCAGTAGAGCCGGATAAGTGTCCATTCCGATCACCGCATTTTTTAAACCCCGACACCTGCGCTTCGATTTCCGTCTTAAACCATCGAAACCCGTCGCCCAGCGCTTTCAGAATTCCGCCGGCAAAGAAGCCCGTGAATACCAGCTTGGCTCCGCTGCCTCCGTTCTCCCCCGTGATCAGCACTTCTGCGCAGGCACTCCCTTCAGGATAAGGCAGGGTATGGTGCTCATTGACGATCAGCAGCCTGCGGAGCGGAACCATCATGAAGACGCCCAGAAACCCGCCGGTCAATACGATGAACGACACCAAAAAAAACTGGCTTGGCGCCAGGTTCCACAGGAACAACGCGGGTATGGTAAAGATAGCGCCGGCAGCCACCGCTTCTCCCGCCGTGGTCATCGTTTGCACGATGTTGTTCTCCAGGATCGATTTGCGCCGCAAAATTCCCCGCAGAATGGCTAACGAAATCACTGCAGACGGAATCGAAGCACTGACTGTCAAGCCGATTTTAAGCCCGAGGTAGGCGTTAGCCGCGCCAAATACGACAGCCAGAACAATTCCCAGCAGAATTGCGATCAGGGTGAGCTCAGGCAGCGATCGGGCAGCAGGTATGTAAGGCACAAACGAACCGGATCTTTCTTTCACGTTAAATCCCCGCTTTCTTAGCAGTTGCAATATGAGTTAGCATTTGCTTTTTTTTATGAAAATTAACAAACCGCCCGCCGTCCAACTTCGCAACGCGCTCCGGCACACGCGCCTCTTCCGGCGCGTTTAAGGAGCTTGCTCCAAAAAAACTTGGCGGTCGGATTCTTCTCCATCGCCGTGCGCATCGCGTACTCGTTCTCGAACAGCGCCACGTAGTTGCCGTTCTTGTCCGTTACCAGCTGAGAGTTAATGCGAAATTTGCCGGGATCGATCTTGTCGTCAACGATCCATCGCGCAAACTGGAAGTTCATGCGGTGCAGCTGGATGTCCACGCCATATTCGGCCTTCATCCGGTGCTCGAACACCTCGAACTGCAGCTGGCCGACCACTCCCAGAATAGTGTCCTCAAAGCCGATCGTAGTGAACACCTGGATGGTCCCTTCCTCCGTCAGCTGATTGATGCCTTTCTGATACTGCTTGTGCTTCAGCGCGTTCTTAACCGTCACTTTGCTGAACAGCTCGGGAGAGAACGTCGGCAGCTCGGCGAACTCGATATCCTTGCCCTCGGACAAAGAATCGCCGATGCGGAAAATACCCGGGTCAAACAGCCCGATTATATCTCCGGCATACGCCTCATCCACGATGTCCCGGTCCTGGGCGAGAAACTGCTGCGGCTGCGCCAGCTTGATCTCTTTGCCCGCGCGCACATGGCGAACGGACATACCCCGTTCGAATTTACCCGACACGATGCGCAGGAAGGCGATGCGGTCGCGGTGGGCCGGATTCATATTTGCCTGGATCTTGAATACGTATCCGGAGAATTTGTCGTCCGTCGGCTGCACCTCGCCTATCGAGCTTTTACGGGGTTCCGGCTTCGGAGCAAGCTGCAGGAAATTATCCAGGAACGTCTGCACGCCGAAGTTGTTCACAGCGCTGCCGAAGAAAACAGGAGTCAGCTCGCCAGCCATAACTTTTTCCATATCAAAAGGGTCCCCAGCCACATCCAGAAGCTCGACCTCCTGGCAAAGCTGATCGTGGAGGAACTCACCCGCAATCTCGCGCACCAACGGGTCGTTATAGCCGCTTACTTTTCGCACCTCGACGCCTTTATGGTCGTTGCCCTGGAAAAGCTCCAACTGCTCCTTCTCCCGGTCATAAACTCCGCAAAAGGCTTTGCCCATGCCGATCGGCCAGTTCATCGGATAGGAACGTATGCCGAGCACTTCCTCCAGCTCTTCCAGCAGATCGAACGGATCGCGGCCTTCCCGGTCCAGCTTGTTGATGAAGGTAAAAATCGGAATCCCACGCATCCGGCACACCTGGAACAGCTTCTTCGTCTGCGCCTCCACCCCTTTGGCCACGTCGATCAGCATCACTGCGCTGTCAGCGGCGGTTAAGGTACGGTACGTATCCTCCGAGAAATCCTGGTGGCCCGGTGTATCCAGAATATTTACACGATGGCCCTCATAATCGAATTGCATGACGGAAGACGTCACAGAGATCCCTCTCTGCTTCTCTATCTCCATCCAGTCCGATGTCGCGTGCTTGCTTGCTTTGCGTCCTTTTACTGTACCCGCCAGACGGATGGCGCCGCCAAAAAAGCAGCAGTTTTTTCCGTCAGTGTCGTTTTCCCCGCATCGGGGTGTGAAATAATCGCGAAAGTGCGCCGTTTTTTCCACTTCTGTCTGCAGCTGTTGTAACAATTTACTCATCTTGTCTTCCTTCCTGAAGCTGTATTTCTTTTATATCCTAAACTTACACCTTAACAAGGGGAACAGTCCAATTCGCCTCATCCAGCCATGCGCGGGACATCGCGTCGCTCTTTCCGTTCGGCATGGTTGCCTTTTTTTAAACGCGCCGTTCTTATCTATCCAAATACTATAATATTCGTGGTTTCCCATATTCGCGTGCAGTGGAGGCAGCTTGTAGGAACCGAGAATTTTTTTTCAATTGTTTATAATCGTTGTCCCTGGCAAAATCGGTCAGATCGCCTGTAAACATGATCGCAGGAGGTCTGCAGTTGTTTGATATCCTCCAAAGCCATCTTCCGCCTTCGGGAAGGCCCTTCCTCATCCACTGTAACATGAAGATCGCTCAGAATGAAATAGGCAAACAAAGAGCCGCCGCCGCAGGCGCTACCGGTTCACTCGCGTTGGGAGCAATTGAAAGAATGTCATCTGGAGCAAGATCCGAGTCCTTGGGTTTAAAAAACCTCCATGGATTAAAAAATGCCGCAACGGGCGCCACCACAACACCCGACAGGAGAAGCAGCCATTTGATAAAAGCCCTTCTGGACATTAGCTTAACACGCCTCTCTCCCAGCATCTTGTAAAGAAATTCCGTCAGCCGGTCCACATTTGTTGAGAGGTATCTGCTGACGTATTCTTTGGTACGAAGAGTATAGCACTGCGTCATTTCGTTTGAAAGAGGGCTGGGGCAAAAAAAAGGTACATACGATTCCCATACAACAAAAAAAAGCTCCTTTC
>BBFE01000016.1 GCA_001313085.1 Paenibacillus sp. JCM 18996 | reverse complement strand
CCGAGCCACTGCTTCTTCATCGATAACGAGTGGAACGCCGTATCGAAGTAAGTGCCCTTGCCCGCGCCGTCTGCGGCAAGGGAGAGATCGCCGGGCTCCGCGACCCTGCCGACGAAGACGGGCACGCCGCCTTGGGTAGCGATCCGGGCCGCCTCGATCTTGGAACGCATGCCGCCCGTTCCCACGGAGGAGCCTGCATCGCCCGCAATGCGGTACAGCTCCTCGTTGAACTCGGACACGCGCTCAATTTTGCGGGCGTCCGTGCTTTTGCGCGGATCCTCTGTGTACAGCCCGTCCGTGTCGGTGATGATGACGAGCTCCTGGGCCTTTACCAAATTGGCAACGAGCGCGGACAGCTTGTCATTGTCGCCGAACCGCAGCTCGTCTGTGGATACGGTGTCGTTCTCATTGATGATCGGCAGAATGCCGTGCTTCATCAGTTCCTCCATCGTCATCATCGCGTTGTGGATCCTTTTGCGGTTGGAAAAGTCTGAACGGGTCAGCAGAATTTGGGCCACCCCTATATGATGCCGGGCAAAAGCTTCATGGTAAGCCTGCATAAGGAGCGCCTGGCCCAGCGCGGCCGAGGCCTGCTTTTCATGCAGCTGCTTCGGCCTTATGCCGTAGCCCATCGGTTTAAAGCCGGCCGCAACCGCACCGGAGGTGACCAGCAGCAAAGTGGCCCCGGATTCGCGAAGGCGCACCAGTTCTCCTGCGAAAAAATTCGATTTTTTTTGCCCGGTTAAGCCCGCCTTCCTCGGAGGTCAAAGAGGAGCTTCCTATTTTTTTATGACAATACGCTGCTTCATAGATTTTCACTTCCATTGAAATGGTTTGGCAAACGAACGGCCCGGGGTCGGTCCACTTGCACCGGCGCACAAAGCACTACGGCTAAAAAAACAAAAAAAAACCTTCATCCCTGTAAGGACGAAAGTCTGGCTTCCGCGGTACCACCTTATTTGACGCATGCGCGTCCCACTCGAATAACCCTTGTAACAGCAGGGCGCCGTTCAACTCGTCGTTGACCGTTCAGGGGCGGGTTCGATAAGGGCTTGAGGCAAATTCTTACAGCCGGGGAACTTGCTCTCTGGTCTCAAGCGGGCTTTCTACTATTCCCATCATTACGTTTGCTTTTCTTTTTTTAGAATATCACCGGACTTTATATTTGTAAAGCGGCGGCGTAAGGCGTGAGGTCTGCATCATTTTTTTTCGCTTCCTGCCGGAGGCTTTAATGGATCTTTCGAAAAGCATCGGCAAAAAAACCTTTACCAACCGGGGATCGTACAGGGTTCCGCTGCAGGATGCCAGTTCTTGAAGCGCTTGCGAGCCGGACATCTTTTTTGCGGTACACCCGCTTGTTCGTCATCGCCGAGAAAGCGTCGGCAATCTGTAGGATGCGGCCTTCCAGCGGGGTACACTCACCGGGAATACCGTAAGGATAGCCGGTTCCGTCCCACCTCTCGTGGTGGTACTTGATCGCATACAGCGTTCCCTCGGAGAGAGGCATGCCGTGCAGCATGTTCATGCTCTCCGCCACATGGGACTTTACGGTTTCGTATTCTTCGGCGGTTAAAGGGGACGGTTTGGCCAAAATCTCTTGGGGTATTTTCAATTTCCCCACATCGTGCAGCCAGCCCGCGAGATTCAGCTCTTCCAGTCGTTCCTGGGGCAGGTTCAAAGCTTGCCCGAGCAGGACGGCGTACTCTGCGGTGCACTGCGAGTGGGCGTAGGTGTAAGCATCCTTGTCGGCCAGTACCTCCAGCAGCATCCGGCACCTGTCGCTGATCATCTCTTCCTCGAGGCTGCCGCATCCTCTGCGGGGTGGACGCCCGATTTTATAAAACGGTTCAAATCCTTCTCAGCCTGCCTCGTCATCAGCTCAAAAGAGGTATCCGTATCCCCGGCAAAATGACAAAATGCGATGAAGACCGACAGACGGACGGAGGAGATCTCATTGTCGGTTTGGAACCAACGCTTCTCCAACCGTTTTTTGAAGGCGCGCGCTGAACGCATTGGCCTCGTCAAAAGATGCGTCAGCCACCAGCAGTGCGAGCCGGTTTCCGTCTGTTCTGCACGTTGTTGTTCTATACTCGCCAGCTTCTTCCATAACAATATCCCCGGCTTGTGCAAGCACCCGTTCAACTGCCGCTGGATCAAGGAGCGGACACTTTTCTTCCAAACTCTTCAAGTCTATCAAAAAAGAAGGTGAAAGTTTTACCGCCGGCGATCCGCTTTCCACCCGTTTTAAGCATAACATCCCAGTCACAATTTCCTTTAAAAGCTGCTTCAGCCTCAATAGCCTGCCGTCGTTCATACCGCTTCCAAAAGCAGACAATCAGCAGACGGACAGCGAGCACGGCTGCAGCACTTCCCACGAGTCCGATGACCAAGGGAAGAAGACCGATATCTGCGCAACCCAAAAGCGATCCGCAAATCAATGGCTACACCCGCCTCCAGCAAATGCTCATTTTACGTCTCTATAATGTATGAAGCATTGGATGGACTTGTTACAAGTCGGAGGGAGGCCCATGAAATAATCCCAAAAGGGAAGTTAAGGCTTCGATCAAAAAAAACAACAAAGTCGGCGGAAGTATTATCCTCACCTACGATGCTTGGATTAATTTATCTCATGATATTAGAAGATCATGGTTATTGCTTACGCAGTATCTGAAAATTAGTTTTTTAACAAAAAAACGGGTAATTTCGGGATCAACCCTGGCAGCTTGTTCCGATCGAACAAATACATGATTATGCAGGATGTCTTTCTAACGGGGGACGTATAATTATTTATCGAAAATCTTGATTCCGCCTTGTCCCAAAAAATACATTGTATATCGATGAGGTCCGGTATATAACTTTGAAAAGAGCTCAAGTAATCGAACCCGCTCCGCTGCACAAAAAAAGCCGAGAGAACCGTAAGTTTTAACAGGTCGCCCGGCTTTTCTATTGGCATCAGCTAGCCTTGTTTAATTTTTTTGCGGTATTCCACAGCCAGGCTCAGAATTAAAGTTCCAACAATAAGGAGCACTAAAAGCCAACCGCTTACTTGAGCGTCCAATCCGGCGGCAACGGCTAGATATGTAATGACGATAGATACCAGCAAACCCACTCCAAGCCACCAATCGTCGAAGATCAAACCAATTATTGTTTGCAATGCAGCTTTCATATTTTTTTCACCTGCCGATCCGGTTGATGGTAACGCGGCAACCTTTTTATTTCTGCCGGACAATTGGTTTACGCAAAGGAAGGAAACCAGAAGCAGAACCGCGGTGATAATCAAAATTGACACGTCCGCATGCCACCACTCAACTCCTATGCCTTCTCCAACCAGAACACGCCAAAAGCACTCAGCATCAGGCCCACAATAAATTTCATCGTATTCTCCGGAACCATGGCCAGAGGTTTTCTCAGCAAAATACCCGCGAGGACAACGATAACCAAGCCAATCAAACTGCCGGCTATGGCTGAAGAAAGCGAATTAGCGGCAGTGCCGAATGTAAGAACGATAAACACCGCCTCGATCCCTTCCAACAGCACAATATTAAACGAGGTGCTAAAGCCGAACCAATCCATTTTATTATGGGATTTGCCATGGCTGCGCTGCCGTTCAAGCTCTTCGGTATAGGCTTTTTTCCTCCAAATGCAACGCTTTTAAACCGGAATAACGCAGTATGGCTTTCCGCAGCCAGCGCATGCCGAATAACATCATAAGAATGCCTATAACGAGCTGAAACAACTCAAGGCGGACCAGATTCATCAAAGGAACGCCAAACAAGGTCACCAAGCAGATGAGAAGGACCAGAGCAGCCGCCATGCCGGAAAGAGAGCTTTTCCAGCCTCTGACTACTCCCACGGCCAATACAATGGTGAGCGCCTCGATAAATTCAACCGCTGTGCCGAGCAAACTGGCGATAATTACGTAACTATTCATTTACCCTTATCCTCTCCTCTGCAATCTGTTCAGAATAAACGCTATAGAAGCCATTCCATTTAATGGTATTATTTACCTCCTGTAGTTAGTAGATTTTAGGAATATTTAATAAATGTACGGCTGTAGAGCTCGGTTATGATTAAACGGGGGCTGCCAAATAGAGATGGAAATAAAAAACGGTTGCGAAGAGTGATTATGAAAAAAGCGCATGCATATTGCGTGGAGGGGTTCATGCAGCCCTTAACAACTTGATTAATTAATCCGTGGGATTGGAACTAGTAGTTAAGGTGTAATTGCTGAAAAGGCCGGTTACTACAGGTTTCCTGCTTTACAGTTCATTGGGCGGCCTTCTGTTTGTGATCGGCAGTCCAGATCATTATTTTCATTTCCAGGCTGCCGCTGCTTTTATGATTCGGCTGAGTCTAAAATAACTGCAGCGTGCCGATCCGTTCGGCGGCTTCCTCCAGACGGGCTTCATCGGACAGCAGTCCCAATCTGACGTAGCCTTCCCCGGATTGTCCGAAGCCGATGCCGGGAGCGACCATGACATTCGCTTTTTTGCAAAAGGAGATCGGCAAATTCAGCGGATGTAAACCGTTTGGGGACGGGAAGCCAGGCGAAGAACGATCCTTCGGAAGGTTTCGCCTCCCATCCGATTTTGTGCAGTGCATTGAAAAGCGCATCTCTTCTTGAGGCATAACGCTGGACCAAGTCGGCCACACAGTCCTGCGGTCCCGTCAGCGCGAGGGCGGCCGCCGCCTGAATCCCGCCGAACAGAGATACGTAATAATGGTCCTGCATCAAGTTGATCAAGCGGATGATCTCCGTATTGCCGAGCGCAAAGCCGACTCTCCAGCCGGCCATATTATAGGTTTTGGACAAGGTGTAGAATTCGACGCCGACTTCCTTGGCTCCGGGGAGCTGGAGGAACGACACCGGCTTGCTTTTGCCGAACCCGATCGCGCCGTAAGCGAAATCGCTGGCAACGATAATGCCGTGCTGCCCGGCAAAACGGACCGTTTCCTCGTAAAAAAGCCGCCGGGGCGTTTACAGCGGTCGGATTGTTCGGATAATTGATGAACATAAGCTTCGCTTTCGCCAAGTCGGCAGGGGACAAAGCGGAATATTCGGGCAGGAAGCCGTTCGTCTCGCGAAGCGGCATATGCACCATTTCCGCGCCGGCCAGCGCTACGCCGGACCAATAATCCGGATAGCCGGGATCCGGCACGAGGCAGACATCCCCCGGATTCAGCAGGATTTGGCTGATCTCGATAAGCCCTGTTTTTCCTCCGAACAGGATGCGACCTCGGTCTCCGGGTTCAGGTCGACATTGTAATCTTCTTTATAACGCCTCGCGATAGCCTCTTTAAGGAAAGAGTATCCGCTGAACGGGGAATATCGGTGAAACGCGGGATTTTCGGCTGCCTGCTGCAGCGCTTTTACGATATGAGGCGGCGTCGGCTGGTCGGGGTTGCCTTGTCCGAGGTTGATGACGTCATGTCCCTGGGCGACCCGCTCATTGACTTTCTTGACCAGGCCCGCAAAAAAATTGCGAAGGCAGCCCCTGCATCCTGTGGGCGGGAATGACGGGCACCTGTGTATGTCTGGTTAGGGATTCAGGTTTCATTTACAACATCTCCATCGCTTTTTTTCAAAATTAAAAAATAATGTATCACGATTTAACGGGTATGTATAGCGTGGGGCCCTCGTTGATCACCCGTTTACAAATTTTAGAAAAAAATAGTAAAATTCATTTCATATAATGGTATTTAATTTCAAGTAATGGAACTTGAGAACAAGCGGAACTGAGGGAGCGCAGAAAGCATTGTACGCAGCGGTAGAATCGGTTATTCTGAATGAAATAGTTTTTTTCGTTGGAAGGAGTCGTTAAAAAATATGGCCGATCAGCCAGGTCAGCTTCATATCGCTTTGCTGCAGATGGATATCCGGGTGGGCGAGCCTGAAGCGAATTTTGCAAACTTGGAGCTTCTGCTGAACAAGGCTGTGTCCTCTGCGCGGAAGCCGGATGTGATTATGTTTCCGGAAATGTGGAATACCGGGTACGCGCTCGAGTATATCCAGCAGCTTGCCGATGTGAACGGGGAGAGGACGAAGGCGGCGCTTTCCGGGTTTGCGCGCGAGCATGGAGTGGTTATTATAGGAGCTCCATAGCCGAGAAGAAAGCCGGTGTAGTGCTGAACACGATCTATGTGTTTGACCGTCAGGGTAATGAGGCAGCAGAGTATTCGAAGATTCATCTGTTCCGCCTGATGGACGAAGAGAAACATCTCGTGAGCGGAGACCGGGTAGGGGAATTCACCGTCGAGGGAGTACCCGCCGGAATGATGATCTGCTACGATATCCGTTTTCCCGAGCTGGCGAGAAGGCTGGCGCTGGTCGGGGCCAAGATCCTGTTTGTGCCTGCCGAATGGCCGCATCCGCGGCTTCACCACTGGCGTACGCTGCTGCAGGCGCGGGCGATCGAGAACCAAATGTACGTCGTCGCGTGCAACAGGGTCGGGGTAAGCGGCTCGACGGAATTTTTTTTCGGACATTCGATGGTCATCGATCCTTGGGGAGAAGTCATCGCCGAGGGAGGCGAGTCGGAAGAGATAATCCACGCTTCAGTATCGTTGGATTTGGTCGATGAGGTGCGCACGAGAATCCCGGTGTTTGAAGACCGCAGGCCGCAGCTGTACTAAAAAAGAACCAGTCAAAGTGGTCAGTTCTTGCTCCCCATGACTGCTTTCATCGTTTGTATGAAGGCTTCCGCGGCTTTGGACAGGTACCGTTCCTTGCGGTATCCGATGACCAGCGTCCGTGTGGGCCGTCCGGCCAGCGTCAGATTGACTGGGGATAATTCAGTGGAGATTCTTTTGGAAATAAGATAGGGAACGAAGGCAATGCCCATGCCGGCAGCGACCAATGACTGTACGGTTTCCATATTGCTGCTCTCAAACACGATGTTGGGCGTAAATCCGGCTTTTTTTTGACAGAGCTCCAAAGTCAGCTTGCGCAGGCCTTGCCCTTTTTTTTCAGCGCTATAAAAGATTCCTCTTTCAACTGTCCAAGGTCGACAGGCTCCGATCGGTCTTGATGCGGAAAGCCAGTGGATGCTGCGGGGGTACGGCCAAGATGATCTCTTCTTCGAGCAATGTCTCGTAAACCAAAGTTTCTTCCTGCATAGGCAGCTGTAAAAGACTGATGTCAGTCTGCCCGTTCGAGGTCAAAGCTTCCAGGTTTGCGGAGGTTTCCTCCACAAGCACGATGTCGATCTCCGGATAGGCCTTCTGGAACACGGGCAGAACGGAAGGCAGAATCGTCGATCCGGTGAGCGGCATAGAACCGACGACGAGCTTGCCTTTCTTCATTTGCGAGATGTCCTCCATCTCATTACGCAGTTGGTCCACCATATCGAGAATTTTTTTGCGACCTTTCGACGAACAGTGTCCCGGCGTGGGTGAGCTCTACCGAGTTGGTCGTGCGCTGAAACAGCAGCAGCCCTATTTCTTTCTCCAGCTTGGAAAGCTGCTGGCTTAACGATGGCTGGGCGATATGAAGCTTTTCGGCGGCCCTGGAAAAAAAATTTTTCTCTGCCGCGATCTGGATGGCGTACTGCAGCTGGCGAAGTTCCATGGGGTCTCCTTTCTTTTCTTATAGTTATAGACTATTAAAGCTATAGATATTATATCTTAGAACAATTAAATAAGAAATGTTAAGATGAATTAAAGTATAAACAAGCGTTCGAGACAATTTTTTTATTGGGGTGATTCAGGATGGCTAAAAAAAACATTATACGAGAAAATTTGGGACCAGCACGTTATTTATCAAGAGGAAGGTAAGCCGGGCATCATTTATATCGATCTTCACCTTGTGCATGAAGTGACTTCTCCGCAAGCGTTTGAAGGGCTCCGTCTGTCGAACCGCAAGGTGCGCCGTCCGGATTTGACTTTTGCCACTATGGACCATAACGTTCCGACGAAAGACCGTTTCAACATCAAAGACCCGATTTCCAAGCAGCAGATCGATACGCTCTCCCAGAACTGCAAAGAGTTCGGAGTAACGCTGTACGACCTGAACAATATCGACCAAGGTGTCGTCCACGTGATGGGGCCTGAGATCGGACTCACCCACCCGGGCAAAACGATCGTCTGCGGCGACAGCCATACATCCACACACGGAGCTTTCGGCGCGCTGGCGTTCGGTATCGGAACAAGCGAAGTGGAGCACGTGCTGGCCACGCAATGTCTGCAGCAGGTGAAGTCCAAGACGATGGAAATCCGCGTAAAAGGCAGCTTGAAGCAGGGCGTGACGGCGAAGGACCTGATCCTCGGCATTATCGGGAAGTACGGCACGGATTTCGCTACAGGTTATGTGGCGGAATATACGGGCGACGCGATCCGCAATCTTTCGATGGAAGAGCGTATGACTGTCTGCAACATGTCGATCGAAGCGGGTGCGAGAGCGGGATTGATCGCGCCGGATGAAACGACGTTCAACTACCTTCGCGGCCGTGATTCGTGCTCAAGGAGCGGATTTCGATCAAGCGGTTGAGCAGTGGAAACAGCTGGTCACCGATGAAGGTGCGTCCTATGACACGGTTGTCGAGTTCGATGCGGACACTTTGATTCCGCAGATCACCTGGGGAACCAGTCCAGGCATGGGAACAAGCGTAACCGACCGGGTGCCTGCGCCGCAAAGCTTCGAGACGGAGAATGAGCGCAAAGCCGCCGAGAAAGCTTTGGAATATATGGGACTTACTCCGGGAACCCCGATGACGGAGCTGAAGGTCGACCGCGTGTTTATCGGCTCCTGCACTAACGGCCGTATCGAAGACTTGCGCGCAGCAGCGGCGGTCGCACAGGGCTACAAAGTGTCCCCTGCAGTGAACGCAATCGTGGTTCCCGGCTCCGGACGCGTCAAGATCCAGGCCGAGCGGGAGGGTCTGGACCGGATCTTCACTGAAGCCGGATTCGAATGGCGTGACGCCGGCTGCTCGATGTGCCTGGCGATGAATCCCGATGTACTCAGCCCGGGAGAACGCTGCGCATCCACATCCAACCGCAATTTCGAAGGCCGCCAGGCCGGGGCGGACGGACTCACCTCGTGTCTCCGGCAATGGCTGCCGCAGCTGCGATTGCAGGACATTTTGTGGACGTAAGAGACTGGGAATTTAAAGCTTTGCAGGAAGCTTAATCTATAGGGCGAGGAGATCTGAATATGGAAGCATTTAAACAGCATACGGGCATCGTTGCTCCGGTGGACCGCGTGAACGTCGACACGGACGCCATCATTCCCAAGCAATTCCTGAAAAGAATCGAGCGTACGGGGTTCGGCCAGTTTCTTTTTTTTGAATGGAGATTTTTCGAGAACGGGGAAGAGAACCCGAGCTTTGAAATGAACAAGGACCGCTATGAAGGAGCCTCCGTGCTGATATCCAGAGCGAACTTCGGCTGCGGCTCCTCACGGGAGCATGCTCCTTGGGCCATTATGGACTACGGCTTTAAGGTGGTCATCGCGCCTTCTTATGCAGACATTTTCTACAATAACTGCTTCAAGAACGGCATTCTGCCGATCAAGCTTTCCGAGGAGCAGGTGGAAGAGCTGTTCCAGCTTACAGCGAAGCATGAGGGATACAAGCTGAATGTCGACCTGGAGAATAAAACGATCTCCGACGACTACGGCCTTAATATTTCCTTTGACCTTGACGAGCATCGCCGCCAGTTCCTGCTTCAAGGATTGGACGACATCGGATTGACGCTGCAGCAGGCGGACCTGATCGGCGAATACGAGGCGAAGCACGCCAAACGTTTGGCATACAAGTAAACTGCATGGATGCAAATCCCGGTACCGGTCGGTGCCGGGATTTTTTGTGCTTCGCGATAATTTTTTTGCTCCTTCGAGCTCATTTTTTTTCGACAAAAAAAAGGACTTTTGCCCAAAAGTCCCGAATGGTATATGTATCATTCTGCTCCATTCGACCCAATCTATGAAAATGACGCTATATTATGCAACTTTTTCCGTATAATAGAGTCTAATAGATTATGTGCTGTCGAAAAGGGGGTTATGCGGTCCACTTCATGCTTATAAGGAAACTCCATATGCCTTTATGCCGCTTTGCCGAAGTTATCCTTGTCCGCCATTGTATACTATGAAATTGTTTTACAAGATTACTTTTTTTAGAGGTGAAAGATGAAGTTAAGGTTCGTTTCCACACTGTTATCGATGCTGCTCATCGCCCTTATGCTGCCAGCCTTGGCCTCCGCCGCTACTGCGGATTCCGCCGCCGGTGTTCCTTTATATTTCAACGGTAAATTATTGAAGCCTGAAGTCGCTCCGAGGATCATTAAGGATGTAACCATGGTGCCTGTCCGGATTATCGCCGAAGAGCTGGGCTCCAAGTCGATTGGAATCAGCCGCCCGCAAGGTCACCATCACCAGAGATTCGCTCAAAATCGAAATGGTCATCGATCAGCCTTCAGCCACGGTAAACGGAAGCAGGAACAATTTGGACGCCGCCCCTGTGCTTATTGCAGGCAATACTTTGCTGCCTGTCAGGTTTATCGCTGAGAATATGGGAATCGGTGTGAATTGGAACGACGTGAACCGCGCGGTCTACTTAAGCGACAAAAGCGTTATAGCCGACAAGCCCGCTCCGGCGCCAAATCCGGGAACGGTTCTGCCTCCTACGGGCCAGACCGACAAGCCGGCGGACAAGCCTTCCATGGACAGCCCCGTCACGGATGCCAATGGAAAGCCTGTGCCCGTTATCAATACGATTGACATGACTTCCTCTCAATTACTTATTAAAGCAGATTCAGGCGAATTGAAACCTAACGTGTTCTCGCTGCACGGTCCTGAACGGATTGTGATCGATATTCCGAATGCCACTGTAGACCCTTCGCTGTACAAAGATGCGGCAGCCAAGAGCGGAGAGACCGCATCCAAGAACGCATCCGTCAGCAATGTCCGCTACTCGCTGTACAATAATAATCCTTACACGGTCCGTATAGTGCTGGATATGAAAGACGCCATGGATCTGAAGTGGGAGTCCGGCTTGAACACAGCGGCCCTGGCGGCCGTGTTCCAAAAAAGGCGCAAAGTACAAGGTCGTTCTCGATCCGGGCCACGGAGACCAGGATTCCGGCGCCAAAGCCGTCAACGGCCGCACCGAGAAAGAATTCAATCTGTCCATGGGACTGAAAGTGTATAACCTGCTTCAGCAGGAAGCCCAGATCCAGCCTTTCCTCACACGAAACGACGATACCTTTGTGCCTCTGGATGGCCGCGCCAAGTTTGCTAACGACCGCAACGCCGATGTTTATGTTTCCATTCACGCCAACAGCTGGCTCGCCTCATCGACTGGAACGGAAACATATTACTACAAGTCCGACAGCGCCCAGTTTGCTCAGATTATGCACAAGCACCTGACTGCAGCAACCGGACTGCCTGACCGCGGAGTGCGTCAAGAGCCTTTCCGTGTGGTAAAAAAAATAACTAATATGCCCGCGATACTTTTGGAAGTGGGATATTTGTCCAACGCGCGGGATACCGCAGCATTGTTTGACGACGCATTCCAGAACAGGGTTGCCGCAGCCATCGTAGCTGGAATCAAAGAGCAGCTTAACATCCAGTAAGGTAGAAAAAAAGGTGGTGCTTTCGATGCAAAAAATATACGGTTCGCGGTTTATTGTTAACGGGAGCGGTTGCGCTGGCTTTGTCCGGCTGCGGCCAAAAGCCGGCCAGCGGAGGGCCGGTATCCCAAGGTACCCAAGGTTCGCAAAGCTCGCAATCGTCACAGCCTCCGGCATCCAGCCAGACGACGCAGCCTGCGCCACCCGCGCAGCAGAAGGACGTTCAGCCGGCTGCCCAGAAGGAGCAGATTCAAGCCAATATTAAAGCCTATTACGGCGATGAACAGGGCGAGAAGCTTGTGGAAAAAAGAAGTTTCCATCCGTTACAAGGACGAGAAGGAGAAGTATACAACCGCTCTGTGGGCGTTAAAAAAAGGCTCCGCAGAACAGCAAGCTGGTTCCTCTAGCCGACTCGCTGGGTTTTAAATCCGCAGTGCTGAAGGACAAGAAGCTGACTTTGGATATTACGGTTTCCGGAGAAGGCCGTCTCGGGGCCTGGAGAAAAGATGCTGCTGGAAGCGATCCAGAAAACTTTGTTCCAGTTCCCCGAGGTGGATTCCATCGATATTTTAGTGGACGGCAAGCCTGCGGATTCGCTCATGGGCCATATGGAGCTGCCTCATCCAATCAAGAGGTAATAAATCCCCCCGCAAAGTGCGTGATGCTTCGAAGCCAATTCCGGGTACTTTGCGGGGATCCCCTAAATTAACCCCACAAAGTGACGTGATGCTTCGAAGCCAATTCCGGGTACTTTGCGGGGATCCCCTAAATAATACGTTGGAGGAGTTATAGAGAGAGATGTACAAACCGAACACGATGATCACCATGGTTTCCGCTATTTTGGCTGGAAGCCTTCTTTTTTTGGCAGCAGCGCCTTTACGGCTTCAAGCTTTGCCGCCGAAACGTCCGCTAAAGCCGCTTCGCAAACGACAGCTGTTGCAGCCGCGGCTTCAACCAAGGTCAGAACCGGCTTTCCCGACGTTCCGCGCACCCATTGGGGGATTAAGCATATCTCCAAGCTTGCTATTTACGGGGTCGTGGAAGGATATGACAACGGCACCTTTAAGCCCGAGGAAAAGGTTTCCCAGCAAGATGTGCTGATAATGGCGGTCCGGATGATGGGACTGGAGGAAGAGGCGGGCAAGCAGAACGCGTCTGCTGTGCTGCCTTTTGCCGTGAGCGATTATGCCAAAAAAATATGTGCTCTTGGCGGATGCCAAAGCTGATAGACCGCGGCGAGGAAGCCAAAAAAATACCGGAGGTCCTTCGTGGGGAGCGAAAGAAGCGTCCCGCGAGTGGGTAGCCAAGATTGTAATCCGGGCCATCAATAAGCAGGCTGAAGCACAGAAGCTGTCTTCTTCTCCAACGATTTTTTTTACGGATAATAAGGATATTTCTGCCGGGGCGGTCGGGTTTATCAATGAAGCGGCGGCGCTGAATATAGTACAAGGCTTTGAAAAAAGGAGATTTTCAACCTAAGGGTACGGTTACGCGCGCGCAGATGGCTGCTTTCTTGAACCGTGCGGAGCCCTACATGGAAATTAAAATGAATCGTTCGGCGAAAGGCTATATAGTCGGGTTGAGCGATAAGAAACTCGTGCTGCAGGACCTTGAAGGCCGTTTGACTGAATATGCGATCGGCTCAGACACTTCTTTTTTTCTCGTCCAAAAGTGAAAAAAAAGCCATCGCCCCGTCCTCGCTAAAGCAAACCTATGAGGTCAGCCTCGTGTCTGCCGGCGGAACCGCCTATTATGTGGAGGTCACTGACGATACCCAGAAGCTGGAAGTGTATGAAGGGGATTTATTCGATCTCAACGTCGGAAAATTGATAGCCTTGCTGAATGTGAACGGGGATTATGTCCCTTACGAGCTGTCTCCCAATGTCTCCGTAGTCGATTCGGAAGGTAAAGGATTGACTCTGGGAACGCTGATAAAAGGCAGCCAGGTGCAGTTTACAAAGAACAAGCTCATTAAGGATCCCAAAATCACCGGCATTATAGTAAAGAAAGCCCCTGTCACCAAAACCTCCGAAGGCACTGTGAAAATGCTGTCGCGCACCGATCTGGCGGTCCAGGAAACCTCCTCCGGAAATACGGAGTCCTTTCCCTTATCTTCCAAGCTGGTCATCGTGAACAAGGACAACGCGAATGTCGACTTCACGCAGCTCAGGACGGGAGACACCGTCGGCTACGAAATCGTCAACAACGAAGTGACCAAGATCGTGCAGAAAAAAACAGGCTTCAGTTGTGAAGACCGTCCAAGGCAGTTTGAGCTCGGTCGATCCCAAGCAGAGGACCATTACCGTTTCTATGGACGGCAAGCTTGGAGCCTATTATCTGACGGATGCCGCCGAGGTGAGAATTTCAGGCCTTGCCACAGCCGGTTTATACGATCTGGAGCCGGATGACGCGGTCAAGCTGGATATTGTCGACGATAAGGTGACGGGAGTATCGGTGACGAATCGTGCGGTCTTGAGCTGCCAGTTCTCTACAATCCTGAACTACGACGCCAAGACCAAAGCTCTGACCGTGCAGGACGACAGCGGCAAATTAGGCGCCTATTTCGTAACCGACAGAACGGATATATACTATGGGGATGCCAAAGTGAACCTGGACACGTTCGGCACGCTGTTCAGAAACGGCAGCAAGATCGATTTCCAGGCTTCCAAGGATCGTATGATTAACCTGAAGCTGGCTTCCAGTGTGAGCGGATCGATTACGCAACTCAATCTGGCGACAAAGGAAATTACGATCAGGACGGCAAGCAGCCAGAACCTGACCTTTAAACTGGATTCGACCGTACCGGTAGAAATTCCGAACAAAGATACAGCGAGCCAATCCGATCTGAAAATTGGAGACAACGTGAAGCTCATGCTGAATTACGACCAATCTCTGCTGGCGCAGATTAAGGCGGTCAAGACAGGTTCTTATAAGGTTATGTACAAAAAAATTCCGCAAACAAACAGATCACCGTACAGGATTTTTTCAGGCGCGTCCTTTGTTTATACTATTGCCGACTCTGTAAATGTGCTGAATCAGAATCAGACGAAAGGAACATTCGACTCCATTCCCGTGGAAGGTTTTGTCTCTATCGCCCAATCGGGCCAAACGATTGATTCCGTGAGCGTGCTGTCTTCTGTAAGAGGAAAAGTAAGCGGAGTGGACGCGGCTGGCGGAGTGGTCACGGTGAGTACAGGTTCGGTATCGGAAAATATTGCGGCAGGCGCCGCAGCAGCGGTAAAAGTGAACGGCTCCGCTTCGTCGCTCAGCGCCGTAAAGGTGAATGACCGGATCGAAGCTATCCGTAATCCGGACGGCAGCTGGACGCTGAACGTGTCCTCCGGATTAAAAAAAAGACGGTCTCAGCCTATGACTCCGTATTGAACCAGCTCAACGTGCTTCCTAACGGCAGCGACAAAACCGTGTACAATTTCGCCAAAACTGTGAGCATCCATAAAGGCGCCCAGAATCTGACGGCGGGCGACCTGGCGGTAAATGACGAAGTGATGATTTATCTGATCGACAATCTGATTGTGGAGATTGAAAAAAAACTGTAAATCGGCTTCGCTTCGGGCGCTTCGCGATAGAACGAAGTCGGCAGCATTAGCAGGGCCAACCGGCATGAGAAGCCGGTTGGCCTGTTTGACATAAATGGTGGCGGAATGATGGAACACCACGTTAACAGCGGTTGGAATCCCCTGGTTATTCCCTCCCCGCGCACAAACGTATGGTTTTAGCACCAACAAGAACCGTCAGGATGGATTTGTTCCTGACGGTTCTTTCTTTTTTTCCTTTAATCAGGTATTACTGCACGATGCAGCGTCTCCAACTTGTGTTCTTGCCGCTTGCCGGACATGCTTCAAAGAGATCGCCTGGGCGATACTGGCGCTTTTTTTTCCGGATTCGGATTCATACTCGCCTGCGGTTTCCACTCGGCTTCCGGTGCGGAACTGGAATTCAGCCATGGTTGATCACCTCGCTTTACTTGTATATGGTGTTCTTTGGCAGTAAAATCCATGCGTTTTTTTGGAAAAAAAATGCTTAAATTTAACTAAATGTTCGGAAATAAATTCATCGGAGCATTGATTCTAGGCGCGGGAATAGGTAAACTGGAGTTTATGATTGAGATTTTTTCGTTTGATGGAGAGAGAGGCGGCCGATTTATGACCAAATCGCAGATGCGGCACATCCTCGACGCGATCGGGGAGATGTTTCCCGACGCCCATTGTGAACTGAACCATTCCAATCCTTTCGAGCTTACCATTGCCGTACTGCTTTCCGCCCAGTGTACGGACGAAACTGTAAATAAAGTAACGGCTACCCTGTTTGAAAAGTATAAGAAACCGGAAGATTATTTGGCCGTTCCTCTAGAGGAATTGGAGCAGGATATCCGAAGAATCGGGCTTTTCCGGAACAAGGCGAAGAACATCCAGCTTCTGTGCAGAATGCTGCTAGAAGAATACGGCGGCGAAGTCCCCGCGGACCACGAGAATTTGGTCAAGCTGCCCGGTGTGGGCAGAAAGACCGCGAACGTAGTGGTTTCGAACGCTTTTGGACAGCCCGCCATAGCAGTGGATACTCACGTGGAGAGGGTATCGAAGCGTCTCGCCATCGCCAAGGAAGCAGATTCCGTACTGGAAGTGGAAAAGAAGCTGATGAAGCTGGTCCCCAGGGACGAATGGACTCTCACACATCATCGATTGATTTTTTTCGGGAGATACCATTGCAAGGCGCAAAACCCGCAGTGCCCGGCATGTCCCTTGCTGGACGTGTGTAAAGAAGGCAAGAAACGTATGAAAATGCCCAAAACGAGAGATTCTAAAAAAAGACAAGAAAAAATTTGCCAGTGACAGCGGCACCAACGGAAACGACCAAGTAAACAAAGCGACAATCAAAGGATGGGATACCATGAAATGCATAGCCGTGTACACTAACAACTTCGAAGTATTTTCAGATATTTTCGAGAAAGTCATCAACACGCCGCTGAAGGAAGATGAAGAAAAGGAAATCGAGGGCATAACGGTAAGCGAATCCGGCAGTGTGCCCGACAATTACCTGGACCGCATGAAGACAAAGCGTGAGGTTGTCGTAATGAAGTCGAAGGATATCACAATTTTGCAGCATAGAGACGTATTTGAAATTTTCATTCCGGAAAAAAGTGCTGCAGTAGCGCCGAAATGATAAGTGTCCGGAAGAAGATCAGCTTCGGCATCTTCGCTTATTCCGGACGCTTTTCCTTTTAATGGCGGCTAAATATCCGGGTTCTCCGTACAGTACACGGTTTCAGCCGCGGAGCGCAGGTTTTTTTACGGGGGGAAAACTTCATGGGGGGCAAAAGCCGGATGAGCAAACTAATGGACGAACGAAATACAGCTGTAAACGAAGCTTGGGATAAAGCAGCGGATATGATGCGCCGGCAAGGGGATCGGCAGAATTCGTACAAGCTCGGCCAGCTTCAGCAAAAAAAAGGCGTTTGGCACAATGTATATGGCGTTCTGCGGACATTTCTCGGCAGGAAAATCCAGCCTGATCAACAAGCTGTGCGGCCACGCGCTTCTTCCGTCCAGTCCCATCCCGACCAGCGCCAATATCGTCAGCATCCGCAGCGGAGAGCCTGGAGCGGCTGTAACCCGCAAAACCCCGGACGGAGAGGGAGCCCAAATCACCGTCCCGTTGGATGAGCTCGAAGCGTACTGTAAAAAACGGGGAAGAGATTGAGAAAGTGGAAATCGCCTATCCGATTCCCTGGCTGAAGCGGGATGGTGTGCTGCTCGATACCCCGGGTATCGATTCCACCGACGACGCCCACCAGATGGCAACGGAATCCGCCCTTCATTTGGCCGATGCGGTGTTCTATGTGATGGATTATAACCATGTCCAGTCAGAGATCAACTTCGCGTTTACAAAGAAGATGAAAGACCGGGGCAAGCCTCTTTATCTTTTGGTCAACCAGATCGACAAGCATAAAGAGTCCGAGCTCTCATTCGAGTCCTATAAGGCATCCGTGCTCGAGGCTTTCTCCAATTGGAATATAAAGGCGGACGGCATTCTGTTCCTGTCGGTGAAATATCCGCATACCCTCCACAACGAGTGGGGCAGGCTGCAGGAGCTGATGTATGCGCTGATCGGGCGCAAAAAAATCCCTGACTGAATGGAGTCTTCATACATCCGCCGTCCACTTGATCGAGGAGCATCGGGCTTATATGGCGGAGTGCAGCGAGCCGCGGAAGGCCGCTCTGAAGGAGGCGGCCCACGAGAGCGGCGGCAGCGGTCTTTTTTTTCGGCAAATGGAGCAGTTGGAGGCCCTGTCGGACGAGATCCGCTCCAAGCCGGACCGCCTGCTCGCCGGGCTGCGGGACGAAGTCTCCAAAGTGATCGAGAACGCCAACATTATCCCCGCAGCCGTCAGGGACTTGGCGCATCGCTATTTGGAAAGCAGAAGGCCCGGGTTCAAAGCCGGATTCCTCACGCGTGCTTCCCGGAACGAGCAGGTAAGAACGGAGCGGCTGGAAGCGTTCCACAAGGCCATCGCCGAACAGGTTCAAGCTCAGCTTGATTGGCATATCCTGGACACCATTCGGAAGAAGGCCGTTTCCTTCGGTTTTCAACCGGCGAAAGTGTCTGAGGCGCTCGATTCGCTGCAGGTGCCGCTGACGCCAGGCTGGCTGGCGGATCAAGTTCAAAGCGGCGCAATGTTCACCAATGAATATACGATGAACTATTCCAAAAGCGCGGCGGCGGAGATCAAATCGATGTACCGCAAAAAAGCGTTCGGGCTGATCGACAACCTGGCAATGGATCTGCACACCTTATTGCAGCCGGAACTGACGCGTGCTGAACGGGAAATGGCGGAAATCCGCGAGAAGCTTGGAGCCTTTTACGAGCTGGAAAAGCTGGAGAAGGAAGAGTCCGCGTATATCGATTCCCTGCTATCGCTGGCAGTGCCCGCAACGGTGAATCCGCCTGCTGTTCCCAAGCCGGAGCTGCTGGACAATCCCGGTCCTGACGAGGCGGATAAACCCCTTATGCCCGGGAACGGCCTGTATTCTCCGGATGGGCTTCATATTGTGGCGCCGCAAGCGCAGCGGGCCCGAGAGGCAGCCGGAGAGAACCAAGGAACCCACCGTGACAGAATGAAGCAAACTGCGCAAAAGCTGCTCCGCGGGGCTGATATTATCGAAGACATCCCGGCGCTTTCCTCCCTCGTGCGATCCATGCGGGAGAAGGGTTCGCGGATGGTCGGCAACACGTTCACCATCGCCTTGTTCGGAGCGTTCAGCGCGGGGAAATCATCTTTTGCCAACGCCTCATCGGGGAAAAAAAGTGCTGCCTGTCTCGCCTAATCCGACTACGGCGGCCATTAACCGGATCATGCCGCCCACACAGGAATGGCCGCACCGCACCGTGAGGATTGCGATGAAGTCCGCTGAATCGATTCTGTCCGATATGAACTATTCGCTGCATGCTCTCGGGCTGGAAGCCGGGGATATGGACAGCTGTCTCGCGGCGGTCGGCAAGCTCTCTCCTTCGCATGTGACGGGTAAAGGCAAGCCCCACTACGCTTTTCTTAAAGCGGTGGAGAAAGGCTGGCAGGAGGCTGAGCCCCTGTTAGGGCGGGAGATCCGCGCTGAGATGGAGCAGTTTGCGGGTTATGTGGCCGACGAAAGCAAATCTTGCTTCGTGGAATATATTGAATTGTATTATGCCAACGCGCTGACGGACCAAGGCATCGTCCTGGTCGATACTCCCGGAGCGGACTCGATCAACGCAAGGCACACCGGAGTGGCGTTCAATTATATCAAAAAACGCAGATGCCATCCTTTTTTGTCACGTACTATAACCATGCCTTCTCGCAGGCGGACCGGGAGTTTTTGCTGCAGCTGGGAAGGGTGAAGGACAGCTTCGAGCTGGACAAAATGTTTTTTTTCCTCGTCAATGCGGCCGATCTGGCTTCAAGCGCCGAGGAACTGCAGGGAGTCGTCTCGCACGTGGAAGCGAACCTTGTCCAGCATGGTATCCGTAATCCCCGGATATATCCCGTCTCCAGCCTCGCGGCTGTGGAAGGCAAGCTCTCCGGGGATGAATCGGCGGCATCGGCATCGGGGATCATTGCGTTCGAGCGCGATTTTATCCGCTTCACGTTAGAGGAGCTGACTGATATTGCGGTACATTCCGCCCGTCAGGAGTTGAATAGGGCCAAAGCGACGCTGGAGCAGTGGATCGCCGGGGCCCAGGCTGGAGAAGCCGAACGCGCGCGTCAGCTGGACGGGCTGCTCGCGGGGCAGCAGGAAGCGGTGCGGCGGCTGGAGGCGGCAGAGCCGGACAACGAGCTTAAAGCGGTTGCCCAGGAAGTGAAGGAGCTTGTCTATTATGTCAGGCAGAGGACGGCTTTCCGCTTCGGGGAGCTTTACAACCAGGCCTTCAACCCCGCTGCTTTCCGGGAAGAAGGGCTTGATTTGAAAGAAATGCTGAAAGCGGCCTATCAGGACCTTATCAACCGGATTGCGTTCGATCTCTCCCAGGAGACGCTGGCGACAACGCTGAGGATGGAAAAAAAATTCGCGAATGCAAAGGCAGCCCAAAAAATACGGGGAGTGGGCGCGGCACATTGCCCAATTCGTTCCTTCTTACGAGTGTGAAGATTATGCAGCAGGCTCTTTCCCGACCCCTGCGGTCCCTGAGGGAATGCAGGGTGCGGAAGAGGACCTAAAGATGCTGTCAACCTACTATAAGAACGGCAAGCAATTTTTTTTGAAGGCGATGGCAAGGCAAAGCTGAAGTCCCGTTTGGAAGAGTCCATACAGCCGCTTATTGCAGGTTACCTGGAGGAAGCCTCGTCACTGCTTCAGCCGTTTTACCGGAGCCAATATGAAGCCTGGCACAGCCAGCTGCGGCAGAAGCTTGCCCGCGGTTTACATGAACATGTCGACGGTTTAAAAGAGGCGCTCGAGATGAGAGCGGATCCGGCGGTTTATGCCGAGAAAAAAAGCAAAGCTGGAGTCGTTGTTGACATAATAAATTCGGAGTGCCCAGTACTCTCCCGGTGCGGCTGCTCTTTGGAGCAGCTGATATTTATGCAAATTCATGAAAAGGCTTACATACCGGCTTAGGGCGATGATTTAAAAGAATAGCTGTGATTGTTTGAACATTTTATGACAATATATTCCTATATGGGATTTTATCGGTATTTGCCCGAATTGCTAGCCTCCAGGTATGGTGTTAAGATTCATAAAGCTAATGACAATAAAAGCGTTACCAAAAAATGAACATTAAGCGGCGCATTGAAGGCGCCGCACCATGTCGGGAGGGTGAAAATGGAAGTCCTCAAGCAGTTAAAAGAGTATTACTGGGAGCACCGCTGGCTGCTCGCAGCCTCGATTGTTTGTTTAATGTGTACGACAGTGCTCGGGTTGGTGTATCCGAACCTGCTGCGCTATTTGATTGACGACGTGATTAAACCGCAGAAATTTGAGCTCATCCCGAAATTATCGCTGCTTGTGATTGGGGTCATTATGGTCAAGGCCGTGTTCCAGTTTTTTGAGCGGACTTACAGGGGGGCGGCTGGGCAACAGGGTGGCCTACAATCTGAGAAAAGCGGCGTACGAGAAGCTCCAATATATCTCGTTTCAGTATTACGACCAAGCCAGAACAGGCGATTTAATGTCCAAACTGACCGCGGATTTGGATGCGCTTCGCCAGTTTATCGGCTTTATTTTTTGCCAGATCCTTAACGTCTTCCTGATGTTTGTTTTCGGGGTGGTCATGCTGCTTAGCATCAATTGGAAGCTTGGACTTGTGACTATGGCTGCCATGCCTTTTCTGGGCTACTCCGCCATCCGGTTCCATTCGAAGATTCATCCGGCATTCCGTACGATCCGCACTTCGTTAAGCGATCTCACTACAACGGTGCAGGAGAACATAACGGGTGTGCGAACAGTGAAATCTTTTGCCAGAGAACCTTATGAAATCGACAAGTTTTCCAGCCGGAACGCCGAATACCAGGCGAATAACATCAAAGCTTCCCATATTTCTTCCAATTACTTCCCTGTGATGGAGCTTCTCGCGAATATGAGCGTCGTTATCCTGCTGGCGGCGGGCGGATATCTGGTTATCACGGAAGCAATCACGGTCGGGCAGCTGGTCGCCTGTTACAGCATTCTCTGGTACATAATCGGTCCGATGTGGGGCCTGGGCTTTTTTTTCATCAACGCTTACACGCAGTCCAAGACTTCCTGCGAACGTTTGCTTGAACTGCTGAACATGCACATCCATATAAAAGACAAACCGAACGCCATCGAGCTGAACAAGGAAGAGGTAAAAGGGCATATCCGTTTTGAGAACGTGACTTTCGCTTATCCCGAGAAACAGCCTTCCTTGACGAATATATCGCTGGATGCGCCCGCAGGCTCGGTGATCGGTCTGTTAGGCGGCACGGGGGCAGGGAAATCGACGATTATCCAACTGATGCTCAGAGCCTACAATGTAAAAGAGGGCAGAATTACGCTGGACGGGCGCGATATTGCGGACATCTCTCTGGAAAGCCTGCGGAAGCAGATGGCGCTGGTGTTCCAGGAAACGTTCCTGTTTTCCTCTACGATCCGCAACAATATAGCTACGGCAACCGGGATATCGACATGGAAGCCGTCATCCGCGCCGCGAAGATCGCCCAAGCGCACGATTTTATCAGCGAGCTTCCCGAGGGGTACGATACGATCGTAGGTGAGCGGGGATTGGGCCTGTCGGGAGGGCAAAAGCAGAGGATTGCGATAGCCCGAGCCATTCTGAACGATCCGAAAATTCTTATTCTGGACGACGCCACGAGCGCGGTGGATATGGAAACGGAGCAGGAAATCCAGGGCGCTCTGAGGGAAGTAATGAAGGGAAGAACGACTTTTATCATCGCCCACCGGATTTCCTCTCTCAAGCGTGCGGACGAAATTATTGTTTTGGATGGCGGAAAGATCGTACAAAGAGGCAGCCACGAAGAATTGCTCAAGATGCCGGGCAGATACTTGGAAACGTTTAAAATCCAATATTCCGACCAGCTTGTCGAGCCCGATCCTTCGCCTTCCAAAACCGACAGTGTCATCGATTTGGCAAAGCTGCGCGCCCGAACTTCATAATTTCTTCGTCTAGGAGGACGTACCCATGAATACCGAAGTGCACAGGAGCCAGCCTGGCCAAGCCCAGCCTCCCAAGCAGAATGTGAAGGACCGCTTCGTTTATCAGGATGACCAGGAAATCGATAAAGGCTTCGATTGGAGCCAGGTCAAACGGATGTTCCATTACGTAAAGCCTTACAGCAAACAGCTGCTGCCCGTCGTTATTGTTATGATGCTGGTGGGAGCGATTACGAAATTGACGATTCCTTTGCTTTTCGGAATTATTATTGACAAGGCCATCGCCGGGAAAAAAACCTGAATCTGCTGTGGTGGACCGTGGCCGGCATGCTTGCGGTTTACATTATTCAGTGGGCGGCCAATACATACCGGATCCGCTACACGAACCTGATCGGCCAGAAAGTGATTTACGACCTTCGCATCATCTGTTTACGAACATCCAGAGCCTGTCTTTCCGGTTTTTTCGATAAAAGGCCCGCGGGATCGGTTCTGGTTCGAATCACGAACTATGTTAACTCGCTTCAGGACCTGCTTTCGAACGGAATCATCAACCTGCTCATAGACTGTGTCCAGCTTTCGGGGATCGTTGTCATTTTGTTCTTCATTAACGTCAAGCTGGCTTCGGCCATCATTTTTTTTACAGTTCCTTTAATGTTCTACATATCGACCTCGCTTCGCAAAAGAATCCGTATCGCGTGGCAGATCGTGAACACTAGGCAGTCCAGAATCAACGCCCACTTGAACGAAAGCATCCAGGGGATACGCGTTACACAGGCTTACACGCAGGAAAAAAAAGACAATATGGCTTTCTTCGAGGAGATGAACAAGGAGAACCGCGCCAACTGGGACAGAGGGTCAAGATTGAACCAAACCTTCAACCCGCTGATTGAAGTCACTGGCGCGATCGGCTATTGCATCCTGTTCTGGTATGGCGGACATTTGATCCAATCCGGTGAAATTACAGTCGGTTTGCTCGTCGCATTTGCCAGCTACATCGGGAACTTCTGGGAACCGATTACCCGTCTCGGCCAGATGTATTCGCAGCTGCTTATCGCCATGGCTTCGTCCGAGAGGATCTTCGAGTTTATTGACGAGCAGCCCACTGTGCTGGAGCCTCAAGACGCCAAGCCGCTGCCTCCGGTGAAAGGCGATGTGAGCTTTGAGAATATTGTGTTCGAGTACGAACCGGGGCGACCGGCTTTGAGAGGCATTTCTCTTGATGTGAAAGCGGGACAAAGTATTGCCCTGGTAGGCCATACCGGATCGGGAAAAAAAGCACGATCATCAATCTGCTGTGCCGGTTCTATGATCCTGTGGAGGGCAGAGTGCTCATCGATGGCACGGATATCAGGGAGGTCACGGTGCAGAGCCTGCGTTCCCAAGTCGGACTGGTGATGCAGGACACGTTTATTTTTTTCCGGCACGATACGGGATAATATCCGCTTCGGCCGTCTGGGCGCGACGGATGCGGAGGTGGAAGCCGCGGCCAAAGCGGTGGATGCCCACGGTTTTATCATGACGCTGCCGCAGGGCTACGAAACCGAGGTGCAGGAGCGAGGAAGCGTGCTGTCGATGGGGCAGAGGCAGCTGTTGTCTTTTGCGCGTGCACTGCTTGCGGATCCTGCCGTGCTTATCCTCGATGAAGCGACAGCGAGCATCGACACCGAGACCGAGCTGAAAATCCAGGAAGCATTGAAGGTGTTGCTCGAAGGGCGGACTTCCTTCATCATCGCCCACCGGCTGTCCACGATCCGCCATGCGGACCGGATCGTCGTAATGGATCACGGCAGGATGATAGAGGCCGGCAACATCAAGAGCTGATGGAGAAGAAAGGGCATTATTACGGCTTGATCCAGGCACAGTACCGCTTCCTTCAGGAAGCAGCAACATTATAAATTGTTGCAGGAAGCTGCTCTTTCGGGCAGCTTCTTTTTTTGTGCGTAACGCAGAAGTCTATAATCAAAGACTCTCTCTATCATAAACGGATTTCCGCGTCTTACTCAATCAAAAGACAATCCGCCCTCGAGAGCCGAGTTGCAAAAAAAACGCTTCAGAAGGATTACTCTAATTTATAATTATAAACGTGAATTCGCGTTAAAGCAACTTGCGCGACATTATCTGAATTACGAAATGGGGGATCCGCTTGAAAAGGACAAGCACCCTGTGGGGCACGGCCGGGATTGCTGCTGTGCTCTCTACTTTACTTTTTTGCGGGCGGATTTGTGTATGCCGTGAAAGATATACTTTATCCTGCTGCGGACAGCGGAATTGGACCCGTGCCTAAGTTGGAAGCATCCCGTCCCTATGTGGCGGACGGCAGCAAAATCAATATAGTGGCTCTGGGAGATTCTCTCACGGAGGGAGTGGGCGATATTTCGACCAAGGGTTACGTGAAGCAGGTGCAGGAAAAGCTGACGGCCAGGAACGGCAAGCCTGTTTACGTCCTTAACAATTTTGCGGTTTCCGGCTACCGGACGGATCAGCTCCTGAATGACCTGACGCAGAAAAAAGCAGATCGGCCAAGCCCTCGCGGAAGCGGATTTGATTATGCTGACGATTGGGGGCAACGATATTTTTAACGGCGGAAAAGGGATTTTTGACAATCCGACACAGGAATTTAATGTGCAGGCCGCCTTGGAGCGGATGCCGGAAGCTTGATCAGGCTGGACAAAATCCTGAAAATCGTCGGAGAAGCGAATCCGCGCGCCAAGATCATGTATATCGGCCTCTATCATCCTTTTCTGGATATAGACGCGAACAGAGACGGCTCCGCCGTTGTGGAAAAAAATGGAATAATGCCGCCTTCGGACTCGCCAACCGGTATCCGAACATGATTATGGTCCCTACCTACGACCTGTTCCGTTTGAATGGCAGAGGTTATTTGGCGGACGATCATTTTCATCCGAACGGGAAGGGATACGAAAGGATCGCTGACCGCATCGTGAACATTTTAGAGTAGCAAAGGATTGAATGACGGGACAGCGGAGGGGAAGCTTTTGAGCGCAAATGTCGTTCTATCGGTGAACGGGGTTAAGAAGAAAATCGATAACCGTATGATCATAAAGGGCATTTCTTTTGATGTCATGGAGGGCGAAATCTTCGGCTTTCTGGGCCCCAACGGGTCCGGCAAGACGACGACGATCCGGATGCTGGTCGATTTGATCCGTCCCACTGAAGGCACGATTGAAATCTGCGGCCATGATGTGCGCAAGGCCCATAACGAAGCGATGCTGCATGTAGGCTGTATCGTCGAGAATCCGGAGCTGTATCCGTATCTGACGGGATGGGAGAACCTGGAACATTTTGCAAGAATGATTCCGGGGGTTACCGGAGGAAGGATACATGAAGTGGCCGAGATCGTAGGCATGGACAGCGGATACATGATAAAGTGAAGACATATTCGCTGGGCATGAGACAAAGGCTGGGCATTGCGCAAGCGCTGCTCGGGAAGCCGAAGCTGCTCATTCTGGACGAGCCTACTAACGGTCTTGATCCGCAGGGGATAAAAGAGCTGAGGCAGTTTATACGAAGGCTGGCTGACAGCGGCATAAGCGTATTCATATCCAGTCATTTGCTCGGCGAAATCCAGTTAATGTGCGACCGAGTGGCCATCATCCGGCGCGGTGAAGTGATTTCAGTCGGGAGGGTTGAGGAGCTGGTCGGCGGCGGGGAGGCTTCAGTCGTTTGGCACGTGTCCCCGGGCGATATAGCTTTCGAGCTGCTTGGCGGCGAGGACGGCATCCGCATCCTGGACCGCAATGATAAGGCTTGTGAATCCCGCTTGGAAGCTGTCCATGTCCAGATGCATCCGGAGCGGATTCCGCTTTTGAATGAGAAAATGGTCCGGGCGAATGTGAGAGTGCATTCCATCGAGACCAAAACTCCGACGCTGGAAGATTTGTTCCTCCGCCTGACGGAAGGTGAGCGCATTGATTAGCTTATACCCGCTGGTCCAGAACGAAAGCATCAAAATTATAAAAAAAAGCGCAGATTTTTTTAGTCGTTTTGGCGATATTGATGGTACTCATCCCGATTTTTTTACATACGCTCAGCTGAAGGTCGTCCAAACCAGCCAAAAAACAGCTGGGAACGCAGGATTGGCGTGCGGATATACGGCAGAAGATCACCGACTACTCCCGATCCGTGAATTCGGGCCGCGGCCCCGATGAATGGAAGCAGTGGAGGCAGGTTCAGATTAAAATATGGCAGTACTATCTTGACCGCGATGTCGATCCCAGTTCTCCCAACGGGGTGACCTTCACCAGGGAATTCGTGAAAAAAAACGCGTCCAGCTTGTTCATCCCGCTGATGGTGGTTGTCATTGCCGCCGATCTCGTTTCATCCGAGCACGCATCGGGAACGATCAAGCTGCTGCTGACCCGGCCGGTGAGCAGGTGGAAAGTGCTGATGAGCAAATTGATCGCCATTATTTTCTTCGTCTCTCTCACAGTGCTGGCCACGGGAGTGCTTTGTTATCTCCTGTCCGGAATGGTTTTTTGGTTTTGCCGGATGGTCTGTGCCGGTATTTGTAGGTTTTCAGGCCGTCGGCACGAACATTGACCTGTCCCATGTGAAAGCCGTACCGCAGTGGCTTTATTTGTTGATGGAGTTCGGCCTCGTCTGGTTCTCGGCGCTGGTGGTGGGAGTCATGTCGCTGACTGCATCCGTGCTTCTGCGGAGCGCCTCCGTCAGCATGGGGGTCATGCTTGCCCTGCTCATTATGTCCTATCCTCACCAATATGGTCTCGTCGTGGGAAACGGCCAAATATTTATTTAACGTCAATTTGGGCCTGACCACTTATTTGTCCGGAGGGGTTCCGCCCATTAAGGGCATGGATCTCGCCTTTTCCCTGATCGTGCTCACCGTGTGGTCGCTGGCCTCGCTGGCGGTCGCTTTCTGGGCGTTCATCCGAAAAGATGTATTGAACTAGCCTCTGTGAATGAATATAATGCTAAGTAATAGTGAAGACAACTAAGGAGGCACATTGATGCCTGAACAATTGGATTTATTCTCGCAATCGGCGGCGCCTGCCAAACAGCTCCCTCTGTCGGGACCGCTGTTTACGCGGGAACATACGAAGCCGATGACATACAAGTGCTTGAAGGCTTGACGGCCGTCCGCAAACGGCCCGGGATGTATATAGGCAGCACCAGCACGTCAGGCCTGCACCATCTGGTGTGGGAGATCGTCGACAATGCGGTGGACGAGCATCTGGCGAAATTTTGCTCCAAAATTGAGGTCACACTCCATAAAGACGGATCGGTTACGGTTTATGACAACGGCCGCGGAATCCCGACGGGAATGCATAAAACCGGGATTCCGACTCCGCAGGTCGTGTTTACGATCCTGCATGCGGGCGGCAAGTTCGGCGGCTCCGGCTACAAGAAATCAGGCGGCTTGCACGGCGTCGGCGCTTCCGTGACCAACGCCCTTTCCGAATGGCTCGTGGTCGAAATTTTCAGAGACGGCAAGATCCATAAGCAACGGTTCGAATATTGGGTCGATGAGCACGGCAAGGAGCATGTCGGCGAACCTGTGACGGGCCTGGAAGTGACCGGGAATACGAACAGGACCGGCACGAAGGTCACGTTCAAGCCCGACAGACGCGTGTTTCAAGGTGGAACCGCGATCAATTATGACACGCTGGCCGAGCGCTGCAGGAAATTGCTTTTCTCAACTCCGGCTTGACGGTTGCCGTGAAAGACGAGCGCAGCGGGAACGAGGAAGTCTTCTCTTATGAGGCGGGGCCGCCCAGTTCGTGAAATACCTTAACGAGGATAAAACCGTGCTCCATGACGTGATACATTTGTACTCCGAGAAGGATGAGATTGAAGTAGAAGTAGCGCTGCAGTACAATGACGGCTACACTGAGACGATGGCATCGTTCGTCAACTCGATTCCGACCCGGGGAGGCGGGACTCACGAAACCGGCTTCAAGACGGCCTACACCCGCGTGATGAATGAATATGCCCGCAAGAATGCCATCCTGAAGGAAAAGGAAAAAAAATCTCGAGGGAGCGGACCTGCGCGAAGGCATGATGCGGTCATCAACATCAAGATGGGCGAAGTGGAATTCGTCGGCCAGACGAAGGACCAGCTGGGCAGCGCGTCGGCCCGAAGCGTGGTGGACGCCGTCGTATCCGAGAGGATGTCCGTATTTCTCGAGGAAAACCCGGCTGTTGCGCAGATGGTTCTGAAGAAAGCCGTACAGTCGGCGAAGGCAAGGGAAGCGGCGCGCAAGGCCAGGAGGAAGTGCGCAGCGGCAAGAAGGGCAAGAGCGAAAGCTCCAACCTGGGCGGCAAGCTCACCCCTGCCCAGTCCAAGGATTATGCGCGCAACGAGCTGTTTATCGTGGAAGGCGATTCCGCGGGCGGTTCGGCCAAACAGGGGCGCGATTCCAAGCATCAGGCCATTCTCCCGCTGAAAGGGAAGCCGATGAATCCGGAGAAGGCCAAGCTTCTGGACATCCTGAAGAACGACGAGTACAAAGCGATCATATCGGCGATCGGGGCGGGGGTCGGCCCGGAATTCGCGGCCGATGAAACCAATTACGGCAAGGTCATCATCATGACAGATGCGGATACTGACGGCGCCCACATCCAGGTGCTGCTGCTCACGTTCTTTTACCGGTACATGAAGCCTTTGATAGACAGCGGAAAAGTGTATATCGCCCAGCCGCCGCTTTATAAAGTGACCAAAAAAAATCAGGCAAAGCTGCGGTCGTCAAATACGCCTGGACGGACGAGCAGCTTCAGAAGCTCAGCAAGGAGCTTGGCAAGAACACGGAGCTGCAAAGGTATAAAGGGCTTGGAGAAATGAATCCCGACCAGCTGTGGGAAACGACGATGGATCCTGAATCCAGAACCCTGCTTCAAGTGCAGATCGAAGATGCCGCCAAAGCGGAACGCCGCGTGTCGACATTGATGGGCGACAAGGTGGATCCCCGCAAGCGGTGGATTATAGAGAATGTGGACTTCACGGAGTTCGAGGAGTAGAGGTGGCCCGTAGGTGGATAACATTTTAGAACAATTTTTTTACCGGCGTTTCTCGAGGAAGTGGTCGGGGACCGTTTCGGACGCTATTCGAAATATATTATTCAGGACCGCGCCATCCCCGATGTGCGCGACGGCCTGAAGCCCGTGCAGCGCAGAATTCTGTATGCGATGTACGATGCAGGCAACACGCATGACAAGCCTTACCGCAAATCGGCAAAGACGGTCGGGGACGTAATGGGCAATTACCATCCGCACGGCGATTCTTCGATTTACGAAGGGATGGTCCGCATGGCGCAGCGTGGAAAATGGGCCATGTGCTCATTGACGGGCACGGCAACTGGGGATCGCTCGACGATGATCCGGCGGCGGCCATGCGCTATACCGAAGCCAGGCTGTCCGAGATCGCTTCTGAGCTTCTGCGCGATATAGAGAAGCGCACCGTACAGTTCAAAGATAATTTTGACAACACCACCAAAGAGCCCGTAGTCCTGCCCGCCCGGTTTCCCAATCTGCTCGTGAACGGGGTGAGCGGGATTTCTTCCGGCTTTGCCACAGAAATCCTCCGCACAATCTAAGGGAAGTCATTGACGCCTGCATCGCAGTCATCGACAATCCCGCAATTTCCTTATCGGATCTTATGGCTATCATCAAAGGGCCGGACTTTCCCACAGGCGGCATCATCATGGGGGAAGACGGGATCCGCGACGCATTCACGGGCGGCAAGGGCCGTATCTATTTGCGCTCTAAAACGGCTATTGAGGATATGCGCGGCGGAAAGCAGCAGATCGTAATTACGGAGATTCCGTATCAGGTGGTGAAATCAAGGCTGGTTACGGCCATGGAGAATATCCGTCTGGAAAAGAAAGTGGAAGGCATTGCCGAAGTAAGGGACGAGAGCGGCCGCAATGGCCTCAGGATTGTGGTGGAGCTGAAGAAAGACGCCGACGCCCAAGGCATCCTTGCCTTTCTGCTAAAGAAAACCGACCTCCAGGTTGCGTACAACTTCAACATGGTGGCGATCGTCAACAAGCATCCCAAACAGCTGGGGCTGAAAAGCATGCTGGATGCATACATCGAGCACCAGAAGGAAGTCGTCACCTGCCGTTCGCAGTATGAACTGGAAAAGGCTCTTGACCGCGCGCATGTGCTGGAAGGGCTTGTCAAGGCGCTGAACATCCTGGACGAGGTCATTGCCGCTATCAAAGCCTCCAAGAACCGCCAGGACGCGCAGAACAACCTCGTGGTTCAATTCGGTTTCACCGAGCGGCAGGCCGACGCGATTCTGGTCCTGCAGCTTTACCGGTTAACCAATCTCGAAATCCATTCATTGGAGAAGGAGCTCAAAGATGTCCAGAAGACGATCGCTTACCTTCAAGGCATTCTTGGCTCCTCCAAGCAGCTGTTCCAGGTGATTAAACAGGAAATGACCGAAATCCGCAGCAAATACGGCATTGACCGCCGCTCCGAAATACAGGGCGAAGTAGAGGAACTGAAGGTTAACCTGGAAGTGATGGTCAGTCCCGAGGATGTCTTCGTCACCCTTTCGAGCGAAGGATACATCAAGCGGACGAGCAAGCTTTCCTTTACCCGGTCTGGCGGGGATCTGGGCAGCTCCGGAGTCAAAGAGGGCGACTTTATCCGCTATTTATTCGATATCAATACGATCGAGAACCTGCTTATTTTCACAAGGAGAGGGCAGTACTTTCTGCTGCCGGTCCATCAGGTTCCGGAATACAAATGGAAAGAGAACGGCACCGCGATCGTGAATGTGATAGGGATTGCCAAAGAAGACCGGATCGTGAGCGTCATCCCTGTCAAAGACTTCGAACAGCCAGGCAAGTCCCTGGTGTTCGTGACCAGGAAAGGCCAGGTCAAACGAACCGAGCTCAAGGAATATATGACCAACCGTTCCAACGCACTGGTTGCAGCCAAAGTGGCGGAAGGCGATGAGCTTGTGCAAGTGCAGCTTTCCTCCAACAATCAGGACATCCTGCTTGTGTCCAGGCAGGGAATGAGCATCCGGTTCAAGGAGGAAGAAGTCAACTCCATGGGCCGCGCAGCGGGAGGAGTACGCGGCATCCAGCTGAAAGAGGATGACGAGGTGGTTGCCGCGGAATGGGTTCCGAACTGGATCGACGGCGAAGAAGGCCAAATTCTTGCCGTCTCCGGCCACGGCTATGCCAAAAGATCGCCGCTCATCGATTACCCGCTCCAGGGACGCGGAGGAAAAGGCGTCATAACCTTTGAATTCAAGGACGGAAAGCGGCTAAAGCCGAGCGGCTCCCAATTGGCCGGCGCATTCTATGTGAAGGAGCCGTTTATCATCACAGCATTGCTCGGAAGCGGGGAAAGGTCTTCCCTATCTACAGAGAAAGCTCCGTTAGAAGACCGCAAATCGACAGGCAAGCAGGTCGTATCGATGGGGAAAACCGACCAGGTCACCGGCTGATGAAGCTGCCCGAATGAGGGCGTACAAAGTCAGTCGTAGCTCTGAGTCGGCGGATCCAGCCGGTCGATCAGCTTCAGCATCATTTCCAGTACGGCCCACAATGGTATGGACTCGTTCAAACGGTCCAGCACTGCGGGTCGTTTATTATTCCTTCCTTCATTGCCTGCTCCGCAATAGTCTTTTTTTTGTACTCTTCCATCGTTCATCCTCCGTAGGGTCCTATTTTTTTCCGAGCGAATTCGACAAATTCATCACTCCGTCGCCGTTAGGCGCCAGCCTATAGTTTTAGTGTATGTAGAATAGCGTCAGAACGTGATTACTAAGATCGAATCATGTCCTAAAATATTAATGCCATAAAACTATTTTCCGCCAAAGAACAATGCTATAATTTAGACAAGTTAAAAGATTAGGTATTCTGTTATTCCAGGAGTGATTGCGCAATGTACTATAACGATTTTTTCCAGACTGTGGATGAAGCTCAGCAAAGAAATGAAATCCCATATGGAAACGGAACTTGCTCCTACTCTGACGGAAAGCCAACTGAACTTGCTTGAATTGATGAAAACGAATGGAAAAAAATGAAGCCGTCCGACTTTATCGAGCATTTGGAAACGACGCCAGCGGCCATTACGACTTTGCTGGACAGGATGGAGCGGAACGAGCTCATTGTGAGGGAAAGGGACGAGCGGGACCGCAGAATCGTCTGGGTGACGATGACGGAGAAGGGAATGCGGGAATGCGAAAGAGGCGCCCAAGTGCGCAGCGAGTTTCTGCACGGCCACCTGGGCCGCATCTCTCAGCATAACCAGCAGCTGCTTGTTTACCTGCTCGGCAAAGTTGCCAATTAGACCGGCACCTTGCGGGCCGGGAGGCTCTTAGGTTCAATTTTAAGCAAGAGAAGTCCATAGGTTCCAAGGATATTCCGCGGGCGGTTCCGACTGAAAGCTCATCCGCTCCTTAAGGACTGGATGCGGGAACTCGAGCTCCGTTGCCCATAGGGAAATCTGTTGGCCCGGTTTGTTTACGGATGCCCGTATTTCTGGTCGCCGTACAGCGGACAGCCTTGATGTGCGAGCTGCACGCGGATCTGGTGGGGCCGGCCGGTATGAAGATGAATTCGGACCAGGCTCAAGCCATCGGATTCAGCCAATACCTCGTAATCGAGAACGGCTTCCTTGGCTCCCGGATGGGCTTTGTCCACGACGGTCACGGTGTTCGTCTTCTCGTTTTTTTTGAGCAGGCAGTCGGTGAGCCGGCCGCGGGAGCCCTGTAATTTCCCGCGGACTACCGCTGTGTAGGTTTTGTTAAACGACCTTGTTCTCACCGCGTCGGACAACCGCGAAGCGGCCTTGGACGTTTTGGCGAAGACCATCACCCCGCCGACCGGCCGGTCCAACCGGTGAACCAAACCGAGAAACACATTGCCGGGTTTTCCGAACCTGATCTTGATGCCGTCTTTAAGCACACTAAGAAGATCGGGATCCTTGGACTCGTCTTCCTGGGTGGGCATGTTGACAGGCTTCACCACAACGAGCACATGGTTGTCTTCGAACAGGATGGGAATGGAAGGAGCAGCGCGCGACACGGCTTATTCCTCCCAGCGGGCGAGAATTCCGCACGGCAGCATCAGCTTTGTGGCTGTGGCGGGCAGTCCGATTTCTCCGCTCGTAATCCGGCCGCCGAATTTTTTTGTGCAGGGTCAAGGACAGGATATTGTACAGCACGGTGGAAGACAAGCCTGTCGTGTAAGAGTTGATCAGCAGGAACAGCGGCCGGTCGGACAAGATGGAGGCGCAGCTCTGTATGAAGGGGAACAGATCGTCCTCGAGCTTCCATGTTTCGCCGTTCGGTCCCCGGCCGTAAGACGGCGGATCCATAATAATCGCGTCGTATTTGTTTCCCCGGCGCTGTTCCCTCTGTACAAATTTAAACACATCGTCCGTAATAAAACGCACGGGACGATGGGCCAGCCCGGAAAGATGCAGGTTCTCTTTGGCCCACTGCACTACGCCTTTGGATGCGTCGACGTGGACCACCTCCGCACCGGCAGAAGCGCATGCAACTGAGGCACCGCCGGTGTAAGCGAACAGATTGAGCACCTTCACCGGACGCCCGGCCGAACCGATCTTGTCCATCATCCATTTCCAATTGACAGCCTGTTCGGGGAACAGACCCGTGTGCTTGAAGCCCGTCGGTTTGATGTGAAAAGAGAGCCTGCCGTAGGAAATCGTCCATCTGTCCGGAATCTCCGTCCGATATTCCCACTCGCCGCCTCCGGAGGCGCTGCGGTGATAGTGGGCATCCGCCTGTTTCCAGGCCGGTGTCTCTTTATCCAAGGGCCATATAATTTGAGGATCGGGACGGCGCAGAACTACCGGGCCCCAGCGCTCCAGCTTTTCACCGCTTCCCGTGTCGATCAATTCATAATCTTTCCAATCGTCTGCAACAAACATTGAGCAAAAAACCTTCTTTCGCTGAGATCTGCGATTCATCCGCATCCATAGATTTTCATTCTACAACACCGGTTCACGAATATCCAATATTTACTGTACCAACTTATTCAAAAAATGAAAAAATCGGGTTAATATATTTAAAAAATCGTTTTGATGATATGGTTGTTGATTCTACTAGAAGGAATGGTGCAAAATGGAAAGCCTGGTCCCCAGTTCCCACGATATGTTCCTGTTTCATGAAGGCAGTTTACACCACAGTTATAGAATGCTAGGAGCCACATGATGGAATGTGAGGGGAAGAAAGGTGTGCGGTTCACAGTTTGGGCGCCGCATGCCCGGGAGGTTAGGGTAGTAGGTGACTTCAACGGATGGAACGGCACGGACTATCTTATGGACAAGCTCAACGAGACGGGGATCTGGTCTTTATTCGTGCCCGATCTTACGCAAGGGGAGAGGTATAAGTACGAAATTCTGACTCCCCACGGCACGCTGATGCTGAAGTCGGATCCGTATGCCTTTTACTCCGAAGTAAAGCCCTTGACGGCGTCCCGGGTGTACGACCTGGAAGGCTATGAATGGAGCGACAGGGCGTGGCAGAACGGCAAAAAAAGAAAAAAAAGCCGTCCTACAACGCGCCCATGAATATTTATGAAGTACATATGGGTACGTGGAAAAAAAGAAAGAGAACGACGGTTACTATACATATAGGGAGCTCGCAGAGGAGTTGGTGGACTACGTGGCGGACCTCGGCTACACCCATATCGAGCTGCTGCCGCTGATGGAGCATCCGTACGACCGTTCATGGGGTTACCAGGCGACGGGATATTTTTTTCCGTCACGAGCCGGTTCGGAGAGCCGAAGGATTTCATGTACTTTGTGGACTGCTGCCACCGGAAAGGAATCGGCGTCATCATGGACTGGGTCCCCGGCCATTTCTGTAAAGACGATCATGGCCTGAGGCAGTTTGACGGACTCCCGGTATACGAATATGAGGACCCGGCCAAAGCGGAGAAGCATCAATGGGGAACGCTTACTTTTGACTTCGGAAAGCCGGAAGTGGTCTCTTTTCTCATATCGAACGCGGTGTTCTGGATGGACAAGTTCCATATTGACGGGCTTCGCGTAGACGCCGTGGCGAGCATGCTGCTGCTTAACTTTGGCAGAGCTGATTACGAACAGAAGCTGTACAACAAATACGGCGGAGAACAAAATCTGGAAGCGGTGGAGTTTATCAAGAAACTGAATACCGCCGTGTTCCAATACTTCCCGCAGGCATTGATGATGGCGGAGGATTCCACCGATTGGCCTAAAGTGACCCACCCCGTGGACGAAGGCGGTCTCGGGTTCAACTATAAATGGAACATGGGCTGGATGAACGATATGCTGAAATATATGGAGATGGATCCTTTATTCCGCAGCTTCAATCACCGGCTCGTTACGTTCTCCTTCATGTACGCCTTCTCCGAGAATTATGTGCTGCCATTGTCACATGACGAGGTGGTTCACGGCAAGAAGTCGCTGCTGGACAAAATGCCGGGCGATTATTGGCAGAAGTTTGCCTGTCTCAGGCTTTCTATGGGTATATGTTCGCCCACCCCGGCAAGAAGCTTCTTTTCATGGGGGGAGAATTCGGGCAGTTCAGCGAGTGGAAGGATCTTGAGCAGCTGGACTGGGTGCTGTTCGATTATGATATGCACCGCCGGATGTTCGAGTATGTCCGCGACTTGAACCGCTTGTACCTGTCCGAGCCCGCTCTTTGGGAGCTGGACCACCAGCAGGAAGGGTTTGACTTCATAAGCCCGCACGACCAATCCCAAAGTGTGGTTGGCTTTCTGAGAAAAGGAAGCAAGGAGAGGGAATGGCTGCTGATCGTAAGCAATTTCACTCCAGTTGTCCATCCGGACTACCGGATCGGGGTTCCCGTGGCCGGCACCTATGAAGAAATCTTCAACAGCGACATGGAAGCTTACGGGGGATCGAACCAGTACAACGGGCTGCCTCTCAAGACCGAAGAGGAGGAATGGCACGGGCAGCCTTATATGCTCCGGATGATTGTGCCTCCCCTCGCCACGGTGGTCATTAAGCTCAAAAGAAAGGCTAGAGCCAAAGGCGCGAACAAGAACGGCAATTAAAAAACACCCGGTGGTGCGCCGCGAGCAAATTAGCCGGACTCGTCTCACGGCGAGCGACGGGGTGCAGGGTATGTGTTGCCTGCAGACGGCAATAAAAGCGGCGAGCAAGTGAACGGTACCAAAAAAAGACGTATAGCAGAGAGAGGATGGAAGCCGATGCGCAAAAAAAGGAATGTGTGGCCATGCTGCTTGCTGGCGGCGAGGGAAGAAGATTGGGCGTATTAACCAAACAATTGGCCAAACCGGCTGTCCATTTTGGCGGCAAATACAGGATCATCGATTTTACATTGAGCAACTGCACGAACTCGGGTATAGACACCGTCGGTGTGCTGACCCAGTACCAGCCTCTCGTGCTTAATACTTATATCGGAATTGGCAGCCCATGGGACCTGGACCGGAAGGACGGCGGGGTGACCGTACTCCCTCCGTTCGTCGAGCAAAAAAAAGGCGGAGACTGGTATAAAGGTACGGCCAACGCGATCTACCAGAACATCAGCTTTATCGAGCGGTATAATCCGGAATACGTCCTTGTCATTTCCGGGGACCATATCTACAAGATGGATTATGACAAAATGCTCGATTACCACAAGCGTAAAAAAAATGCAGACGTTTCCATTGCAGTCATTGAAGTGGGCTGGGACGAAGCGAGCCGGTTCGGAATCATGAGCGCGGATGCTGACGGAACGATCACGGAGTTCGCTGAGAAGCCGAAGGAGCCGAAGAGCAATCTGGCTTCGATGGGCGTATACATTTTCACTTGGGAGGTTCTCCGTCATTATCTTCGCAAAGATGAGCAGAATCCGGAATCTTCCAAGGATTTCGGCAAGGACCTCATTCCACTTATGCTCAGCGAAGAAGCCAAAATGTACGCTTATCCGTTCGAAGGCTACTGGAAGGATGTCGGTACCGTGCGCAGCTTGTGGGAAGCCAATATGGACCTGCTGGACAACGAGCCGGAATTGAATCTGAACGATAAGCACTGGCGGATTTACTCCCTTAATCCTTATCAGCCCGCTCAGTATATCGCGCCAACGGCCCAAATCCGCAGATCCCTTGTGAATGAAGGCTGCGCCGTCTTCGGCGAAGTGGACCATTCCGTACTGTTTTACGGCGTTCAGGTGGGGAAGGCAGCTATATCAAGGATTCCGTTATTATGCCGAATGCGCGGATCGGGGAGAATGTCACCATCCACCGTGCGATCATCGGGGAAGGTACGGTCGTTGAGGACGGTTGCACGGTCGGCGGCGAGGACACATCCGGCGAGATTATGCTGATCGGCGGGAACCAACGGATTACGACTTCAAATCAAAGGGGATAACAATTATATGAAACGTATCATGGGAGTCATTAATCTTGTGAATGAACCGGATGATTTGGAAGAACTCACCTATTACCGGTGCGTGGCTTCCGTTCCTTACGGCGGTAGATACCGGCTGATAGATTTCGCGCTCTCCAATATGGTCAATTCGGGAATCGAAAATGTGGCTGTGTTTACACACCATAAATACCGTTCGTTAATGGATCATCTGGGATCCGGCAAAGAGTGGGATCTGGACCGCAAGCGCGGCGGCTTGTTCCTGCTGCCTGCGGTGCTGGACGAGCCTTCGGGCATGTCGCGGGGGGACTTGTTCCAATTTTACAGCCATAGGGACTATTTTCACCGCGGACCGGAAGAGTATGTGGTCATCTCGCGCTCCCATATGATCTGCAATCTCGATTATAACGAGGTGCTGAGACACCATGAAGAAACCGGCGCGGACATCACGGTGATTTATAAGGAAAAAAGATTCGCTGGAGATGGGAAAGCAAAGGCGCATGGAAGTCGATGAGGACGGTCGCGTCCTGGTGATGGAAGATCAGCTGGGTAGGCTGAAGAGCAGCAAAATCTCGATGGAAATGTATTTGATGAAGAAATCGCTGCTTCTGGATTTGGTGGAAACCTCCCTGGCGCGGGGCTGGGACCATCTCGTGAGAGATGCGATCATGAAGAACGTCCGCAAGCTGAATATTTATGGCTATGAGTTCAAAGGGTATCTGGGCATCATCAACTCCATCCAGAACTATTACAAGCACAGTATGGAGCTGCTCAATCCCAAAATATGGCGCGGGCTGTTTCTTCAATTCAACCCTATTTTTACCAAAATCAAGGACGAACCGCCTGCCAAATACATGGACAACGCCACGGTGAAGAATGCCCTGATTGCCAACGGATGCGTCATTGAAGGCAAAGTGGAGAACAGCATCCTGTTCCGCGGCGTCAAAATCAGCAAAGGCGCTTATGTCAAGAACAGCATCATCCTGCAAAACTGTGAAATCGAAGAAAACGTGATCGTGGAGAACAGCATTCTGGACAAAGATGTGTTCATTTCCAGAGGACGTGTGCTAACTGGAGATTCCAAAGCGCCGTTTATCGCCGCGAAAACGAAAGTGATATAATTCGATGTCATTACTCAGAAAAAAACAATAGTGGAGGAGTAAAGGCGTCCGCTGCATGAAAGCGCTTGATATGCCGGTACCTGCTGCGGCCCCTTTTCAGCCTGCCGCTTATAAAGGAGTGGAAAGAATGAAAGTTTTGTTTGCTGCTTCCGAAGCCGTTCCCTTTGCCAAGACGGGGGGACTGGCCGACGTCATCGGCTCGCTGCCCAAGGAGCTCAAAAAAAACAAGGTGTGGATGTGCGGGTCATTATGCCCAAATACGGCGATATTCCCTTGCATTTTCAGGAGCGTATGGAGCAGGTCTGCAATTTCTACACCAATATCGGATGGAGAAGGCAGTATGTAGGTATCCAGAAGCTGGAGCATGAGGGAGTCACGTTTTATTATGTCGATAATGAGTTTTATTTCAAAAGAGGCGGGTTGTACGGTTACGGGGACGATGCGGAGCGATATATCCTGTTCTCAAGGGGCGTGATCGAAGCTCTCCCTTACCTCAAATTCATCCCGGACGTGTTCATTGTCACGATTGGCAGGCGGGATTGATTCCGGTGCTGTTTAAGGCGCATTACTGGAACCTGCCGGATTTTGCCAATATGAAATTTATGATCACCATCCACAATATGAAGTACCAGGGCATCTTTGGGAAAGACCAGTTCAGGGAACTGGCCGGGCTGGGAGAAGAACATCTCCACGGATACGCGCTTGAGCTTCATGGGGGGGGCGAGCTTTTTTGAAAGGCGGTCTGCTGTACTCCGATGTGATTACGACGGTCAGTCCCACCTATGCGGAAGAGATCCAGACGCCTTATTTCGGGGAAAATCTGGACAGCCTGCTGAGGAGCCAATCCGACCGTTTGCACGGCATTGTCAACGGCATCGATTACGAGGAGTTCGATCCGATGAAGGATCCGCGGCTTTTTTTTATCAATTACCGGGATTCCCTGGTGAAAAAAGAAGATGAACAAAGTGCTGCTGCAAGAGCAGTTCGGGCTCCCGGCGGGCAGGGACATCCCGATGATCGCCCTCGTAACCAGGCTGGTGGAGCAGAAAGGGCTCGATTTGATTGCCGGTGTGCTGGAGGAGCTCATGCAGCGGATGCCAATGGGTGATTCTCGGGACGGGTGAGCATAGATATGAGGAGATGTTCAGGTACGCGGCCTGGCGGTATCCGGACAAGGTTTCAACTCATATCACGTTCGATGAGGAACTGGCCAGAAGAATGTACGCCGCTTCGGACTTGTTCCTGATGCCCTCCCAATTCGAGCCGTGCGGTATCGGCCAGCTGGTCGCGCTTCGCTACCGCTCCGTGCCGATCGTGCGGGAAACCGGCGGACTGAAGGATACGGTACAGCCGTACAATGAATTTACGAAGGAAGCAACGGCTTCAGCTTCACCAATTTTAACGCGCACGACATGCTCCATACCGTGCGCCGGGCATTGGAGTTTTACCATGATGCGGATGCCTGGTCCGCCATTCACGGCAACATCAGGAAGTGCGATTTCTCCTGGAGTAAATCGGCTCAGAAGTACATTGAACTGTACGAGAGGATTACCGTTCCCGAAGAAAGGATTGCGCTGGATGAGCCGGAAAACGAGGCGGATGGCGTCCTGGAAGATATGCCGGAAAACGAGCCGGGCAGCGTCACGGAAAATATGCCGGAAAACGAGACGGACAACGTCACGGAACATACGCCGGATAACGAGCCGCAAGAGAATGCTTCTGAAAAGAAGGCCTCTGAAGAAAGCGTGCCATTCCTTCCATAACGCCAAAGATGTATGCACATACCTGCGAAGGTTGAACTGCGGGTGCATATCTTGCACAGCCGGCCTGCGGGCCGGCTTTGTTTCTTTTTTTACAGCGCGTCAGTAAAAAAGGTTCTCAACGCTGCAACTTCGTGCTATAATTTACGATCATATGAATGCTAAGTATCACTAGGGGTGCCATACGGCTGAGACGGAACATCTCCGGACCTCTGAACCTGATCTGGTTTATGCCAGCGTAGGGAAGTGGTGAGCGTACCGTTTCAAGGTTTGAGTATACCAAGCCGGGACGACCACTTTTCATCGGAAAAGTGGTCTTTTTTTTGTGAGTTTCGGGCTCACGCAAAAAACAGCGATTCCACACCTAAGCCCTGCGCGTATCCGGGATTATTTTGTTCAAGGAGGTGCTTATGAGCCAAAAGAACTGCACATCGTTTCTACAGGCAAGCAGTCCATGGCTGAAGTGGCCGCAATTGCCGCGCAGATTTATCCTTGGGTAACTTTTTTTCCATCTGCGCGAGAAACACAGGACGGCCCGCGAGCTGTGCGAAGGCATTAAACAATTACTCATGGCGGGTGTCGACCCGAGAAGAATTATTGTCAACGACCGGGCCGATGTCGCGGCCGCCATGTATGTGTACGGCGTTCATCTGGCGTATCACAGCCTGGATGTTGCGCAGGCGAAGGCAGTATTTCCGGGCCTGGCTGCAGGCAAATCCGTTCATTCCGCAGATGAGGCGGTACTGGCCGAAGAGGAGGGCGCGGATTACCTGATATTCGGCCATGTGTTTCCGACAGCGTCAAAACCGGGCATGGCAGCGAGAGGCGTTGAAGCGCTCCGTGAAGTGATTGCGAAAGTGAAGGTGCCGGTTATCGCCATCGGCGGACTGACTCCGTTAAATGCCGCAGAAGTGCTGGACGCCGGTGCGGCGGGCATTGCGTGATGAGCGGTATCCTCGAAGCGGTTGATCCTGTGGACACGGCGCAGGCGTACTATCAAATTTTACACAACGGGAGTTAATGAATATGGCAGAACACTACGATGTGGCAGTTGTCGGCGGAGGTGCGATTGGTGGGTCGGTCGCATTCCATCTGGCGAAAAAAGGGGTTCAAGGTTCTACTGCTGGAAAAGGGCCGCACAGGCTCCGGCGCTTCAAGCGCGGCGGGTGGAATGCTGGGAGCGCAGTCCGAAATGCATGAGAAAGGGCCGTTCTTCGACCTGGCCCGGCTCAGCAGAGCCAAATTTCCTCTTATCGCGGAAGAGCTGAAGGAGCTGACCGGCATCGACATCGGCCTGGTGCAAAAAAGGGCTGCTGAAGGTTGCCGCAACCTCCGAGCAGGCGGAAGAGTGCCGAGGCATGATCGCTTTTCAGGTCGAGGCAGGGGAGCGGGCGGAATGGCTGACTCCCGAGCAGGCGCGGGAAGTGGAGCCCGCTTTGACGCAGCAGATCTGCGGAGCCGTGTACATCCCAGGCGACGGCCAGGTGTTGGCCCCTGAGCTGTCGGAGGCTTATGTGAAAGCAGCCGCAGCGCTGGGAGCCGCGGTAAAGGAGTACACCGAGGTGAAATCGTTGATTATCGACGGGGATCGGGTGAACGGCTTAATCACGGAAGAAGGCACGGTGTTGTGCGAACGGGTCGTAGTGGCAGGCGCGGTCGGAAGTAAAGGACTGCTCACGCAAGCCGGGCTTTCACTGGATCTTTATCCGGTCAAAGGAGAATGCTTTTCGGCCGTCACACAGAAGCCTCTATTGGAAACGACGATATTTTCAAAGGGATGCTACCTGGTCCCCAAACGCGGCGGCCGAATCCTTGTAGGCGCTACGATGGTTGCAGGTTCCTATGATTTGACAGTCAGTGTGGGAGGACTGATGGGCTTAATGGAAAAAAAGCGGTGCGTCTCGTGCCTTCGATCGCCGCGGCCAGATTGGAAAAGTCATGGGCGGGACTCAGGCCGCAGACACGGGACGGGCTGCCTTATCTGGGGGAGGTACCGGGCTGCATAGGGTTGTTTGCGGCGGCAGGACACTACCGGAACGGGATTCTGCTAAGCCCGATTACAGGGGAGCTTGTAGCGGACCTGATCTCGGGCAAGCGGACGGCCGGCATGGATCTGGACGCTTTTCGCCCCGACCGGCACAGCGCTTCTCTTACGGCAGGAGGAATATAAAAAAAATGAAAGTACTTACGATCAACGGAACCGAGCTTGAGGTCCCGCAAGCGGTCACGACGGTAAGGGAGCTTTTGACCCATCTGGAGCTGGACCGCAAAGTCGTCATCGTGGAATTGAACCGGAATATTCTTGAAAAAAATCGGCGCACGCCGAAGCCCTGCTTTCCAATGGAGACCGGGTCGAAATCGTACATTTTGTGGGAGGCGGATAAACATGTTAACTATCGGACCTTATCAGTTTAAATCAAGACTTTTGCTTGGGACAGGAAAATTTCCGGATTTCGAAGTCCAGCGGGTGGCGGTCAACGTGTCGGAGGCCCAGATCCTCACTTTTGCCGTTCGCCGGATGAATATTTTCGAGCCCGGCCAGCCGAATTTCCTGGAAATGCTGGATCTCGCCCGGTTCAAGCTGCTGCCTAATACGGCAGGTGCCCGGAACGCTGAGGAAGCGGTGCGGATCGCAAGGCTGGCCAAAGCTTCCGGTTTGTGCGACATGATTAAGGTGGAAGTGATCGGGGACATGAAGACACTGCTGCCGGATCCCGTGGAGACGCTGAAGGCCACCGAATTGCTGCTGGAGGAAGGCTTTATCGTGCTGCCTTACACCTCGGACGATGTGCTGCTGGCCAGACGGCTGCAGGAGTTGGGAGCGCACGCCATAATGCCGGGAGCTTCCCCGATCGGTTCGGGCCAGGGGATCGTCAACCCGCTCAATATCAGCCTTATTGTAGAACAGGCGACGGTTCCCGTTATCGTGGATGCCGGTATAGGCACTCCTTCCGACGCCGCCATTGCTATGGAGCTCGGGGCTGACGGAGTTCTGCTTAACACGGCGGTATCCGGAGCCAAGGATCCGATCAAGATGGCGCTTGCATGAAGCTCGCCATTGAAGCCGGCCGTTTTGGCTTCGAGGCGGGCCGGATCCCGAAAAAAACGCTACGCCTCAGCGAGCAGCCCGATGGAAGGAATGAGCCTATCATGACCGGCCGTTCGGAGGAAACGGGCCATTCCATGGATATGGCAGTACCGAAAGTGTTGACTATTGCCGGATCGGACAGCGGGGGAGGCGCGGGCATCCAGGCCGATCTGAAAACGTTCCAGGAGCTGGGAGCTTTCGGCATGTCGGTGATCACTGCGGTCACGGCTCAAAACACACTGGGGGTGCAGGGGGTTTACCCGCTTCCTGTGGAAGCGGTAGTCCGTCAGATGGATTCCATCGGCGAGGATCTGGAGCCTCAGGCGGTGAAGACCGGCATGCTGTTCAGCGGTGAAATCATCGAAGCTGTGGCAGGCAAGATCTGCAGCTACGGCTGGCGCGGGCTGGTGGTCGATCCGGTGATGACCGCAAAAGGGGGTGCGGCGCTGCTGCGGGACGACGCTGTAGAGGCTGTATGCAGACACCTGCTGCCGCTCGCCAAGGTAGTTACGCCGAATATTCCGGAAGCGGAAGCTCTCGCGAATATGAGCATCCATTCAATGAAAGACCGTGTGGAAGCGGCAAAGAGAATCCATGCATTGGGACCTGAGTACGTACTGATAAAAGGCGGGCACGCAGACGAGCAGGCTGTTGCGGAGGATCTGCTTTATGACGGTGCAGCTTCCTATACGTTCACTGGCGAGAGAGTAAAGACCAAAGATACTCACGGCACCGGCTGCACCTTTGCCGCAGCGATTGCCGCCGAGCTCGCGAAAGGGGCTTCTGTCCGGCAGGCAGCGGGTACAGCGAAGCATTTTATTCAAGCGGCTATCGCTCATCCACTGGGAATCGGCGGAGGACACGGGCCTGCCAATCATTGGCCTACAGGAAATACTCCCGGGGCAACATAGCGACGAACAACTAAAGTTTGGAACGGGGGAGCGGAAGTGGCGGAAGCGTTAAGGGAACGGCTGAAGCTTTATTTGGTCATGGGAACGGTGAACTGCCTCACGGATCCTCTACGCACGTTGGAGGAAGCGATCGAGGGTGGCATCACCGCCTTTCAATTTCGGGAAAAGGGTCCCGAAGCTTTGCAGGGCCAGGAAGCATACATTTTGGGTAAACAGCTGCAAAAGCTGTGTAAATCCCGCGATGTGCTGTTTATCGTCAATGACGATGCAGAACTTGCGCTGAGGTTAAATGCCGACGGGGTACATATTGGCCAGGAAGATCAGGCATTAGCTGAAGTGCGCACGAAAATGCGGGATAAAATCGTAGGCGTCTCGGCTCACGACGTGGAGGAAGCCAATCTCGCGCTGCAGAGCGGGGCGGATTATTTGGGGGTAGGCCCCATGTATCCGACGGCAACGAAATCAGACATCCGCGAGGTGAAGGGGCCATCCATAATTAAAGAGATACGCAGAAACGGCATTTCCCTGCCTTTGGTTGGAATCGGCGGTATCTCCCAAGGCAAAATAAAGGCAGTGATAGAAGCAGGAGCAGACGGGGCTGCCGTCATTTCAGCCATCACACAGGCCGGCTCTCCACGCAATGCTGCGCAAATGATGCTGCGCGAAGTAAGCGCCAGTCTGTACTGGAAGGAACTTTTTTCCACGAATCAACCCCTGAATGCGCCGTTTCTTTTTTAGTCAATAATCCATATCTTTATAATTAGCAAATGTTAATTTTAAGGAAGGAGGACAGCCGTAATGCATGGGATTTCCATTGTTACCAGCACGCAAAGGCGCATTTCAAGAAAAAAAACCTGTTTAAAAAAATTACAAAAGGCAGAGATGGAAAAAAAAAGGAACTCATCATAGTCCTAAACAAAGATAGCATTAACAGCAAAAAAACTATCGAAAAAAATGGCTAAAAAAAATATAAACACATATCCATATACCGGGTGCCGGAGAAAAAAGACGCTGGGAAAATGTTTAAATGTTGGGGTCAGCAAAGCCAGATACAATATTGTGGCCAAATTTGACGACGACGATTATTATGCACCCCATTATTTAAAGGACTGTATGCGTGCATTAAAAAAGAAGCCGTGCGGATATCGTCGGCAAACGCGCGCATTTTATTTGGCTTAAGCAATCCAAAGCACTCCTTCTCCGTAATACGGGAGCCGAAAATAAGTTTGTCTCTATTCTGCCCGGGGCCACTTTAGTGTTCAAAAAAAGAAAGTATTTAACAAAGTCCGTTTCTCCAACATGACGGTAGGGGAAGACGATAAGTTTTGCAGGGACAGCAGGGCCAAGGGGTTTAAAATCTTTTCCGGCAGCAAATACCATTTCGTCGCCGTCCGCAGGAAAAAATTCATCCGGCCATACCTGGATCATAAGCGACAAAAAATTTGTTGCAAAGCGGCAATGTAAGGCGCATTCCCCGCGTAAAGAAATACAAAAAATATGTATCAAGAAAGCGGGCTAAGTGACGCGCACCGCAACGGGAAGCGGAACGAATACGTTAAAGCAGCGGCGCCGTAAGGTCGCTTTTTTTTTGCTCGCAGATAGTCCCTTTCACAAGAAAAAAACCAAGCGGAAATCCAGCCTGGAAACAAAAAAAAGCTGCCTGTGGGGCAGCCTTCACAATTTCAAAGGTTTACAAACGATTTTTTTCTTCCAGCCACTAAATTGTAGACAAGGGAGATCAAAGCGGCGACAAGGAGGATATGAATCAATCCACCTGCGATGTGAAAAGAAAGACCTAGAACCCAAAATAACAGCAATACAACAAAAAAATTGTCCAGAGCATGTCAGCACTTCCTTTCTAATAAATATTTTTTGGTGTATACAAATTCTAACCACATTTGCGTAAATCTAAACATTCTTTGAACCTTGACTGCCTTCCCGGACCGTGAAAAACGAAATGATAGGGTCGAGATTTTGATTGTACTTCATTTTTTTTGCGTGCTCAGCGGAGCGAATAAAGCCCCTGACTTTTTTTGACGCGTTCAATCACATTTAATACTGTAAAATCGGTCGGTCTGAAGCCTTTGCCTACTTCTTCCCAAGTGACCGGAGTGGAAACGGTTGGCATCATGCGCGCGCGCACGGAGTAAGGGACTGCCATCGTTCGGCCCCGCCAAAGCTGCAAATAATCGAAATATAATTTTGAGCGCCGTTTGTCCACCACCCGTTCCAAGGTGATTTGATCCGGCATTTTTTTGTGACATGTAATCCGCAATAAATTTATTTATTTTCCTGGTTTCTGCAAACGTATATTTCGGTTCGATCGGAATGTATATTTGCAGCCCCGTTGCGCCGGATGTTTTGGGAACTGAAAACAGCCCGAGGGAATCGAGGACTTCTTTTAGTGCCAACGCTGTTTCGCTTACAAGCGCAAAACTCCGGTCATCCGGAGGATCCAAATCGAAAACCAATTCGGTTGGATAATCTTTGCGGTCATAACGGTCAAAGGGAACATGCAGCTCTAATGCATCCAAATTCGCGACCCATACAAGTGAGGCGGTGTTATTGAGTAAAATCCTTTCTTTTCCGTTGTATACAACGCGCGGCAACCATTCCGGGGCAGTTCCGTGAACGGAGCGCTGTTCAATTCTTTTGCCGCCTGGCCCTGTCGGGTAACGCCAAATCATAAGCATTCGATCGATTGTATAAGGCAAAAAAAATAAGGGGCGGCCTCCACTAGATATTTTATGTAGTCCAGCTTGGTTATCCCGAATTCTGGCCACAGCAGCTTGGCTGGACTCGTAATAGTGATTTCTTTGCCATTCGCCGTGGCAGTAAAGTCAGACATAGGGCACCTCGAAAACATTTGGTATAATTAGTTTCCACCAAGCAGGGGAAAGCTATGTGATTCATGCGATACTTGCTTAATGCTTTTGAAGAAGCCTTTGCCCATGAGCAATCGGTGACACGTCGTATTTATGATATATCCGATGCCTCTTGGAACGAGAGGGAACACGCTACCATCAATTTTTTTAAAATGGTTTATAGATGAACAGGTGGAAGAAGAAGCCACTTTCGACAGCATCGTACCAAGATTAAAGAGGATAGACAACGACAGTAATGCGTTCTTCATCCTGGATGCGGAATTGGCTAAGCGTACATATACTCCCCCGCCATTTCCAACCTATTTACCCAGCGCCTTCATAATATCGTCAATGGTTTTTTTCACTGGCGGCCAAACCGCTGTTTGTCCAGCTGCCGGAATCCTTTATTTCATAAACATGATTCTGTTTTACGGCCGGCAAGGCCTTCCACACTGGGCTGTCAAAGGCTTCTTTCCCACTTCCTACACCATCCTTCTTTACCAGGAAAAGATGGTCCGCGTCTAGCTCCGAAAGCTTTTCAAGAGAAATCGGCTCCCATTTGGCTGAAGGCGCAGCGAGATTTTGAACAAGTTTCGGTCGGGTCACGCCCAAATCCCCATACATTACTTTTCCGCTAAAGCGTGTTTCCTCGAAGAGGTAAAATTGTTTTTTTTCAACCATCCATACGATAGCCGCCGATTTCTCGCCGATAACCTGATGGATTTTCGCTTTGGCCTCTTTGGCTTTATAGTCATAGTCATTTAGAGCTTTCTTCGCCGCATCGGATTTGTTGAGTAATTCACCGATTTTTTTAGCAGCTGCTGACGCCAATCTTTGCCTAATTCATCACCCAGGATATAGGTGGGCGCGATTTTGGAATATTTCTCGTAAAGGCCGTTTTGTACCGATGCAGGTGAACTAATGATGATCAGATCGGGATTGACAGCGGCAACTGCTTCAGGCGGAAGGTCCCAGCTGATTTTTTTGCACGTCTTTCAATGCAGGCTGCAGATAGTCCTGAACGGTTTGGCCAATCGACCATTGGGCGACCGGCTTGACGCCGAGGACCGTTAAATGGTCTTCGAGATAGGGGCAAGAACCCGCTGCGGATTTGCCGGAATCTTTACTTCATGGCCCATCGCATCTTTTACGATTTGATTGGATGCTTTCTCCGCTGCAGGCGTACTTCCGGAAATGTTTCCTTTACCGACGCAAGCGGTAATAAGCATTGCAAAAAACGATCAAGCAGATTAAAACGGGCAGACTTTTTTTCGAGCGTGAAACATAGAATTTATTTCCCCCTGTAGTTCATTGTGATAATGATTCTCAATTTCATCTATATCCTACAGAGCGGATATACATGTGTCAATGGTATTTTCTGGAGGACACAAGCGAGATAAGGAAACTGAAAGAATAAAGGTTAGTAATTGACTAACGGCAGGAAGACATCTATAATAATTCCGATAACGATTCTCATTATCATTTGAAAAGTTTTAGTCTATTGCAACAATCTCTAACAAGCAAATATAAGGATGGTTTAAATGATTGCACATACCCAATCTGTTACACAACATGAAGCAAAATTTCAGTCCCGGCCAATTGTCGCTGCGCTTATCCTGATTTGTGGATTAGCTGCCTTATCCTTGGCATGGCCTTATCCGTTTCCGTCGGCGCGGCGGACATCAAACTTTCCACCGTTTGGGAAGCGATTGTTCGGTTCAATCCGGAGCAAAGCCAGCACCAGATCATCAATGAAATTCGCATACCGCGGGTACTCGCGGGAGCATTAACAGGCGCCTGTTTTGCTGTAGCTGGAGCCATCATGCAGGGCATGAGCCGCAATCCGTTAGCCGATTCCGGACTGCTTGGCCTGAATAGCGGTTCGGGATTTGTGCTCGCGCTCTGTTTCGCTTTTTTTTCCCGGACTTCCGTTATTATATCTGATCGTGAATTCCTTTCTTGGAGCTGCAGTCGCCGCTGGGCTTGTGTACGGTATCGGCTCATTTGCAAAAGGGGGCCTCACACCCGTGCGGCTGGTTCTAGCCGGAGCCGCCGTCAGTGCGCTTCTCACTGCGCTAAGTGAAGGCATCGCCATTTACTTTCACATCGGTCAGGACCTCGCTTTCTGGTATGCCGGCGGGGTTGCGGGGACAAAGTGGCTGCAGATCAAAATGATGTTCCCTTGGGCTGCCGGGGCGATGATCGCCGCTTTGCTGCTTTCCCGTTCGATAACCCTGCTCAGCCTCGGAGAAGAGGTGGCGACCAATTTAGGCCAGCGAACCCGTATGGTGAAGCTGGCTGCTATAGTCACCGTGCTGGTGCTGGCTGGCGCATCGGTTTCCGCTATTGGCGCTGTGGGCTTTGTAGGGCTTATTATCCCGCATGTCGCACGGTATTTGGTCGGTGTCGATTACCGCTGGATTATTCCCTGTTCCGCGGTGCTCGGCAGTCTGCTTATGGTGCTCGCCGACATTGCCGCCCGCATGGTCCATCCGCCTTACGAAACCCCGATCGGCGCTCTGATCGCCTTGATCGGAGTTCCTTTCGTACTCTATTTGGCACGAACAAAGAGGAGGGAACTGTAGTGGAAACCTCATTTGAGGAAACGGGGCGTCGCAGTAGATTCAGCGAAACAGCAGTATGCATTACACTTGGGCTGCTGATCCTGATCGTGTTTATTGTCAGTATGAATACCGGCTTCATCCAGTTGTCGCCGCTCGACGTTATCAAGACGTTGATAGGTGCTGGAACGGATAAGCAGGAACTTATTCTGTTCGAATTCCGCCTGCCGCGGACCGTGATTTCAGTGCTGGCCGGTGCCGGGCTTGCCGTATCAGGATGCATTATGCAGGGGATTTCCCGCAATGCGCTTGCCGATCCCGGCATCCTTGGGATCAATGCCGGTGCCGGACTGATGGTAATATTGTTTGTTTCCTTCTACCCTTTGAATACGGCGGCTCCGGTCTTCTTCCTGCCGATTCTTGCTTTCGCCGGAGCAGGGCTGACTGCCGCGTTGATCTATGGACTGGCCTTCAAAAAAAGCATGAGGGACTCTCGCCGATCCGTTTGGTGCTTACGGGGATTGCTGTCGCGGCAGGCATCAGTGCAGCATGATCGTTCTCACTATTAGACTGGACCCTCAAAACTACCAGTTTGTATCCGTTTGGATGGCGGGCAGCATCCTGGGAACGAACTGGAAGTTTGTGCTGACTCTCCTGCCCTGGTTGTTGGCACTACTACCTTACGTATTTTACAAGGCAAGGGTGTTAAACGTGCTGAACCTGGGGGAGCAGATGGCTGCCGGACTAGGAGTACCGGTGGAAAAGGAACGCCTCGGGCTTCTTGCGGCCTCCGTCGGCCTGGCGGCTCCTGCGTTGCTGTCGGCGGCGGTATCGGCTTTGTCGGGCTGATCGGCCCGCACCTTGCTCGCCGACTGGTAGGTCCGAAGCATCAATGGCTGCTTCCTGCCTCGGCATTGGCAGGTGGCTGCTGCTGATCGCGGCCGATACGCTGGCCCGCGTGATTCTGCAGCCTGCCGAAATTCCGACGGGTATAATCGTTGCTGTTATCGGTGCGCCGTATTTTCTATACTTGCTGGCCAAATCGAAAGCGTAGAGGACTTAACCGTTACCGTCCATATTTGATTAAAACGGGAGTGAAGCAGATGCCGGAGCGTTTGAGCACTGAGCAGCTTGATATCAGTTATGAGGACACTTTGATTGTAAATAACTTGAATTTGACCGTGCCGACAGGGAAAATCACTGCGCTTGTCGGTGCTAACGGGTCGGGGAAATCAACGATTCTAAAGACGATGGCACGACTTATGAAGCCAAGCTCGGGGGAAGTCTTGTTGGACGGGAAATCGATTCACAAGCAGTCTACGAAAGATGTGGCGAAGCAGCTCGCCATTCTTCCGCAGAATCCGGGTGCGCCGGAGGGGCTGACGGTTTCCGAACTGGTCGCATATGGACGATTCCCTCGTCAAAAAAGGATTCGGAACGTTAAGCAGTGATGATAAGGAAATCATTCGCTGGGCGATCCGGATGACCGGGTTGGAATCTTTTTTTACGACCGCGCTGTTGATCAACTTTCAGGCGGACAGCGTCAGCGGGCGTGGATCGGCATGGCTTTGGCCCAGCAGACGGATATACTGTTCCTGGATGAGCCAACCACGTTTCTGGACATGGCCCATCAGTTTGAGGTGCTCCAGCTGCTGCAAAAGTTGAATCAGGAGGAACGGCGAACGATTGTGATGGTTGTGCATGACTTGAATCATGCGTCGCGATATGCTCATCACATGGTAGTTATTAAATCGGGGAAAGTCATCAGCGAAGGCCGGCCGGCGGATGTGATGACGAAAGATGTGCTGCGCAAGGCGTTCAACATAGAAGCGGATCTGGTCCCTGATCCGAGAACCGGCGTTCCGTTATGCTTGCCGTTCGAACTCGCTGCAAATGCGGTTCCAATCATGTCATGAAAGACGGGAGGACTAACATGGACTTCCTTCAACTGGAGGAAACCTATTTTGTCAGCTTGTTGGCACGGAAAAAACGCAGTATTCTCCATGCCGGCGGCACAGCCTTCCGCTCAGAACGGTATGGAGCGCCTGCTTGACACTTATATGCCGCTTTTAAAGGCAGCGGAGCCGGCTGCGGCAGCTGCCTATTTCAGCAGCTGGTTCGGCGGCGTGGCGCTGGCCTTCCATTATTTCATTTCCCGGAATAAGGGGCCGGATTTATCTCTCGGCAATATCACCGTGCAATTATATCCGGTCGGTAATTACCACCGCTTCTCCTTCCAGGTTGGCGAGTGGCAGGAACAGGATGCGCCGCTTGACCCAAAAGAGAGAGACCGGTGGCGCGAACGAATGTTTACCGATTTTTTTTACGGCAAAACCGTGCGGCCTTTATTCGAAGCGGCATCGGGCGCAGCGGGAATACATATAACCCAGTTATGGGGCAGCTGCCGCACAAATTTTTTTTATTTTATGGAAGGGCTGGCGGTAGAATCTGATCCCAACATCAGAGAAAGAGCGCCGAGGATTATCATTGGTTGAAAACACTTGATGCAGGCTTATTCGGCCTGAAGAAGAATCCTTTCGACGTGAACTGCCGCATGATCGAAAGTATAGCGGAAGCGGATAAGCTAGTTCCTTTGAAGAGCGCTTGCTGCTTATTTTATACAACCGAAGGAGGCCAGTATTGCTATAGCTGCCCGCGTATGAAAGAACAGGAAAGGGCTGCGTTGCGGGGGAAATTTCGTGCCGAGGCTGCTAAATAGCACGCATATGAAAAAATGATCGCTGCATGTTTTGGTGCTTCAAATGCATTCGTCTTTGTTTAATTAAAAAAAAGAATGCCAGGGACCACTTAATTAAGAAAAAAATAACTCAATATGTGGAAGGAGATGACCTTATGCCTATTAATCTGGCGGTTATTTATTACAGCGCTACAGGCACGAACCATCAATTAGCCCAATGGGCCGCTGAAGGCGGCAAAGAGGCCGGCGCGGAAGTGAAAGTATTAAAGGTTGCCGAGCTCGCTGCTGAAGATGCCATTGCTTCCAATCCGGCCTGGAAAGCGCACGTGGAAGCAACAAAGAATGTGCCTGTAGTAACACATGATGATATCGAGTGGCGGATGCATCATTTTCAGCACACCTACACGTTATGGAAATATGGCGGCTCAAATGAAAAAATTTCCTGGACTCTACAGGAAGCATCTGGTTTCATGGCAAAACCGTCAACAAAGTAGTCAGTGCCATGACTTCTGCGCAAAACCCGCATGGCGGGCAGGAAGCCACAATATTATCCATCTACACTTCAATGCATCACTGGGGAGCGATTATTGCTGCTCCTGGATACACAGATCAAGCTCTTTATGAGGCAGGCGGCAACCCGTACGGGACAAGCGTGAGCGTCAATCATGGCAAAATGAAAGAAGACGTCCGCAGCGCAGTCATTCATCAGGCAAAACGTACGGTAACAGTCGCGGATTGGATAAAAAAAGGAATGCAGTCTTAAAAGAAAAGAACTAAGTAAAAGAAGCTTAAAGGGACAATGCTATTTTTTTGCCTTCTAAGCTTCTTTTTTTTCTGCTCTCTTCTTTGGGGCTAATATTGAAGAAATGGTTTTTCTAATTTTTTGTTAAGCAGTATTTTAACCCAATTAGCTCGCATAGATTAAAGTAAAATTGCTGAATGGGGGCGTAAGTATGTCTAATATGTTTGTTGCCCGTTCTTTGGACGAAATCCGTTTTTTTGGTCCAGGATTATGAAGGAACATTCATTATTTTTTACGTTTGGGATTCCGGTGTGAGGACACTCAGCTTATAAACGAAGCCAATACATTCTACAAAATATTTGAGGGCATTGAGCACAAATCGCATTCCCTGGGTGCCAACGCCGATCCGTCGACTATACAGCAATTTAATAACGAGGCGTATACGGCTGCTTCCCATATCTGGACTTTTAAACGAAAAGTATTAGGACTGATCGTTACCTGTCAACTGCCGGGGCAGAACAACTTTCCTTTATTAGTGGATCATACCAGCAGAGAAGCAAATTATTTTCGGAACCGGTTGGCTGAATTAAACCAAGGCAAACTGGAACCGCTGCAGGATGCGATTATCGATGAAAATGTGTTCTTCCTGCGGATTATGGCTGACCATGCCAAGTTCATCGGGCATCTTCTGGATCCGTCCGAACGAAAGCTCGTGGAACAGGCACGGGATTTCAGCCATGATTTTGATCAATTGCTGTACCAGGCGAGGGACTTAGACTCTATGCGCCTCAGTCCCAAACTGCTCCTCTGCTGAATCAATTCCTCGACCAGAACAGGGTTTCCGTCAAGTCGTTGCGTGATTTCAAGAAAACAGCCAGGGATTTGATTGAGCAATGTAAAATAAAAAAGCATTATTCATCCGTTATTGGCCGATCATGTATTCCGCGAGGCGGAGAGATTTTTTTGGAAATTATCGACATGTTTGAAGTGGCGCTAACGGGGAAGGGGGGACATCGGGCCGCGAGTATCCATTAGTATTTAGCGATATATTTCCCCACACTCTGTCTAAGCGGTCAACAGATGACTTCGTAATCCAGGAGTCATGTTTTTTTTAATATTGGTCTGTTTGATCTTGTACAAGCTTCTAAACGTAGCTAAAATCATCTCCACCAACCGGAATTAATGATATTGCTATATAGAATCAAATCTTACCAGTGGAGCCTCGAGGAACCAGCATGATCTGCATCATAAGGCGGCGGAAGATTGCTTTGCCGTGGGGTGCATGTACAAATGCAGAAGCCCCTTGCAATATCGTCGTCATTCGGACGTAAAATGATTGCGGATGCCCAAAAAATATGAGAGGGTTTTAACATTATCCGAGCCGATTGTTCTGGGGGCTCAAGCGGTTGCCATTTCAAGAGCAGTTCGGGACGGTATCATGGGCCCGATATACTTGACAATAGATTATGCAGCTACTGCTGAAGTGACGGAGCGCGGCTTTTTTTTGGAGGAACGCCTTGGAGCCACATGAAAGGGCAAGCGGGAGCGGGCTGGATTAATAACCACGGCGTCCACCATGCTCACTTATTCATCGAAGTAAGTGCCTGGATCCCGTGTGCTTCTGCAGAAGTAGTACAATATTCCGCTACCTGAAAAGTCGAACAGCATGGCCTGTCGGAAGCGAATGGCAACAATAATAGATGTTGCTAAACTGGCAGGCGTTTCAAGGACAACCGTCTCACGAGTTTTGAATGATAGCCTCGTATTGATCGGGAAACGCGCAAAAAAAGGTTCAACTTGCTATAGAACAGTTGAATTATGAGCCCATTGCACCGGCATAAATTCCCGCGTGAATCATCACATCGCTCATCGGAGCTCAGTATTTTTTATGCTGCTGCGGCGGGAGCGGCAATGAAGGTATTTTACATCAAAATGCAAAAAAAAGGCTCTAGACGAGAGGTGTGACCTTTGTCACAGTATTAAGCCGTTAATTCGGATTAAGATAGGGATGCGTGATAGTTTGCAAAGTTCGTGTGCTTGTGGTGTATAAGATAGGAAGGTACGTGGAATGGACAAGAGAAAAAAAATCGTCGTCATCGGAATAGGGGCCGTCGGATCTACCACGGCGTATACGCTTTTTTTAAGAGGGCAGGCGGAGGAACTGATTCTGATCTACGTGAACACGGATAAAGCGATGGGCGATGCGCTGGATATGAATTATGGGCTGCCTTTTGTCGGAGGATCCCAAGTCCGGTCCGGATCGTATGAGGATTGCCAAGGGGCGGATATCATCATTATTGCTCGCGGACATCATCGACAGCGTAACCAGCTACAATCAGACCGGTATTTTACTGATTGCGACTAATCCCGTGGATATCTTGTCTTACTATTCCTGGAAACGTTCGGGTTGGCCGGCAGGACGGATTATCGGAACGGGGACGCTGCTGGACAGCGCACGCCTGCGGTTTCTGGTCGGCCAGCATTTTCAGATTGACCCTCGCAGCGTGCATGCCCATATTATCGGCGAATACGGGGATTCGGAGCTGGCTGTATGGAGCTTGGCTAATATCGCCGGGACCAAGGTGCAGCTCGATCCGTTGAAAAAAGCAGGAAATATATCAGAATACCCGGGATGCTGCCTATCAAATCATCAAAGCCAAGGGCTCCACTTATTACGCTATAGCTCTGGCGATCGACCGAATCTGCGCGGCCATCCTGCATGATGAATCGGCGGTTTTAACGGTTTCCACACTGATGCAGAGCTATCACGGGATTTCCGACGTGTATTAGGGGATTCCCTGCATTGTCGATCGCTCCGGTGTGCGCGAAACGCTGCCTTTGACGCTGGATGAAGAGGAAAGAGCAAAATTGATCGCTTCAGCAGAAAAAATTGCAGTCACTTATATCTTTAAAGGAGTGAATTTCGCCTAAGACAATCTGCCGGATGTTTCATTCCGACACTCACCCTTCCCGCGTCGCAGGGGTATTTCTTTTTTGGTGCCCCGGCCGCCTTAATTTGTTTCGTTTTTTTCCAATTCCTCTCTTCGCAGATCTTCTTTTTTTTTCCTAAAATGGGCAATACAGTTCAACGATGTGCTAAGATAAGGAAAATCACCATGGCATGTGAGAAGGACAATAGTTGATGAAGCTGGTCTCATTACAGCAGCATGATTATCCGGATTAGTCTGGGAAGGAGTGTTAAGTCGTGGATAATGATCGAAACTGGGCAGGCAACTACAGATACAGCGCCTCGGAACTACATGTTCCGGAAAACATGGAGCAAGTACAAGAATTGGTGGCTCGCAGCAGTCGAATAAAGGTGCTCGGCACCCGCCATTCGTTTAATGGAATCGCCGATTCCACTGAAAGCCTTCTCTCACTTGAGAAGATTAACCGAGTGACAGCATTAGACCATACGCGTAATAGGGTAACTGTCGAAGCTGGAGTACAGTACGGAGAACTGTGCCAATATCTTCACGGCAACGGCTATGCGTTGCACAACTTGGCGTCGCTGCCGCACATTACCGTTGCAGGTGCATGCGCGACGGCAACTCATGGTTCCGGTGATCGGAACGGGAATCTTGCAACAGCGGTTCATTCCCTGGAGATAGTGAAAGCAGATGGAGAGGTGGTCGTGTTTTCACGTGAACAACAAGACGGGCTCATCTCCGGAGCAGCCGTAGCACTTGGGGGATTGGGCGTAGTCACGAAAATCACCCTGGATTTGATCCCGGCATTTCAGATGAGCCAGTACGTATACGATAACTTGCCACTAGCGCAACTTGAAGATCACTTTGACGATATTTTCTCCAGTGCTTACAGTGTCAGTCTATTCACGGACTGGAAGGATGCGACGTTTAATCAAGCCTGGCTAAAGCACAGAATAACAGATCAAGTCTCCATGCAGGCGGAGCCTGAGTTTCTCGGCGCGATACGAGCAACCGCACATCGGCACCCAGTGCCAGGCCACACTTCGGAGAATTGCAACGAACAGATGGGCATTCCGGGACCTTGGCACGAACGGCTGCCGCATTTTCGCATGGATTTCACCCCAAGCACCGGCGATGAGCTGCAAAGCGAGTATTTTGTAGCGCGTCAAGACGCATATCATGCATTGTGTGCGATTGACCGGCTGTGGGAGTACATAACGCCACTCCTGCATGTTTCAGAGGTTCGCACGATTGCACAAGACGATCTGTGGATGAGCCCCTGTTACAAGCAGGAGTCGGTTGCTATCCACTTTACGTGGAAAGCTGATTGGGGGGCAGTTCAACAAGTTTTGCCTATGATCGAAAAAACAGCTTCAGCCCTTCCATGCTCGTCCACACTGGGGCAAGCTGTTTGCCATGCCGCCCGCTCGGCTGCAATCGCTCTACGAGAAGCTGCCCGACTTTCGAGAGCTGCTGCTTCACTGTGACCCCCAAGGAAAATTCCGCAACGCCTTTTTTTTGAATAACTATATTATGGAAAACTAACTGCACGCACTATCTTTTGGCATCAAAAAAATTTGTTCAGCAATTCATTCAAATGACGCAAGGCTTCGCGCTGATCCCGGTAATAAGTCGCCCTGCTGATGTGCATTCTGGAAGCCGCAATTTCAACATTCAGATGAGGCTCATCATACATAAGACGAAGCAAATCCTGCATCCTCTTGTTGAGCGGTGGCAGCGGAGGTTCCTGGTTTAACAATTCCTGAAGCTTCTGCTGCAAGAGAATGCCGCTGCTGTTTACGTTGCGGGCAAACGCCGTTTTACCAAGGGAGTCCGCATTTTTTTGCCCAACTTTAATACGGTTTTGATATCAGTCTCCGTTGACACCGGGTCGGCTTCCAAGTTCACATTATTGTCGAAGGCATGGAGCAAGGCGAGCACAAAGTTACCGAAATCCAAGCTGCGTAAATCGAACTCAATGATCGAAGCACCGTATGAAGGATGTTCTTCAGGCAGGCCGAGAAGCGCTCTAATAGGAAAGCCCACTCCCCGCATAAACGAGACCGTCTCTTCCAGCTTGGTAATGACTGTGCAGCGCAGGCCCATAACCGAATAAGTGGAAAAAATGGTCCGCCAGCAAAATACCGTTCAATTCATAGAACGAATAATGGGGATCTTGACTCGTTGAAGCAGCCAATAGCTGATAATGAGTGTCTGCTTCATAAAGCCGCAATTGCTTCATGCGACGGATCTCCAACGGATAACAGTTCTCCAGTACATGAGGAATGAAGGGCTCCAGAAAATCAATGGTTTCCCGATATAGCAGCAATCCTACGCTAAACGTAAGGGGAATGCCGTTTTTTTTCGACCGGAAAACCCGGAAGTACTCCGGAAATTGCCGGGCTAATGCATCCAAAAGCTCATGGACTTGGCATCCGATTCAAGGGAGATAGCTAAACCTAAACGCGCTTGTTCCGTGATTAGCTCGTGCAGATGGGGAGATCGCTTTCGCGGAACGATTCCATGGTCATGGATTGCGGGTTTGTTGAGATGATAGGGGTCATATTTACCTGAAAAAAAATCTCTGCATATGGCAAGTAAATCGTTGATGGTTTGTTTTTTTGCAGGATGTCCTCTGTTTTGAGTTCCTTGATCATTTCCTGAACAATTCGGTAACGGAGCGCCTTATAATGTGCAGGTTCCCGATGCAAGAAATCGTCCTGCAGGTGAGCACGTGCACGTCGTGCAGGGCAAAGCCTCCCATCGTGGGACGTACAAAGGACAGCCGAGTGAGCTGATGCAGTTGCAGAGCTGTAAGAGGAGCGACAAGCAATCGCCCGAGCAATTCCGGATTTGACTGTGGCAATATACAGAGTAAATCCAGGACTCCTGAAGGTCGGATTCGGCCACTTCGCGTAAGAGCTGTGCGCTCACAAGCAGCGAAACAGGCCATTGGGACTTATCTGAGTCTAGTTTTGTTAAATTTGCCTTATCGGCTGAAAGAGCCATTGCGAGTGGCAGTCCCTTGGTTTCGTTGATGAGCCGCTCTATCTCAAAATTGTCGTCCACACCAATGTTTTTTTGTAAAATTCTTTAGCCTCAGGCCGTGCAATAGGGGCCAGGCACATTTGTTTAACGTGTTTGCGCCAAGCCAAATCGTTCTGCCACTCAATCGTCATTTCTTGTCTATCCGCAAGTATGATTAGGACACCTTCTGCTGACAGTTTAGGGAGGAACACTTGACGCAGCCAACCTTCTATTTGGTGAAGATGTTCATAATTATCTATGCATATCAAGGTACGCTGCTGAGAAATAGATATTACAATATCCGACAAAGATGTCTTGGACGCAGAAAGTAAACGTGAATTTTGAACTAAAGATGTTTGCAGAGATTCCAGAAATCCGGCGGGTGTTGCCACGACTGCACGGCCATCCAGCCAGATGGATAACATATTTTCATCCTGTGCCATATTTAAAAAAAATTTGAGCACCAGGGCTGACTTGCCAATGCCCCCTATACCGGAGATGAAGACCACCTCAGTCGGCGCGTCCTGCTGAGTCAACCAATTTTGTATGTAGGTCAGTTCCTGTTCTCTCCCTACAAATAAACGGCTTCGCTCTATGGTTAAAGCTTGGTTCAGACTCTGCATTGTATGCCACCTATACTCGTATATTTTCCCTTACCTTGTGTAAGTTGTGAATATTGATAGTAGATCTAAATATATCTATTCGATAGGGAACAAAACTTTCCTTTGAGACTGCTGTAAAATCTTGAGATAAAGTTGAGACCTTTTGAGGGGAATCAACATTTAAAATAACAGCTAGTGACCAATCTTTTGTGAAAATAAGGCTTATGGGTGTTATGGGAATGGACAATGCAATATTTCAAATGAAACGCAAAACAGGGGGGTTTTACATTTGGCAAACGAAGCAAAAAAGCGAAGCGGAAAGCAAACCGTTGTATTACGACGGAAGTGTACCTTTGCCTAAATCATTATTGTCCAAATTCAGGGAGGCACCAGCAGCTATCCAGTTTACTCCCGAGATTCGAATTCAAATTTCAGGTAATCCCTACGGTTTCTTCAAATAAGCCATTTAGCGTTGACGATACACCTGGGAATTTAGTAGATTAAACAGAGATTGCGTGCTGACCTAAACTTTCAGCTGCCACCTTTGCCGATAGGTGTAATTCCTACCAATCTAACAAACAGGTGGTACTACAAACGCCGTTAAACAAATATCTTCTGAGGTATGTGCACAAGCAAGATTGAAGTGACGGTCATATGAATATATCGTAGTGTCATTACTCTCGAGGGGAGGAACGAACTTGGGAGCTTACAGCTGCGCAGGTTATGGTCATCACTTTACCAGCACTGCCGTTATCTTGGTCCTGTTTATTCTTCTGGTCATTGTGGCTCGTCACATCTGTGGTTACTAAAGTTTAACGCGAGAACGCCGACTACTCTGTAACTCTAGTCGGCTACGAAGTGCAGTCAGTATGGAACCGTCATTAAATGGCGGTTTTTTTCTTTCGGTCAAAAAATCAACAATCAAGGATAACAGAGCCAAACTATCGTACCCGTCGTATCAACAACCAGGCTTTATTATGTATCACTACGCTGCAATACCAGCCTGATAAAAAAAGTTGTGCGTCAGGCTTGGTTCCTGCAACAGCTTACAATCAATTCGCACCGACCACTGGGTGTGGCACATACGGCTCTTCCAAGTGCGTAATTTCTTCAGGTGTTAACTTTAACGAAAGCGCACCTACCGCATCTTCAAGGTGGGGCGACTTCGTAGCACCGACAATAGGTGCTGTTACCGGTCGTTTTTTTGCAATACCCATGCAAGTGCGATTCGAGAGCGGGGAACTCCATGTTTTTTTCTGCAAGTTCTGCCACACGATCCACAATCGATTGATCAGCGTCAGCCATTGCATCATATTTTCTTTTTTTTGAACTTGATCGGTTTTGGAACGATCTGTTGTTTCCCCACGATCACGCGTCAATCTTCCTGATGCAAGCGGACTATATGGAATCACGCCGATTTTTTTTCTTGCCTACAAAGAGGCAACATCTCGCGTTCCTCTTCACGGTATATGAGGTTTAGATGGTTCTGCATGGACACAAACCGTGTCCACCCATTCTTCTCTGCAACATGCAGCGCCTTCAAGAACTGCCAGGCATACATCGCTGAAGCACCAATGTATCTTGCTTTGCCCGCCTTCACGACATCATGCATGGCTTCCATGGTCTCTTCGATAGGCGTAGTGTAGTCCCAACGATGGATTTGATACAAATCGACGTAATCGGTTCCCAGTCTCTTGAGGCTTTTATCAATTTCACTCATGATTGCTTTTCGGGATAGCCCTGCACCATTTGGACCTTGATGCATGCGCCCCCAAACCTTCGTGGCAAGGACTATTTCATCCCGATTAGCATAATCCTTTAACGCACGTCCAACAATTTCCTCGCTGGTTCCATCTGAATATAAATTCGCCGTATCAAAAAAAATTAATGCCCAGTTCAAGAGCTTTTTTTATTAACCGGACGGCTATGCTCTTCATCAATTACCCACGGGTGGGTCCACCGTTCTGCTACACCAAAGCCCATACAACCAAGGCAGATTCGAGAAACGTCCAAACCGGTGTTTCCAAGTTTCGTAAAATCCGTAACCGGGCGCTCTCCTTACTTTTTTTGTCGTAATGGAAAAGCGTGTGACATGCCATGTTAATTCACACGCTTTTTTTGAACATTAATCATGAATTTTACGGGTGCCGATCCATTTCACCATTTCAGGATCACGATGTGAAAAGAACAGGCTCTGTTTCGTATCAAGTGTGGTAATCTTATCCATATAATCCTGGCTCAATTCAAAGTCAAAGATGTTGAAGTTTTCGATAATTCTTTCCTTACGGACTGATTTTGGAATTACAACAACTTCTCTTTGAGTCAGCCAACGTAAAACGACCTGAGCAACGGATTTGTTATGCTTTTCAGCAATGGATACCAATAACTCATTCTGGAACAAGTTACTTTTACCCTCTGCAAAAGGCGCCCAGGATTCAATTTGAACATTATTCTCTTTCATGAATTTTGCATTTTCAATTTGTTGGTTGAATGGGTGCGTTTCAACCTGGTTTACGGCAGGAACGACTTCATTATGAATAATCAAATCGATCAGGCGGTCCTCATGGAAGTTATGCGGGATTCTAATGCATCTGTACCCAACCATGGAGTTTACAAGCCTTCCTTCTGCATGGTGGTCCAAGGGGCGAAGGAGGTATGGCTGGGTGAGGACCGGTTTAGATATACCCCTACCGATTACCTTGTTGCTTCCGTTCATCTACCCGTTACCGCCCTTGTCACTGAAGCGACCTCCGATGTTCCATATTTGGGTTTTAAACTTGAGTTTACGGAGAATCAAATTTTAGAGGTTTTGCGTGATTCTGAAACAAGGGTAGGACCCAGAGAAAATGCAATGCGAGGGATGTTTGTCAGCCGGATTGACACGCCTTTAACGAATGCGGTCATCAGGTTGGCTCGTTTGCTTGATGCCCCAAAGGATATCCAAGTACTTGCGCCCCTGCATACGAAGGAAATTCTGTATCGAATTCTTCAAGGCGAGTATGGGATTACTCTTGGGCAAATTGCAATAGCAGGCAGCTCCGCCCATCAAATAAATGACGTTATCGAGCATATCACGAATAACTATGTTCGTTCTTTTCGGATTGAAGAGCTTGCCGAGATCGCAAATATGAGTGTTTCTTCGTTACATCGGCACTTTAAAGAAGTAACTGCCATGAGCCAATTCAGTACCAAAAAAAACAATTGAGACTTCAGGAAGCCCGCCGACTGCTGTTAACCGAATCGGCAGATGCGACTGAAGCTGCATTCCGGGTAGGATACGAAAGTCCATCGCAGTTCAGTCGTGAATATTCCCGTATGTTTGGCTTTCCACCTAGGGAAGATATAAAGCGCCTAAGGGCGTAACCCGAATCGTCTTCAAGTAGCTTAATAAAACAAGGAGCAGCTGCACTACACAAGCTGTGTTACGACAGTGAACGTCAGTCTCACGAAACCTCGACTCTTTCTCTGCGTCGCTTTATTGCATTAAATCGTTGGTACGCTTGGACTTCATAATCAAGACGGTATGGAAGTTAGCCGAGGATATGACATTGATCACATTAATGTGCTGGAAACGTCTTAAAAGATCCGTCTTCATTTTTTTTAAAAGGCTCTGTTAAACTGTGTTGTTGA
>BBFE01000015.1 GCA_001313085.1 Paenibacillus sp. JCM 18996 | reverse complement strand
TTTTCCGCCCACTCACAAAAAAAAGAAAGCTCGTTATCCCAAGTCACGCGATGAATAGCCTTGGCGCATCCCCAGTCTAACACCCGTTGATGAAGCATATGGACTCTAAAACGTTCTGTGAAGGCTTCTTTTGTTGCAGAACCATTCAAATAAACGGCCAGAAACGTCGTGCCAGCTCTTCTTCCCCGCTCTCCAAATACATAGCCGTCACTCTGGGCAAGTCCGCCGCTGCTTCTCCTAAATTACGTAGTTACTTCTTGAAGTTGTCGGTAAATCCCTTCTTCAATCAACTCTTCCATTGCTAAACAAAAAAATTAATATACACGTTACTCTCAGTTTACACTTGGTGGGTAAGTATTTAAAAAAGGAGGTAATCAAACATTGAAAAACTGGTTAAGTAAAGCGGCTATCGTTCTGCTGGCGGTGTCATTTGTACCCGCAACGGCGCAGGCGATCGGCGGCCCATTGAGTACTGCGGGCGATAAGGATGGCGGAATAGGCAACAGCACGAATTACCGGCTCGAGACGCCCAATATTTCACTGAGTCCGAAAGTAAATCAAATCATCTCTCCCCTTTTTGCTTCACCGGAAATAAAAAAAAGAAAGGCCAAACCCTTACGATCAAGCTGGACAGCATAGGAAAAGAAGCGGGCGGCTGGACTATAAAATTAAAGCAAACCAACCTATCCTCGTTGACAAGCGAGTATGAGCTTCCCGTGCAGACGGTTGCAGCCGGTAAATCCTACTGGAGGAACAGCCCGACGATCTATGACATTACCGTCCAGATTCCGGCCCAGGTTCCTGAAAAAAAATTGTACGATCTGGAAGTGACCTATACTGCAAACGGCAAACGGGTGACCGATAAACAACCCCATTCAGTGAAAGTGGTAGATGAATTCAAAAAAAGGATTTTACATTCCTTCATATGACGGATATTCACGTAGGCTCTCCAAGAAATTTAGGGGACCCGTCAGACCCGTTGGCGGCCGATCCGCACTTGCGACGGAAGCGGGCATATGGAATCCTGACCCGGATAAACGCTGGCTCTATCTTCAAAAGGCTATCAAAGAAGTGAATCTTAAAAAAAACCCTGACTTTGTCGTTCTTACCGGCGATCTCATTTTTGGCCAAATGAACCCGCAAGAGTATTTGTATGAGTATGAGGAAGTTTATAAAGTTCTGCAAAAGCTCAACGTGCCGGTCTATATCATCCCTGGCAACCACGACGGTTACGCGCAAGATCTTACGCTCACAGACGGATTGGAATATTGGAAGAATTACTTTGGACCTCTTTATTTTTTCGTTCAATTACGGCCCTTACGCTCACTTTGTCGCCCTTAATTCATTCGATTGGGACAAAATCGACCGGAGCGGCAGCGGAACGGTTTCCGTACCAACTTGGGGCGGACAAGTTCGGAGCGAGCAGCTGCAGTGGCTGAAGGAAGACCTGGCGAAAAACGCGGCAGCGGCCCAACCAGGGCAGTTGCGCGGACTGCTTGCCCATAACAACCCGATTTTCCGTGACCGTGATCAATGGCCGCAGAGCGATCCGGAAGTGCAGTTGTATTGGAAAGAGTATGACCGCCAGCACAATCCTCAGACACCTGCCAATCTCGCTCTGGGCGAGAAGCTCGGGCAAAAAATATGACCAGCTGTGGCACGGAGAAGGCGCGCGGGAAATTGTCGATTTGATGAAGCAATATCATGTGCAGATTGGCCTGCATGGGCACACGCACATCGATAATGTGACCCAGCAGGACGGCATTCTCTATACAACGACCACTGCCATAGAGCTGACGGGAAAACCGTGGATCGGATTCAGGCATTTTACGGTGAATAAGGGACAACCCACTTCGTACAACTATGAAGAGCCTGGTCATTCCATTCCGGTTTACCAATACGGCGAAACACGGAACGGTATCATGTCATTCGAAGCTAACTACACCGCTGCCAACGATGGACAAGCTTCAGCTCAGAACGCGGCCGTGACCAATCGTCTTAATAAGCCGGTTAAAGTGACCGTTCCATTCTATATGGCAGCAGGAAATTACAAGGTTTCCAACGGAACGGTAAAACAGAACTACGGCGCAGACGGGAAACAGTATTTGGAAGTTGAAGCAACCATCCCTGCCAATAGTACGCAAAACATAGCCATCCAAAAGTAAAACAAAAGGACCGCCTAATCAGGCGGTGATCCATTTCTTACTTTCCGTTTCTTCACTCAGTTCACACTGGCTCCACAACAGACTAGACTTTGAACCTGGAAACGGAACTGTTCAGATCTTCAGCCAAATGCGCAAGAGATTGGCATGCTGCGGCGGTTTCTTCGGAGGCCGCCGCAGCTTCTTCACTAGCCGCTGCAATGGATTCGACCGAAATCATAACCTCCGTAGCCTGCGCTGCTTCTTCTTCACATGCGGCCGCGATCTCATTGACTTTCTCCGAGGAATGATTTACCATTCTGACAATTTCATCAAACGCTTCTCCTGTTTGAGTAGATTGAGCGACGCTGTCGATCACAGCTGCAACACTTTGTTTCGTGTTTCCCTGCATGGCTTTTATGATGGTAGTAATCTCTTTCGTTGCTTGGCTGCTGCGTTCCGCTAACTTTCTCACCTCATCGGCTACAACGGCGAATCCCCTGCCTTGGTCCCCGGCTCTGGCAGCTTCAATCGCCGCATTTAAGGCAAGCAGATTGGTTTGTTCGGCGATATCGTCGATCACTTCAATTATGTTGCCGATTTTGTAGGAATCTTCTTCCAGCTGGTCATACTGTCATTCACTTTTTTCATGCCCGCTACGGATGCCTTAACGACTTTGCCGCCTTCTGTGGCTGTTTGGACCGTTTGATCGGAAAGCTCAGCCGCCTGTTCGGCGCTTTTGGCAACTGAATTAATGGCTGTTAAAAGCTCCTTAAAGAGTTCTGTAATGTCGCTTGCAGATTGCGCTTGGCTTGTGCTGCCGCTTGCCACTTCCTGTGTACTTGCAGAGATTTGTTCTGAGGATGCCGCTACGCTGTGAGATGACTGAATAATCCCTCCAACCACTGCGCGCAGATTATCTACCATGTGATTAATGGCGTGAGCGAGCATTCCAATCTCGTCTTTGCTTGCTATGTCTGATTTTTTCCGTTAAGTCGCCGCTGGCCACCTTGGTAACAACGGATACGATTTTGTTCAGTGGGCGGCTTATGATTATGGATATCCATATTCCAAAAAAAGGATGCTTAAAGCTACGACCAGGACAACGAATGTGACCGTAAAGACACGCGATTTCTGGTAGTCATTGTTGCTTTCCCTGTTCACCTGCTCAGCTTGTTTGATGTTACTCGCAATTTGTTCATCCAACGATGCTTTTAACTCGTTCCCTATTTTTTGCAAAATCTCCGGTCAAGAGAGCAATGTACTCATCGTTTTGGCCGGCTTTCTTCAATTGGAGAGCGTTGTCCATTGTTTTTTTTATATGACGCCCAGGTTGCATCAATTTTTTTGCAGAGCGGATTGTCTGGAGGCGGAGCTGTCGATCTTTCTGAACGAATTGAGGTTTTCTTCTACAGCTTTAACCATGCCCTCTATATCCTTAATCTTTTTTTACTTTGGTCATCTTCGTTTTTTTATAAATCGCTATATCGCGCACGGCAACCCGAATTCTCGTATAATTCACTGTCGCCTGATTCATATACTGTACGGAAAGCAGGTTATTGGAGTATATGAGGTTTAATCTTTCGTTGGATCTCTGCATGTTTAATAATCCGTTGAACCCGATAATACCCGCAAGGATTGCGGTCAGTATAAAAGCAGATAATAGTTTTGTAGTCGTCTTCAAATTAATATACCATTTCATGTGTTCTAACCCCCATTGTTATGTTCGTCACCCAATACTCAAATAATGAAACTTCGTATTAAAAAATCAAGCGTCAATGCTTATTTGGAAAACATGCTTTACAGTTGATCCATAAAAATATACAGCTTCTCTCCTCCAGACGGCAACCCTGACTTGGATGAGGAAACTGCGACTTTATTCCAACCTCGAATAATGTTTTCCAACATTTAACGAATTCCAACTGTGAAGATAATAATAAAGCGCAACCGACATATTAGTCAACCAAAAAAATTAGGTGCTTCCGCAAATAAGATTGTGTTCTCCGAAGAAGCACCCCAACGCAAAAAAAAAGGCGATTCCCCAAACCGGAACCCGGGCTCTAACCCGTAATTTCGGAGTCATTGCGGGAAACGCCTCGCTTTTTTAAAACATTACAAATAAGGACTCTCGTGTTTCGCTTTCAATATCTCCCAGCGCCGCTCTACCTCAGTCTCGAAAGAAGCCAGCGCCTCGGCATACTCCGGCTTCGTCATATGCTTTGTTTTGCCCATAGTCTTCAGCCAATCCGCCACCGCAATCTTCTTGCTCTTCTCTTCCGGATTGTAAGTCAGAGAAGTCACTCCATGCTCCACTTCGTACAGCGGGAAGAAGCAGGAATCCACTGCCGCGCCCACGATGTTGGAGCCCTGCTCATCCTCGGACAGCCAGTTCAGCGGGCACGCAATCAGGATTTTGCCGTACACCATGCCTTCATTCTGCGCGTACCATTGGGCTTTCGCCGCCTTTTTTGACCAGGTCCTGCGGGAATGCCTCGGAGCCGGTGAACACGTATGGGATGTGGGTTGCAGCCATAATTTGCGCCGTATCCTTATGGTGGAACAACTTTCCTCCCTGATGCGAGCCCACGTTGGATGTGGACGTCCGGTGGCCGAGCGGGGTGGAATAAGACAGCTGGGCGCCCGTATTCATGTATCCTTCGTTGTCGTACTCGAGAATGATCATTTTATGGTTCCGCAGCGCCGCTCCGATTGCGGGGCCCATGCCGATGTCCATACCGCCGTCGCCGGTGATCATCACGAAAGTAAAGTCATCCTTCAGGTTGAGCTCGTCAAGCTCGCCTCTGCGCTTGCGCTCCCAGAACATCTCCACAACGCCGGACAGAGTGGCCGCCCCGTTCTGGAACAGGTTGTGGATGTAGGTCGCCTTGTGGGAGGAGTACGGGTAGCCGGTGGTCACAACCATTGCGCAGCCGGTATGGAACAGAGCCACGATATCCCCTTCGATGCCCTTGAAGAAAAGCTCCAGTCCGGAGAAAATGCCGCAGCCCGGACAAGCCCCGTGGCCCGGCGCGATGCGTTTCGGCTTCTTTGTCAAAGACTCAAAGGAGGGATGCGCACATTCAATTTGCCGGAAGCTTCATCCTTCTTGACGGTGATCAGCCCTGTTTTCAAATCTTCGTACTTCATCGGGTTCAGCACACGCTTGGCGCTTTCGCCGGATCACCGGGAGTATGTCCGTAGTAGTCGAACGGCACCTCCACTTTGCCTTTTTCCACGGCATCAATCGCAAACTGGAACAGGTTGTGGCCGTCCTCGGCGTAAAAAAATCTTTGCCCCCCAATCCGTAAATGCGGCTGATGACCATCGTGGAGTGGTTCCCGTACGTAAACAGCGCCGCTTTGATCTCGTTCACCATGTTCCCGCCGTGGCCGCCGTAAGAGTCGGCCCGGTCGCCGACCGTCAGCGCCTTTACGTTCTTCAATGCCTCTGCAATGGCCTGCTGTGGGAAAGGACGGATCATATTGGGCGCGATGGAGCCGGCTTTGATGCCTTTTGCCCTTAATTGGTCGACCACGTCCTTGATGATTTCCGAAGAGGAGTTCATCAGGAACACAGCAACCTCCGCGTCCTCCATCAGGTACAGATCCAGGACAGGATAGTCCCTGCCGGTCAGCTCGTAATATTCCTTGCGGATCCGGTCGAATACGCGCTCGGCGTTGTACATCGCAACCGACTGCTGATAGCAATTGTTGATGTAATCCGGCTCGTTCATATAAGGCCCTACGGTAATCGGATTATCGCGGTCGAGCGTCTGCGGATAGCCGGCTGGAGGCTTCTCCCCGATAAATGCGTGAACATCCGCCGGTGGGCAAACGTCTGCACTCTCCGCTTCTGGTGGGAAGTGAAATAGCCGTCCGATGCGACCAGCACAGGCAGCCGCACTTCAGGATCTTCCGCAAGCTTCAGCGCCATAATGTTCATATCGTAAACGGCTTGGGGATCGCGGCACATCAGGATCGGCCAGCCGGTGTTCAAAGCGTAATACAGATCGGAGTGGTCTCCGTGGATATCCAAAGGTCCGGACACGGAACGGCAGACGAGGTTCATGACCATCGGAAAACGCGTTCCCGACTGCACCGGCATCTGCTCAAGCATATATAAATAACCGTTTGCGCTGGTTGCGTTAAATACCCGTCCGCCTGCTGTGGAAGCGCCGTAGCATACCCCCGCGGAGCCGTGTTCGCCGTCGGCCGGGATCAGCACAATGTCGTGCTTGCCGCCCGTTTTCATCAGGTCCAGGAACTGGGCGACCTCTGTGGAAGGAGATAGGGAAGTATCCCATGATATGGTAATTGATCTGGTGAGCGGCGTAAGCGGCCATTTCGTTGCCGGACTCATAGACGATTCTCTGCTCTATCTTAGCCTGCGCGGTTTCTTTACTAATCTCGATAGCCATTCAAGCAATCCACTCCTCTATATTTAGTTGATTCCAGGCTTCCCGCAAAAAAAAGCTTCCGGAGTCCCGAAAAAGTACTTGCAGCAAGCCTCGAAGCATCCTGATTCACTTGTTCGGGTCCAGTCAATTGACCGCTAGGTCAAACCGGTGAGGCACCCTGTAGCGGTCGGCATACCCGTCTTCCTCCCTTGCGCTCGACAAAGCTTCCGTAGGACAGGCTTGTACGCATTTCAAACAGCCCTTGCAGTATTGATAATCGATTCCCTGCAGGAACATCTGGGACGCCCTTTTTTTTATCCGCGGCCTCGTCCCATACGAAGCAGAAGTCGGGGCACACGTTATCGCAAGCCGCGCAGTGGATGCATTTGTCATCGTCAAAATGGGGCATCATACCGGCGCGCGAAATGCTGAGATTTTTTCAAGATACTGTTGCCCGGGTTGGTAATGAGTCCCCCGATCGGCTGGGTGGCATAACCGAGCACAGGTGTATCCATCCGCACAAACGAAGGCATCTCGCTGCCCTCCGGCAGGGCAAAGGTCTGGAATTCGACCTCGTTGTATCCGCGGTCAAACGTATTCAACGCCGGCTGTACCGCCCCGGGATATTTCTTTTCCAGAGATTTCCGGATGACCTCTCTCATCGTATCCGGATCCAGGAACGGGCACAGGCGGAATAAAGCGCCCAGCATGGCCATATTCACTCTGTTCTTTTCCTGCAGAGCGATGCCTATGGCGTCGATGACAGCAATCGTCCCGCCCATGAGGTTCATATTCTGCTTCAACTGTTCCGGCGACTTAGTTGAATTCACCAGCACAAGGCTGTCTTCATATATACCGCTGATCACGTTGACAGTCTTGGTAAGCGCTTCATGGAATACCCCTACCACATGCGGGCGCTCCACGGGAGACGTGTCCCTGATGTTCGTATCCGGATCGCAAAACCGGATGTGTGCTTTCACAGCGGAGCCCTTCTTCTCCGAGCCGTAGGAAGAAAAAACTGACGCCGTTCATGCCGGCGCCAACAACTCCCGCTTCAGCCAACATCTTGCCGGCCAGATTCGCTCCAAGCCTCCGATCGACTCCAGCCTTATTTCAAAAAAAACCAAGCTCGTTCACTTTGGGCAGCGCAGTTGCCATGTGAGTTCTCTCCTTCTATGTAGAGTGCAAATGGAGTAGTTCGAAATTTCAGTATATTTCAATTTTAGCAGGTTATTAACCGTCGGCAACCTTTTTTTTGGAAAAAATACGTTAAATCTTAAAAAAATAATTAAGCGTCTTCAAATGTTAGAGCAAATATTCCGGCAGCAAGCCGCATTGTTTTAAAAAAACAACATCGGACCTTTCCCCTCGTCCGAATGCGGTCCCTGTCCGGCGTCTTCCAAACATTCCGGACACACGTCGATGTGCCTTCGGCAAACTGTGCAACCGGCGTGCAGCAGCTGCGGCAGCTGTTATCCCCGCCCGTGGTGATATTCGCTGACCCGTCCATAGCATCTTCCCTCCTCTACAACATTCCCTATCATTATCCTATTTCAAAAGAATGAAATTAGTATCGGTGATTTTTTGATTGATTTTGTTAAATTTCGTGAGATAATATAGGAAAAAAAGTCTTACTTGGGAGGAAGGATTGGTACTTTTTTGCTTAAGGCGATCATTTCCCAGGAGGTCCACGGATTCCTCTACCTTGCCTGCGCCTGTTTGTTGTATATCTTTTTTGACACCGGCCATCGTGGGAGCCGGCCTGAGGAAGAAGTTTTTTTTTCGTGGCCATCTTGCTGATTCTAGCCTGCTTTTACTTCGGGATAGAAGAGCTGGATCCGTTGGTTTACATGGTCTACACCGTGCCGGTGTGCCTGGGGCTTGCCTCTGGGTTCGAAGGGTTCACTCCGGGAGTGGGCACTTGGATTTTATTCAATCTGTTCGGATATTACTTCCTCGGCAATTATTTTCTGCCTTGTTTTGCGGCTTCAGCCTGCATGTTCGCTCTCGGCATGGTTTTATACCTCAGGAAGGGCGGCAGCCAAACGATCCGCAGCAAGCTGATCTTAGCCTCTGGGATGCTTACGCTTTATCTGGCCGTATTTTGCGGTTTGGGAGGAGCGCATCTGCGCGAGAACTGGCAAGCTTTCGGGTACGCAGCTTCGGGGAGCTATCTGTTCACATGGATCGTCAATTGCTTATACTACAACGTCAAACACCAGGAAGCGATGAAAGAGCGGCTCATTTCAGCAGAGAAATATCAGTTGGTGGGCCAGATGGCGGCATCCGTCTCGCACGAAATCCGTAATCCTCTGACGACCACGCGCGGTTACCTGCAGTTGATGAAAGCGGACAAATTCGGCGCTGACGAGCGCAATCGTTTCATAAGTTCTGCCATCGAAGGCATTGACCAGGCCAACACGATCATCACCGATTATTTAAATTACGCCAAGCCGGATGCGGAGGGAATTGAAGAAATCGATTTGAAAAAAAAGAAATAGCGGACATCATCCCGCTCATCAGCTCTCTGCTGGTGATAGGGAATGTCGAGCTGAAAGTGAGCCATTCGTATGAGGGGCCGCTTCTCGTCAGGGACAATCAAGGAAGCTGAAGCAGTGCCTGCTCAACCTGTTGAAGAATGCGATTGAAGCGATGCCAGACGGCGGAACGCTGACGATTGAAACCGAGCGTACGAACGGGTCGATATGGGTCTCGATTATAGACACGGGAGTGGGGATGACGGGCGCGCAGATCAAGCTGCTGGGAATGCCCTTCTTCACGACGAAGGATATGGGCACCGGGCTCGGCCTTATGGTGGTAAAAAAACCTTATTGAAATCAATGAACGGCAAGATCTCCTTCATCAGCAAACCTCAAAAGGGAACGACTTGCTTAATCGAATTCAAGGATGGCGTTTAGCTTGGCGGGCAAAGAACCCTTCATCAGGATGGAAAAAAAAGGTTCTTTGTCCGCGGCCTTTGACCAGCTTCCAAAAGAAATCATTGTTCCAGGCAGTATCGGGTTAACGCCTGATGCACACCGTCCTCGTTGTTCGATCCGGTGACAGCGTCAGCGGATTTCTTCACGAGCTCCGGCGAGTTCTCCATAGCAATGCCCATTCCGGCAAATTCGAGCATGTCGATATCGTTAAAATAATTGCCGATAGCCAGAACCCGCTCCCGTGGGATACCCATCTGCGCGGCCAGAGCCTTAAGGCGTTGCCCTTCGTCGATTCAAAGTGCATCACGTCGATGAAATGCACGCCGCTCCGGATCATGCGGTGGGGGATATCCATCACCCTCCAATCCGCTTCCACCTTGTCCATCAATTCCTCGGTGCCGAAGGCTGTAAACTTCACGATCGGCTCATCCACTGACAGTGCGTCAGGCACCAGCACAGGATTCGCAAAAAAAATTTGTCGTACATCTCCTTCGTCCCCGATTGCAGACTCTCCACATACATTGTAAACGCCGAATTTACGTCAAAATGGACTTCATGCTTCCTGCAGTACTCCACCATCGGCAGAATCTCTTCCATATCGAAAGGAAAAAAAGGTAAAGCACCGACCGGTCCTCGGAGGAGACAGTCGCGGCTCCGTTGTGGGTGATCAATTTGCCTCTCAGGCCGAGCTCCTCCATCACCGGAATGCTGGAAATCGGGCTTCTTCCCGTGCACAGGACGATGGTGCAGCCAGCTTCGTGCACTTTGCGGATCGTCTCCTTGACAGGTTCCGTCAGCCGGTATTGGTCGTTCAGCAGGGTACCGTCCACATCTAGAGCAATCAGTTGATAGTTCATCATTCTTCCTTTTCTGTAGTTGTATTGGTCCTTTTGATTATGGATTTTACCTTATTCGACGGGCAGATTCAAATCCGAAAAAAAATAAGACTGCCTAAACAATTCGGATAGTCAAATCCGGAACGCGGTGATAAAATGGAAGCTACATACCAATAACTCCCAAAAGTCCAAACCGAAGGTAGTGACGCGCAGGATGGAGCTTTCATGGAAAAGAAATTTGACTGTCTTATGGATCGGAGTCTTTTTTCTGCAGTACCGCGTACTCGATTTCCATCCCTTTTCTCCCTATTTTTATCCATACGGAGCTGGGCGTCGAAAGGCATTTGGAAACGTGGTCCGGTTTCGCTTTCGGCATCACCTTTTTTAGCAAGCGCTCTCATTTCGCCTTATTGGGGATCGCTCGCGGATAAATACGGCAGGAAGCCGATGCTGATCCGTTCCGGCTACAGTCTCGCCGCGCTTTATTTTCTTAATTATTTTGTCCAGAATCCCTACGAGCTCCTTGCGGTGCGGATTTTTCAAGGCCTGCTGGCGGGCTATGTCCCCGCTTCCACCGCCCTAGTCGCCACTAATACGCCGGACAAGCATGTAGGCTACGCTCTTGGCGTCATGTCGACGGCCGGAGCGACCGGGGGGATTGTCGGCCCCCTTATCGGCGGAGTGGTGAGCCATTGGTTCGGAAACCGGGCGGCGTTTCTTTTTTTTCAGGTGCGGTTGTGCTGATCGCAGCCTTGACAGCAACCTTCTTTGTACAAGAAAGCAAGCTGAGCAGGACGGGCGTACGCTCCAGTATCCGCGAGGATCTCAGGACCGCGGCGTCGAACCGCGCGTTCGTCGGTTTGATGTCTTTGGTTATGATGGCTACCTTCTCCGTCATGGTCCTGGAACCGCTGATTACCGTTTACGTGCTGCAGCTGGGCGCTTCAAAGCAGGATGCTTCGCTGCAATCGGGCATTATTTTCTCCGCGGTCGGCATCGCCGCGATTCTGGCCGCCCCCCGATGGGGCAAGCTCGGCGCGAAGCTCGGATACCCGAAGATTCTGTTCATCGGCTTGTTAGGCGGCGGAATCGGCAACCTTCTGCAATTCTTTGCGGTCCATCTGGTAGGATTCGGGCTGCTGCGCTTCTTGTACGGCATTTTTTTTCGCCGGGGTGTACCCTGCGGTTAACGCAATGATCGTCAAAGTCACTCAGCCGGAGTTCCGGGGACGCGCTTTCTCTATCAACCAATCAGCCACTCAGCTTGCCATGATGCTGGGGCCTATCGTTGGAGGCTTCCTTGGCGGGTGGATACCGATCCGTATCGTTTTCATCCTTAACGGACTGGCGCTTGCAGCTACCGCTATTTTCATGAAGTTCCAAAGCCTCGAGATTCCGGCGCACGCTCCAGCCGCACCTGTACAGCAAGCGAATAAAAATGTGCCAAAAGATGCGTAGCTTGCACCTATACCAAGCACCACTCTATGAATATTATGGATTATCTTAATAGAGAGGGTGTGAGAGTATGGTAAGCAAGCATCATTCCAGAATGAAGGCCATCCTGGAATTAAAGCAGGCCATTGAAGAGCTCAATGAGGCAATCCGCTCCATCAAAAAAAAACCGCCTGGAAACAGCGGAAAACGAAATCACTTCGGCTGTGAAGCTGGAAGCCAAAGCCATGCGCAACATCAACCGGGCAGAGAGCAAAAAAGAAATAATTGCTGTCAGCGGCAGCCCTACAGTAAAACGGACAGCGCCAGGGCCGTACAGGCTTTGCCGCTGTTCTTTTACTATGATGACAGCTGCTTAGAATGCCAAAGTCAGAGTGTTCGGCCTGCTTCCGATACCTTGGCAGGAGCTTTGCTGCCGCTGTACAAAATTATTGCTCCCGCGAAGCCTGACAATCCTGCGATCACAAATACATAGAGAAAAGAGAATTGGTCTATCAGAAAGCTGCTGCCTATTGTCAGTAAAGAAGAAACGATAAGGGTAATCATCGTGTTAATGCTGATGCCCATCGGCAGCCGCGCTCGGGGAATCTGCTCGATAACCAGAATGCCGCTGCTCAAGTTGTATCCGTTCATACAGAAATTCGTCAAAGCAAACGCCGCATAAACCGTCCACAAGCCTGGGATTACGAGGATTAAAACTCCCGCCAATCCGCCGCACACGGAAGAAAGGACAAGCATGATCCTATGCCCGATGCGGTCGGATAAAATACCGAATACAACGCTGCTGACGATGTTAGCCAAAGCGGTAATGGCCGTAAACAACGCAATCTCAGCGCTGCCGGCATGATAGATCCGAACTGAATACAACGCGTAATAAGCCAGACTGGCCTGTGAGGCCACCATGAACGAAAACCCGATGACTGAACGCTTGAAAGGCTTGTGCTCGCGAAACATTTCCGGGATTTTTTTTAAAATATTGTATGTAATTAAAATCAACTCTGGTCACTTCATCAGGCTGCCCCTCTTTCATTGACATGAAAGTCGCTACATCGAGGAGAAGCAGGAAGACACCCACAGCAAAAAAATGACAGTATAATTATAAGGATACGGTACATGCTTCAGGATTACACTGCACGCGGCAGCAGATCCGAGGGAAAGCACATTGGCCGCTCCTCCGCTGTATCCCCGCAGCCTGCCCCGCTTTTGCTCCGCCACGAATTTGGCAAACAAACTCATATAGAACGGCCCATACGATCCGACAAACACGCTGAAGACGGCCCAGCACAGCAGAAAAAAGCAGGACCATAAGACGCGGATGCGACTCGGCAATCAAAGGGATCGTCAGCACGAAGGCAAGAAAAAAAGACGCGTTGGATAAATAAAATTTTAACAAAAGCAGCCAGTTTGTGCGTTAAATTCATTACTTTTTTTTGGAAAAGACCGGCTGGCTCACAAACGAACCGATGGAAACCAGAGCATTGGCCAAACCTATCTCAAACGTGCTGGCTCCCAAATTGGCCAAAAAAATATGTAATGACTGCGTTTACAGACAAGAACGTCATTGCATTCATAAATAAAATCGTGTCGGTAAAAAAGCAACCAGTAATTCCGCCGCCCATGGTTCATAAATCCGTTTTCACTCTCGTTCCCTATATTTGGATAATCTCAAAATTCTATTCTTCATGAATTTGAAAAATCCTTCTTTCATTTGCCTGCTTCCCGCGCATAATTATGACGATTCATCCGCCAACTTTCCGGTCCAGAAGCCCTGCATAATCCTGTCCCGTTTGGAGAAAATTATTTACCGCTAGAGATGTCATCAAGAAGGGAGGATACGAGATGAAAAAAATTATTGCAGGAGTAATTTGCAGTTTTTTTGGCGCTGTCGACTAGTGCAGTCGTTTTGGCCGAGCAGCTTCCGGCGGTCAAGTCGGGGGTTCGATTGGCGGTTCCGTAAGCGGATCTGTCGGCCGCGGCGGAGCTGGCGTGAAAGTCGAAGGCGGAGCCGGAGCCGGTGCAGCCGGAGCTCGCGTCAGAGCACGAGGCGATGCAGGTGCGGGCACTACAGGCGGCCCAACTGGCGGCACTACAGGCGGCGGAGCTACTGCACCAGGCATGCCAAAAAACAGGTATGGGCGGAGCCAGCGAATAATGCAAACCAGGGAATTGCAGAGGCACACCGCCTCTCTTTCCCTTTTTTTTAAATTTGAGATGATCAGCGCTACCTTTATAACGATTTAATGCCGGGAAACCGGTTTTCCATAGTTCGAATGAATTCCGCGTAGGAATCGCGCAGTTCCTTGATTGTGAGCAGCTCCGGCGTCTCAGAAATCTCTTCCTCCGAATGATTGCACAGAACCCCGTGCAGCCCTTCATAATTGAACTTTAGCTCCTTATAGGTTTGGCCGAGCTTTTCCAGTACGACCCCTATCAGATTTTGATATGCTTCCATTTCCCGCTCCTTTCTTCCCTCATCCGGCATTTGTGGATACATTACTTCAGAAACGCGCTATCGGTCAAGCCAGATCTCTTGTCAAGACGCTCACACGCAATAGCGCACTGCCCGCACAATTTCACGGCATGAAAAAAAGACAGGGAAAGTATGGAAACTCTCCCTGTCCGATCGTTTTTTAAGGATTAGTTGCTTGCGCCGCCCATTCCTGTTTTTTGGCATGCCTGGTGTAGTAGCTCCGCCGCCTGTAGTACCGCCTTTTGCCCCTCCGGTAGTACCACCGCCTGCAGTTCCGCCTGTTGTTCCTCCAGAAGTAGTTCCACCACCGGATGTACCGCCTGTAGGCTGCTCAGCAAAAGCAAAGGAAGCTGCAGAGAACAGTACGCATGTTGCAATAGCCAGTGACAAAATCTTTTTTCATTGATATGCACCTCCTTCGCCGTTGATTGCTCTACATATGTCTGAGAAGACAATTATAGATTATCCAGTTATTAGCTCTTTAATCGCCATATAAAATTTCCAATTTCAGGATAGTTCATTTCGGTGCGGTATCTTCGAGCAGTTCGGTGAAGACGACTAACCGCTTTTCATGTTCTTTAGTGGTTCTATTAAATTTGCCCGTACAGGTGATTAAATTCAAATTGACCTGCTCAGCTGCACCGAAAATGCGCTCAAGCGGCGACTCCTCCGTTTTGAAAGCCTCAACGGATTTTACCACAAATGTCAATTGTCTTTCTTCGTCGTTGGAGAGGAAAATTTTATCGCCTGGGGACAGCCTTTTCAGATAAAAAAACACTGCGGGACCCGTCTTATGATCAACATGGCCGGAAATCACCGCGTTCCCCTTGTCACCCGGCTTCGTCCACGGCACCAGAATACCTACCCGGTCAAAATTCTCAGGCACCCCCATGGCGCCGTTTTCCAATACGTGCACGGGTTCGACGATGGCGTCGATTTTCAGGGAAGGAATGCGCAGGCGTGCAGGCATGATGCCTGAATTGCCGCTTTTCGTTTGGGATGCTGCAGGCGGCATGTTTACCGCTTCGCCGGTTTTCGGCGTGTTGTCCGTCAGCACCTGCTCTTTATGGCTGTTTTCCTGCTTGGGAAGGATCTTCTGGCGGCCGAGGCGGCACCCTGACAAAACGATAACCAGACATAATAACATTAGAATCACTTTAGTGGGTCTTTTCATCTGCTGATCACCGGGGTTCTCCTTAATTTAATTCGCTTCCACCTTAGGTGTAGAGTAACCTTCCCGGTTTCTTTTATGATTTCATAATGCTGATAGAACGGCTAAAATCTGGCAGCGGCCGGCGCAATAATTGGCAGGTTAAAGAAATTTTATGATAAGATAATCAAATGAATCAGACCTACACCCTATCCCAAAAAAATAAAGCAGCTTTTTTGTTATCCTGCTGCCTATACTTGTTACTCAGCTGACGATGTTTGCGATGACTTTTTTTTGACACCTTCATGTCCGGGCACGCCAGCGCTGCAGACCTGGCCGGAGTTGCGATCGGAACAAGCATCTGGGTGCCGGTCCAGACCGGACTTACGGGGATCCTGTTCGCGGTAACGCCGGTTGTAGCGAGGCTTGTCGGCGAGGGCCGCCGCGCGAAAGTGCCCTTTACGCTGTTCCAGGGAATTTATCTGGCTGCTGCCATCGCTGTTGTTGTAATGATTTTTTTTGTTTTTTCGCGCTGGATCCGCTCTTGAGCGGCATGCATTTGGAGCCTTCGGTGCGGCATACGGCCAAGGGCTTTTTTGCTGGCGATTTCCGCGGGTACTGTGCCTCTGTTTATTTACACCGTTCTGCGGGGATTTATGGACGGACTGGGACAGACGCGGATGTCGATGCGGATTACACTAATTTCGCTTCCTGTAAACAGCTTGATGAATTATTTGTTTATTTTTGGGGCATACGGATTCCCAAGGCTGGGAGGCATCGGAGCGGGTGTCGCCTCCGCCATCACCTACTGGTGCATATGTATTCTGGCTATCGCGTTATTGTTCGGGTGGAGCCTTTACCGCATATGGGGCACCGAATAAATGGTACGGCGTTTCGTGGAAAGCCTGGAGCGATCTTCTGCGGGTTGGGCTGCCGATCGGATTTGCAATATTCTTCGAAACCAGCATCTTTTCGGCCGTTACGCTTCTCATGAGCGAATATAATACGTTTACTATCGCGGCGCACCAGGCCGCCATCAATTTCGCTTCGTTCCTGTATATGGTGCCCATGAGCATCTCGATGGCTCTGACGATACTGGTCGGCTTTGAAGCCGGCGCCAAGCGGTACAAGGATGCCCGGCAGTACAGCTACATTGGCTTGCAACTGGCTATCGCGATGGCGGCTTTGTGCGCGCTGTTTTTTTTGATCACGTTCAGCGACCAGGTAGCGGCGATCTATACGAAAGAGCCGGCCGTCCTCGCTTTAACGAAGCATTTTTTTATTGTACGCCGTCTTCTTCCAGTTATCCGACGCGCTGGCCGCCCCTATCCAGGGAGCGCTGCGCGGCTACAAGGATGTAAATGTTACCCTGTTCGTCGCCCTGGTCTCCTACTGGGTCATCGGGCTGCCGACCGGTTATTGGCTGGCCCACTCCTCATCGCTCGGCGCCTACGGTTATTGGATCGGCCTCATCACCGGTCTAGCCTTCGGCGCAGCCGGACTTTTCACGCGCCTGCTCCATGTGCAGCGGCATCCGAAGTAAAACATGGACACAGCAGCCCAAAAGAGGCTGCTGTGTCCATAACCTTCGGGCTAATCTCCGGCGTTACCTTTGGCGATACTTCCGGCGTTACTTTCGGCGATACTTCAGGGACTACCTTCGGCGATACCTCCGGTGCAACCCTCGGGCTAATCTCCGGCGTTACCTTTGGCGACACTTCCGGTTCTTCTTTTGGCATAGTCAACACCTCCATCTGTATTACCATTATTAACCCGGAACCTGAATGTTCTAATATTCCGATATCTGCTCAACCTACTCAAGACGAGAATGAAGCGAAGTTTGAAATCCGGGGTTGCCTGATGAAAGCTACTATATTACCCCCTATCGGTTCTAATCATCCGCCGCACAGCGCCGCAATGCCTCTATCATTTCCCGTTTCGTTATCTTCACATAGAGAACCATAAAAAAAACCGTTTAGGTAAAAAAAAGTTTGGCCTTATTCCGGATATTCCTATCAATTTTGTTGGTTTATTTCTTGATCTACAATATATTTTAATCGTTTTTTCAAATCTAGACGTTTGTTTATTCCAAAATGAATTTAAGTATTGTATAATAAAGCTAGTTTATTAGAGACGGGGTGAGATTTCCATTGAAAGGAAAAAACTCATGAAACGCATGACAAATGGAAGCTTCTTACCCAAATCTTATGGTCCTTTTTTTGAAAATCGGCCTGTCTGCTTCGGTGGAGGGTATGCGATGATCCCTCTGATCCGGAAGGAAGCGGTGGAGAAGCGGGGCTGGGTGGAAGAAGAAGACATCGCCGACCTGCTTGCTCTGTCCCAGTCTGCGCCGGGCGCGATCGCAATCAATGCAGCCATACTGGTCGGATACCGCAAAGCGGGGATCCTTGGAGCGGCGGCAGCCTGTCTGGGAGTGACGCTGCCCGGCTTTCTCATTGTTATCGCCCTAAGCGTCGCGCTGGTGCACCTGCAGAGCTATCCGAAAATCAAGGCCGCATTCGAGGGCATCCGCATCGCCGTTGTCGCAATCATTGTCTACGCAGGAGTCCACATCGGCAAAACGGCCGTTTTTTTGACAAGGTGACACTGGCCGCTGCGGCAGGCAGCGTGGCCATTCTCATATTCGCTGATATCCATCCGGCGGTCCTGATTGGCTTGGGGCTTGCCGCAGGCATAGCCGCCACTTTTTTTTACCGAAAGAAGCAGGGCCTCAAGACTCACTATGCTAAACGAAAAGAAGCCGGATATAAATACAAAGATTATTACATCGGAGACGGTATCTAGGGGGTGTGTCCATGGTGATCCTGCAGTTGTTCGCCGTTTTTTTTGTGGTCGGCCTGGTGTCCTTCGGCGGCGGCTACGCGATGATCCCCGTCATAGAGCGGGAAGTGACATCGCATCATTGGCTCACTACTCAACAGCTTACAGACGTAATCGCCCTGGCGGGGATGGCTCCGGGTCCTATCGCTACCAACAGCGCCATTATAATAGGCTACCGCACATCCGGATGGCTTGGAGCTTGCGCCGCGGCGGCCGGGATCGTCCTGCCCTCGCTGCTCATCCTCATAGTTGTGGCCGCTTTTTTTGCAAAAATATCATGACAATTTATGGGTCAAATCCGCTTTTTTACGGGCTCCGTCCCGTCGTTGCCGTTCTTATTTTCTATGGTGCGTACAGGTTTGCCTCTTCCAACGGATTGATCGCGGCAATCTCGCTGCATACCGCCGTTGCCGGACTTATTTTTTGCCGCAGCTCTGTACGCTTTGTTTGTAAAGAGGATGCATCCGTTGTATGTCATTATGCTTTCCGGCTTGCTGGGCGCAGCATCTATGGTTAATCGCCCGCCGCTCATGTATAATAAACCCTTGTAGCCAGCTCTTTTTTGTGACAAGAGAGCTCGATGACGGGGGTTTTTTTTATGGATAAGCTTTTGCCGCAGAACCGGCTGCCAAACCGGAAAAGCAAAGAAGTATACGAATTGATCCGCAAACAGGATATTATGTCGAAGATAGATCTTCTGGAGCAAAGTTCGATGACGGGCAGCACGCTCACCCGAACGCTGGAGGAAATGACCGCTCAGGGCTTGCTTGTGGAAGCAGGGCTGGGAGAATCCACCGGAGGGAGAAGGCCCATCCTGTACCGGACGAATCCCCTGTATGCTTATGTGGTCGGCATCGAAATTTCCAGGCTTAGCTCCAAACTCATCCTTTGCGATCTGCATATGAACAAGCTGGAAACGAAACGGTGGCTGATGACGGAAAAAAATGACGCCAGATGCACTGCTGACCGAACTGGTCTCTTCCATGGATCCATGCTGTCCGGGCATGCCATCGAAGCCTCGGCGATACTGGGCATCGGAATCGGCGCCGTAGGACCTTTGGATTTTGCCGCCGGGATGATCTTGAGCCGCTGCATTTTCCCGCTCCGGGCTGGAGCAACGTGCCTATAGTGCAGCTTCTGGAGGACCGGCTAAACATCCCCGTCTTTCTGGATAATGGAGCGAACACGGCGATCATAGGCGAATATTGGGCGGACGCCGGCGGGATTACCGCCACCTGCTGTACATCCATCTCGGGGTCGGCCTTCGTTCTTCGATGACCGCGGGCGGAAAGGTGGTTTACGGGGCGGTGGATATGGAGGCTCGATCGGCCAAATGATTATTCAAACCGACGGACCCCGGCTGAACGCATCCGGAAATTACGGATCCCTGGAATCCTTCGCGTCCGTCCACGCTTTGGAGCAGGCGGCTGTTTCCAGGCTTAAGCAAGGGCGTGAAAGCGCGCTGCGCAGCATCACGGGCGCCCCGGAGAAAATCACATTCACCGATTTGACCGCGGCTTTAAAGCAGAACGACCCCTTGACGGTCGAATTGTTCACACAGTCCGCAGCATACTTCGGCATCGGGCTGGCCAACCTCCTTAACATTCTTCATCCCGAGAAAGTCATCCTGGGCGGCCCGCTTATTAATGCGCACCCTTTGTTCTTCCGGGTTTCCACCAAAGTGGCCATCCAGAACACGTATTATTATCCGATTTATCAGGTTGTTTTCAGCCAGGGCCGTCTTGGAGAAGAAGCTCTGGTGACGGGTGCGGCGGTAATGGTAATCAATAAGCTGACGGAATAAAAAATGTGAGAGTCCCCGCTTTGACGTCAAAACGAAAAAAGGCCCGTACTCATAAAGTGCAGGGACCTTTTCCATATCTATCTCTATTATAGTACATATATTTTGACGTTCTGAATGCCGAACGAGGAAATTTGATCATTCGATCCGGGCAGGAATATATCGATACGGTTCCCTTTAATGGCTCCCCCGGTATCCGTAGCTTTAAAGGTCATACCTTTTACCGGCAGCCCATTGTGGTTATAACCGGTTACGTACACCGTGGAACCCAGCGGAATCACTCGGGGGTCGACAGCGATCGTTCCGAGCTCAAGTTTATTTCCCATGGCATCCATACCGGCATACCCTCCGTTTTCTTCCGCAGAACCGGAATAGGCTGTGGCTTTAGCCTCGATCTCTTTTTTTAAAATTGGCAGGCGCGTCGGCTTTAGCCTTGACCGGGACTGCTTTAGTGGCATCAGATTGAGCAACGGCTGCTTTGTTGGCATCAGGTTCAGCCGGAGCAGACACTGTCTTTTCATTGACTGGCGCGGGTGCCGGTGCAGCGGCAACTACCACGGGTTGGGGTGCGACAGCCACGGGCGCAGCGGCGGGCTTGAGGTTGGCGAGCAGCGGGGCTGACACATCAGCGGTGCCTTCTCCGACGCGTCAACGGCTGCAGCAGCCGGGGCGCCAGTAGCTGCCGCTTCAGCATTGGCTTTACAAAACGTTCCACCTGCTTTGGTCCGAAAATCGGCCACTCCACAGTAAAATTCACAGCCTGCGCTTTCGTTTTTTTACTGCAGCGGTTTCTGCCTGTAGAGGCAGCGGAGTTTTCGCCGCAAAAGAAATAGGACCGCTTACGCCAAGAAGCCCCACGGCAATCCCCATTACAGGCATTGTTTTTTTTCAAAGAAAAAAGGTTCATCTGGTATCGTCTCCTTTTCTATTCGCCTACGAGGTTAGTTGACGGGTTCGGGCCCAAGGATACAGCCCTAACGAAAAAAAGCTCGATTCACCCCTGCAGCGCAAGTTACAAAAGAACAGCGCCTCGATATATCGTCCCCCGCACTTCAATTGAAATATAACGTCCCTGAAGTCTCGGCTCCTACCAAACTACCATACTGAAACATCTATAGAAACACCCAAAAAAAACTGCAAATAAGCACAGCGAAATTAACGTTAAAAAAAATTCATATCCCTGCAAACGGGTTAACTGTGGGGCGCCACAATGTTTACACTGCGTAAACAATTCAAATAAACGAGGAATTTTTTTAATGTTTCTTTCTCCCCATTCTCATCATACTTTAATATAAAATTAACTTGACAATGCCATTTCACTGCGCTTTTATGTACAAAAAAAAAGCCTGCGGATTACACTTCCACTCTGATTTTGCAGGCTGTTAAACCACATATGCGCTATACCACAATATCTCTCGACATAAATCGACAACTGTTAACAATTATTTTACATCCCGCTAACTTGCGAAAAAAACATTCCTTCTCTATAATGAGACAAGTCAATTAAAGAAGGAGGTCAGCCTATGGGCATGGCAAAAAAATAATATAGATATATCACAACCAGCCCGGATTGCTTCACCAAAAAACCCAGTCCCGCCGGCTAGCCGTATGGAAAGAAACCGGCCTCGCCTACTTGTTCCTTGCTCCTTCTCTGGTTTTATTCAGCATCTTTCTATTCTATCCGCTGCTGAGAACCGTGTATCTTAGCCTGCATATTACGGATCCAAGGGGTAGAGTCGCGGCCTTTGTGGGAACGGACAATTTCAAGGAGTTGCTAGTTTCCGATAAATTTTGGACAAGTCTGCAAGTCACGGGTTTGTTTGCGTTATTCACAATCCCGCTCGGCATCGTGGCCTCGCTGTTATTGGCCTGGTTAACAGTAAACCGGCTGCGCGGCATAAAGGTGTTTCAATTTTTTCTTTGCCCTCCCAATGGCCATTTCGGCCGGTACCGGCGCCGTAATCTGGATGGCGCTGTTCCATCCGACCGTAGGGATACTCAATTATTTTGTGCAATCGATCGGGCTCCATCCTGTTTCTTGGCTTGCCGACCCCGCATGGGCGCTGATTTCTGTCTCCATAATGACGATATGGATGAACCTGGGCTTCAATTATCTTGTACTGCTCAGCGGAATGCAGGGAATTTCCCAGGAAATTTACGAGAGCGCGAAAATAGACGGTTCTTCTCCGTACCATACTTTTCGCAAACTCACCCTGCCGCTGATCTCTCCGACCATATTTTTTTGTGTCGATCGTATCCATCATCAACATACTGCAGACCTTCGGCCAGATTCATATTATGACCAAGGGAGGCCCGATCAATAGTACGCGAGTGCTCGTTTACGCGATTTATCAGGAAGCGTTCGTCAACTTCCAATTTGGTGCGGGCAGCGCCGCAGCCCTTATCCTGTTTGCCATCATTATGGTGCTGACGGTCATCCAGTTCACATTTTTTCGAAAAGAAGGTACATTACCAATGATAACTAAACCGAAAGCAGCATTAATGTACGCTCTGCTCGTTTTACTGTCGCTGGTAGTCATGTTTCCTGTCCTGTATACTTTCTGGAGCGCGCTGCTGACCCCCGCGGAAGCTTCCAAGTACCCGCCGCCGCTCCTGCCCTCTTCCTTTTATATGGGAAATTTTATTGGTGTTCTGGCAGCCGTGCCGATCATCGATTTTATCAAGAACAGCTTTATTACCGCGGCGAGCATTACAATAGGACAGCTGATTACCGCCTCTTTGGCCGGTTACGCATTCGGGCTGCTGCAATTTAAAGGAAAAAAGCTGCTGTTCGCCCTGTTCCTCTCTACGATGATGGTTCCTTCGGAAGTCACGATGATTCCTAACTATTTAACCGTTAAAGCCTGGGGTTGGATGGATAGCTACGAGGGATTAACGGTGCCTTTCATGGCTACTGCCTTCGGCACCTTTCTTTTAAGGCAATTTTTTTCATGCAGCTTCCCAGGGAGCTGTTCGAAGCGGCCAAGATTGACGGCAGCGGCCAGATCAGAATTTATTTCTCCATTGCGCTTCCTTTGAGCAGGCCGGGTTTAGCCACCCTTGGCGTATATGCGTTCCTGCACGCCTGGAATCTGTATTTATGGCCCTTGCTCATCACAAACCGCGATACGATGAGAACGGTGCAAATAGGTATTTCCATGCTGCAGTGGGAAGAGTTCACTTCTTGGAACCTGGTGCTGGCCGGCGTCACGCTGGTGCTGCTCCCTTCCCTGATTCTGTTGATGCTTGGATTGAAACAGCTTGTACGAAGTATAAGCGCCGGAGCAGTAAAAGGATAGATATGTCCCTCTAGAAGGTTCATATATAAATTAAAACCAAGGAGAGAATCCGATGAAAAGCAGTTTTAGAAGTTTTTTTTCTGGTTATAATGGCTGCATTGATGTTATTCAGCACCGCTTGTTCCAAAGGAAACACAGGTGATAACGCAGCAAGCCCTGCCCCAGCGGCTAAGGAAAGTCAGCCGGTTAAAGTCGTATGGTGGCACTCGATGGGCGGAGAGCTCACTAAAGCGGTGGACAAGCTTGTTGCGGATTTTAACGCGTCTCACAAGGATATTAAAGTAGAAGCGATTTACCAGGGAAACTATGACGAGAGCCTGAACAAAATGAAAGCCTCTATGGATTCCAAGAGCGGACCGTCCCTGATCCAGGTTTACGAAATCGGCAGCCGCTTTATGATCGACTCCAAGGCTATCACTCCGATGCAGAAGTTTATTGACGCCGATAAATTCGACGTTTCCCAATTGGAAGAGAACATTCTGGGCTACTATACACTCGACGGCAAGCTGAACTCGATGCCGTTCAACACTTCCAACCCGGTTCTTTATTACAACAAAGACATGTTCAAAGCGGCGGGCCTGGATCCTGAGAAGCCTCCTGTAACTTACGAAGAAGTGGCTGATGCCGCGAAAAAAGCTGACTAAAGACGGAAAATATGGCGCTTCCTTCGCCCTTTACAGCTGGTTTATGGAGCAGTTCTTCGCAAACCAGGGCGCGGAGCTCCTGAACAACGGAAACGGAAGAACGGCCCCTGCTACGGAGTCTCTTGTTAACGCAGAAGCTGGCGTTAAGACTCTGACTTGGCTGAAGAGTATGGTCGACGACAAGTCGGCATTAAATCTCGGCCGTAAAACCGACGATACGAAAAAAAAGCTTTCACTGCAGGCCAGGTGGCTATGACGCTTGATTCCACGGCTTCCTTGAAAGGAATTGTAAGCTCGGTCGGAGACAAGTTCCAAGTCGGCACCGCGTTCCTTCCAAAGCCGCAAGGGGCTAAGGATGGCGGAGTGATCGTAGGCGGCGCTTCCCTGTATATCTTGAACAACCGTCCCGAGGCGGAGCAAAAGGCCGCGTGGGAATTTATCAAATATCTCGTTGCTCCGGAACAGCAAGCTTATTGGCACATCAATTCAGGATATTTCCCGATCACAAAGAAAGCTTATGATCAGCCGAGCGTAAAAGAAAATATGACGAAATACCCGCAGTTTAAAACTGCTGTCGACCAGCTTCACAGCACCAAGCTGAACAAAGCTACCCAAGGCGCTGTAATGGCGTATTCCCGGAAGCAAGACAAATCACGGAGACGGCGATGGAAGAGGCGGTCAACGGCAAGAAACAGCCTAAAGAGGCACTCGACGCCGCAGCCAAGGAAATTACTAGCAAAATCGCGACTTACAACAAAACCGTCAAGCAATAACTGTCAATCCAGTTGCACTGATTTCCCCCGATTATCCCCTTGTAACAGCAAAGAGCAGAGGCGCCCGCCTCTGCTCTTTGTTTGTATATTTGCTATATTATATGTGGATAGGATGCCCCAAAGTCACGTCAGCCGCTTCCATCACGATCTCTCCCAGTGTCGGGTGAGCATGGATGGTCATCGCAATGTCTTCCACCGTAGTGCCATCTCAATCGCGAGGCCCAATTCGGCAATGAGGTTGGATGCTTCATGCCCTACGATTTGAGCGCCAAGCACCAGGCCGGTTTCTTTATCGGCTACAAGCTTGACAAAGCCGTCTGTCGCGTTCACGGACAAGGCGCGTCCGTTAGCCGCATAAGGGAATTTACCGGCTTGTACGGTGTATCCTGCCGCTTTCGCTTCGGTTTCGTTCAAACCGACGCTGGCGATTTCCGGATCGGAGAACACAACTGCCGGAATCGCTTTGTAATCGATTTGGCTGGCCATCCCTGCAATGACTTCCGCCGCTACTTTGCCTTCGTAAGAAGCCTTATGCGCGAGTGCAGGGCCTGCTACGATGTCGCCGATCGCATAGATATGCGGTATGTTGGTTTGGCATTTCTCGTTGATCTTGATCAAGCCTCTCTCGGCCATCTCGATATTGATCAGGTCGAGCCCCAGCTCTCCGTCGGTGTTCGGACGGCGTCCCACAGTAACCAGGACATAATCTGCAGTTACTTTCTTCTCTTCGTCTTTCACGGTAAACGTTACAGTTACGTCTTTCTCCGTCGCTTCGGAGGATTTGGCCATAGCTTCGGTAAACACCTCTACGCCGGCTTTATCCAGATTCTTGGCGACCAATTTGGACATTTCCTTCTCGAATCCCGGCAGGATTGTGTCCGAGCCTTCCAGAACGGTCACTTTCGTTCCGAACTTCGCAAACGTCTGGCCAAGCTCGATCCCGATATAACCGCCGCCGATAACTACCATGCTCTTCGGAATTTCACTCAGAGAAAGCGCCTCGGTGGAGGACAGGATTCTCTTGCCGAACGGGAACGGCTTAAGCTCAATCGGACGGGAACCGGTAGCGATAATGCAGTGCTGGAAACGGTAGCGCGGAGATTCCTGCTCATTGAACAAACGCGCTTCATGCTCATTGATAAACATCGCTTCGCCGCGGAACACCTGGATCTTGTGCTTCTTGAACAGCATGCCGACACCGCCGGTCAGCTGTTTGACGATTTTGCCTTTCCACTCCTGGGTTTTGGCAAAATCGATTTTGATATTATCCGCGGAAATCCCTTGAGAGGAAGAATGAGTCATCGTTTCATAATTGTGTGCAGCCGAGATCAAAGCTTTGGAGGGGATACATCCCACGTTAAGGCATACCCCGCCGAGTTCGTTTTTTCTCTACCACCATTACACTCTTGCCAAGCTGGGCGGCGCGGATGGCGGCCACATAGCCGCCGGGTCCGGCACCGATAACCAGTACGTCAATATCTATAGAAGCGTCTCCTACTACCATAGTCTTATACCTCCATTACTAACAGCTCTGGGTCGGCCAGCAGCTGCTTGATGTAGTTCATGAAGTTTTGCGCCGTAGCACCGTCGATGATGCGGTGGTCAAAGCTTAGGGACAGCGCCATTACAGGCGCGGCAACGATCTCGCCGTTTCTTACTACCGGTTTCTCGGAAATGCGGCCGGTACCCAAGATCGCCACCTCAGGGAAGTTGATGACCGGAGTAAAGAACATGCCGCCGGCGGAACCGATGTTGGTGATGGAAATCGTGCTGCCTCTCATCTCTTGAGGGGCCAATTTGCCCTCGCGTCCGCGGGAAGCAAGGTCGCGGATTTCATTCGCGATCATCCAGATGTTTTTTGCGGTCGGCGTCGGCTACGACAGGAACGATCAATCCGTTGTCCGTGTCGGTTGCGATTCCGATGTTGTAATACTTTTTTGTAGACAATCTCGTTAGCCTGTTCGTCGATCATTGCGTTCATGACCGGGAACTGGCGGCAGGCCGCTACCAAAGCTTTGACAATGAAAGGGAGATAAGTAAGCTTTACGCCTTTTTTTCTCAGCGGTCGGCTTGGCTTTCGTACGAAGCGCGACCAGCTGCGTTACATCGACCTCATCCATGATCGTCACGTGAGGAGCGGTGTATACCGATTTCACCATCGCATTGGCAATTACTTTGCGGATTCCTTTGAACGCTACACGTTCTTCCGCACGGTCGCCAGCTGCAGGAGCCGGAGCCGCGGCCGCAGGAGCTGCAGCCGTTTCAGCCGCTTCGGGTGCGGCGGCCGATTGACCAGGGGTGAACCCGGTGATGTCTTCCCTCGTAATGCGGCCGTTTTTTGCCGGTGCCGTTAAGTTGCGATAAATCCACGCCCTTTTCTCTCGCAAACTTGCGCACACTCGGGGTGGCCAGCACTTCTTTGGCATTGGCTGCGGGAGCCTCTTGCCCCTTGCCCGGCGCTGGAGCTGCCGCGGCAGGAGGAGCAGCAGCGGCGCCTTCTTTGCCTGCTGCTTCAGGCTTCTCTTCCGCTGAGCCTTGGGCTTGAGCCGCCGTAGTATCGGAACCGCCCGCAGCCGGCCCTTCGCTTCCTTCTATTTCGCCTTCGACTTCAATGACCGCCACCAGCTCGTCGACATGGCACACCTGGCCCTCTTTCACTTTGACTTCCTTCACGGTGCCTTCTACCGGACAAGGGACTTCTACGACCGCTTTATCGTTCTGAACCTCCATCAGGATACTCTCGTCATTCACTTTGTCGCCCGGTTTAATGAGCAGCTTTACGATTTCGCCTTCATGTATCCCTTCGCCAAGTTCAGGAAACTTGTACTGAAACATACCCACGAGTCATGACCTCCTAAGGCTTACGGTTAATTTAGTGTCTAAACTTCGCTTATTAAAATTCCATCACTTTCTTCACGCCGGCCATCACTCTTGCGGGGTTTGGAAGCCACGCGTCCTCGATCATGGCATAAGGATATACAGTGTCCGGGCCGGCTACGCGCAGAACGGGAGCTTCCAAATGAAGAATCGCTTTCTCATTGATTTGGGCTATCACTTCTGCCGCAGCTCCGGAAGTCTTCTGTGCCTCCTGAACTACAATAGCGCGATTCGTTTTCTTGATGGATTCCACAAGTGTATCGATGTCCAGAGGGATCAAGGTGCGCAAATCGATCACTTCCGCACTGATGCCTTCCTTCTCCAGCTCTTCGGCCGCTTTCAAGGAAGTGTGCACCATGGCGCCGTAGCTGATGATGGTGACGTCCTTGCCTTCCTTCACTACACTGGCTTTGCCGATCGGCACAGTGTACTCTCCTTCCGGAACTTCCGCGCGGAAAGAACGGTACAGATTAAGATGCTCCATGAAGAATACAGGGTCGTTGTCCCGGATCGCGGAGATCAATAACCCTTTCGCGTCGTAGGGGTTCGAAGGGATCACTACTTTAATACCCGGAGTTTGCATGAGCAAACCTTCCAGGGAGTCCGTATGCAGCTCCGCAGCCTTTACCCCGCCGCCAAACGGGGTTCGGAACACGATCGGAGCGTTGTACCGGCCTCCGGAACGGTAGCGCATGCGGGCCGCTTGAACCGCGATCTGGTCCAGGGCTTCAAAAAAATAAACCCGACAAACTGGATTTCCGCTACGGGGCGGAAGCCCTGTATGCCCATTCCCACGGCCAGTCCGCCGATTGCAGACTCGGCCAGCGGAGTATCGAACACCCTGTCTTCGCCAAATTCGTTCTGCAAACCTTCGGTGGCGCGGAACACGCCCCCCACTTTACCTACGTCTTCGCCGAACAGCAGCACGCTCGGATCACGTTGCAGTTCCACGCGCATTGCGTCTTTTATCGCTTGAATCATAGTCATTTGTGCCATGACGGTTGTTTTCCTCCTTATATAAACGGTGCTCGGGATTAGCAGCTCTGTACCGGGCCTGGCAGGCCCACCGGATGCTTGGCTTAATTAAGCGAAGTCCGCTTTCTGTTCTTCCAGGTATTTCGGTGTTTCCTCGTACATCGAATCGATCAGGCCGGCAACCGTCATTTTCTCTGTTTGTTCGGCTTTCTTGATGTTCTCGGCCACCCATGCTTTAGCTTCGTCTCTCCAGGCGTTCTCCTGCTCTTCCGTAACCAGGCCTTTATTGGTTAAGAAAGCGCGGAAGCGGGTAATCGGATCTTTGGGCTCCCATTCGCCCTCTTCGTCTTTCGTTCTGTATTTGGTAGTGTCGTCCGCCATGGAATGCGGCCTGAAGCGGTACGTAAGAGCCTCGATCAGCGTCGCCCCTCCGCCGTTTCTTGCATGCTCCGCGGCTTCCTGCACCGCTTTGACCACGGCCAGAACGTCCATGCCGTCTACTTGGACTCCACGGATCCCCGCCGCCAAAGCCTTGTGGGCAATGGATTGGGCGCCTGTCTGTTTGGCAAAAGGAGTCGTGATCGCGTAACCGTTGTTCTGTACAAAATAAATGGCGGGCAGCTTGAATGCGCCGGCAAAGTTCAAGCCTTCGTAGAAATCTCCTTCGGAGCTTCCGCCGTCACCCGTATAAGTGATCGCTACGCGCTTCTCGTTCCTTTTCTTGAAAGCCATTGCTACGCCGGTCGCATGAAGGATCTGCGCACCGATGATGATTTGCGGCATGAGAACATGGACATCTTGGGGAATTTGCCCTCCGTGCTGATGCCCTCTTGAATAAAGGAACGCTTGATATAAAGGAAGCCCGTGCCATACGATCTGCGGCATGTCGCGGTATCCGGGGCAGATGAAATCGTCTTTGTTAAGCGCGAACTCACTGCCCACCATGGAAGCTTCCTGCCCGGAGACCGGAGCATAAAAGCCGAGACGCCCTTGGCGTCCCAAATTGACGGCGCGCTCATCCCACACCCGGGTGTACACCATTCTTTTCATAACCTCGACCAGCTGCTCGTCTGTTAGCTCAGGCATCGCTTCTTTATTGATAACCGAACCGTCGGGCGCGAGAACCGACAGCGCTTCGACATTCTCTGAACTGACTTCGTAACGTGGCTTGCTCATCCAATTCACCTCATTATTGATTTTCATACCCACATTCATTTTCTTCTGTTATAGTGATATTATAAACCTGTTTTTTTTAAAAAAGTACACCATTTCGTTGAATAACCATGACTAATTTTGCAACATCATATATAACAGATGCAAAAAATGATATAGTACAGAAACCGTATTTTTAGCCCGCTATTATAATACACCTGCTAAAAAATACCCAAATATCACAATACTCAAACAGGAGAAGATGCCGCTATGGATTCCAAATATTATAAAAGGACAATCGTGAAGGAAGACCTTCATTCGACCTTTCTCGAGGAGCGGCGCTCCCTTCGCGTCTATTTGCCGCCCGGGTATAGCGAGCTGCTTACTTATCCTGTCATTTACTGCCAAGACGGAGAGCAGTTTTTTTAACTTCGGGCGGATCGCGACTTTAATGACCCAGCTCGTCCTGGACGAAGACCGGGAACCCGCCATTATTGTAGGGGCAGACGTCAACATGGCAACCCGTACCTCCGAGTATTCTCCGGATGGGGAGCGGTTCCGCAGCTACTGCCGCTTCTTCGCGGAAGAGATGCTTCCTTTTATCGAGAACAAATACGCCGTACGCCGGGACAAGGGGCAACGGATTTTGGCCGGGGATTCCTTGGGCGGCACTGTTTCGCTCCATCTCGCCTTAGATTATCGTGACCTATTTTGCCAAGTAATATCCTTATCCGGGGCTTTTTTATGGAAATACCCGGGAGCGGCTTGCACAAGAAACCGATTTATCCTGGCTGAAGATGTACATGCTGATCGGGCTGCAGGAAACGGAGGTGAAAACGGAGAGGGGAACGCACGATTTCCTTGAACATAACCGGTTGACCAAACCGCTGTTGGAGGAAAAAAGGAGCCAGAGTGTGCTATCTGGAGCGGGATGGGGTGCACCTTTGGGGATTCTGGCAGAAGGAGCTTCCGGAAGCTTTGCGTTACTTCGGCGAATAAGCGTTAATTTTCTACTGTGGCCCCCGTTTTCCGATTTGGTAAAATTTAGTTGTCCCCTATGGAGTGCAATCGAGAAGAAACCGCCCGGGGAGAAAGAGGGAACGCGATGAGGGGGATGTACATTACAAAGTGCGCGGCAAGCTGACCAAAGAGGAAATCCTTAAAGTAGCGGACTCTTTATGTGGATATGCCGTAGCGGGAATGAAGCGTATCGATCATTTGATTGATTTCTGCCTGGGCGAGCAGGTCCGTCAAAGCCCATGGCTCAATAGTGGATATCCGCCCTAGAACCTGAAGCACAGCCTCCGTGAATTGCTCGGAGCTAAAGGTCCCCGCAAGCTCGGACAAGCTCGCCATACTGTATGGGGTAACCAGCGGATAGTCCGCTGCCCCGGCCCCGCCGGAGGCGATGGCATAGAACTGCCGAGCCAGCTCGGCTTTGTCGGCTCCGATCCCCTCAACGACCACAAACGCCTGCACGATCAGGCCATTCAGGTGCCGCCTTTGAGCGATGCCGCAGAATTTGCGCCCCTGCACGCTCAAGTCAAAATCCCCCGGGCAGTAAGAGCTTGAATTTCACCCTTGTCCACTACAATTCCGGAAAGCTGCAGAGCGTCCCTCACCAGTCCGTACATCCGTTCAAAATCTTTCCGGTGTGCGACGTCCCCTTGAATTTTGGCAGAATGAGCGACACGTTAACCACACCGAGATCCAGCGGCACGGCGGCCCCGCCGGAGTTTCGTACAGCTGCCTGGTAGCCTTGGGCCTCAAGCCACTTCTGCGCCTCCGCAGCTTTAGGCAGCCGGCTGTCCCGCAGGCCCATCACCAGAGCGCGCGGGTGCCTCCATAAATGAACGACCGGAGGAAATCCTCCGGCAACCTTTCTGCATAACAGCTCTTCCACAGCAAAGGGAAGCAGTACGGGAAAAGGCTCCGTATGCCCGCTGCGGTCGAGGAGTACAATCCGCTCGGGCCGGTTGAACAATGATTGCGACATAATAATCCTCTCTCTCGCATAAAAAAAATGGTATTTCCCATTCTAACGCTATCGCTATGAGGAGACAAGGGCTCTACTTGAATTTCACCTTGTCCGCGTTTTTTTTCATGACGGCCTCCAGCTGTTTTTTTTCATGCTTCCCAGATCCTTGAACATCTGCTGCAATTTTTTTATTTCCCGCCACAAAATCGATTCCTTCTTTCAGCATTCTTGCTTTCATGGACATCTTCCGCCTTTCTTTTTTGCTTTTACCATACAATATGCAATGCGGAGAAACCATGCACCACCTCGCTCGGCGGACTGCGCCCCATTCCGCTACGACAGGCTTCGCTGTTTGCCCGATTGCTCCAGAATATCCATCACCTCTTTGAAAAGGGCGGTGGATTGACCGCTTTGTCCAGGCTGCACATTTTTTTCACAAGCACCGCTACGGCATATTTTGGCGCCTTGACCGGCCCGTAGCCCACAAACCATTGATGGGTCGCAGACCGGGCTTCATCCTTGACTTCCGCGGTTCCGGATTTACCTGCCAGCTCCCATTTCGCGTGCAGCAGCTCCCTGCCTGTCCCTTTTTTTTACGACGAGCTCCATCATATTCAGCAGTTCCTCGGCCGTTTTAGCGGATATTGACTTCTTTTCTGAAAATAAAGCCTTTACCGGAAAATCCGCCTCCGTCCGTCCATTGGCAAATTGAATTTCGCTGACCACCCTGGGAGAGAGCACCGTCCCTTTATGCAGCAGGGTAACGATCAGATTCGCCGCCTGCAGAGGTGTAATCTGCACATCCCGCTGGCCTATCGCCGTCTGCACCCGCACTCCGTCATCGTTGCGGGAGGTGCCCTGGGAGAAAAGCTGCCCTCCTTCTTCATTGTCCAGCTGCGCAAAATGCTTATACGGCCCAACGGACCCAGTCCAACCGACAGGATCCATAAGCCCAAGCTTACGGGCATATTGCTCGACTTCATCGGATGTCAGCCTTTCCATCACTTTGGCAAAAGTTATATTGCAGGATTCCGCAAAAGCTTGTTCAAAATCGATGACGCCATGCCCCTCTTTCTTCCAGCAGGTAAATCCGTATTTGCCGAGCGCTCCTTCACAGTCAAACGTTTCATGCGGGCCAACGACCCCTTTTTTTCCAATGCGGCCGCAGCGATCAATGTCTTGTAAACCGACCCGGGGGGCCGCTGCTTTGATCGCCCTGTTGCCCCAATCCCCGCTCTGCAAATCGATATGCGCCGGATCGTACCCGGGCCTGCTCGCCATAGCTGCGACATCGGCGCTGTCGGCGTTCAGCACGACTACAGCTGCTTCCTTAATATGAAGGCGATCCATTGCCGACTCGATTTTCTGCTGTACCGGCAGATCCAGCGTGGTCATAATTTTGAGGGGATAATACACGGGATCCGGTGCGATGATTCGCGCTTCCAAACCGGGCAGCGGCCTTTCCTTTGCGTCTGTAAAATAGGACAAGGACGTTTCCCCGATGCCCATCAGCCATGGTTGAAACGTCCTCTCAAGCCCCGCGCTGCCGATTTCGCTGTTGACGGACAGTTTGCCCTGCTGAATGAACCGGGAATATTGTCCCGCCACCCGTTCCGGATCCTGGCTCGTAAAGCCGAGCAGATGTCTTGCCGTGGAATCCTGCCTGATCCTGGTTTTATATTCCGCTACCTTAAGCTGCGGCAAAGCCAGCCTGTTAATCAGCGCCGACTGCTGCGGCGACAACGCAATTGGCCGGCTCGAATCCGCGTCCTTCCAAATTGCGGGCTTTTTTTGATCCCGTTTATAAAAAACGTCCACACTGTGCTGATCCGTGTTCAGAATGTCGGCCAAAGCACGAATCTGCTGTAGATTTCCCCGGAAATCCTTGGCCGGAAAAGCCGGCTTTACCGGGAAAACGATCAGCACCTGCCTGGACTCACCGGTGAGCGGCATGCCATTCCTGTCATAAAAAATCGCCTCTCCCCGTGTTGAGCACGATCCTTTTTTTGCCTCTGGTATACGGAATTTTGGGCAAGGTCCACCTTATGGCTGGAAAAAACTTCGCGGCTGATCAACTGAATCCAGAACAGCCTGCCTAAAATAAGCGCAAATGCGGTTGTTAAAGCCAGCCAGCTCAGAAAAAAAAGCCTTCTTTTGTCCAAAGCGCCCTCCACCTTGTCTTGTGTGTTAATACCATTATGAGCATCGGACCTCAGGGACAAACTTGGCGAAAAGAAAAAAAACGCCTGGCGGCGTCCTTTAGATCTTTGCAGTAAACCAAGCTATTTGCGCGTAAGGAAGAAAAGGGTATGGGGTTCCAGCCGCTGCTGGTTGGCCTTCAGCCACCGTTGATTTGGGGTTCCTCGATCAGGCTAAGCGGCGGGAACACGACACCAAAGGAGGAACGTGAACTTTCCACCCCATACCCTTTTTTTAGATCTGCTCCAAAATGTCTTCCCGTTTCCCGGACATTTCCCGGAATAGACTGAATGTCAGGCGGGGAGCATGAAATCTGTACTAGCCTTTCATTGGATGCCCGAGACTCCGCTATCGTCGCATGCGCTGCACACTAGAGTTTAAATCTCATCAATGAATCGGAAAGGCCGTTGGACAGGCTCTCCAGCTTATGCGACAAGTCCACCAGGTTCTGGGAGACGCTCAGCTGCTCCGAGCTTAAGGAGGCCACTTCTTCAGAGGTCGCGGAGGACTGCTGCGCTACAGCGCTGACATTGGTCATCGCTTCAGACAAGACAACCTGTGCGCGACCGAGCTCGTTGATGGATTCCGTCACGTCGACAAGCTGCTCCGAGAAACCGTTCATCTGCCGCTTCACCTGGGCGAAGATCGCATCCGTCTCTTTCACTGAAACAATCTGCTCCTGAAAGATCGGATACGCAGCGGAGAGCACCTTTACCGTTTCATCAATCTCGCCTTGAATCGTTTCCGTGATCTCTGCTACAACGGCTATGGACTGCCGGGATTGATCGGCCAGCTTGCGGATTTCATCAGCAACCACCATAAATCCTTTCCCTGCGGCACCCGCCCGGGCAGCTTCAATCGTAGCGTTAAGCGATAAAATATTGGTCTGCTTCACTACATCATTCAACAGCTCAAGAATTTGGCGGATTGACCGGGTGCTTTCTTTCAGGTGATTGACTTTTTTTTCCGCCATCGATCGGATCATTTGTTCCGTTGCGTTAGTTTTACTCGTCAATTCCGCCATATAATCGGCACCCTGCTGGCTCGATTCCTGCACTTGCGCAGCTGCGGCCCTCATTTGATCGTTAGCGCTGACGACACCTTGGGTTTTTTTGCCCTATATGGCCGGTCAGTTCGTTCCCTTTCTCTGATTCCACCGCCAGGCTTGAGGCACCCGACGCAATCTCTTCCGTGGCAACCGCGATCTCCCTCGCGGAAAGCGCTGTTTTCTTGGACGCTCCGTAAGTTCGCCCGCTGTGTGCAGCACATCTGCCGCGGATTGGTTCGTTTGCTTGACGAGGCTCGTGATTCTCTCCATCATCTCGTTAAAGCCGGCGCCGAGCATCCCGATCTCATCCCGGCTTTTAAAATTTGTCCTTACCTGCAGGTCCCCTTCCGCTCCTCTTTGCATCAGCCGCTCCATCAATTTCAGCGGTCCTCCGATGGAACGGGCGATCGCATATCCGATCAGTGCCGCGATTACAGCGGCAACGGCGGCGATTCCCAACGTCCAGTTCAATATTTTCCTGGTGTCTTTCACCAGAAACTCTACCGGAATCGCACCGAGCAAATACCATCCGGTATAGGCGGATTTGTAGAATACAAGTTTGGATTTTTTTATCAGCGGACAGCAGTGAGCCGCTCGTCAGGCTATCGTTTTTTGTAAGCGTCAGGCATCGGATTTTTTAGAGGCGGAGCCGGGCACGCTGTGATCCGTGCTGTAGATTACCTTGCTGTCCGCAGTGACAATGCTCGCCTCGCTTCCCGCTCCAAGGCCGATTTTATCCGCGTCTTTGCCGATCACATCCAGGTTGAGTTCTATTAACATAACCGCGCTGACCGCATTTGTGTTCAAATTTTTGATCAATCGTCCTACGGCAAAGGCGGGCATGCTGTTCGAATACCCTTTCTCTCTGCTCTCCAGCCATGTTGCCTTGCCGCCGCTGTCAACAATTTTCTTAAACCACTCATCTTTGTTTTGGGAAAATTCGTTTCCACTGCCGGAATAAATCTCCTGACCGTTCGGACTGAGCAGATGGATCGCTTTAATCCCTTTGCTTGTAAACATAAACGAGTTCAGCCTGTCTGAAATTTTTTTTGGCGCATTTGCACCGTTTCATACAAGCTCTTGTCCCCGGTCTGAAGCTGCTGCAGCTGCTGCTGAAGTTCGGCGTCCAGCATGATCTGCATCGAAATATCTTCATATACGCCGTAAATGTAATCGATTTTTTTTCTCCGGCTTGGGTAATTGTTCCGATAGACGCTTCCGAAACTTTGTTTTCCACCACGGTTCTTGAGATTTCATAAGAAATAAGGCCTGCGGCAAACACAAAGACAAGGATGCTCACGAAAAAAAATAAAAAAAACAATTTCATGCCTACCGATTTCATCGGGTTCTGGAAGCGCCTTCTTTTCACGTCGAAAGCCTCGTTTTCTTTATTTCCCTCCCCCTCCGTTTGCACTGTTTGGCCTCCTCGGGCCGACCTGATCTTCGCTGCTTTCATTTTCTCTGTGACTGAAGCAAGGATGTTTTTTCATAAGGGACCACCCACCTGACCTGATAGAATGTAGCAAACCTCTTTAACCTAGTAAAAAAAATACCTATACTACAATGTTTTCGGTTTTAGCCATGTTAATTGTTAGAGCAAAAAAAACAAAAAAAAAGAAACAGCTACAATCATCGTAGTGTTTCTTCTTCGTCAAAGCCGGTTTATTTCGACCTGCCGCTCTTTTTTGCGCATCATATCCATCGCTTGGACAGGCCCGGCCGTTTGCATGCGGATTTTCTGCATAGGATGGCGGGCCGCATCGAGTTCAGTGCCTTCTTCATCATAAATTTTCCTACCTTTTGCTTGAAAAAAAAGGTTCCTCCCGGACCGAAAAATTCAACTTCCTGGCCCGGTTTATAATGGTTCCTCTGCTGGATCAGGCCATGCCGGCCGCTGCGTCATAATCAAGCACCAAGCCCGCAAAATCGTACCCGGGACCTTCCTCATCAGGACTGAAGATCTGGTCCTCCTGATCTGGAACATCCCAATAGAAACCGGGATTCGTAGGACGATTGGCCGCCTTGTTGATCTCATCGACCCATTCCTGCTTTAGTTCGTAATTCTCAGGATCGGCAAAATACGAGTCAATCGCCTGCCGATAGACGTTCACTACCGTAGCGACATAGTGAATGCTCTTCATCCGCCCCTCGATCTTGAAGGAATCCACCCCGGATTGAACCAGCTCGGGAATATGCTGGATCATGCACATATCTTTGGAGCCCATAGAGAACTGGTCGTCCTCCTCCTGGAACAGAGGAACTTCCTTCATGCCGATGCGGAAATCTTTCAGCACGCGGTCTTCAGCGGCTTCCTCTGCGGAAACGATGGCATCCACATCCACTTTGCCGTCCTCGAACAGATCGTACTTCCAGCGGCATGACTGGCAGCAGCCGCCGCGGTTCGAGTCCCGGTCCGTAAAATGGTTCGAAAGCACGCACCGTCCAGAATAGGAGCTGCACATCGCCCCGTGGATGAAGGTTTCGATCTCGATATCGACATGGCTCTTGATTTCGAGAATATCCTTCATGCTGACTTCACGCGCCAGAACGACACGGTCAACGCCTTCTTCCTTCCAGAACTGTACGGCCTGCCAGTTCATGACGGACTGCTGGGTGCTCAGATGCACCTCCAGCTTCGGTGCGGCGCGTTTGCAGATTTCGATAATCGCCGGGTCGGCTACGATGATCGCGGCGATGCCGGCATCCTCCAAGCCGCGCAGATATTCCTCAATCCCCTCGATATCCTCATTGTGGGCGTAAATGTTAGCCGCTACGAACACCTTGGCTCCGTAACGTTTGGCGAATTCGACACCTTCGCGCATTTCCTCAAAGGAAAAGTTATCCGCATTAGAACGCAGACCGTACTTTTGACCGCCGATATAGACTGCATCCGCGCCGTAATGCACGGCGAATTTCAATTTTTTTTCCAGGCTTCCCGCGGGAGCAAGCAGCTCGGGCTTTTCCAACCGGACCCTTTTGCCGAGTCCTCTTGCATCACTTGCGTTGCCATAAATGATTCCCCTCCTTAATACACTTGTTCTTTATAGAAAAAATCCGTAGGTTAACTCGCGGTCAGGATTCTGCAGCTTGCGGATGTCTTCCAGCCATTCTTCTTGAAAAGGCCGGCCTTCAGCGGCAGCGTCAATCGCTTTGCGGTAGCTTCGGACCACCGTTTCGTTATATGCAGCCGGCTTGAGCAGGCTTTCGATCTTTAAAGAATCTATCCCTGCCTGGATGAACTCGTCCAGAGTATCCAACATGCAAATATCTTCGGAGCTCATAATATGAGTGCCATTGGCATCCTCGTAGACCGGGTACTGCTCATCCTGTCTTTCCGTCTCCACCAGGTACATTCCCCGCTGAATCCCCGTTTCTTCCTTATCGGTATCCTTCCCCTGGTGCTTCATATAGTTTGCCACCAACGACCGTTTGGAATGATATATATTTGTCATGCCGTGCACCTGCACCTGCACTTCTATCTTGACCTGGCCCTTCACTTCAATGACCTGTTCCATATTGAGCTCTCTGGCCAACACGACGCGGCTTGCCCCTTTTTTTTGCCCAGTAATTGGCTGTAGCATAGTTCGTCGAGGTCATCTCCGTATTCCAGTGGAGCTTCAACGAAGGAGCATGCTGCCTGCAGACGATCAGCACTGAGGGATCCCCGAAGACCGCTGCGTCCGCGCCTGAAGCGTTAATAGCCTCCAAATAGGCCGGCAGCTCGCCCAGCACCTCATTCTCCATAATGTTGTTTACCTGGACGTAAACCTTGGCGCCCTTGCTGTGGGCATTATCAACGACCTGCTTCATCTGTTCCAGCTTGATTTCACCGGGCAGACGCATGCCGAATTTCTGTTCGCCAACCAGGATGGCAGTCGCTCCCGCATCGATATATCTTGACGCTTCCTCCGGCGTTCCCGCCGGGATTAAAAGCTCCGGTACCGTAAACATTCCTTCACCCTCTGTTTTAGTTGATCATTGCGGAGCTTATTATTGCACAGCGCTTGCCGCACCGCCGGACATATGGCCGCTTCCCGCATCCGGCGGCTTCCTGGCTTGGGCCGTTTTCTTGCTTTCTTCAATGTTCTTTAAATGCTGCTCATACGTTTCCGCAAAAAAAAGTGTCCGGCCGAGCCGTCCTTTTTTTCGTTACATAATACAAATAATTTGTGCCTGCCGGATACAGGGCCGCCTTGATGGATTCAATGCCTGGGCTCGCAATGGGGCCTGGCGGAAGTCCAATATTCAGGTAGGTATTGTACGGGCCTTCCAGCAGCAAATCTTTCTCCATCAACCGTTCCTTTGGCTTGTCGAGCATATATTGAACCGTCGCGTCGATCTGCAGCTTCATATTTTTTATTGATACGATTGTAAATGACGCTTGCCACCAAGGGCCTTTCCTCGTCGCGGACGACTTCTTTTTTTTCAATCAATGAGGCCAAAGTAAGGATTTGGTGGAGAGTCAAGTTTTTTGGACTTCATCTGGTCTTCCCAGCCTGCGGGCAGCGCAGCCAGCTTTTTTGTCCGTTTCCTGCAGCATCCGCTCGATCATGTCGCTTTCCGAGGCACCTTTTCTGAATTCATACGTAGACGGAAAAAAAGATAGCCCTCCAACCGGTGTTTCAGAGCCGGCAGCTCCGGTATTTGCTTGTAAGCCGCCGCTTGAAAGTCGCGGCCGCTCTGCGCTTTATCCAAAAAAAACGGCCGGATTCCCCAATCCGGATTCCTTGAGCTTCTCGGATATTTGAACCGCGTTATAGCCTTCCGGCACGGTAAATCGGCTGCCTTTGGCGGTCTCTCCCTGATTTAATTTCCTGATAATCTCCTGAGGGGTAACGCCGGGCTTCATCGCATATTCCCCAGCCTGAAACCTGCCGCCCTCCTGCTTCCATCTCAAATAGCAAGTAAAAATCCGGGCGCTGCGGATCAGCCCATTTTGCTCCAATGTTTTGGCAATTCGTGCGGGATCCGACCCCGGTTCGACCGTGAATTGCACTTCCTTGCCGGATGAAGCAGGCGGGCGGAACTGGGAATAGCCATATGCCGCCAATCCCCCTGCACAGGCAGCCAGTACGGTGAAGATTACAAGAACGGCACGGAGATAGGCTCTCCCGCCGCGGTAAGGTCCCTTTTGCATAGTTGCCACGGTATCCTCCTTGCTTGCTGAGTCTGAACCCGGATGCTGTCCGGCAAAAAAGGCAAAAAACCCCACAAAGAAACGTGGAGCGTCGAAGCTTATTGCAGACTGTAACAAAAAAGGGCGAACCGCAGTCCGCCCCATGGTTGTAAGCTTCACTTATTTCTCGGGAAAAGTCATCTCGTCGTAAATCTCGGAAACGGTCTCCCATTCGTCATCGTCCTCGATTGTTTCCAGCCCGATCTCGCCATCGATTTGATGCATGCGGAAGAGAGCGACTTCGTCGTCTTTCTTTAATTGCTCGGATTGCAGAACCGCGTAGCCCTGCCCTTCCAAGATGAACTCCTTCAGAATCCTGTAAACGACGGACTCATCCTGTTCATCATAAAGAATGATATCATCTCCGAACTCTTTACGCAATAGATCGGTCTCTTTCACGTTTTTTTAACAGTTCGCTCATCATCGCTCCTCAGGCCTCTTCTTCATCCGCTTCCGCCATCAGCGTATTGAAGGTTTCTTCCACGATCTGCCACTCTTCTTCGTCGTCGATCGTATAGAGCTTCAAATCTTCTCCGCCTTCGTCTTCCTCGTAGCGAAACGCATATACTTCATCGGATTCTTCATCCTCATCCACAGGGACAACCATCATGTATTTCTTGTCGCTACCATCCACCTCGAACTTCATGATGACTTCGAATTCTTCCTCGTTGCCTTCCTCATCGGGAATGTAAATCAGCTCTGGCTCTTCGAATTCTTGGATTTCATTCTGCGATTCGTTTTGTTTGGTCATTGTCCCTTTCACCTCTTCTGATTGGAATCTAAAAAAAATCCTTGAAGGATAATGGCGGCGGCCATCTTGTCGATGACTTGCTTGCGCTTCTTGCGGCTGACATCGGCTTCGATCAACGTACGCTGGGCGGCAACCGTGGTGAGCCTCTCATCCCATAAATGAACCGGTAAATGCAGTGTTTCCTTTAACAGGTCCGCGTATTCCTTGCAAATTTCCCCACGCGGACCGATGGTTCCATTCATGTTCTTCGGCAGGCCGACTACAATTTCCGTAACCTCATATTGCTTGATGATCTCCCGCAATCTGTCCAAATCCTGATCCGGCGACTTTCGCCGAATCGTCTCCAGCCCCTGGGCGGTCCAGCGGAATTCATCGCTGACAGCCACCCCGATGGTCTTGTCTCCGTAATCCAAACCCATACATCTCATCAGAATTCCCCGTTACTTGTTGTCACTTAAATAACTGCGCACCAGTTCTTCGATCAGTTCGTCCCGCTCGCGTTTGCGGATCAAACTTCTGGCGTTGTTGTGGCGGGGGATATAGGCGGGATCACCTGACAGCAAATATCCTACAATTTGATTGATGGGATTATACCCTTTTTCCTGAAGAGCGTCATACACGGTGAGCAGCACCTCTTTGGGAGATACTTCAACTTCCTCCGCTTTGACATTAAATTTCATCGTCCTATCCATGGAACTCATTGAAATCCACCCCCGTTCGGTTGACCGTCTACCGCCTGTCGAATAAACGGACGAAGATCTGTCTCCAATTTTCTGCAAGGCCGGGAGTGATTACCCATACCCTCTAGGAAGAAGCCGCTTGCGCAACCAAACCCTGCACGACCGATAAAGCCTCCTGCAGCTTCGCAGGTTCTTTACCGCCCGCTTGTGCCATATCTGGACGGCCGCCGCCGCTGCCTCCACACCGGATGCCACTTCCTTGATCAATTTGCCGGCGTGAAAACCTTTGGCGACAAGATCCGGGGTTACAGCTGCGACAAGATTAACTTTTTTTCTTCCATTGAAGCCCCTAATACTATTATAGCGGAGCCAAGCTTGGATTTCATCTCATCTACGATATTTCTTAAAGATCCATGTCCGGGGCGCTGACCTGAGCCGTCAGTACAGGCACTCCGGCGATGGTTTGCACTGAATCCGCCAGCGATCCGGCTTCGATGCTGCTTAACTTTCCTTTCAGCGACTCGTTCTCGCGGGAAAGCTCTTTTATCTGCCCCATCAAGCCGTCAATCCGCTTGGGCACGTCGCCGATACCCGACTTAAGCAGCGACGCGGCGTCTCTTAGCAACTGCAGCTGCCCCTCCAGGTGCAGGTAGCTCCGCGTCCGGTGACCGCCTCGATCCGGCGGATACCGGAGCCGATGCCGGATTCGCTGACGATTTTGAAGGAGCCGATCTGTCCTGTGCTCTCCACGTGGCAGCCGCCGCAAAGCTCCAGACTGTAATCTCCCACACGCACTACGCGGACCGTCTCGCCGTATTTTTTTCCCCGAACAGAGCCATCGCGCCCATCGCTTTCGCTTCATCCAGGGATTTGAATGAAATATCGAGAACGGTGTTCTTCCAAATCTGTTCGTTCACGCGCTTCTCGATCTCCTGGAGCTCCTCCGCCGAGATGCCGCCGAAATGGGAGAAGTCAAAACGAAGCCGTTCCGCCGTCACGAGAGAGCCAGCCTGATTGACATGCTCGCCGAGCACTTCTTTCAGCGCTTTGTGCAGAAGATGGGTGGCTGTGTGATTTTTGACAATATCCCCGCGCAAAGCATCGTTAACGGATGCGGTCACGGTATCGCCCTTACGCAGCACTCCGGATTCCACCTTGACCGTATGCACATGCTGCCCGTGTGGAGCTTTATCCACATCTTCCACCACCGCATGGACGCCGCCGTTAGCCAAAGTGCCATGATCGCTCACTTGGCCGCCGCTTTCCGCGTAGAAAGGGGTGCGGTCCAGAATGATCTGGCACGTTTCTCCGCTTCCGGCCAGGTCGACCAATTCGTTCTCATGCACGATCGCGAGAATTTTAGCAGTTGTTACCAAGTCATTATACCCAACAAATTCCGATTTAACCGTTAAATCCGAGAGCGGGCCGCCCTGCACTTTCATTGAGCCCGAGTCCTGGCGGGCCGCTCTGGCGCGGTCCTTCTGCTCCTGCATCGCCTGGTCGAATCCGGCTCGGTCGACGGTCAGTCCTTTCTCCCCGGCAAAGTCCTCGGTCAAATCGAACGGGAAGCCGTAAGTGTCATAGAGCTTGAAAGCGTCAGGACCGCTGATTTCCGTCATTCCCTCCGCCTTGCAGCGCCCTACGATGTCCGCAAGAATGTTAAGACCGTCGCTCAAAGTTTCGTGGAAACGCTCTTCCTCCGTGCGGATCACCTTCTCGATGAAATCACTCTTCTGGGCTACTTCCGTATAGAAGCTGCCCATAATCTCTCCCACAACGGGAACGAGGCGGTACAAGAACGGTTTATCCATGCCCAGCACCTTGCCGTAACGCACCGCCCTGCGCAGCAAACGCCGTATGACGTATCCTCTGCCTTCATTGGAAGGCAGCACGCCGTCTCCCACGGCAAACGTCACCGTCCGTACGTGGTCCGCAATCACCTTAAGGGCAACATCGTAATCTTCGCTGGTGTGGTAGGCAACGCCGGCGATTTCGCTCGTCTTGCGGATAATCGGCTGGAATAAATCGGTGTCAAAATTCGAATCGACGTTCTGCAGAATTGAAGTGATGCGCTCGAGGCCTGCACCGGTATCGATATTCTTCTTGGGAAGCGGTGTGTAGCTGCCGTCTTTGTTATGGTTAAATTGTGAAAATACGACGTTCCACACTTCCAGGAAGCGTTCGTTCTCGCCGCCAGGCCAGCATTCGGGATCGCTCAGGTCGCCGTAGCCGTCTCCGCGGTCGTAGAAAATTTCCGTACAAGGGCCGCAGGGCCCTTCACCGATATCCCAGAAGTTTTCCTCCAGCTTATAGATGCGTTCTTCCGGAAGACCGATTTTTTTTGTTCCACAGTTCAAAAGCTTCCTCGTCCTCCGGGTACACCGTCACCGAGAGCTTCTCCGGCTCGAAACCAAGCCACTTGGGATCCGTCAAAAAACTCCCATGCCCAGGTGATGGCATCTTCCTTGAAATAGTCTCCTATTGAAAAAATTACCCATCATTTCAAAGAATGTTTGATGGCGGCGGGTTTTGCTACATTCTCGATATCGTTCGTGCGGATGCACTTCTGCGCATTCGCAATGCGCGGATTTTCAGGGATGACCCTACCGTCAAAATAAGGCTTCAAAGGGGCCATTCCGGCATTGATCCATAGCAGCGACGGATCGTTGTGCGGCACCAAGGACGCACTGGGCTCGATATTGTGGCCTTTGCTTTCAAAAAAAACGCAGCCATTTGGAACGGATTTCACTGGCTTTCATCATCTCACTGACCTCCATGGATAGATTAAGAAAAAACAAAAAAACGCCCCTCAAATTGCAGGGACGAATCATTCGCGGTACCACCCTGGTTATTGCGCCTTCCGCTCGCAGCTTCCCAAATGAAGGGGCCTCTAAGAGCATATAAGGATCGCAATCTCCTCAATAATGAACGGTAACGGGCTCAACCGGCGGGGTTTGCCCGCACTCCGAAAGCAGCTTTCAGCAGGGCCTCGCGAATGAAAGCTCTTGCAGCCGAAGATCCTGAAGCGGATCTGTCGAAGCCTTCTCTCTGTAACCGGGACCTGGCTTACTCTTTTTTTCTTCAACGTTTTACAATTGCATACAGTTAACGAAATTATAATGCCCCGCAGTGAAGAAGTCAATCGGATAAAGGATTTACGGGCTGGAAGGAGGCGAGCAGCTCGAATCCCTCATACACGGATAGGCGATGTGCATCCATACGGATTTCGGCCTTCCGACGGTCCGTTATTCACACTGTCTTACGGTTAATGTAATAGGCGAAAATATGCTGCAGGATCACCTTCACCACCGCTACAAAAGGAACCGCCAGAATCAAGCCGGGTACCCCGGCTATCTGCCGCCGGCCAGCAGGGCGAAAATAATCATCAGCGGATGAAGATTGAGCGAACGGCCCACCACCTGCGGAGAAATGACGTTTCCCTCCAGGATCTGGCACGCCGTATTAACGAGAAGCACGTACAGAACCATTTTGACCGAAACGGTGGAAGCCACGACCAAGGCCGGAGCCGCGCCTATGAACGGGCCGATATACGGAATAATATTCGTCACCGCCACAACGCTTGCAAGCAGCAGCGGGTAAGGAATGCCGATCAGCCAATACCCGATATAAGCGATCAGGCCGATAATAAGGCACACCAGAAATTGTCCGCGGATATAGTTGCCAAGCGCTTTATCGATATCCAGCAGAATGCGGATCGTGTGTTTCCTGTGGCCTTTGGGCACGAACGTCAGCACCGTTTTTTTTCGATGATCTGAAAATCTTTCAGCATGTAGAAAGCGAGGAACGGCACGATAAAAGCGTTAAACATCATAGTGATCGTACTGCCGATACCGTCAACGAAACCAGAAATATAACCCGACGCGGCATTTTCGAACTTGCCGATCGAATTCTGCACAGCCGTCCTCATCCCCTGAGGGAGAAAGGAGTTGTATTTGAAGCCGTCTATCATCGTTTGAGCTGGTCGCTATTTCCGGCAGATGCTCGTTCAGTTCCTTCAGCTGATTGATGAACATCGGGATCATATTGATCAAAATAATCGTCATCGATGTAATGAACACCGCGTAGATCAGCAGAACGGCGACGGTCCTCGGCACTTTTCTCTGATTGAGCAGATTGACTACCGGATTTAATACATAAGAGATGATGATCGCGATAATGAAAGGCATAAGCACCGCTTTAAGAAACGCCCACAGCCCGGAAAAAAAGAGGCCAGATTTTGAGAAACATGAAGACAATGAGCAAAGAGAGCAGTATATAAAGAAGAATCATCAGCCAACGGTCCTTGAATAATCGGTCCAACGTCGATCACCCCGTGATTCAGGCATTGAAGACGGGCACCCCGCCAGCGAACAATCCATGCGCCTGAACTTCTTTTTTTCTTCCAATAAGTATATGTACAACCCTTTGGAAATAACCCAACATCTTGGCGGGTGCCGGAATCACGGTTTTTGGACATAAAAAATACACCGGCGGGCTCAAGAATTCACGCGTAAAAGCCAAGCTGTGCCATCCGCTGCGCAATGCGACAAAAAACCGCAAACAGCGAGACAACAAAACCGCGTTATCAATTCTTCAGCTGCCGGTGACAGCAGTTATATAAATAGGCGAAAATACTAATTCGCGTGGATCTGAGGAATTTCCTCTTCAAAGAACAAGTCGTCCAGCGAACTCAGAGTTCCATCTTCTTCCACTTGAAATACGGACATTTTTTTCACCGTTAATCGTCAATTCAATAAAGCAACCCCAGCAATAAAATTGGTGCGAACCGATCTTGCCGATATCTTTGGAATTGCAATTCGGACATCTTACCATCAACTTCACCCTATTCTTCATTTGTTACGAAATTTTCAAGAAGTTCTTTACAATGAACGGGTACTATAATAGCATCGCTGCCCACCGTAACTCCATCTGGAAAAGGAAGCTTCTTGCGCCCCTCTTTTAAATCCGAAATGAAACCCTCCGAAACTTCGAATCCCATTATCTGTTTACCCATATCTTTGCTAAAATAAACATCTTCCAGCTCGCCTAATTGTTCGCCGCCCACAGTGAAAATCGGCATCCCCTTAATCTTGCCGTTGCCGGTCAGCAAAAACAGGTAAGGAGCGGTATCCTCCAGCACCAGTATGCTGTCTTCGTCACTGACCGTAACCGCATCGCTGCCGAAAGCTGCCACGGCGTCCCAACCGATGTAACGGACCGGACTGAACCATTGCTTGGAATCGACCAGCGCCCCCTGGACCTTCCAATCCAAGTCGATTATAAAATCCTTCACCGTACCGATCTGGGTTCCGCTGTCCAGTGTGATCACCGGGAGACCGATGAGATCGTGCGCCTTGTTCAATGCAGCTCCCCCTAATTCATATTACGTATCCGATTGACAATGGTTGCAATCTTACCGGCGGCAGTTTCGATTTGCTCCATAGTATTGCCCAGTCCGAAACTGAAACGCACCGCCGAATTCGTAACTTCTTCAGGAAGATGCATCGCTTCAAGCACGTGGGAAAGCTGCAGGGAACCCGAGGAGCATGCCGAACCGCTGGCTGCCGCAATGCCTTCCAGATCCAGGTTCATCAGCAAAGTTTCCGTATTGCAGCCCGGAAAGCTTATGTTCAATATATGGCCCAGGGTTTCGTCAGGATGGCCGTTCAGGATTACTCCATCCTCCCCGAGCTTCCGCTTCAGCAGCCGTAAAAGCGTCGCCCTCAGCTCAAGCATAAACGCTCGCTTGGACGCCCGCGTCTCTTCAGCGATCTCGACCGCTTTGGCGAATCCGACAATGCCCGCGATATTCTCCGTACCTGCGCGCCGTTTGCTTCCTGCGTCCCTCCGTGCAGCGCCGGCGCGATCTTCACCTTGCTGTTCAGGTAAAGCGCTCCTACCCCTTTGGGGCCGTTGATTTTGTGCGATGCGAAGCTCATCAGGTCAACGGGCAGCGCTGTCAAGTCAAGAGGCATCAATCCAAGCGCTTGAACGGCGTCCACATGAAAAAAAACACGCCCGCTTCTCTCGCTGCGCGGCCCACGGCTTCCACCGGCTGGAGCGTGCCCACTTCATTGTTGCCGTACATCATCGAAATCATTAACGTATCCCGGCGCAGCGCGGCCTTCACATCGTCTGCGCTGACGCGGCCGGTTGAATCGACTGGCATATATGTAATGTCGAAGCCCATCTTCTCAAGCTGCCTGCAGCTGTGCAGTACAGCGTGATGTTCTATGGAGGTGGTGATAATATGTCGTCTGGAGCCGCCATAAGCTTCTGCGATGCCGAACAAAGCCAGATTGTCGCTCTCCGTTCCCCCGCCGGTAAAGATCAACTCTCCGCTGCGGCAGCCTAGATAACGGGCTATGCTGTCCCGCGCATCGTTGACTGCGGCGCGGGCCGCACGCCCGAAACCGTGGAGGGACGAAGCGTTGCCGAAGGTTTCCGTAAAATAGGGCAGCATGGCCTGCAGCACATCGGGATGCATAGGCGACGTTGCCGCGTGGTCGAGATAAATGTTTGTCATATCGGTTCACCTAAATGTAAAACATATAGTTGTCGTGTTGGCCATGATCTTTATACGAAATTAAGTTAGCCAAGGTCGTCGAGTTTAATACATCCGCAATACTGTCGCGGATTCGCATCCATAAGTCTCTTTTGGCCGGGTCGTCCTCCTCCGTAAAATCAACCGGCGAAATCGGTCCTTCCAGCACGCGGATGACGTCCCCGGAAGTAATTTCTTCCGGCGCTTTGGAAAGAATGTAACCACCGTAAGCCCCGCGAATGCTTTTCACTAATCCGGAGTTGCGCAGAGGAGCGATCAGCTGTTCCAGGTAATGCTCGGAAAGCTGATGCTTCTCGGCGATGCTTTTTTTAAACTGGTCGGGCCTTCTCCGTGCTTTCTGGCCAGTTCCATCATAATGGTCAGTCCGTAACGGCCTTTGGTAGAAATTTTCAAATGTGCACCTCGTTCGATATCATCTATATATTGAATGGAAGCAGCCGCTGTATGGACGGGCAGGCGTGACTATCTCATCTTTTCCCATTTGCACAAAAAACATTCCAATATAAAACGGTACACAGCATCTTTTCAGGCACCCGTTGATCTGATAATCGTTTCTATGTTAACATATATCAACCGCTCATGGGAATATATCAATCTTGTTTGCCCACAAATTTATCTGCCGCTGGACGGCGTTATAATAGTTGAATTGCAAGGGAAAGGAGCGTGGACAACAAAGCCATGGATAAAAAAACCACGTATCGTATTGGGCATGTCAGGCGGTGTCGATTCTTCCGTCGCGGCCCTCCTTTTAAAGGAACAGGGTTATGAAGTCATCGGAGTGTTTATGAAAAAATTGGGACGACACCGACGAATTCGGCTACTGCACCGCGGAAGAAGACGCCGAAGATGTCAGACGGGTATGCGCGCAGATCGGCATCCCTTGTTATACGGTCAATTTTGAAAAGCAGTACTACGATAAAGTGTTCACCTATTTCCTGGATGAATACCGCAAAGGCCGTACTCCCAATCCGGACGTCATGTGCAACCGGGAGATCAAATTCGGCGAGTTTATGGACAAGGCGGTGGAGCTCGGGGCGGAGTATGTCGCGACAGGCCACTATGCGAGAGTACGCAATGTAAACGGCCGCGTGGAGCTGCTTCGGGGTGTGGATTCCAACAAGGACCAGACCTATTTCCTTCATGCGCTGAATCAGGGCCAGCTGTCGAAAGCGATGTTTCCGGTCGGCGAGCTGCCCAAGCCGAAGGTGCGGGAGATCGCCGCGGCCGCCGGTTTGGCCACCGCCAAGAAAAAAGGACAGCACCGGCGTCTGTTTTATCGCGAAAGAAACTTCAAGGAGTTTCTGAGCCAGTATTTGCCGGCGCAGCCCGGCGAGATCCGGACTTTGGACGGGGAATTGAAAGGGCGGCACGACGGCCTCATGTATTACACCTTGGGCCAGCGCCAAGGTCTCGGCATCGGCGGCTCCGGAACGGGCGAGCTGGTTCGTGGCGGGTAAGGATCTGGAGAACAATATCCTTCTCGTGGTCCAGGGGGACACGGACCCGAGATTGTTCTCCCACGGCTGAAAGCGGTGAACGTCAACTGGATTTCCGGCGAAATGCCGGAAGGGACGTTCGCCTGCGCAGCCAAGTTCCGATACCGCCAGCCGGACCAGGGCGTGACCGTCACCTTTGGAGCGGGCGGCACGGCGGAAGTCGTGTTCGACCAGCCGCAGAAGGCGGTGACGCCTGGGCAGTCCGTGGTCTTCTACGACGGCGAAGTGTGCCTCGGCGGCGGAGTGATCGACGAAGTGATCAAGTAATATGACAGCAAAAAGAACTTTGGCGGCCCATTGGGCCGTCAAGTTCTTTTTTTTGCTGTGTAGGGCATTTCGGCGGCTTTCTTACATTCCAATCCTATGCAATACTCCCGGTAGCTTAGCACATCTTGAGCAGTTAGCAGTATGGATTTAGTTACATCAATCCGTTGGAAGATGATGTTTCGCATCGCAAGTCGCCCGTCTCCTAAATCACCTTTGCGCCTTCGGCATTATATCGGGTAGGATCGATCGGAGTTACAGCGATACTCCCTTGGTTTAACGGTATAACCATCCGCCGTTCAGCAAAGTAAGCCAGCATACCGCAAGCCAGCATACCCTATACGTTCGTATCAGTTCTTTCTCCAATTGTATGCCGTAAAATTGCACGGAAGCTACTGGCCAGTCGAATCGCCAGACATATGATTTCTTTCTCGGCAAGCAGTGACCGCGAGACTGGCATCCGGCACCGTCTAACCGAAAAAAAAGGTGCGGAACAGCAGATACACATTCAACACAACGATAACGACGGCCACCGTCCAAGACAGCATTTTCAGCCAAAGCGGGTTGACGAACTCCCCCATCTTCTTTTTTTTGTCCCCGGTGAACAGCACGAGCGGTATGACTGCAAAGGATAGCTGCAGCGATAAGATCACCTGGCTCAAAATAAGCAGCTGCGCCGTTCCGCCTTCCCCGGCGATAGCCGTTACGATAACCGCCGGCACGATGGCGATCAGACGGGTAATCAGCTGCGCAGCCAGGGGGAAAGCCGAATGTTCAGGAAGCCTTCCATAACGATCTGCCCTGCCAATGTGCCCGTCAAGGTCGAGTTCTGGCCGGATGCCAATAATGCGACTCCAAACAGGACACTTCCTATCGTCGTCCCCAATAAAGGAGTCAGCAGGCGGAAAGCATCGCTGATTTCCGCGACCTCCGTCATTCCGGCTTTGTGGAACGTTGCTGAGGAAATGATCAGGATGGCCGCATTGATGAATAAAGCAAAGAACAGCGCGATGGTGGAATCCCAAGTGGCGTAGCGGATCGCCTGCCGTTTGCCCAAGTCGGTCTGCTCGAACCCCCGGGTCTGCACAATGGATGAATGCAGGTAAAGATTATGAGGCATAACCGTGGCGCCCAAAATTCCGATCGAGATATAAAGCATTGCCGGATTGCTTATGATTTGGGTTCTCGGCACGAAACCTGAGATAATGGCCCCCATGTCCGGCTTGGCGAGGAAGATATCCACCGCAAAACAGCCTGCAATAGTGACGATCAGCACAATGACCAGTGATTCTATAAATCGAAAGCCTTTATTCTGCAGCAGCAGCACCACCAGAACATCAAGAGCCGTAATAATCACGCCATAAAGCAGCGGAATTCCGAATAACAACTGGAGAGCGATAGCCGAACCGATGACCTCCGCCAGATCACAAGCGGCTATGGCCAGTTCGCACAAAATCCACAGCATCAGTGTCACAGGCTTGCTGTAATGGTCACGGCACGCCTGAGCCAAGTCTCTTCCCGTTACGATGCCCAGCTTGCCGGATAAAGCCTGCAAAAGAATCGCCATAAGATTCGACAGAAGAATAACCGACAACAAGGTGTAGCCGAACATCGATCCTCCGGCTATGTCTGTTGCCCAGTTCCCAGGATCCATATAGCCGACCGCCACCATATACCCGGGACCGGCGAACGCCAGAAACTTCTTTATCCATGAACCCTTTTTTCGGAATTTTCAAACTCCTGTATACTTCCGGAAGCGTAGCTTCAGTCCGTCTTTGGCTCCAGCCTCTTCCTGCAAAGAAAGGGCGGAAACAGCATTCTCGTTCATTGTGTTCACCTCTTTATATATTATGGGTCAGGCTAACTGTTTTGCCCCCAGGCAACATTTAGCCGAAAAAAAAGTGCTTTGATATATTAATATGCGGCCCATATGCTAAACGATACTCTCACTATATATTGTATTGCGCAAAATATTTTTTGTCAAGGGCAACTTTACAGGAAGATTATGGATAAAAAAAAGAAAAAAAACCGCCCAAAGGACGGCTGCTGTAACGTGGCAAGTCAGAATTGTTCATAGCTTCGGTTTATGCGCTGCTGCTGATTGTGACGGATGTTCTTCTCGGTTCCCTGCTCTGTCGCTTCGTAAAAAAATGCTCATTCCGGATTGAATCAGGCAAATACTGCTGCACAATATAATGGCCCGGATAGTTATGCGGGTACAAATAGCCGGTGTGCCCAAGCTTCTCGGCGCCGGAGTAATGGGCATCACGAAGATGGAGCGGCACTTCGGCGGATTTTATGCGTTCCAGCGTATCCCCTATACGGCCAAGGGCCATGGCGACCGCGTTGGACTTAGGGCTTTCTACCGCAAAAAAAGAATGGCTTGGCCGATCACGAACTTCGACTCCGGCCAGCCGATCTTATGGTAAGCGTCCATCGCCGTTACGGCCTGCACCATCGCCTGCGGGTTAGCTAGCCCGATGTCCTCGCTGCAGGCGACAATAAGCCGCCGCAGGAAGGTCATAGGGTCCATTCCCAGCCTCTCGACGGCATATATAAACCAGAACAGTGCGGCGTCGCTGGAACCGCGAACGCTTTTGTGGAAAGCGGACAGCACGTCATACTGAGTCGACTCGTCCGCTTTCACGGTAGGCTTGCGGATCGATTCCTCCGCCACTTCGACTGTGACGTGAACCGTCCCGTCTGCCTCCGGCGGCGTCGTCAAGCAAGCCAGCTCGAGCGCGTTCAGCGCTCGCCGGATATCTCCCCCCGCCATTGCGGCGATATGCTCAAGCGCCTCTTCCTCCACGCGCAGCTGGAGGAAGCCGAGGCCTTTGTCCTTCTCCGCCAGCGCCCGCCTCATGGCGAGCAGGCTGTGCTCCCTCGTCAAAGGCTGCAGCTGGAACAGCGTCGAACGGCTGAGCAGTGCGCCGTTCACATGATGGTACGGGTTCTCCGTAGTCGCCCCGATAAATACAATAATCCCCTGCTCCACAGCGGGGAGCAGGGCGTCCTGCCTGGCCGTATTGAAGCGGTGCACTTCGTCTATTTTGTTTACTACTTTACGTCCACCATTATGTACACGATACACATTAAAAAAATCACCGATTAACAAATATATTAATCGCCTAAAACCCCGCTCATTGCCAATAACTTAACCATATACCAAACAGAAGCAGATATCAATAACCCAAAATTATCCAACTTGAAGAAACTAATCAACGTAACATCCACCCCGCACATCCCTTCTAAATCAAACCCCTATACATCGTTTATGCAAAAAATCTGTATATCCCCGAACCAATCTTTATTGTATGTACTAAACGGTAGTTATGGAAAAAAAATCACTTGACTCACATCTGGTTAAAATGGAAAATATGGGTATTCTACTTATAAGAGGCGAGACAATTGAGCGTACAAAACAGTAATGATATCGAATATGGACTTCTTGAAAACGGACTGGATTTTATACTCTCCTCAACTGAATACCTAATGAGTGGGAAATCCAAATCTGATATTAAATATGGATTACTCCATTTGTCGTCTGGAATTGAGCTAGTCTTTAAATATCGATTATTTATAGTCAACCGGGAATATGTCTTCCAAAATCTAAAAGAAGCTAACCACCAAAAGTTTTTGATGGTGATTTCAAAAGTGTCGATTTTAAAAACTTGTGTAGAGCGACTTAAAAAAAGCATTGCAATGTCACGTTTAAACAAAAGGATGAGGATGTCTTTAAGACACTACGAGAAAGACGAAATAAACTCGAACACTTCTCCATAACAGACTCTAGGGATGGTTTAAAAGCTTACCTACATCAGATTTTAAGTTTAGTCATTGATTTTATCGAAAGAGAAATCCCTAGCGAAAACATAACTACTGACGACGAAGAACTCTTAGATAACATTAGAGCAAATCTAGGAGAACTACAAGAATTCGTTACTTATCGTTGGAACGAAATCAGTTCAGATGTTCAGAGTTTTGCTACGTTTTCTACTCCAATATTGTGTCCAAGCTGTTTCCAGAAAGCCCTAGTTTCGGATGATGGTTCAAAATGTTTATTTTGTAATTACTCTGCCGAAGCTGATGAAATGGCGCAACGTTATATCTCTGATGTATTGAATATAAATGAGTACGAAACAGTAAAAGATGGCGGAGAATACCCACAGTATGATTGTCCAGAATGCGGTAGAGATTCATTTATTAGAGACTTCGAAAGAGATATTTGGAAATGCTTTAAATGTGCTTTTGAAGGTAATTCGGAAACCGTAGGTTTTTTGTATAACTTGCGGGACACCTTATCAACTCAGTAGAGAAGATGAAATCGGAATGTGCGATAATTGCATTGAACACAGATTGGGTGACGATTACGATGATGATTGATTTTAATGGGTGTTCTTTTGAACATCCTTTTTTTATTTTCATTCTTAGGTGCATCAACTTGGAAATTCTTTATTCGAGGAGTTTTTTTAGGGGGAAGTACGAAGGAATTTTTTTGTTCTGTTATTATGTATTTTTTTTGTTTTTTTATCCGAAGCAAGCACCTCTTTCGAGGTTCTTGCCCTAATACTGTTTTAGCCTCCATTCGTACTACATCGTTGGAAAGATTACGAACATTATAGTCATCTTAAATGACCCAAGCTGTATTTTGAACACAGCCATTTGCAGTCCCTCCTTTCATAGGAGTCACCACAGTGAGTGCTATTTGATATTTATGCGATAATGGAAGAGGTGATGACTAAATATTTCCCCTTCATTTCGACGTAAATCTTTGCATTCCTATGTAAATGGATGCATTCTTAAATGCATTTCCTAGGAAATAAATAAAATACTGTTGATAGAAGGCACGTTCTTCTTCAAAATTTTGTTATTATATGTTTCAATAGGACTAGAGAACGATTTTCCTAAATACTGGAGGGAAATGTATTGCAAGAAATCAATGGGTACAAAATCATACGGACACTTGGAGCTGGAAATTTTGGTACAACTTATGAAGTCGAGAAAGATGGCACGAAATATGCATTAAAGCTGATTCGTGAAAACATTTTAGATAAAGAAGCGGTTCAAACAAGAAGAATTGAACGTGAAATTCGCATTCTTAAAGCAATCGAAAACGAAAATGTCGTCAAATATATTGATGATGGCTTTGTAAGTGACGGAATTCAAAAGTATCGTTACATAGTAATGGAGTATGTGGAAGGCGAAACACTAGAAGCTCGTATTGAAACAAAACCTCTATCTATACAAGATGCCTGCCTTCTTGCAAAAAAAATGTATTTGTAGGCATTCAAGCCATCCATTCAGCAAGTATTATTCACCGAGACCTAAAACCATCTAATATCATTGTGACCAATCAGAATATGGATATAAAAAAAATTTTGGATTTTGGTATCTCAAAGCTGATTGACGCAAGCACCCTGACTACAACTGGACAAGGTATGGGTACTTTTGCGTATATGGCACCTGAACAATTACGTTCTGCAAAAGATATCGATAATCGAGCGGATTACTATTCTGCCGCTGCAATTCTTTACGAGCTTATCGCTACTGAGCGTCCATTAAAAAATGAGCAACCAGTTAGAGGCTATACATAAAATTTTAAATGAAACTCCGGAACCCTTGGCTACTAAAGTCCCCTCTGTTCCGATAGAAATTTCCGAACTTGTTGAAACCCTATTGAAAAAAACATCCTTTTGAACGGTCTATTCCATTCGATACCATTATCGTGCTTTTGGACAAGCACAAACGACCTGGTATGCGAACAACCTCCAAAGTTACATCGGTATATTTTAATACCGATGTTGAATTTTTTGCCTATGGCTATTCAGAATGATTCAAAAGCAGTTGTTGAATTTCATAATAGCCACAAAATTAAGGGTGCTGTTTTCAATGCTCCCCAATTGCTACATTCCGATAAGAACTATCTTGAACTTTCTCAAAAAAGGGGTTCGCCTTATCATTGACCCTTACACTCAGACATTAGGGTATTCGGCATTCACCACGAAATCAACTTATAAGAAAATCCCCTATTTGGTTAGTGCATTGAAGAAGGAAACGCCCAAGGATTTTGCCAACATCACTGCTCTGCAACAGAGAGTAAAAAAAGGTGATTGATTTTCAACAACAATATAATGCCGGTATCTTGTTAGCACCGTATCACTTTTTTTAGAATCACATAAAGATGATTGGCTAAATGTCGACTACAATGCCTACAAGGAAAGTAAATCGTATCTTCAAAGTGCCGGTATGAATAAACCCTTATATTATGGTATCTCATTTGAAGTTGGGCAATTTGAAGATATTGATTATGTAAGGGACCTTGTTAATTTAGTCACTTCTGCAAATCCTGATGGCTATTACCTTCAAATTTCGGGGAATTTTGATTCAACCAACAGCAACCATTATCTATCCTACGCTTATTTAGTCAAAATACTGGCGGAGTCAAAGAAGGAAATCATCCTTTCCCGAATCAACGATTTCGGCTTGGGCTTACTCGCATTAGGAGCAAATACCGTTGCCACAGGATTAGGCAGAGTGATAATTTTAAAAAAAAGAGTATTTGGAAAGAGAACAAAGTGGGGCAGCAAACCGAAGGTACTACATTGAAAAAAACTAATGGGCTTGTATAATCAAAATATGTTGGAAGATATTCTTTCAACTAACGCAGGAAAAGCCGTTGTATGTCAATGTGATTACTGTAATGGCTCAATAAATACAAATCAACTTTGTGAATTTAACAATGTCATAAAGCATCATATTTTGACTAAGAACAATCAAATGTCGGAACTCTCTTTACTTCAACCAGCAGGAAGAATGAATAAATTCACTGAATGTGTTACTGCGGCTGTGCAATTAACCAAAGATATCAATAAAGAAAAGCGTATTAAGAACTTTGGACACTCCCACTTAGAGGTATGGAGAGATGTTATTCTGGAAGTATCCAAGTCCAAATTCAACGATGCTTCTCACATGTAGGCGTTAATTTTGAAATTATTTCTTCTGCCACTTTATATCTCATTAAATGGTCTAGGGGTTTGTCTGGAGTAGGTTTTATAACCTCTTTCACCCTAGACCCTACACTCATTAGCCCTACGTTATATCGTCTAAATTCACTTTGATCTGCACGGTGTATGTACTGCTCGTCCAATGCTAGGTACGTCTTATCAGCAAAACGTTTATAGCGTATGGCTTGCGCTAACCCCTTTGTCCAATCCTCTAATTTGGCTTCTATCGCTGTTACGTCAGGGGAGAACAGGGTGAACTGAGGATTCCTTGAATAGGTCTGACCATTCCTCAATACTGCACCGACTTCTTCTAGCCGCTTGATTATACTGTATTTAAGTCGTGATTTAGAAATGAATAGCTCTGATTGAAGCTCATCTACTTGGACTCTTTTTTTCGTTTCCGAATAGAATCAAATACTTTGACCTCATCCAGATGCTTTAAATAAACTCCTTGTCTTTTTTCCGATAAACCGATCCATTTCAGCTTGATTTCTAATGATGAGCAAATCCGAAATCCCGTATCCGACACCGACTTCTTGAACTATGAATTTATTCTGGTGATATTGGATAAGTCTTTGGACTAACTCCTCCTCTGTTCGAAACACATTAATCCACCTTTTCCATTTCTCATTAGAAGATTTGTCTACGCACATTATATCCTTTAAAGTGGCGGTCTTCCACCACGATCTGCCGTCATATTTTAGGTGAAAAAACTGTAGATATAAGCCCAATACTGATATAATCAATTCCAACATAACCCATCAAATGGAGTGACGAAACGGTTTATGAAAATTCCAAAGGTCGAAGTACCAGAAAAAAAACAATTTACCTTCTCCAGAAAGTTTTTTATTTGTTGACTTCATTATATCAATCATTTGCTGTTAATCATTTTGAAGTCCAAGAATTGAAAGAAATTTTATATTTTAGTGGCACAATTGATTGTTATTGTACTCAGTGAGAAAGAGAAAGCACATTCGCAAGTCTTTTTTAACCCCGCAAAGACGGAAAAAAAAGGAGAGCATTAGAACTCCCGTCCTTGAAAATATTGGGGGAGAAATGATTGGTCAAATAGAAAATCAGGCTCGGAGGCAGACCTTTGCTGCATTAGTAAATCAGCATACTTTCATTCAGCAATTTGCATGTACAAGGGATCATACTCATATCATGACATTTGTTGTTGCATTGTTAACAGATAAATTTATGAAGGTTGGGCAATATCCATCTTCAGCTGATTTGACTCATTCCGAAATCGCCAAATACCGTACAACACTCGGCAGTTCAAAGTATAGGGAACTACACCGAGCTATTGGGCTTGCTTCGCACGGTGTTGGTATCGGCTCATATGTTTATTTAAGGCGAATTTTTTTGAAGGCTTAGTCGAGGAGGCTCACAGCAAGGCTCTGAATGGACAAGATTGGGACGAAGAATCGTTTCGTAAAATGAGAATGAATGAGAAAATAACAGCCCTGAACGGATTTTTTTACCTTCATTTTTTGACGGAAAATACAACTATGTATTCGATTTTAAGTAAAGGGATACATGAACTAAGTGAGGAGGAGTGCCTTCAATACTTTAAACTGATGAAAATAGGAATTGAGTTGATCTTGGACGAGCAACTCGAAGAAAAAAAATAAGTTACTCAAACAAGAGACTGCTAGAAATGCCATGTTAAAAGCAGCAGAAACGATTCAAAAGATGTAAAGACATCCTTCACTTGAAGGGCTTGAGTAACCACCCTAGTGCACACATAAAAAAAGCTAAGAGGACTTGTCTCTTAGCTTTTTTTTGCTGAACATTAAATGCCTTTTCAACTTCGTGTATCTTCGCTTGCACCATGTCATTTGCAATTTGCTGAAAGTTAAAAGCAGTTCTACCTATTACCCTTGTTACTCTCAATGAAAGTTCAACCCCAAATTGGACAAAATGCTCATCCAAAAGTGCTTTTAATGCTTCACGGTCATTCTTTATATCCACTACTGGAGTAAGCAACCTTTGTTCTGCATTTTTTCCAAGCTAATTGTACAACAGATTGATAAATTTGCTGAACCTTCTGATCTATTTCTTCCTTAGATAGCGTTGTATTGCCTTCATATTTTTTCGACTATTTTAGAAACATAGACAAAAGAAAGTAGTTGAGTAGCGTTTTCAATTGCTAATTTGGCTGGTGTAGTTCTACCTAAACCTGTATAGGACTTACATAGTCCTATTTCCACATCAAAGTAATTTTGTTCAGATAATCTTTTCGCTCTTTGATAGTTCTTTCGAGCTTCGTTGAAATCCTCCATTAGTAAATAAGTTTCACCTATAAAACATAACAGCTCACGTTCTTCTAGGTATGTGTTACATTCGATTAATTTGAATTGAGTCTGCAGCGCCTGCTCATATTGTTTAAATCCAATATGCTGTCGGGATTTAACAAAATAATATAGCGTTAAATGCCTTCGGCTATCTATGCGGTCCACATCAATATTGTTAATCACCATTTCTGCCTTTTCATATTCACCGTTGGACTGAAGTTCAATCATCCAAGAGGTATAAACATTAATCATATCCGGTTCGTTTCTTAATGATGGTTCAAGAGCCTCAAGAAACTGTTCTGCATCCTGAAACCGTTTTTTCATTCACAAGTGCAAACAGCACTTTACTTGCTATATCCGCATTTATGTATTGGTGGTAAGTTCGGACATGCTGAACAAACAATTCTAAATACCTGGCTGAGTTTTGAATTTGTAACTGAAATAAAATTTCCGCTTTCAGTTCATATAAGTTTTTTTGAAGTTGGGTTGTACCTTAGCCCCTTTTCAATTGATTCGAAGGCATTTTGCCAGTCATTCAATTCAATGTAACATTTTGCTACCCAGTAAAATATTGCGGGAAATCTCAATAACTGATCATGCTGACGTAAAGCACGTTTGTAATAACTTAAAGCTTCAACTGGTTCATTAAAATAAGCATATTGAACATAACCCATTGCACAGAGCGCTTCTAATAAATCTGGGTTTATTTCTAAGGAACGTTGATAAAATGCGATTTCTTTATCGTGTGCGTGAACCCATCCGTACACCGTTCCAAGGTTCTTTAACAATTCTGGATTTGTGTCGTCTATCTCTAATGCTAACTCAAAGTATTGAATGCATAATTCAAGCTCGTCCCTTTTTTTCAATAACACTCATGTAAGATGTGCCAAGGTTATAGTAAATGGACCATAGTAAATGATTATCACATTCGTCAGCTTGAACTAATTGAAGTTGTTGTTCAAAACACTGTGTACCTAATTTGGTTAATTGGGTGTTACTCTCCTTCAAACCTTTCTCCGACAGTACACTCCCCTTTAGTGCAAGGTAAGAAAGTTTCAATTGTGTATTCCTATCAAGATCTAAGTCTTCAATGCATATTAGCTTTTCATAAGCTACATCATAATTGTATTGATTGTAATAAACTCCACTTTGTAAAAAAAATAATGCAATCCTTTCTTCATTATTTAACTCAGTATTGTTTAATGCTTGTTCCAATAATCCAATTAAGGAGTTATATTCTTTACGGTTATAAAGAAGAATACAATCTGTATAAAGCGACTGAAACCCTTTTTTCTCCCGTTTCATCGGCACTCACGAAATCTTTGTTGTTAAGTTGTGTTTGTATTTCATTAATTTGCTCTTTCAAACTAGGCAGAGTGGCTACAGCAGCAAGAATCTGTTTCAGGGTAATACCTTGACGAAGCTGAATTTGATTCATTGCTTTGGCATCATTAACTTGTTTTTTTCTAGATAGTATTCCTTTGCAAAACTGATTATCTGAGTTACAATATGAACCTTTTCGGCTTCACTCAGTTGATGCCCCGAAACAACCAGGAATTGTTCTAATTCCAAAGATAGCTCTTCAGCGTTACAATGTTCGAAGCCAAATGTTTTATTTCTATCGAACATATTAAGAAAGAAGTCATGAAGCTTTTTTCTCTTCCCAATAAACCCCTTCTGCGAAACTCAAGGTTTTATCTGCGACCTTGGAAAAGAGGTATTCTTTAAAATGCTCCTTGCCTATGTTCAGCGATTTAATGATGAGGTTAATGATTGACTTTTTTTGGATTTCGTAAAAGATTCCACGCAGTATGTCCTGCTTTCACAATGGCTCCTAAAGATGAACCAATGCTCATAAATCCACCCGCCTTTCGCTAATCATAATCCTTCCCTCTAAGGCGATTTCAATAGTTTATATGTATTGATGTAAGTCTGTAAAATCAACTTGTTATCTGTGAAAATATCATCGCAATCAATCCATATTAGAAGAAATTTGGAATCAAATAATATCAAAACAGTCTGGAAATATAGCCTCCAAAACACTTTTGAGAAATACCATTAAATTACTCCATAAAGTAAAACACACATGGTTAGCGGTGAGTTCATTTAACTTGGGGTAACTAAAATACCCTTTTTTCATACTCGAACGATTTGAATCCAGGCAAATCACCATCATGTTGTACAGAATCTCGAAACTTCTTCAATTGAACAATCCAATGCTCGTTTTCCATATACACATTATAAAGTTTAGTACCCTTATGTCGCTTATTTTCTTTAAGTTCGGCATACAACTTACCATTTGTAGATACATTCTTATTGCCTAAATGTAAAGCTATCAACTTTGCTATCACATCTAGCGTAGTTCTGATTCTTGAAATAAAGGATTCGAACTCATACCGTAATGGCATATCATCCATTTCTATTGTGACATTACCACTAACTACTTTGTTTAACAATAACTCTTCACCAGTCAGTAATCTTAGACGAAACAAGAATTGCCTCTTATGGTACTGTACTGCGTGTAAGCTATCGTCAATTCGATTCAGCATATTATCTATTTGCTCAGCGTTTTTTTAAGCCGCTTTGCTCCATTGCTTACGTTTAATGCTTCTCGTATGGGATACAATAATTCTAGAATCTGATGAGAAAGCTGTTGAGGTTTCCGCATCTGAACATTCGTGTGCATTTCGTACAAAGGGATAAATTGATTTCCGTAATCGTCAACCAATTGCGATTGTATATCTACCGATGAGAAACCTTGATTTCTTTCTATAAGCGGTGATTCGTGGACTAGACAGCATTCATTTGGCTTTAGACCGCTTTTACACGGGCAGAAATTGGTGTCTATTAACATAATTTAACCCAACCTTAGCGATATATATCAAACACTGAATCGTTAATTTTAGTCTATACATGCTGCAATTCACTTTTTTATACTACAACCTTATATTAATTCTTGTTTTTTAATTATACATTTCTCACAAAAAATAAATATCCTCGGAAAACCTTGCGACATTTTCGTAAAAAACATATAGATCAGAACATTGAAATCAATCTCGGTTTGTTTATGAAAAGCAGGAACCACACATCATTTGTAGAATTTTGTGGAAATAACTATGTCAAAAAAACTAAAGGTACAGGTAATGACTTTGTAATAGATACAAAAAAATGTTTAAGGCGGAAAGAGAAAAGTTGAAGACTATTTTGCATCTTCATGTGCCATAGATACAAACGATGTGTCGGGTGTTGAGTTTAAATTTTAAAGAAGAAGGGTTAAGAGATGAATCTAGAAGAGATACTCCATAAGAAAATGGTTCCTTTAAGTTTTCAAATGGGAAATGACTTAGAAAGCCCTATTTATAAGGTATTCTTTAAATCTCGTCCAGAAAAAAAGTACTTTATTGCAGTTGAAATTGCAAAACGAGCTACAAGGCACATTATTCTTGAAAACATTTGTGAAGATGATCATAGTATAAACCACTTGGTTATCTTTACAGAAGAACAATTTGAGGACTTGATATTATTAAACAATCTCATACATAGAATAAGCTTGGTTGAAGGCATTTGGGGATTTGATATATATGGTATAGACTTAAAGTACATCTGCAATTTTCCACATTTTTTTTGTGGTCACGGTTTGCAACTTAAAGACCCACATATTTTAAAAGCAAAAGAAAAAAGCATTAGAGATACTTCAAGAAAGGCTTCAAATTGAGAATAAGTCATATGTTGAGCTATTTATCCGAAAAAAAATTATTTAAATCCAATCCAAAAGGAGTATGAAAAAAGTTAACGCTAAGGTTCGCCATTTTTTTACGACAGTTTACCAGGCGCAGCAGAATATAACGAATTACATAAAGAAGAAAGAAAAAAAATAAAAAAGGGAGCATAAGCAAGAAACTGAAAAGATATATAATGAATTGGTCCATAACGGCACTATTCCGATCAAATGGCGTTCGGAGCATGCTTTATTTGAGCTAGTTGCCATTTACTTTCCGGATGCTTTATATCAACATTATCCTGATTGGCTTACTCCTCAAAATTTTGATATATTCGTACCGTCCATAAATGTAGCTTTTGAATACCAGGCATACAGCATTACAAACCGATTGCCCATTTCGGTGGCGAGGAAGCCTTAAAGCGACGACAAGAGCTTGATAGATTAAAAAAAGGAAAAAAAGCAATGCGCATAACGTAAAAAAATTATTGAGTGGCATTACGAGGAACCTATAACAAAAAAAATTTTGTTAGTAAAAAAAGCTTCAGAACATTGCAATAACTTTATAAATAATTTGCAATATTATCTCTTGCTAGATAGGCAGCAAAAAAACTGATATACCTTCAAATCATTTGTATTACTTCTTGACACATTTATTTTCATAACTTTTGATTCAATGCTTGTTATTGTTGATTTAAATTTCATACCCAAATCCAATTTATCGGCATAAACAATTGCCCAGTCTTTACTTACATATCCAATATGATTTCGATTTTTTATCAATAACTTTAATTGCATTTACATCAAAGGCATTTTCCGAATCTCTTTCAAGAAAAACTTCATCATTAACTTTCAAGTTCTTTACAAAAGGAATCCTTTCGGGTCTGTTGATTCCAACTATTGGCAATATTTCACTTTTGTTATTTTTTTCAAACTAACTTTTTTCCCAATTTGGTAAAAGAGAAGAATACAAGCTTTCTAAGGAATAATACATATCAGAATCGATAATGTATTGTTTATAATGTGGATACTCTTGATAAAAAACATTTTACAACTTCTAACTATTGTTATCCCAAAATCCCTTTACCTCGATGATTTTATTTTCACTCAATAAAA
>BBFE01000014.1 GCA_001313085.1 Paenibacillus sp. JCM 18996 | reverse complement strand
ATGTTACATTATTCTTTGCATCGGTGACGGTCGTCCGATTACCGACAGCGTCATAGCCATAGGACGTTGCTGCTAATTTGGCATCCGTCACTTTGGTAAGCAAATTACGTACATCGTACGTGAAAGAGGTTTTCTGACCTTTTCCGTCCGTGATGCTGGTTTTATTGCCGACCGATTGTCAGCGTATGGCCTGCCTCGGTCATGTTATTCATTTTGTGTTCTTATACATTTTTTTAACAAAGTACCCAACTCTGCGGGGTTTAATCCCATTGTCGGAGCTCTGCTGTTCGCCCTGATCCAATTCATAAGCGTCGGATTTGCCTCCATGCTGCTGGAGATCAATCTGGAGAGGGCGCGAATGAGAGAAGAAATCCAGCGTGCGGAAAAAATTAAACACGATGGGTGAATTGGCGGCGTCTGTCGCGCATGAGATCCGTAACCCTTTGACGGTTGTAAAAGGTTTTCTGCAGATGATGCGTCCGAATGAAAACGGCAGCAACCAGCGTTATTTGGCAATAGCACTCGATGAGCTGGGAAGGGCCGAAGCCATCATCGGCGATTATTTGAATTTTTTTCCAAACCCAAGCTGGAACGCCTTGAAAGATTCGCGATTGCGGATGTGCTGGGCGGAATTCTATTGCTGCTCGGGCCTATGGCGTCCAAAAAACAGCATACAATTACACAGCCGACTGGCTGCGGATTTATATCTGTATACCGACCGCAATCAGCTGCAGCAGGCACTGGTGAACCTGATCAAAAAATGCGATAGAAGCGTCCGGCGAAGGCAGCGAGATTATTGTTTCTTTAGATGAAGTGGAAGAACGCGGCCGGATTGTGATCAAGGATCAGGGAAAAGGGATGAGCTCGGAGCAGCTGTCCCGCATCGGTACTTTGTTCTTCTCCACGAAGGAAGTGGGGACCGGCCTCGGGACTGCGGTGGCGATGAGGATTGTCGAGGCCATGAACGGGAAAATAACCTATCAAAGTATAGAAGGGATCGGCACAGAAGTGACGGTTTCTTTACCGCTCGCGAAGTAAAAGCCCGATTAATTTCTTTTTTTTCCAATGCGCTTCTCTTCCAGCGAGACTTGCTGCGCTGCACGGCGGGTGTCAGACCCCAGTCACATTGAAACAAAAGCCTGCGATAATTCGCGGGCTTTTTTTGCTATTTTGCATGATTCATGCCAAAATGAGATCGTTTATATGATTAATAACTATTTTTTTAATATTAATATTCCTGTTTATAGTATAAATAGGATCCTCTTTTCGAGAAGAGTAGGAGTCTGCCATTAAGGGAATACTTACTCTTTGTCGGAAAACGGGTGACATTATGTGGTGTTAATAAAAAAAGAAAGCGGATAACTTTTGCCTACGGATTATGAAAATGCAGCGGGAGGTTACCTTCAATGAAAATTGAGGAGAAAATCGGGCTTCGGCTTGGCAGAATTATTATGGCCCTAACATGGGCTATATCCATGAGCAGTATGAGCGCTATACGGAGGATCCCGAATCGGTTGAGCCGACTTTCAGGGAAATGTTTGCAAGCTGGGGAGCTCCTCCTGCTATAAAGGACGGGATTAGCCCTCTGACTGAGCGTCAGACTGCGCAAGAAGGAACAATCGACATTGGTATGCTGAAGAAAGTGGTCGCCGCAGAAAAGCTGGTGTGGAACATTCGCACTTACGGCCATTTGGCGGCGGATCTCGACCCATTGAAGCTGAGGCCGAAGGCGGATACCCGTCTGATTCAAACGGAGACGTATGAGCTCAGCAAGGAAGATCTGATGGCCATGCCGGCTTCGCTGCTTTGGGAGAACGCTCCGGCCAAAGTAGCTACCGGCTGGGATGCAATTCAGCTGCTTCGTCAGTTGTATACGAAATCAACAGCCTACGAATTCAGCCATGTCCATGAGGAGCATGAACGGGACTGGTTAAACAAGCGGTGGAATCCGAAGCGTCGGCTTCTGAGAACCTGTCGCCTGAGGAGCGGATCTCGCTGCTTAACAGGCTGATTCAGGTCGAGCAGTTCGAGAATTTTCTGCACCGTACGTTCGTCGGGCAAAAAACGGTTTTCCGTGGAAGGGACGGACGCGCTGATACCGATGCTGGATGAAATTGTACGGTTCGCGGCCAAGGACGGGGCGAAGCATGTGCTGATGGGAATGGCCCACCGCGGCCGTCTGAATGTGCTGGCCCATGTGCTTGGAAAGCCTTACGGCAAAATTTTTTCCGAATTCCATCATTCGCCGAACAAGGATCTGGTGCCTTCGGAAGGCTCCACAGGAATCAACCATGGCTGGTCGGGGGATGTAAAATACCATTTGGGTGCGGACCGTTCGCTGGAGGAAGGCGAGATTCCTCCAATTCGTTTAACGTTGGCCAACAATCCCAGCCATTTGGAATATGTGAACCCGGTTGTGGAAGGATTCACCCGCGCCGCTCAGGAGGAGCGCGTGCAGCCGGGATACCCCGAGCATGATGTAAGCAAAGCGGTTGCGGTGCTGATCCACGGGGACGCCGCTTTTGCCGGGGAAGGGATCGTTGCTGAAACGTTGAACTTCAATCAGCTGAAAGGCTACCGCAACGGCGGGACGTTACATATTATCGCCAACAACCGGCTGGGCTTTACGACGGAAAGCAAGGATTCCCGATCCACTTACTATGCTAGCGATCTGGCTAAAGGATACGAAATACCGATCGTACACGTCAATGCCGACGATCCGGAAGCTTGCATCAAAGCGATCCGTCTGGCATGCGAGTACCGTTCCCGCTTTAAAAAAGGATTTTCTGATCGATCTTGTCGGTTACCGCCGCTACGGACACAACGAATCGGATGATCCGGAGACGACTCAGCCGATCACCTACGCCACGGTGAAAACTCATCCTACCGTGAGCACAGTGTATGCGAGGAAGCTTGCGGATGAAGGCATAGTGAGTGAAGAGCGGGCCGCTCAGATGAGGGACGAGTCCGGAGAAAAGCTCAAGCGGGCTTATGATGAAGTGAAAGCAAATGAAGACAAGAACGGAAGCGCTTTGGAAATACCCGCTTGGGGCAGCCGTCTCACGCTTGATACCGCCGTTCCGTTGGAGCGATTGAAGGAAATCAACAGCGCGCTGCTGCAGTGGCCGGAAGGCTTTCATGTGTACCCAAAGCTGAAGCGGATCCTCGAAAGGCGCGCCAAAGCGCTGGATGAGGGCGAGAAAGTGGACTGGGCGCTCGCGGAGACGCTGGCTTTTGCCACTTTATTGGCTGACGGGAAACCGATCCGGTTGTCCGGACAGGATTCGGAGCGCGGAACCTTTGCCCACCGCCATCTCGTTCTGCACGATACCGAGACGGGAGAGCTGTTCATTCCTTTGCACGGGCTGGCGCAAGCCAAAGCTTCTTTTGCCGTCCATAACAGCCCACTGTCGGAGGCGTCCGTTCTCGGATTCGAGTACGGGTACAATGTCTTCGCTCCCGAAACGCTGGTGCTGTGGGAGGCCCAGTTTGGCGATTTTGCAACGCGGGCCAAGTGATCATCGACCAATTTATCGCGGCAGGCCGCGACAAATGGCGGCAAAGGTCCAGCCTGGCGCTGCTGCTGCCGCACGGTTATGAAGGCCAAGGCCCGAGCATTCGAGCGCGCGTCTGGAGCGGTTCCTGCAGCTTGGCGGCGATGAGAACTGGACTGTGGCCAATCTGACCAGCGCCGCGCAATATTTTCACCTGTTGCGGAAGCAGGCTGCGCTAAGCGAAACGGAACAGGCCCGCCCGCTTATCATCATGTCGCCGAAGAGCTTGATCCGTAATGCCCGGGTCGCTTCTCCCGGTTCGGATTTCAGCGGGGGCGGATTCAGCCTGTACTGGAGCAGAGCGGTTTAGGCAGCGAGCCCGAGCGGGTGGAACGTGTGCTATTATGCAGCGGTAAAGTCGCAATTGATTTGGAGGAAGCTTTGGAGAACGACAAAAAATGCGGACAGCTCCTGGCTTCACATTTTGCGTGTCGAGCAGCTGTATCCTTTTCCGAAGTCGGAAATCGCAGATATCATCCGGCGGTTCCCTAACTTGAAGGAGATGGTCTGGGTGCAGGAAGAGCCGAAGAATATGGGAGCCTGGAGCTTTATGGAGCCGCGCATCCGTGAGGTTGCGCCGGATCAGGCGAAGGTGCGCTATATCGGCCGTCCTGACCGGTCCAGTCCTGCCAGCGGTTATCAGCACGTCCATAGCAGCGAACAGCAGCGGTTAATCTCGAACGCGCTCAATCATAGTGTTAATGAAAAAACTAATGGAAGCAGGGAGGAATCGGCTATGACTGAAATCAAAGTACCTGAGATTGGCGAATCCATCACCGAAGGAACGATTGCAAAATGGGTGAAAAAAAGAGGGCGATCCCGTGAGTCAGGGAGATTTGCTGCTCGAACTGGAAACGGACAAGGTGAACCTGGAAATTAACGCCGAGCAGGACGGGGTGTTGGCGGAAATCCGCAGGCAGGAAGGGGACACCGTCCAGGTCGGTGAAGTGATCGGTACGATCCGTGAAGGATCTGCCGTGGCTGTGGAAAAGAAGGAGAGCAGCGCTCCGAAAGCGGCTCAGGCTGAGGTGCAGGCGATTACCAATCCGCCTGCGGCAGCAAACGTCCGGCAGGAAGAATCCGCGGCGAATGATAAGGCTGCATTTATCGCGACTCCTTCGGCGCGAAAGCTGGCAAGGGAGCGCGGCATCGATCTAAGCCGGATCCCTTCGAACGATCCGGCCGGCAGAATCTCCGCCGAAGACGTCAGGTCTTATGAACCGGGGGGGCAGGCTGCGAAGCCGGCAAACATTGGACAGGCAGTGAGCAGACCGCAATCCGCGGTACCGCAAAAAAAAGCGCCTGGCGAAGGGGCAGCCATCGACCCCGGGAAGCCGGTTGAAGTCATCCGGATGTCCCGCCGCCGCCAGACGATCGCGAGCCGTTTGGTCGAAGCCCAGCATACCGCGGCCATGTTAACCACGTTCAACGAAGTGGATATGACGGCTATTCTGGATGTGCGCAAACGCCGTAAGCAAGCTTTCGTAGAGAAGCATGATGTGGGCTTGGGATTCATGTCTTTCTTTACTAAAGCCGTTGTCGGCGCATTAAAGGCGTTTCCGCTGCTTAATGCCGAGATTTCCGGGGATCAAATCCTGGCGAAGAAATATTACGATATCGGAATTGCGGTATCTGCGAAAGAAGGCCTGGTTGTACCGGTTGTCCGCGACGCCGACCGGCTGAGCTTTGCAGAGATTGAGAGACAAATAGGGGAGCTCGCTTCCAAAGCGCGCTCCAATACGCTGGCGCTGTCCGATCTGCAGGGAGGTACCTTCACCATAACGAACGGCGGTGTATTCGGATCCCTTTTATCGACGCCGATTCTGAATGCCCCTCAGGTAGGTATTCTGGGCATGCACAAAATCCAGCTGCGCCCTGTGGCGATCGATGAGCAGCGGATGGAGAACCGGCCGATGATGTATATCGCTCTGTCATACGACCATCGCATTGTGGACGGCAGCGAAGCGGTCCGCTTCCTCGTCACCGTCAAGGAGCTGCTCGAAGATCCGGAAACATTGCTGCTCGAAGGGTAACGGCCGGCAGTTTTGTCAGGCTCGCAGCTGTCGAAGCTGCAAGTGTTGGCAGGAAACTGCTTCGAGGGGCGGTGCCGAGTGTGCAGGCAAGAAACAGCCCGGACGGCGGTGCAGTCTGTGCAAATATGAAACAGCCTCGGTCGGACTTGCTGCCGTGCCGGGGCTGTTTTTTTTATCTGCTTCTCTGCATACGATTTAGCGATTTTTTTTGTGTACAGGACTATTTTAGATTAAAATGAGAATACAGTGAGCGGCAGGAGGGGAAGATGTTGCTTTTTTTATAGACAATGAAGGTATCACCGATCCAAGAATCAACCTTGCCATAGAAGAATATGCTTTGAAGAATTTGCCGATGGACACAAGCTACCTGCTTTTTTTATATCAACGAACCGTCGATCATCATTGGAAAAAACCAGAATACGTTGGAGGAAATCAACTCCGAGTATGTCAAAAAGCATGGACTCCATGTAGTCCGAAGGTTATCCGGCGGCGGAGCGGTGTACCATGATCTGGGAAACCTGAATTTCAGCTTCATTACAAAGGATGACGGCGAGTCGTTCCACAACTTCCAGAAATTCGCGGAGCCGGTGATCAAGGCGCTGAAGAAGCTTGGTGTCCAGGCACATTTGACTGGGAGAAACGATATCCAGGTCGGCGAGCGCAAAATATCCGGCAATGCCCAATTCACCACCAAGGGCCGGATGTTCAGCACGGTACGCTTTTGTTCGATTCCGAAATAGAAAATGTCGTGTCGGCGCTCAACGTGCACCCGGAAAAAAATCCAATCCAAAGGCATAAAATCCATTCGCAGCAGAGTGGCCAACATAAGCGAATTTCTGGATGCGCCGATGAGGATTGAAGAATTCAGGAATGAACTGCTGCAATCGATTTTCGGCAAGTGGCCACAGGATGTGCCCCGTGTCCAGCTCGAGGAATCGGATTGGGAAGCGATCCGCCGTCTGTCGAAGGAGAGATATGGGAGCTGGGATTGGAACTACGGCAAATCTCCGGAGAGCACTCTGCATAGCAAGAAGCGTTTCGAAACGGTCGGAACCATAGATGTCCGGATGAATATATCGAAAGCCTTATCAGCGATCTGAAAATTTACGGCGATTTTTTTTGGTGCTGGGGAAATCTCGGATATTGAAGATCAGCTCAAAGGTGTGCGCTATGAAGAGTCCGAGGTGATAAAAGCTTGTCAGGCATCGATTTGCGGGCATATTTCGGCCGGTTGGAGCCTGAGTCTTTTCTGGATTTATTGATGTTAAAGAATAGTTAGCCCGCTTGCCGCGAATCTCATAAGTTAAGGATGAAGAAGGTGACAGCATGAACGGTCAGAACCGGAGCCATATCCGCCCAGGCCTGGAAGTCAGTATCGTTTTGAAGAAAGACCAGAGGACAGGTGCGTTAACCAAGGGAATCGTCAAGGACATCTTAACGAATTCTCCCACGCATCCCCATGGAATCAAGGTTCGTTTGACAGATGGACAGGTAGGCAGAGTCAAAGAAATACTTAGTTGAGGGACGAAGGCCACTAAGCAAGAAGAAGACAAGAGACTTCAATATGAGGTCTCTTTCTTATTGTCTTAATTTGGACACAATTTTGTTGAAAAAATGGGTGTTTACCCTCTTTTATCATATGTTACATTGAAATAGTTGAAAAAAACAGCAACAAAACAGATGCCGAATCCAATGGTCCTATCATTGGTACGGGGGGACTTATTTTGGGGTGAACGTTTGGCGCAGGCCAGACCAGGGAGCAACCTCTACCCGAACCCGCCAACTAACCTCGGAGGCTACAAGGAGGAAAGCAGTTGAAGGTTTTGGCAAGCTCGCTTGTGTTAACGGGCGCATTTTTTTGCTGTCCGGTCTTTTTTTCACGCTCATTCGGCGGAAGCCGCTGTATTGAACAGTAGTGTGAAGGTACAGATTAACGATCACCTCGTGTCTTTTCCTGATGCACAGCCGTTCATAGACGGCAATCAGAATCTGCAGACGCCGATTCGTCTGATTTCGGAAGAATTGGGCTACAATGTGGATTGGCAGATGGATGGTCAGCAGGTGACGGTAACGATAAGCAGTCCAGAGAAAAAAAGATTGTGATTACGACAGGACAGTCTTATGCCACGGTGAACGGCGAGAAAGTAAGCATTGGCACGCAGGCTTTGTTTCAGGAAGGCAGGGTGATGGTTCCCCTTCGCTTTGTGAGCGAAAACTTGGGAATTACTACCCAATGGGATCAAACCAACTATATTGCCATCCTCGGTAAGGACGGAAAATACCACGCACCCGCATGGTGGGCACCGTCCAAGGTGGTGGAGAAAGCAATCTCCACAAGAATCGTGGAGTTGTCCAAGCAGTATCTCGCACTGCCTACCAATATGGTGGGACGAGCCTGACGGATTCGACTGCTCGGGTTTTGTCCAGTATGTTTATGGCAAGAACGGCGTATCGCTTCCCCGGACATCCAGAGACATGAACACCGCAGGTAATCCCGTCGCCCAGCCCAAGGTCGGAGATCTGGTATTCTTCGCCCAGGCTAAGGTCCCTTCACACGTCGGAATTTATTTAGGCAACAATCAATTTATATCCGCCACCGATGACGGTGTTAAAATTGACAGCCTGCAAAGCGGTTATTGGGGATCCAGATACATTGGCGCCAAACGCTTTATCTGAATATAGACGGCCGGAATTTTTTTTCCGGTCTTTTTTTTAACCAATGCTTTTTTTTAATAAACCTTTTCAAGAGCCGCAAAATGAGGTAAAATAGAATCAGTGTGAAAATAGTTAACATAATCAGGTAGGTGAACTCTCATGCTGACTGCGCTTATAACGGATTCTTTCCCTTCAATGGATTCTTCCAAAAAAATACCGATAAAAAAAATGCGGATGTGTTCTCCCTTTTGGAATCTCTTATCGCCCAGAAAGAGCAGCAGGTCTTGGATATTGAGCAAGCCATTGAGCGTTATGAAAAGAGAAGACTTCGCGAAGAACAAAGCTATCAATCCATGTCAGGTTTAAGGCGTTTGTTGACAGGCAAAAAAAACCGGATCATCACTTGGCTGTAGAGTATATCCATTATGTTAAGAAGCCGCTTGAGACGGTAAAGCAGCTGAGACAGGAAATCGAGTCGCTTAAAGCTCAATTGAATGAAGAGATCTAACAGTTGTGCTTCCTCCATAAGATGGGGGAAGACAGTGAAAGCCGTTTATCCAATGGATAAGCGGCTTTTTTCGTTGTTTGGGGCGCAGTCGATTATTATAGAGTTCCAGCTGATTATTCTTTATCTATGATAGACGGTACAGCAATAAAATCGTGCTCCTCGCTGTAGGCGGGAACACCGTGGATGCCCACATCGAGTCCGACCAGCTCCTCATCTCTGCTGACACGGACCGGAACGAGCAGGCTTATCAATTTCATCGCAAGCCAGGTCAGGCAAAAGCCCCACACACAGACGATGGCGAGTCCCAAAGCCTGAATGCCGAGCAGAGACCAGCCGCCGCCGTAGAACAAGCCCGCGCCGCTGAGGTTGAATTTGGAAGTCCATTCCGGAATGGCAAACAACCCGACAGCCAGAGTACCGATGCTTCCGCTGACACCGTGCACGGCGAAGGCACCGACCGGATCGTCGATCCTTTTGCTTTCAAGGAATTCCGTGGCGAAGATCATGACGATTCCGCACACCGCGCCGATGAAGATAGCCACCCCTTCTGACACATAGGCGCAACCTGCCGTAATTCCCACTAGTCCCGCCAGCGCGCCATTGATGACCATCGGAGGGTCGGATTTCTGATATCGCATCATAGTGAACAGAATGCAGGAAGCCGCACCGGCAGCCGCGGCAAGCATCGTGGTCACCGCGATATGTCCGATCTCCACAGAATAATTGGCGGCGCTAAGCGTACTTCCCGAGTTAAACCCGAACCAGCCGAACCAAAGAATAAAAGCGCCGACCGAAGCTAACGGAAGATTGGAGGGCGGAACGATGTTCGCGCTGCCGTCGTCGTTATATTTTCCAATTCTCGGACCGATCAGCTTCGCCGCAGCCAGCGCGGAGAATCCCCCTAACGCGTGAATGACCGCTGAGCCGGCAAAATCGATCATTCCCAGCTTTCCCAACCAGCCGCCCACTGCCCATACCCAATGTCCCGCAATCGTAGATCAGCCCCGTCATGGCTATGGTGTACAGGATGTAAGCTTTAAAGTTGATCCTTTCGGCAACCGCCCCGGAAACGATGGAGATCACCGCAATGACGAAGGCGCACTGGAACAGCCAGTAGGTCTCATGCGAAATGTTCAATTTAATATGTGTGAGATCCCCTCCCATCAGGAACCCGCTCATTCCCAGCAATCCCCATACATCTTTCCCGTACATAATGCCGAATCCGAACAGGAAAAACACCAACGCACCGAATGCGATATCGACAAAAAACCTTCATTATTATGCTGGCCGCGTTTTTTTCGCCTGACAAAACCCGCTTCCAAAAGAGCGAATCCGCCTTCCATCAGCAAAATCATTGCAGCCGTCAGAATCACCCATATGGTATCAAGTCCGCCGGTCAATTGCTCGACGCTCATTCGTTCATCTCCTGTCATATAAGCTAACTTGTCATACATTCATCCATTATAAAGTGGCAGTAAAAAAACGATGTCAACAGTATCTGTTAGTAAAACTGACACGAAAGCCCGTTTTTTGTCGAAATTACGCCTGATGTTCTGAAGTTAAGTTCGAATTTAGCATTCCCCGCAGGCAGGAGGATATTGCCATCGCCACGATGATAAATCGGGACCAAAACGGTTTAAATAACAATTACACATAGAATGGGAGGGATAGGAATGCAGACCATTTGGAAGGGCGCGATCAATTTTGGGCTGGTGAATGTTCCTGTGAAGATGTTCTCAGCCACGCAGGATAACGATATACCGATGAAAATGCTTCACAAGGAATATTCCGTACCGATTCATTACGTCCGGACCTGCCCCAAATGCGAAAAGGATGTCAACTGGAACGAGATCGTCAAGGGCTATGAATACGAGCCGGGCCATTTTGTGACCTTTGATAAGGAAGAGTTGAATAAACTGGCCTCTGAGGACACGAAGCAGATTAAGATTCTCGATTTCGTGGATTTGGAGGAGATCGATCCGATCTATTACCAGAAAACATACTACCTGGCTCCCGACAATACGGGTACGACCGCATATAATCTGCTGCTGGACGCTTTGGAAGCGACGAACAAGATAGGCATCGCCAATGTGACCATACGCAATAAAAGTTCGCTGGCGGCGATTCGCATTGTGAAGGATTGCCTGGCCATGTCAACCATGTTTTATGCCGAGGAGATCCGCCCTGTCGACCAGGTGCCCAATCTGCCAAAGCGCAAAGAGCCGAACGGCAAGGAACTAGAGATGGCCAAAATGCTGATCGAACAGCTGTCTTCGAAATTCGAACCCGAGAAATACGAGGACGAGTACAAAAAACCGTCTTATGTCCGCCATACAAGACAAAATCGAGGGAAAAGAAGTCAAGCTGGCTCCCGAAGAGAAGAAGACGAACGTCATCGATCTGATGGATGCGCTCCAGGCCAGCCTCAAGCAAGTGAAGAAAAAAAAGGACACGGTGCCGGAGGCAAAGGAAGAGCCTGTCAAGCCGAGACGCAAGCCTCGGGCCAAAGCAAAGAAGACGGGGGCCTGACCGATGCAGCTTTTTTTTCATCCGATGTCCCCGATCCTTACGGATACAATTCCCCAAGGCGACGATTGGGGGTACCAGATCAAATGGGACGGATACCGGGTCATAACGGAAGTAAGCGGCGGGCGGGTGGGCCTGTATTCCAAGACGATGAAGCGGAGCAATAATACGTTCCCTGAGCTGGCGAAGCTTTGGGCCAATTGGAAACGGACTGCGTTCTGGACGGGGAAGCGGTCATTTTTTTTGATCAGCCACCAAACGCCCGAGTTTTCAGAAAATACAGCGGAGAAACAAGCTGGTTCATTCCGCGGAGTTTGACAAGGCAATTAGCAGGGAGCCGGTGGTCTATGTGCTTTTCGATGTGCTTCGGATTGGGAACAGGGATTTGCGGCAGGAGCCTTTTGTTACCCGTTTCAACCTTTTGAATGAGCTGTTTCCGGAACGTACCCCTGAAATGTTCACTGCGGAGCTGTACGAGGATGGACAAGCGTTGTGGCAGTGGGTGCAGGAGAACGGCTGGGAGGGGGTCGTGTCCAAACGGCTGTCAAGCGCTTATCTGGAAGGCAAGGACCATTCGGACTGGTTTAAGCGCAAAACGATCCAAACCTTCGAGGTGGACATCGTCGGCTTTTTTTTGATGCGGGAAGCAGGTTGGCCAGTTTGCTGATGAGGTCCGAAGGCGCTTATTTCGGGCGCGTTTCTTCAGGACTGGACGATGCTGCAAAAGCACAATTATTGAAGCTCAAGACGGTGCTGCAGGAAGCGCCTCCCGTACAGCTGCCTCCCGAGATGAACAGAATGCAGCTCAAGTGGCTGGAGAAGCCGGTGCAAGCGCGGGTGAAAGGACAAGAGGTGACCGAAGGGGGCTTTTTTGCGTCAACCGAAACTGCTTTCCATTGAAGGAGGAATACTATGACTCCAAGCCACTCGCAAGAGATCACGGTAGACGGGCACCAAATCAGGATTACGCATCCGGAGAAGCTGCTGTGGCCCGAGCAGGGAATAACGAAAGCGTTGTACCTGCAAAAGCTGGCCGCTCTTGCCCCTTATTTGCTGAAATACTGCCGGAACCGCTATTTAACTGTGATCCGGTTTCCGGACGGCGTCGGCGGAGAATCCTTTTACCAGAAAAAAAATGCTCCCAAAAAAACATACCTTCTTTCATTAAAACGGCAGAGAAGGACGGGGTCCGTTACATACAGCTGGATTCGCTTCCCTCTCTTCTTTGGCTCGGCAATTTGGCGGCACTGGAATTTCATCCATCTTTCGAGTATGTGGGTGGAGAAATCCCCGCGGAATGGGTGCTTGATATAGATCCGAGCCGCGCGCAGGAGCCGCGTTTGATGGAAGCCGTTGCCATGATCGGAGAGGTGCTTGAGTCCATGGGCATCCAATCGATCCCCAAAACGTCCGGCGCCACGGGCGTGCAAATTATCGTTCCGATCGCCGACGGCTATACTTTCGGGCAGCTGCGCACGGTTGGTCATTTTGTCGCCCGGTATTTAGTAGAGAAGCACCCCGAGCTGTTTACGATCGAAAGATTTGTCAAGGAGCGGGGAGACCGGATTTATATCGATTATGTCCAGCACTGGGCCGGCAAAAGCTTATCCGCACCCTACACGCCGCGCGCCAGAAAAGAAGCCGCCGTATCCACGCCGCTCACCTGGGAAGAAGTGCGCGGAAATGCGGATCCGAAGGAATTTACCCTTTTGACCATAGAGGAAAGGCTTGCGGAAAAGGGAGACCTGATCGCCAAAGTGCCGCCTCAGAATCTGGACAGCATCCTTTCGTTCATCGAGAAAAAAAATAGCGAGACAACAGGCAGGTAAAATATGGTATACTTAAACGAAAAAAAGAGAACCTGCTCGAGGCTCTCTTTTTTCTCCACGAGGAGAGGGGATTAACGTTGTTCTTTTTCCCCCTGTATGGGTCAGGGACCAAGCCTTCCTCCTGCAGGTCGGAATTTGTCTTCATCCGCTCCATATCTTTGCCCAGCTGCTCGATCTCTTTCATATCCGGCGCCATACTGCCGTTCGTCACTTCGGAAATATCTCTCCCCGCGCTATGTTCCTTCCTGTCTTTAATATCGTGTTCCACCACAGTTTTCAAATCTTCGTTCTTGTATTGTTTTGTCACAGGTACAGCCTCCCTCAGGATGAATTGAAAGAATACATAGCATATATTACCCCCCGCAAATGCGGTTAAACCGCAGCCAGATCTCGATAAACGGAAAGGGAAATGCCAGAATGCAGATTGAATACGGCAATTATGTCATCAGTAATGAGAAGGAAAAAAATTAATTTCGACGCGGTATCCGGCTTTTTTTTGGCCAGAAGCTATTGGGCAGGTGCGCGGCTGAAGGAGATCATAAGAAAATCGATCGAAACCTCTCTGTGCTATGGAGTGTACACCGATGGGAAGCAGGTCGGCTTTGCGCGCGTTGTCACGGATTATGCTACAATGTATTGGCTGTGCGACGTATTTATGGAGACAGGGCACCGGGGCGTTGGCGTAGGAAAGAAGCTGATCGAAACGATCGTGAATGCGGAAGAGCTGCGCGGGCTCACTGGAATTCTGGGGACGAGAGACGCCCATGGCTTATATCAGCAATATGGATTTATCAAGGACGGAGACCGTTTTATGAGCGGCCCGCGCAGATGGGTTAGAAGCAAATCAGGTATAAATGAGGCTCCAGGCAGGTTTAGGAAGCGGCGGAGATGCAAACGCTAAGAAAATTGCGGAGCCGATGGAGCAAGCTATTGGCGTTCAGCCAAAGACAGAGGTTAATCAGGAGGAATCTATGCAGCAAAGACAACCCTACCCTTTCGCCTATGATCCGTCCCGGCCGTTTATCCAGCAGCTTAGCGATTGGGTTGGAGATGTATTCTATGAGCTGCTGCCGGAAGCCGGCTTTGAAGTGAGGGACGAGCAGATCTTTATGGCGTATCAGCTGGAACGGGCTTATGCGGGCAAAAAAGACGATTTTCGCGGAGGCCGGAGTAGGTACGGGGAAAACTCTGTCTATTTGCTGTATGCCGCGGGGTATGCCCGGTACACACGCAAGCCCGCTATCATCGCCTGTGCGGATGAGTCGCTGATTGAACAGCTGGTGAAACCGGAAGGGGATATCGCCAAGCTGGCGCGGCATCTGAACCTGACGATCGACGCCCGTCTCGCCAAGTCGCCGGACCAGTATTTATGTCTGCAGAAGCTGGACGAGAGCAGGCTGCAGGAAGAGTCGGCGCAAGGCATATTCGAGCTGATCTATGAGGAGTTGCCCGAGTTCGTGCATAAGAGGCGGGCGCTGCAGTCCTTCTACCCGTATGGAGACCGCAAAGCGTACGGCCATTTGACGGACGAGCAGTGGCAGGCGATTGGCTGGGATGTGTTCCAGGACTGCCTGGTGTGCGACAAGCGCCACCGCTGCGGGCAGACCTTATCCCGGGACCATTACCGTAAATCGGCGGATATAATCATCTGCTCGCACGATTTTTTTTATATGGAGCATGTATGGACACGCGAAGGGAGAATAAGGGAAGGTCAGCTGCCGCTGCTGCCTGAGCACAGTTCGGTCGTTTTCGATGAAGGGCACCTGCTGGAGACTGCGGCGCAAAAGGCTCTGACCTACAAAATGAAGCACACCGTCCTCGAAGAAATACTGACCCGGCTGCTGAAAGGCCAGATCCGCGAGTCGCTCGCCCTTGCCATCGAAGAGGTGCTTGAGCAAAGCCAATATTTATTCGGGGTGCTGGGGAATAACTCCCATAATGTAGAAGGCTCCGACCGGATGGAAATTGCATTGAACAAAACGGTATATAACGAGGTGCGGACGCTGACCGGCCTGCTTTCCCGGCTGGAAGAAGAATTGGCGCTGGAGAGCGGGACGTTCTCTTTGAACGAGTACCAGCTGAGAATTGTCGACGAGCATTTGGATACGATACAGCGGGTGCTTGGATTATTCAACGATTCCGAAAAAATTGATCGCCTGGATGGTTCGGGACCTGACGCTGACGGCTTGACCCTCGTCGTTATGCCCATATGGTGCGGGAAGTGCTGGAGGAGAGAGTGTTCTCCCAGAACATCCCCGTCGTCTTTTCTTCAGCCACTTTGTCGGTTGAGGGAAGCTTTGAATACGTGGCGGACAGCTTGGGCATCCGGGATTACTTGTCATTTTCGGTGCCGTCTCCTTATAAATACAGCGAACAAATGAAGTTTTTTTCTCGCCGCGGTCGGCAGCGGGGATACTTTCGCGGAAAAAATGGAATGGGCTGAACGGCTGCTTCAATTGACGGAAGGGAGGGCATTGATGCTGTTCAGCTCCCGGGAGGAGCTAAAGCGGTTCAAGGAGCAAGCCTCGCAGCATCCTGCAGTGGCGGGAATGAAGCTGCTGTTTGAGGGAGACCGTGAAATTAGCGGCCTGATTTCCGAATTCCAGAACGAAGAGCGGAGCGTGCTTTGCTCCGTTTCGCTCTGGGAGGGATTGGATGTGCCCGGCCCGTCGCTGTCCAATGTAATTGTATGGTCGCTGCCTTGGCCGCCTAAGGACCCGGTGTACAATGCAAAGCGCAAAGTCTCGGAATCGCCTTTCGAGGAAGTGGATTTGCCGTACATGCTGCTGCGGCTGAAGCAGGGAGCCGGCAGGCTGATCCGGTCCGGCGAAGATCGGGGAATCGTATCCTTGCTGGACTGCAGTTGGGACGGAGACGCCGTTCTGGAGCAAAAAATTCGCGAAGCTTTGCCCGAAGGGGTGGAATGGAAAGTGACCTGGGATGAAACGCTAATACAGTACGCGTAAAGTCACAAGGGAGGAAGGGTTCGATGGAAACGACGCAGTCGAGATTGTTTGTCGGGGTGCCTCTGGCTGACGAGGTGCGCTCCCGGCTGGAGAAAGGCTGCCGGGAGCTCAGGAAGCGGGTCGAATTCAGCAAATGGGTACATCCCAAGGATTACCATATCACTTTGCAGTTTCTCGGGGCGACGGATAACGCAGCGGCTGAGAAGCTTATCACTATTTTGTCAGAGCGGATCGGGCAGGCTGCTCCGTTCGAGCTGTATGTCGCCGGGGTAGGCAGCTTTGGTTCTCCGTCTTCTCCGCGGATTTTGTGGGCGGGGGTTGCCGGGGATTTGGCCGCTCTGGAACAGCTGCAGAAGAGGGTGACGGAATCCACGCGGCCCTTGGGCTTTCCGACGGAGGACAGGCCTTACCGTCCGCATATTACGATAGCCAAGAAATATAAAGGCAAGGCTAAATTCCCGCAAGAGATGGATCTATCTGAAGCAGGGGAAGGATTGTTTCTCAGCAGGCCGTGGATGGTCAGGGAAGCGGTGCTGTTCCGTACGCACATGCGGCGCACGCCGATGTATGAAGAGGCGGCGAGATTTCCGCTGGCTGGACGGTAGCGCAGAGGATTCGCACGACAGGCGTGTGTCAGCAAGAGGGTTCTGCCTAGCGTCCTTTTGCCGGTTATAGACGAGGGCTCCCTTTTCCGAGTCATCTTATGGCATTCTATAACATATTCATAGAGTACATAGTTTGGAAGAGGACAAGGAGTGGTGGCGTGCTCTGGTTTCAATTTCTCGACAAACATAGAAAGCTGCTGATGCTGAACATCATATTGTTTTTTTTATCTCCTTTGCAGCGACCTTAGCGTTTTTTTGATCTCCGCGAAGCCGGGTTATGAATATTTAAAATTCAAAACGTCGAGCGGCGTTATTCTGCATGTCATTCGCACCAAGCCGGACAACATCGTGCTGAAGGCGATCAGCAGCAATGTGACGCAGACTCGGGATTTCGGCATAAACGGCGGATTTTTTTTCTGGGAGGGGCAGCTGCTCAGCATGGCGGTCATGAACGATAAGCCTCTAAAAGGAGCGGCCGGGGATTACGGTTCGGGTTGGCTCAATATCGACCGGCCCAAAGGAACGCTGGTGTGGGATGCCGCGGCCCGTAAATTTTCGGTTCAAGTAGCGGAAGAAGCCGGCCAATTAGAAGTCACCGACCGCTCACGCTATTGGGCGCAGGGTGGAGTCAGCATGAGTTACCGCGACGAGTCCGGCTGGGTGGAGCAGGCGGTTAAGGAGGACATGCCGATAATGTATGAAGGCCGGATGCGCTCCGGGCTGGTCTTCGACAAGGAGAACCGCGTGTATCTGATCGTTTCGCCGACCCTGAGTACGGTGGAGCAATTCCGCAGTGCGGTGAGAGAAGCGATTGGGAGGGATGAGCTGGTGGACGGCATTTTTTTTCTCGACGGAGACGGTTCTTCCCAACTGAAATTGGCTGGAGCCTCCCTGCCCGGGGATCACCGGGAGGTTTATCAAATGATAACGCTTGTCAAGTAAGAAGACGTACGGTTACGCATAGCCTTGACGTCGCTGGGGAAAACCGCTATGTTGGACAGGAATGGAGGTATGAGCGATGAAGCCGATCCATATGCATAAGCAGCGGAAAGAATACGACGATTTGATGCGCAGGTGGGTGGCTGAGGTTTCTTTTGAAATCGATGGTCACGACCAGCCATACAGGGTCACCTTGGTGTCACCCGATGGAAGCGAGTGGAAGAGCAACGGAGTCCGGTTTAACCCTTCCAACGTGGAAGAGCTTCAGCAGGAAGCGGAGGGCGATGAAGTGGAGTTCCGGGAGTGGGTTTATTTTGAAGGCAATGAAAAAGAATTGGAGAAGGTAGTGGAGGCTCTTCGGGACCCCGGCTTCCTGGCTGAGTTTAAGTCGGTGCTGGAGGGTTGATACTATGCTGCATGGGGCTGGCGGACTCGCTTATGGGTTTGACGGCCTTTTTTCGTCAGTCAAAGAACAACCGCTCCATACCGGGTTGAAGGCGATTGTCCTTGGTTATGGTGAAATGACGGGATAAATATTCCCTCTGTTTGCAAAAGAAGCCCGGCCGGTCTCTTCGGAAACGACCATTACAATCGCATCGGTTTGTTCGGTCAGGCCGATGGCAGCCCGGTGGCGCGTGCCCATTCCTTTGGAAACTTGGGCTCTGCTCGCCAGAGGCAGTATATTCCTCACGGAAATAATCTGATTGGACCGAATCAATACGGCTCCGTCGTGGAGCGGGTTCCCCGGATAAAAGATGGACTCCAGCAGCGGCGCCGTTACCTGCGCTCCAAGCGCGATGCCGGGCTGGATAAAAGGATCCACCGGGTCGCTGCGTTCCACTACAATCAACGCTCCGTGCCGCCGTTGAGCCAAATTTTGTATGCTGATGGAAAGATCGGAATATTTATCGGTATAAGCGGAGAGGTAGCAGTTCAAGTAAAAGGTGGAAGCGATCGATTCGATCTGGATAAAGCTCTCCTTGATATGTTCAAATTCGCCCAGCAGGCAATGATCCTCGTTGTCTAATATGTCCAGCCCCCGCTGGATGCGGTCCGCTATTTGTTCCAACTTTTCTTTGAGGTGCTGCTTCATCGGTGAAAAAAATCACAGTTGGCTGTATATTCGATGGACATCTGGCTGTCACTTCCTTTACTATTCGGCACTCTAATACCAGTATTTGCGTTCCAAAGCTCTGTTATGCTCAGGCAGGCGGCAGCTTGTCTGTTCCTATCATTTGTGGAGTCCAAAAGAGGTGTGCTACACTATTGTTGAAATCATCCTTGAATGGCCTCGGGTAGAGCTTTTCTTAAATGGAATATAAAAGGCGGGTGAGTATAATTATGAAAGCGATGATCATTGAACGGTATGGGGATCCGGATGTTTTTTGTAAGAAGCGAAATGGCCATGCCGGAAGTCAAGCCGGGAGCTATTCTTATCAAAACAGCGGCATCCAGCGTAAATCCGATCGATACGAAGGTCAGAAACGGGGCAGTGAAAGGCGTGGTCAAGCAGTTTCCCGCCGTGCTGCACGGAGATGTGTCCGGCATTGTCGAGGCGGTGGGCGAAGGAGTGACCGGTTTTAAAAAAAAGGGAGACGCGGTATACGCGTGCACCTCCAACCAATTCGACAGCCCGGGCGGGGCGCTTGCGGATTATGTGCTGGCTGAAGCTTCGTCGGCTGCGTTAAAGCCTTCAAAGCTCAGCTTTGCGGAAGCTGCCGTTGTGCCTTTGGTTACCATCACAGCGTGGCAGGCGCTGATCGACCGCGCGAAGCTGCAGAAAGACCAGAATGTGTTGATCCACGGCGCTGCCGGTGGTGTTGGGCATGCGGCTGTACAAATAGCCAAAGCAGTCGGGGCCCAAGTGTTTACAACCGTTTCTTCAAAAGAAAAAAGCCGACATCGCCCGCAGCCTGGGAGCGGACCATATCATTAACTATAAAGAAACTGCCGTAGAAGAATACGTACATAACTTCACTGGCGGGCGGGGCTTTGAAGTGGTATTCGACACTGTAGGCGGAGCAAATCTCGACCGTTCCTTTCAGGCTGCGGCCCCTAACGGAACCGTCTGTGCGATCGCCGCGCGTTCTACCCATGATTTGACCCCTCTCCACAGCAAAGGGCTGAGCTTGCATGTAGTGTTCATGCTTTTGTCCGCGCTCCATGCAGAGGGACTGAAGCACCAAGGCGAGATTCTGACGGATATCGCTGCATGGGCTGAAGCCGGCAAATTCCGTCCGCTTGTGGACGAGCGCTCGTTTACTTTTGCGCAGGCAGGCGACGCCCACCGTTTAATGGAATCGGGGCAGGCAACGGGCAAGATTTCTTTGGTAAATGAGTGATTCGGTGAATGACCGGCCTTTATTCGTCGTCATCGCCCGTTCGGTCCAGGATCATGGTATGCACGGGCGTGTAATCCCCTTTTTTTCCACTGCTTCGGGAGCGGCGCTTTCCTTTAATTCATGATTTTCGATACCGGGGGCAATGGTTGGGTCATGTTTTTTTGCCGTATGTTAGACTTGTTATTATCCATTTTTTTTCACTCCTTGCAATATCTTGTAACACCTTGTAACACTAGGGTTTCTAATTTGCGGTCTTCTTATTCGAAAAAAGCTGGGGAGTGCCCTGATTATGATACGGCGATGAATTGGTGTAAAATATGTGTGGCATATTATCTTGATAGGGACTGCCGATAGGCACTGCGGAAGATAGAGGTGAGCGCGTTCATGCTGATTTCCGGTCTTAATCCAAATACTCTTACGAACGAACAGATGACTGCCTTGCTTTTCCAGGGCATTGCCGATGACGGTCGCAAAGGGGACTGTATCTTCGTGTTTGGCAGCAAAGGCAGCTTGAAATTCCGGGTACCAAAGGCGGTGGAGCTGTACAAAGCCGGCCGGGCGGGCAAAATCCTGTTCTCGGGAGGAAAGGTTTGGGAAGGCCAGGGAGAGCCTGAAGCTGTCGTTATGCGGCAGGGCGCCATGCAGCGGGGCGTGCCGGCGGAGGCCTGTCTGATCGAAACCGATTCCAAGCATACCAAGGAAAATGTCCTCGCTTCGCTGCTGATTCTGGACCGGGCTTTCATGCTGCATAGTATTAGAAGGCTCCTGATTGTAACCACGACATACCATATGAAAAGGTGCTACTTGACCTTGAAGCAGTACATGCCGGCCTGGATTGAATATTCTTTGTGTCCGGTGGATGACCTCACTACAAAAGCCGATAACTGGTGGCTGCATGAGAGCGGAAGGAACCTGGTCAATATCGAAAGCAGGAAAATGATCCGCTATGTGAAATCGGGAGCTATCGCGGACGATGTGTTTCCTTGAAGAAGGAGGAGAGTGCATGAGCCTTCCGATTGAAAAGGTTTTGCCTGATGTGAAAAAAAAGCGTTGCGCAGCCGAAACGGACTGGTACTCGTGGCTTCTCCGGGATCGGGGAAAACAACGCGAGTGCCTTTGTCATTGCTGGATGAGCCTTGGCTGCTGGGACACCGGATTCTTTTGCTGGAGCCCCGGAGGCTTGCCGCCCGTTCTGCGGCCAAGTATATGGCGGGCTTGCTGGGCGAGAGGGTCGGGGAACGTGTCGGATACAGAGTGCGAATGGACAGTATGGTTAGCGCGCAGACACGGATAGAGGTGATCACCGAGGGAGTCCTGACCCGGATGCTGCAGTCTGACCCGTCCCTGGAGGATGTGGGCCTCGTTATCTTTGATGAATTTCACGAGCGCAATCTCCATTCGGATGTGGGGCTGGCGCTTTGTTTGCAATCGCAGGCCATCCTGCGGGAAGATTTGAAAATTGTGGTGATGTCGGCAACCATCGATGCTGAAGCTGTCGTGAAGCTGCTGGACGATGCCTCTGTCGTAGAGTGCGGCGGACGTACCTATCCGGTGGAAACCTGTTATTTGGATAAAAAAAAGGTGGAAGGGCCAATAGAGCCCGCAGCCGCAGCCGCGATACGAAAAGCCCTCGAGACGCATGATGGAGATATGCTTGTATTTCTTCCGGGTGTCCACGAAATCCGCAGGTCGAAGCCCGTTTAAACGAGATGAGCTTGGGAGAAAAAAGTGAGGATAGCCGCGCTGTATGGGAATCTGCCGCAGAAGGAACAGGATGCGGCGATTGCTCCAAGCGTACCCGGGGTGCGGAAAATTGTTCTGGCCACATCTCTGGCTGAGACAAGCTTGACGGTCGAAGGAGTGCAGGTGGTGGTCGACAGCGGCTTGATGCGCGTTCCCCGATTTTCTCCGCGATCGGGAATGACCCGGCTGGAGACAGTTCGGGTGTCACAGGCATCGGCCGACCAAAGGAGAGGACGGGCAGGCCGGCTTGGACCCGGCATCTGCTACCGTTTATGGACTGTGCAGGAGAACCGGACATTGGAGCCGCATCATGTTCCGGAAATTATGGAGGCCGATCTGGCCCCGCTCGCTCTCGAACTTGCCGCATGGGGTGCGGCACCTGAGGATCTGCGATGGTTAAATCCCCCTCCTGCAGCTGCCTACGCGCAGCGCGCGGACTTCTTGTTCAGCTTGAGGCTATTGATGAGCACGGTCTGATCACGGATCACGGCAGGGAATTAGCCGCGATGGGATTTCATCCCCGTCTGGCCCATATGATTCAAAAAAAGCCATTCCTTTGGGCATGGGGGAGCTTGCCTGCGAGTTGGCGGCTGTGCTGAGCGATAGAGATCCTTTACGTTTTGATTCCGCGGTTGGGGATGCGGACCTGCGTCTGCGCATTGAGGCTGTCCGCAGCTCAGGGAAGGCAGGCGGGCCTAATGCTGCCGACCCTTACATCAATTATTACGCAGATCCCGAAGTATGCAGGCGCATCCGGGCCGAGGCGGATCAATGGAAAAGATCCCTGCAAATTCCGCAGGACCATGGCAGCGGCAGCGACGGATGCGGCTGCTGCTTGCTTTTGCTTATCCCGACCGGATCGGGCAGCGCCGGAGCTCGGGCAGCTTCCTGCTGAGCAGCGGACGCGGCGCCGATTTTATGGTGAAGCAGCCACTATCTAATTCGTCTTATCTGACAGCAGCGGAGCTGGATGACCGGGGGTCCCAAAGCCGTATCTTTCTGGCTTCGCCGGTGGACGAGGCGGAACTGAAGAAATATCTGCAGGAGAGGATCCGTGAGGAAAGGCTGGTCGAATGGGATCGCACGACACAGTCGGTAAGAGCGGTAAAGCGCACCTGGCTGGGTGCGCTTGTATTGGAAGAAATGCCGCTTCATCAAATGACTCCGGAGGAAACGCAAACTGCACTGCTGGCCGGCGTAGCTGCGGAAGGGTTGGCCGTGCTGCCCTGGACGCGAGCCGCACGCCAACTTCAGCAGCGGCTTATGTTTATGCATCGATTCGACCCTTCTTGGCCGGACATGTCGGATGAAGCCTTGTCCCATACTCTCTCCGAGTGGCTCGGACCGCATATTTACGGCCTAAAAAGCCGCAGCGACCTGCAGAAGCTGCAGATGGCAAGCTTGTTGGAAGGCGATCTGTCTTGGGAGCAGCGCCGTTCTCTGGAGGAGAACGCGCCGACTCACCTGACTGTACCGAGCGGCTCGAGAATAGCTATAGACTACAGCGACCCGGAGGCCCCGTCCCTCTCTGTCCGTCTGCAGGAGCTGTTCGGCCTTGTGGAAACGCCGAGGATTATGAAAGGCAGAGTCCCTGTGACTCTGTATTTGTTATCGCCGGCACAGAGGCCCGTCCAGGTCACGCGGGATTTGGCCAGCTTCTGGAGTACGGCTTATTTCGAGGTGAAGAAGGATCTCAAAGGCCGGTACCCAAAGCATTATTGGCCGGACGATCCGTTCGCCGCCGTTCCGACGAACCGCGTCCGGCCCAAAGCCTAGACCAGTGCTGCCAATTCCAGAGGATGAAGGGCTTGCGATTCGTCGACAAAGACAAACGCGTCATACCTTTCAGCCATTATGGACGGCACATAGTTGCCCCGCTCGTATTCCGGATGATAGACTACGCCGATGGCGCGGTGTCCAATGGGGCGGTGGAACTCTTCTCCGGCCATGCCCTTGAAAACGAGGATCTTATTGTTATCACCCGCCCGGTGCATAAGATCTTCCCAACTTCCCGCCACAGCGGAAGGCACTTCCATTACTTCCATAGGATGTCCCCATGCATCTGCTGCGATCACCGTGTCTCTATGCGTGCCGAAGCCGACAGCGAATACGCTTTCGGACCCATTCTGCTCGCGTACGAGCTGTCCGACATTGACCATGCCGTCGTCAGCCATGTCCGTCGCCCTGGCGTCCCCGATATGGGTGTTGTGCTCCCATATAATCGCTTTGGCTTTGGGACCGTGGAATCGCCTGATCCTGTTTAACGCTTCTGCCATATGCCGGTCCCGGATGTTCCAGGAATCCGGTCCGCCGCGGATCATCGCCCGGTAATACTTCTCGGCGTTCACCGCAACCAGCGCATTTAACTCATCGCTTAACGCAGCTTCTTTTTTCGCCCGGTGTGCGGCCGGATTGGGCGCGTTTCTTTTGCAGCTCGATCAGCAGCTTGACGACTTCTTCCTCACAGCTCTCAGAGAAAAAAAAGCCGCCGCCATACCGTAATTCTGGCCTTCCCGGCCATGCGGCTCAAAACAGGAAAAAAGCGTCTTTCGCCGCCTGAAGCTCCGGAGATCCGGTTTCCTCCAAGTGTTTGATCACTTCTTCCATGGATTCCCACAGACTGTATACATCGAGTCCGAAGAATCCAATCCTGTTCTCTGCCGGCAGCGCATGGTTATAATCCTTCAGCCACTTCACCAACTGCTCCGTTTCTTCATTCGCCCACATCCAGGCAGGCCATCGGTTAAAAAGACCGCATCACATCGCTCATTGTGTCTCTGGCATCGGAAGCATGCTTGATCCAAAGGTTCACTTCATAACATGAAGGCCAATCGCTTCTACAGCGATAAAAGAGAAGCCTTTTTTTGCTGAATAAGCCTCTTGCTCAGCTCCGCACGCAGTTTGTAAAATTCACTTGTGCCGTGGCTGGCTTCTCCGAGCAGGACAATCTCGGCGTCTCCGGCCGCTTCCACAAGCGCCTGCAGGTCGTCGTTCCCCGTGAGGGCAATGGAATGAGTACGGATTTTCTCAATCGCTTGCTGCTGATTCAATGACATGACCTCCAGTTTAGGTAATCGAAGTGAAGTATACCCATTTTGAAGGAGCAGCACTCTTTTTTTTCTGAACGAGGCCTTCGCCGCTAAATAAGTTCACATAATAATACTTATGTAACTAAATGTTTTTTTTCCGCAGCATACGAAAGATTTCCAGCAAGATCACATTCAAGCTGATCCACGCCCCGCCAAACACATATCCCGCCGCTACATCGCTCGCATATTGCACATCAAAGTAAATACGGCTGACGCCAACCAGCAAACAAAGAATGACCACGACCAATGTGGCGGCAATGCGTATTTTGGCGTTTCCATAGTGACGGACCAGCAAAAAAAGCGGCAAACCCGCACACGGTCAGGGAAATCAAGGTCTGTTCGCTCGGAAACGAATAAGGGAATGCATAATCGACAGGGAGGGAGCTGGTCCGGTGAAAAAAGCAGCCTTAATCCCTCATCCAACATTTCGCCGCCGACGATAACCCAGGCAAAGAAGGTTAATTCCAGCAAACGATCTTTTCCTTTCAAAATAATCCAAGCCACCGTCACAGCGATAAGCGGAGTGTACACGTAATAAGAACCCAGCAATGCAAACCGATCCATCCACAGCGACCATTCGGAACCAAATGTCCGATGAACGATATAGGAAGCTACTTCATCGAACAGGGCAAATTCTTGTGACAAGAAGTCCTGTATCAAGCCGATAGTTAAAGAAATAAAGACGACAAAGAGCGCGAACGCGGAAAGCAGGAGGAATTTTACTTTTCCAAGCGAGTGAAAGTGCCGGATGCCCTTGTCCAAACTGCCAGCCACCCAATCACGAAACGTATGCTTATATTTTCGATACATATAGACCAGAAGTACGATGCTCCGCCTATGATCCCGCCGATAATCAAATATCGGTTGATCACATGGTGGTACTTCTCCCATTTGGGACCTAATATTTTGCCGAGCGAGATAAACAACCCCGTCCACAGGAGAGCGCCGGAATAGGCGTAGACAGCATATTTTCGATAAGAGATGCGTGTGATTCCGGAAAAAAATACCCCGTTATATGCCTGACTCCAGGTATAAAATAGGAGACGACCAGCATTTTATTTCCATATTTTTTGAAACCAGACGGACACTTTCTCTATTTTCTCCGGCCCCAGATGGATGCGCCTCCCGTATTTTTTTTCAAAGAAGGGTGTCCCAAGACGCAGCCCGATCCAATAGGATAAAGTCACACCGGTGGAAGCTCCCGCCCAAGCCATCGTAATACTGAGCAGCCAATGGAGCTTGCCTTCATAAACAAGCAGCCCGGTATAGCTCATCATCACTTCTCCCGGCAGCGGAAGGCTAGCATTTCAAGCAGCAGGGAGAAAAAAAAGCACCAAATATCCGTAATGCTCAAGCCAAGCGGTCAAAAAAAACGCCAAATGAATTCCTCCTCTCTAAATTATTCTAAACGTTTAAGGGAAAAAAATTAACCCGGAATCCCATTTTTTCAGTCGCCAATCCGGCTTTAGCGGCCGCTGTGTATTGCGCACCTGAACGATGTCATTCCCGCCGCAATCTGCTATATTGAAATGACAGTAAATGAAATGCCCGTCTGCTCAAAAAAATGAAAGGGGGTGTTACCCGATGGGTGCGTTATTAAGCTTGGAGCATATCACCAAACTTCATCCGGACAAGAAAGGAGCTAATTTGCTGTCCGATATTTCAGCCGATGTGGACGAGACCGAATCGATAGTGATCCTGGGGGCCTCGGGACAGGGAAAAAACAACACTGCTGCGCATCGTGGCTTCCCTGGAGAGAGCGGACCAAGGCAGGATCGCGTTCCAGGATGTCCCCTTGGACAAGTGGCAGCCGGAACGATGGAGGAAGCAAGTCTGCTACGTAGCTCAACATCCGGTCATGCTCGCCGGCACGGTTGCGGATAATCTGAAGACCGTCAGCTTCCTTCACAAGACAGCTTTTGACGAGACCTTGGCCAGGTATCTGATGTCACGGATGGGGCTCGGGAAGCTGAATTGGAGCAAGTCCGCCACCGAACTGTCGGGCGGAGAAAAGCAGCGTCTGGCCTGATTCGTTCCTTGCTGCTTCAACCAAAAAAATCCTTCTGCTGGATGAAGTGACCGCGTCGTTGGACGCAAACAGCAAAGAAGCGGTGGAGTCAGTTATGGCCTCCCTGCGCCGTGAGCAGAACACTACATTAATCTGGATTACACATGAACCGGAGCAGGCCCGCAGAGTGAGCTCGCGCGTCTGGTTTTTTTGTCTGACAACACGCTTCAGGAAGACAGGGAGACGGAGGCTTTTTTTTCGAACGGCCTCTGTCCGCCCAGGCACGCAGCTATTTACAGCTTCCACAGCAGCGGGGGGAATAGAATGTCGATCATTACCTTGGGATTTACCGTCGTTTTTTATTGCGATTACGATTTTTTTTATTTCGATGTGGCAGAACCTTGGATTGCAGAGGGACATTACGATCGGAGCGATCCGAACGGCAGTACAGCTGCTTCTGGTAGGCTATATGCTGCAGTATGTATTTCAAAGCAACCATCCTCTGTTCATTGCTTGTATCATCGGCATTATGATTGTGGTGGCCTCCTGGAATGCGGCAAAAAAGAGGCAAGGGTTTGGAAGGGATACTATGGAGAATTATCTTTGCGGTGACCACCACGGAAGCTTTAACGATGGTCCTGCTGCTCAGATTGCATATTATACAGCCCACTCCCCAATATATCATACCGATCAGCGGAATGACTATAGGGAACGCGATGGTAGTGTCAGGGCTGTTCCTCAACCAAATGAACCGCGAGGTGCAGACCTCCGGAGGCGAAATTGATGCTCTGCTTTCATTGGGCGCAACACCGAGGCAGGCCATCCAGCAATCGTTAAAACGTTCCATAAAGTCGAGCATGATCCCTACCATAGACGGAATGAAAACTGTCGGTCTGGTGCAGCTTCCGGGAATGATGACGGGAATGATTGTGGCGGGGGCGGACCCTGTGGAAGCAGTGAAGTATCAAATCTTGATCATGTTTGCTTTTTTCTTCCTCAGCTGCATTGACAGGTATTCTACTGGGGTTGATGAGCTACAAGCTGTGGTTCTCAAAAGACAGTCGGTTAAAAACATTGGTTTAATCATATTAATTATATTAGTCAATGTAATTAATTTCATTAGTTAATTATATAAAGTATTAAATTTAATTCCATTAACTATCAAGAGCGACTGGAAGTATCTATTAATTAATGGAATGAAATATATTAACTTACCACATTAACTATAATAATTAATGATATTGAATTTAATATTTGTTATGTTAACTATTTATTTAATTACATTAATTACCTAAATGGACATGTGGAGGGAAGCCAATATGATAATCGGACTGCATCACGCTCAAATTACGATTCCCAACGGGGAGGAAACAAAGGCGAGGCAGTTTTACTGCACATTGCTCGGACTTCCCGAAATTGAAAAGCCTGACTCGCTGAAGGGCAGAGGCGGCTTCTGGATTCAAGCCGGTTACCGTCAGATCCATATCGGCACCGAAGACGGAGTACAGAGGCAGCTGACGAAAGCCCACCTGGCTTATGAAGTCTCGGATTTATCGGTGTACAGGGCGAAAATCGAAAGCCAAGGCTTAAAGCCTTTGGAAGGAATACCGATTCCGGGATATGACCGGTTCGAGTGCCGAGACCCTTTCGGCAACCGTGTGGAGTTTATCCAAAGACTATCGATATAGTTTACACGAACTATACGTGCATATAACTGTGCCTAAGAAAGGAGCGCGGCGATGACGGGATTGTTTCTTTATCTTTTGGTTATTAATGTCCTTGCCTTTATTGCCATGGGATACGATAAATCTCAAGCGCGCAGGAAGGAGCAGAGAGTGCCGGAAAAAAAGCCTCTTCGGTCTCGCAGCTGTAGGAGGAGCGCTTGGAGCCTGGTTCGGGATGAGAGTCTGGCGGCATAAAACGAGGCATGCTTCGTTCGTCTGGGGAATTCCTCTTCTGTTGATATGGAATGCGGTGTGCGTTTACTATATTTCCAGCAAATAATATAATGGAAAAAAAAGAAACAATAGAGTAACAGAGAGGGTGCCGGTCATGTTAAAAGGAATTTCAAGCCTGATTTCTCCCGCATTGCTTAAAATTTTAATGGAAATGGGCCATGGAGACGAGGTCGTCCTTGCAGACGGCAACTTCCCTGCCGCAAGCCATGCTTCGCGTGTGGTTCGCTGCGATGGACTTGGCATACCTGAGCTGCTGGAAGCGGTTCTTCGGCTCTTCCCATTGGATACTTACGTGGAGAATCCGGTTGGCTTAATGGCGGTCGTAGCTGGGGATACGACGGAGACGCCGATCTGGGATACCTATCGGCAAATTGCCGAACGGAGTGAGGGCAGGCCGGTTTCATTCGAGCAAATCGAGAGGTTCGCTTTTTTTATGAAAGGGCAAAAAAGAGCCTATGCCATTGTCGCAACTGGAGAAAGCGCTTTATATGCCAACATCGTTTTGAAAAAAAGGGGTAATCGCCACATAAGAGAGGTGGAATGGGACGTGAGAATCGATGCGCATCAGCATTATTGGAAGCTAGAACGCAATGATTACGGGTGGATCACGCCCGCAGACAAAGTGCTTTACAGGGATTATCTGCCTGACGATCTGGCCGGCCTGCTTGAGCGCAACGGGATAAGCCGCTCGATCGTGGTGCAGGCCGCCCAAACGCATGCGGAGACCGACTTCCTGCTGGAGCTCGCGGACAGGCACGATTCGATAGCCGGCGTGGTAGGCTGGCTTGACCTTCATAATCCGGACTACCTACGGATCCTGCAAGGATTCCTTGGCCATGAGAAATTCGCAGGGGTGCGCATTATGATTCAGGAAATGCAGAATCCGGACGAAGTGCTCCAGCCGGATACTCTGGAGGTCATTCGGTACATGGAGAGCATAAATCTCCCGGTGGACCTGCTGTGCCGTTCGAGCCAGCTCCATGCCGTCGTGGAGCTTCTGGGCAAGGTGCCGAACCTGCGCGGTGTCATCGATCATATTGCCAAGCCTCTGATCGCCGAGCGTCAGTTCAAGCCTGGCAAATGCAGATGGCCGTCATTGCTTCCAATCCTGGCATCTACTGCAAGCTGTCGGGAATGGTTACGGAGGCGGATCACGCCAATTGGAAGCAGGAGGATATTGATCCTTATATCCTTCATGCGCTGGAGCTTTTTGGACCGAAGAGGGTCATGTTTGGCAGCGATTGGCCTGTTTGTCTGCTGGCAGCAGGCTACGATGAGGTAGTGGACGTGCTGCGAGGTGCTGTTTCAGGCCGCCTGAACGAACAGGAGATGGAGGATTTGTTTGGCCGCAATGCCGCAGCATTTTATAAGCTGGAGGGATAAACGGGCAGGTTGATCGATAAAAAAAGACGGTTCCAAGAACCGTCTTTGTCTATACATATACAAGAAAAAAGATTATGGCTGAGAAGCGGGAATAGACAGCAGCTGCGGGACTGTCTGGAAGCTGTAGCCTTCTTTTTGCAGTTCAGGTATGAGCTGTTCCAATGCGCTGACCGTGTTGGACAAGTTATGGTTCTTCCCTCCGGCACAATGCTCCAGTATGATCTCCGGGCTTCAATTCCTTGTGGACGGCGCTAAGGATGCCTTGTGTTGGAGTACCCGCCCAATCTCTGGTATCCACGGACCAATTGACAATGCTGAGTCCCATATCGGAGATGGCCTGCAGGTCCGCCGGATTCACCGCTCCATAAGGAGGGCGGAAAAGAGTAGGCCGATATCCGATAATGGACGCCAGCTCGTCTTGAGTCTTCGAAATTTCCTCCATCACCTTCACCGTGCCTATTTTATCCAGGTCCGGGTGGGACCAGGTATGGTTTCCTATGGCATGGCCTTCCTGCACTATCCTTTTGACAACATCGGGGTGGGCTTTGGCCTTCTGGCCAATAAGAAAGAAAGTCGCTTTAACGTTATATTTCTTTAAAATGTCCAGAATTTGCAGCGTATAACGGTCATCCGGCCCATCGTCAAAAGTGAGTGCAGCCTGCTTTTTTTTATCCGACGGGCCTGAATAATGGATCAGCTTGCTTTTGAGAGCGGCGTTGACGGCGGTTGTGTTCGACCTGCCGCATCGGCGTTGACGGCGCTTGGGTTCGTGCTTGCCGCATTGGCATTGGCGGCAGCGTTCGGATCCGTGTGCGACGCGGTCTTTGGATCTTGATTGTTTCCAGTGACGGGTGTTACTGCTGGAGGTTCCGGCTTTGCAGTCTGTGCATGTCCCATGCATCCCGTGAGAATCATAACCAGAGACAGGGATAACACTATAGGGACCTTATTCATAGAATCAACTCACTTCCTTTTAATGATAGTATTATATACCCAACCTTCTATATAACGCTAACTCAATTTGGGGCCGTTCTAAGAATTAAATCCATCGGTTTTGCTTGAATTCTACAGAATCTGACGGCAATTGCGAGGTTCTTTTTTTTGTTTTTTTAAACCTGCGCTGCGTGGTAAGTAGTGAGAAGAGGCGATCGTTCAATCGATGAGGTTACGTGAAGCCGTGGTGACACTAAGGAAGACGGCAACAAGAAGAAAATGTTCTAAACACACATCAAAATAAAGGAGTGATCTATCATGTCCAGACTAATTCAAGCTTATTTTCGGACGGAGAATGATGCGGAGGACGCCAGGATTCTGCTGCAGCCTTTTGCAACGGAAAATCTGGAGATTGGCGAATTGGGCGAGCGCTCGGAAGGCCGGAGGTTCATCCTGCCATTCGCGGCGGGTGCGGCCGGTGCAGGGATGGGAACGACGGGCGACGGCGTCGGAATGGCAGTGGCGGGAGTGGCGCCTTTCGCTGCGATAAATGAGTTGAATGATACCGTAGAAAAGGCCGGAGATGTGGATTTGGACGATCTGAATTATGTGTTATCAGCGAAGGTGAAGGATGAGGAGTACGATCAAATCGTCCAAGTCATCCGCAGCAATAACGGCTATATGGAAGTACCGGAGGCCGAATAAACCGTCAGGCGTTTAATCGGACCCGCCGCAGCCTGCAGATCCTGCTCTCAGAGGAGCCGGTCGAGCAGGCTTTTTTAGTTTGAGAAGTGGAGGCTCGGTATTTTACTGACCATTTGATATAATAACACTTATAGTCCAATGTTCTGGAGGAACGATTATGCGGATTAGCAATTCAGGAGCAGTCACCAGGCGAAAACCGGATCCGTTTCTTCCTGCCGGCTCTCCGGAACAGCATGGATTGGACCCGGCTCCGCTGACAGGCCTGGAGGATAAGCTGCCGCAGTGGAAAGTAAAAAAGCGCCGCGGTCGTCCTCCATGGCCATCTGGTTTGGGAGTGGCACGATAAAGGGATAGATCGCCCCGCCTCCCTTTTTTTTCCTGCACGAAAAGCGTGCTGTCCGCCTTGATCGGCATCGCCATCGCCGAAGGAAATATCCAAGGCGTGGAGCAGCCTATATCAGATTATTTTGACTTGGACGGGCAGTACGCAGACGAGCGTAAGAGATCGATCCGCGTCAAGCACCTTTTATCGATGACTCCCGGGTGGGAGTGGCCGGATTTTGATAAGCCTACGCCGAAATGAAGCGGTCGGACGATTGGACTCGCTTTGTTCTGGACAGGCCTATGGCTCACGAACCCGGGCAAGCTTTTACATACAATACAGGGGCTCCCATCTGCTGTCCGCCATCCTTACGAAAGCCACTGGCCAAAGTGCGATGCAGTACGCCAAAGATAAGCTTTTCGGCAAAATGGGATTTAAAGGTTCCAGATGGAATATCAGCGGAGGAATCAACGAGGGGGGCGCCGGGCTTTATCTATCGACAGCGGATTTGCTGAAGTTCGGCCTGCTTTATTTGCGCAAAGGCAGCTGGTTCGGGGAACAGCTGGTGCCCGAAGCATGGGTGGAACAGTCTACAAGCTTCAAGCATAAAGGGCTGTCCAACTACGTGCCTCCCATTTACGGCTGCTATGGTTATCACTGGTGGGTTTCCCCGCAGGAACACAACGGAGTTGCGGATTGTTTCTTTGCCTTCGGTTATGGAGGCCAGTATTTAATGATCGTCCCTGGACTCGATGTCGTCGCCGTCATCCGAAAAAAAACCAGCGGAAGAAATAACGCAATAATTTCCAGGAATCTGCTGTTCGAACATATTTTCGTGGCGATAAGATCAGCACAGTAAATACAGATCTTCCTATTTAAGGGCGGGTAAGCTGGTGATGAAAAGTGTGAACTTGATTTTTGTTTACATAATAAAAAAATTATGGTCAACTAAAACAGTGAAGAGGGGATATGAACAAATGTCTGAAGCAAAACCGTTAGTAATCGGCCATCGAGGGGCCGCCGGGGAAGCGCCGGAAAACACGCTTTCTTCCTTCAAGCTGGCTCTCGAGCAGGGCTGCGACGCTTTTGAATTGGATGTGCACCTATCGAAGGACGGCCAGCTCGTCGTTATCCACGATACAACCGTCAACCGGACTACGGACGGCACGGGCTCGATCCACGATATGACAGTGGAAGAGTTAAAGAAGCTGGACGCAGGCCGCTGGTTCCACGAAAGGTTCGCAGGCGAACGCCTTCCTCTGCTTGAGGAAGTGTTCGACTTGGCGCCGCAAAGTCTCATGATTAACGTTGAGATCAAAGCTGGCGCCCACACCGGCAAGCTGGAACCAGTACTGGCCGAGCTGTTAAAGAAGAAGAACCGGATGGATTCCGTCGTCGTGTCCTCTTTTGATTACGAATGTCTGCACAACCTCAAGGAGATCGCTCCCGAAGTGAAGATCGGGCTATTGTACGACTTATGGCTCGGACGGCATTGGAAGCTGCCTGAAGCATCCGGCTTGGAAGTTTATTCCCTGCATCCAAGATTCCCAAGGCTTCGCCGGGGTGACGTGCAGAAAGCCATAGAGCACGGACTGCGCGTTTATGCCTGGACCGTCAATGAAGAAGAGCATTTGAAGAAAGCGATACAGTACGGAATGAGCGGCATTATAACGGATTACCCGGGCCGCCTAAGAAAGCTTTTGGGAGAACAATAAAGGTTGTATGCCCGGAATGGATATACATTTCAAACAGGCTGCCGCGGCAGTCTGTTTTTTTTACCCGACTGATTTTTTTTCAAAATATTACCTTTTCTTTCGTTGTCTGCCTGAAAAAACTGCTTTACAATGGAGTCAAGCTGAGCGACGGAGGAAACCAAATGTGGATGGTAAAACGGAACAAGGCAGGCCGGCATGGGGTTTTCTTACGTCTTCTGATACCTAACATGTTATTTTTTTTGCTTCTCCCGTTACTGCTCGGTTGGGTGATCTATAATAAAACGCTGCGTGAAATGGAAAGGGAGGTCATCACGGGCAATATGAATCTTTTGCAGCAGAGCAGGGATATCCTGGACCGCAGGCTCTCCGAGATCGCGTCCATTGCCATTCAGCTCGTTAATGATACAAGAATTATGCAGTTCCAGAATATAACGGAGCCTTTTGAAGGCGCTAACACCTACCGCATCCTGGAAACCCGCAAAAGCATTCACAATTTCAGCCTGACGAATAATTTTATTTTCAATTATTTCGTTGTCTACAAGAACAGCAGGCTTGTATTTTCGGAAAGCTCCACTTACACGCTCCCGGATTTCTATGAATATTTCAAATATCTAAGTATGGACAAGCCAACATGGGAACGTTTGTTCATGGGAGAATACAATTATCGGAAGGTGCTGCCGACTCAGGATGTATCGGTGAAAGGAAGCAATTATTCCTGATGACCTATATTCAATCGCTGGGATTGCCAGGCTCTCCGCAAGGAACGGTCGCCATTACGGTAGACAGCCGGGAAATTCGCAAGCTGCTTGGCGGCCTTGACCTCTCCGGCGGCGGGTGGGCCTATATCTTAAACGAGAACGGCGACATCGTCAGCTCTGTGTCCTCCGATGCTTCCTATGCGGTTGATCGAAGCATTTTAACCGGCAAGCAGGGAAGCATGCTGCAGCAGGTCGGCGGTAAAAAAAGATGATGATCACGTACACCACCTCCCAATATAACGGCTGGACCTATCTGGTAGCCCAGCCAGCGGATGTCGTGCTCAAAAAAAAGTTCTGTATATCAAAAAAAATCACGTTTACCATGACCTTCGTTTTTTTTGTGCTTGGGACTATTCACCGCTTATTTAATTGCTTACCGCAACAGCCGTCCGCTGAAAACCATCATGGAAACGATCTTGGAGCGAACAGGCGGGCGGCAAGAGACGGGTTCGGATGTGTACCGTTTTATCCGGGATACCGTGTCTGAGCTGATCGACAATAATCATGAAATGAAGGAAAAAAATGGCGAAGCAGGCCCCTCTGCTGCAGGCAGCCCTTTTTTTGAACGTCTCTTGAAGGGCGAATATGTATCCCCAAACGAACTCCCTGTGCTTCTTCAGCATGTCGGCATAGAAACGCAAGCCAAATATTACATGGCGGCCATTCTCCAGCTTCGGGGGTACGAAAGTATCTTTAACCGCAGCGCCCTGGAAGAGCTGGATGTCAAACGCGTCATGGTCAAGGAGATACTGCTCGAGGAGACAAACGGCGACGCCCATTGCCATGATGTGGCCGAAGACCAGTTCGCCTTGTTGTTCGCTTTCGGCTCCGATCCGCCCATGCACGATGCGGCCAAGCTGGAAGAAAAGATAAGGCGGCTGAGCGACACGATCCACACCCGCTTGAATATGGCGGCGAGATTCGCTCTAGGCGGTATCTATCAGGACCTGCTCAATGTTTCGCGTTCTTACGAGGAAGCCAAACGGGCTTTGGAATATTTGCTTTGGCGAAACAGGAACGGAATCATGAGGTTTGATGAGCTGCCTAAAGAAACCAATGGATACTATTACCCTTCGGATTTGGAGCACCGGCTGAGCAATATGGCAAAAGCGGGTGAGCAAACCGGCGTGGAATCGCTGCTTCAAGAGCTGCACCGGATTAATTTCGATGAACGGAACCTGTCGGTGACGATGCTGCGGCTCTTTATGAATGAAATGTGGGGGACCATCGTAAAGCTTTTGCCCCAGGTCGGTATGGATGAAGGCGAGGCTCTGGAGCAAATGAAGCCGTTTTCCGGGGATATGGCTTCTTTCGAGGGATTGGACAATAACTTCACATCGCTCGTCGCCACCTACCGTCAGGTGTGCGATTTTGTGAATGAGCATAAGAAAAGCCAGAATACCGAGCTTATGGTAAACATCGTAGAGCTGATGCACGATTCATACGGTGAGCCAGGCCTTTGCCTGGAAGCGGTAGCGGACCGTTTTGCAATATCCAAAGGGTATTTGTCCCAATTTTTTTCAAAGAGCAGACCGGTGAGAACTTCTCCGATTATCTGGAACACCTGCGCATGAAACGGGCCAAGGAGCTGCTGGCGAATACGGTACTGCCCGTCTACGAAATTGCGGAGCAGGTGGGTTACAGTTCATCCAATACATTTTGCAGGGCGTTTAAACGAATCAATGGGGTCAGCACTACGAAGTTCCGTGATTCAAGCGCAAAATGAAAGCGTATTCTTAATAAATGCACAAGTTGAACACAAATGCACAAAGCGGTTCTGAATGCCTGCACATCGAACCACAAGCTTTCACATTTACATCGCCCGGTAAGTCGCTTATCGTTGGATTAGGCAGACCATCAGCAGGGCCAAGAAGGCCGCAACCATAATGGGAAGGAGGGGTAAAAATTTTTTTGTCCGCACCGCAACCAGGTCAATTTTCTATGGAAATCAGCGAAGCAATGAGGAGGTGAGAAATTGGAAGCGCTTAAACAAACGTCGTCCCCGGGAATGCAGGCCAATGCCGCCGCGAAGGCAAAGAGCTTTATACCTTTAAAAAAAGATCCAAAAAAGTATGGCGTCTCTATGTGCTTATCGCTCTGCCCCTGCTTTACATCATTATCTTCAAATATATGCCGATGTATGGCGCCAGATCGCTTTTAAGAACTACATAGTGACAAAAGGAATCTGGGGGAGCGAGTGGGTCGGTTTGAAACACTTCGTCAGATTCTTCAACTCTTATGATTTCTGGAGGATCATGAGCAATACCATTGTTCTGAGCGTTTACGGCTTGCTGGCGGGGTTTCCGTTTCCAATCATCCTTGCACTGAGCCTGAATTACGTAAAAAAACAAATTTTTTTCAAGAAATCGGTGCAGATGATCACCTATGCACCTCACTTCATTTCTATTGTAGTTATGGTAGGAATTATCCTCGAAATGCTTGATCCGAGAAACGGAATCGTCAATCATATGTTTCATGCTTTAGGATTGCATCCGGTTAATTTTATGGGCACACCCGAGTATTTCAAGTCTATTTATGTCTGGTCTGGCATATGGCAGAGTGTCGGTTTTGGCTGTATCATCTATCTGGCCGCGCTGTCGAGCATTGATCCTTCGCTTCACGAGGCGGCAGTGGTAGACGGGGCGAACAAGCTGCAGAGGATGTGGCATATCGATATTCCCGGCATTATGCCGATTGCGATTATTATGCTGATTATGAACACCGGCCACATGCTGGATGTCGGGTTTGAAAAAAGTTTTGTTAATGCAAAATCCGCTTAATATGCGTACTTCGGAAATCATTGATACTTATGTGTATAAGATCGGTTTGGCGTCCCAGGCCATGAATTATTCTTATTCCTCCGCCATCGGATTGTTTAAATCCATCATCAATCTGATTCTCCTCGTAGCCGTAAATAAGATTGCCCAGAAGACCAAGCAGGCGAGCCTGTGGTAAGCGGGGAACGGAAAGGGGATCCTTATGGAAGATTCGATTGTAAAAGAATCAAGGGCCGACCGGATATTTACTGTTATTAATTATTTGATTTTATCCCTGTTCCTTGTTACGATCCTATACCCGCTTATTTATATTATAAGCTCTTCGGTCAGCAATTCGGAGGCGGTCATTTCAGGCAAAGTCTGGCTCTGGCCCATAGATCCGACAATGGAAGGCTATAAAGCGGTATTCAAGCACAAGCTGATCTGGAGCGGGTTTGCGAACTCATTCTATTATACGGTTGTCGGCACGCTGATTAACGTGGTAATGACGGTTCTCGCGGCGTACCCCTTGTCCAGAAAAGATTTTTTACGGCAAAAAAATGTGTTTATGTTTCTGTTCGTTTTCACAATGATGTTTTCCGGCGGTTTGATTCCCACATACCTTGTGGTCAAGGACCTGGGACTGCTGAACACCACTTGGTCCATGATTTTGCCGGGCGCACTGGGATATGGAATATGATCATCACAAGAACCTACTTCCAAACCACCATTCCCGATGAACTTCTTGAAGCGTCCCAAATCGACGGCTGCACCGACTTTCAGTTTATATGGAAAATTGTCATTCCTTTGTCGGGTCCGATTATAGCCGTAATCACGCTGTTTTATGCCGTGGGACACTGGAATTCCTACTTTAACGCGCTGCTGTATTTGAAAAAAGCAGAATTTGTATCCGCTGCAGCTGGTGCTAAGGGACATTCTGGTGCAGAATGAAGTGGATTTGAGCATGATGATGGACGTAGCGGAACAGGCGAAAAGGGAAGGGCTCAGGGAGCTGCTGAAATATTCCTTGATTGTCGTGGCCAGCGTACCGCTTCTGGCGGTTTACCCGTTCGTGCAGAAATATTTTGTAAAAGGGATCATGATCGGTTCTTTGAAAGGATAGCCGCGCCTCGCCAACTAACAAAGGAGGGTTTTATATTGAAAAAAAACAGTGACCGTTATCTCGTTGTTCGTTCTATGTCTCAGTTTGGCATTAGGCGGATGTTCGGGAAAAGAGGAAACCGGCGGCGGCAGCACAGGGGACAAGGGAAAATCATCGGTTACTCTCAATCCTCCCGGGCAGCTTCCGATCACGAAGGAAAAAAATCGACGCTGAAGATCCTGGTAAAAGGAAGCGCGAGCGTTGAAGATTTTGCCACAAACGATTTTACAAAATGGCTGGAGGAAAAGACGAACGTGCACATCGAATGGGAAGTGGCACCGGAAAAGTCGGCTAACGAAAAGCTGAATCTGGTGCTGTCGAGCGGCGACTACCCTGACGTGATCATGGGCTTCGGCGTGTCGCCGACGCAGATGATGATCTACGGGAACCAGGGAGTATTTCTTCCTTTAAATGATTTGATTGACAAGCATGGCGTAGAAATTCAAAAAAATGTTCAAAGCGAAGTCGTTTTTTTATAAAGATTTGATCACCGCACCCGACGGTAATATTTACGCGCTGCCGCAGGTGAACGAATGCTATCATTGCATGTACCAGCAGAGGATGTGGATTTACAAGCCATGGCTTGATAAGCTGGGATTGAAGATGCCCACGACGACAGATGAGTTTTACGAGGTTTTGAAAGCGTTTAAAACCAAGGATCCGAACGGAAACGGAAAGGCGGATGAAATTCCGCTCTCAGGCTCGATCCAAGCGTCAAGCAGCCATTTATTCACCACCCAGATGATCGACTCCTTTTTTTGATGAACTCGTTTATTTACGACCACGGAGACAAGAAGCTGTACCTGGAAAACGGAAAAGTGACGGTGCCTTACAATAAGCCGGAGTGGAAGGAAGGCTTGAAGTATTTGCGCAAGCTGTATGCCGAAGGCCTGATAGATCCGCAAGCTTTGACCCAGGACAATAACCAGTTAAAAAAAGCTGGGCGAGAACCCGGATATAGCCATTCTTGGAGCTTCATCCGGGCATAATATGGGCTCGCTCACCCAGTTGGGCGCAAAAAAAAGCGGCAGATGGAAGGAGTATGTGGCAGTGCTCCGTTAAAAGGGCCAAGCGGCTTTCAAGTAGCCGCCTATCATCTACGTAGTGGCAACGGACAATATATCATCACCAAGAACGCCAAAAAATCCGGAACTCGCTTTCCGCCTCGCGGACTTCCTGTATAATTCTCCTGACACCACCTTGCACTGGTACGCAGGCACGGAAGGCAAAGAATGGCGCTATGCGGAGAAGGGAGAAACCGGCATCAATGGCAAGCCGGCCATATGGAAGCAGCTCACTCCCTGGGGAGGGGTGCAGAATTTCAACTGGGGGCAGACAGGGCCGAACTACCGCTCGGACGATTTCCGTCTGGGTGAAGCAGTAAATCCCGAGCAGCCTTTGGAAGTCATTCTATACAACGAAACCAAACAAAAAAATGGAACCGAACCAAATGCCGATCGACAAGGTCCTGCCGCCTGTATTCTTTACCGCCGACCAAGCTTCGGAAATAGCGGACCTGGAGAAAACGATACTTGACCACGTAAAAGAAATGATGGCCCGGTTCGTCACTGGCGACTCGGATATCGACAAAAAAACTGGGATTCTTATGTGAAAAAAATCTCGACAATATGAACCTGAAGCGCTATTTGGAAGTGTATCAGCAGGCTTACGACGCGAAGAACAAGAAAAAAAATAGCTTATGGATAAAGCACCTCTTGCAAGGAAGCCTATTAGGCTGCTTGAAGAGGTGCTTTTCGTTCATACCCAAAAAAAAGTTTCTTGCGTGCAAGGCATGCATTCATTGCAGGACAAGAAGATGGGCCTGCCTGGCGGTGTCATAGTTTCTTCGGGCTGTGCATAAATATGTACGAGCCTGATGCAAACATAAACGACCAGGGGGATATGCAATGAGCATATTTATCAGCTATCTTTTCTTGGGATTATCGTTGTCAGCGCCGATAGGGCCGATCAATGCCGCCCAATTGGACAGGGGCATCAAAAAACGGCTTTTTTTGCAAGCTTGGCTGGTAGGCGTCGGAGCGATGACCGCGGATGCGTTGTATATGTTTTTTAGTGTATATGGGCGTTATCCACTTCCTTAATTCCCCTTTTATGAAAACGTTTCTTTGGCTGTTCGGGTGCTTCATATTAATTTACACGGGGCTGGAGAGTTTGCGGGGAGCGGGAAAAAAATTCAGGCCACACGTCATAAAAGCGACGAGTCTCCAGCCAAATCGTTTCTTTCCGGTTTTCTCATGTCGCTGTCCAGCCCTTTGACCGTTCTTTTTTTGGCTTGGCATCTACGGTTCCGTGCTGGCGGAGACCGCAGCTACTTACCATCAGCATGAGCTGGTTTTATACAGCTTCGCCATCATACTGGGGATCTTGTTATGGGATGTGACGATGGCTTGTATAGCGAGCAGCTTCCGGAACTTGCTAACCGGCCGAATCCTTGGATTTATCTCCGTACTTTCGGGGTTGTCTCTGATCGGGTTCGGTCTCTACTTCGGAGTGGAAGCGTTCAAAGCGCTGTTTCTTTAGTTCGCCCCCGTTTCCGGCCCCGCTGCGTTTTTTTTCCATACAAAGCGCATCAAGAGGGTGACCAAAGCAATGATGACGATAAACAACAGGCTGATGAAAAATCCGGGGCGGCTCGTTGCGTGAAAAAACGGTTCCGCTCACCGCGAGCAGCAAAAGAACGACGCCGGTATAGCGTTTCAACTGCCCCAAAACGAGAGCTCCAGCAACCGGCCCGACGTGATCAGGATAAACAGCCAGTTGTACAGGAGCATCAGCCCGGCCGCAGTTGTAAAATATTCATAGATGTGGCCCGGCATCATAAGCGACAAAAGAACGGAGACTATCAGCCTCCGGTGGTAAGACCCAAAGCGGTGAGCGGCGTTTTACCTTTTCGCTTTTTTTTGGTGAAGAGGGAAGGGGCGTCATGATCTTCAGCCAAGGTGACCAGCATGCCCGTTACCGCGAACAAGGAAGCGACCATCGTCGAGAATCCCGCAATAATCAGGACGGCGTTGAACACATGCGGTACAAATGGCAGCGGGTAGCTGTCCAGTGCCACGACAAAAGGGCTCTTTTTTTGGAGTGGAAAGACGTCCATGAGACCATCGTGATGGCCAAAATGAGCGAAAGCACATAGATAAACGCGAGAAGGGAGAGCATGATTTTGCCCGATTTCGGCGCATCCTGCGGCTTACGCAGCGCATCGCCATGAGGCCCATAATTTCTATGCCGCCAAACGCGTAGAACGCATAGATCAGGGAAGACCAAAGCCCCATCACCCCATTAGGCAAAAAAGGTCTCGATCGTTCGCGGAAAACTCGGCGAACTCGCCGACTGTCCGTCGATAAGTCCTAAAAGCGCCGCCGCCGCAATGATAAGAAACATGAGAATGGCCGCTATTTTGATCACGGCGAATAAGTTCTCCAGACGTTCGAAACCTGCCGTTCCTGTTAAAATCACTGCAATCCCTAAAATCCCGTATGACGCCGCAAAAAATCCACAAAGGCACATTCGGCAGCCAAAAAACGCGAAAAGATAGAGAGCGCCGTCAATTGACTGCCCATAATTAATAATTCAGAGCACCAATATACCCAGCCGCTGCTGAACCCCGCCCATTGGCCATAGGCTTTTTTTGGCGTAAGAGCGGAAAGACCCCTCGAGCGGCTCAGCTGACGTCATTCTTGCCAAGCGTCAAATACGGTATACGTTCCGAGAGCCGCCAGCAAAAAAAGGCGATCAGAACGGAAGGCCCCCCGATTTTGATCGCGATGCTGGATCCAAGAAAATATCCGGTGCCGATCGTGCAGGCTACCCCGAGCAAAGACAGCTGCCACCACTGCAGCCGCGCTTTTTCATGCTCATTTCTTTTTTGCGTTATCCATGATTCTCCTTTTTTCTCGCATGAAGACGTAAATGGCAAACCATATTTTGCCAGAGGGGAGCGGGGATGAGCAATGCATTAACAGAAAAAAAACGAGCCGCCCTGCCATCAGGTAAACGGCTCACTTTACGCAAGGACGTGGCAAGATCCCGCGTTCAGCGGCTTTTGTCCTTATTGACGGTGTTATTCTTGTCATCTGTTTGATCGGGCATAAAAAAAACTTGGTCCAGCTTATCTTCTTCATCGATGATGTCAAAATCCTCTGCAATACCAGGCGGTCTGTTGTTGAAAATACGGTTGTCCTGCTGTTCTTCTTGATCAAGGCTGCCTTGTCCACTCAATGGTTACACCTCCAGTTGAAGGTTATTTTATACTTATGGAATTTGATTTATTCAGCTGCGGCATCCATCGTTAAAGGAATTGTTGTAATAATGAGTTGGATTTGGAGAGATACTTTGTAGTGCATAATGAGGGGGGTGAACCATAATGGCAGGCAAAGAGCAGAATGTCGTTTCTCACGGACTGAATGCGGCCCTGGCTAACGCGGAAGGCGAGCAGGAGCAGCAGCAAGTAAAGCAGCTGGCATCCAAATTAAACAGTGAAGCCGGCGCCGCTGGCCAGCAGTCGGAAACAACCACTGAAGGCAATCTGGAATAATAGGAAAAAAAACGGTTAAAAGCTGCCCCTAAATGTGTCAAGGGCAGCTTTTTTATAAGGAAATGAACTTTTGGCTCATTTTTTCTTTTTTTCGTTTCTTCCTGGTTCTCGGGATCGGTCACAGGTTCGCCATAAGTAGTTAGTATATGGTGCAGATCAACTTCCGCTGCGATCTGCGCTTCTTTTGCGGCCGCTGTCTTGCCCCTCTCGGATTGCTCTATGACCCCGCTGCCCTTGGCCCCGTGAATGTTTGCCGCTTTATTATCGTTCAGTTCTCTGTTTTCCGCTGTCAATTTCAACACTCCTTTTTTGGTTTTCATATGTGTTATTTTGTTTTCTTAACCATATAAAGAAGCTCTTAAACATGACAGCGGCTGGTAAGCCACGATTGTTCTTGAATGGTGAGTCTCTGTTCCTCTTTCATTTTCCGTATTTGCTCAAGCCGGGCAAGAGCTTGTGTTCGGATATCGATCAAATTATCGGAAGTGATAAAACTATATGTTTGACCGGAAGTTAGCAGGAAAATATTAGATTGCGTCGAATAAGAACAAAATACGAACATCGAGCCTGAGCAGGTGTTGCTGCCGATCGAGGCGTGAGCGAGAGCGTAAAATCAAACAACCAGAATAACAAGCACTGAGTTGCTATTTGTACAACTAATATGAGGAGGCGTTTTTGCATGGAAAAGAAAGCATTGTTAAAGCGCATTGAATGCGCTTACGTTCCGGTGACGGACGTTGCCGCATCGGTCGCTTGGTATGAACGGGTGCCCGTTTTGAAGCTGCGTTCGCCGGTGGAGCCGGGACGCGGCGCGATTATGATCATGGACAGCGGCCAATGGCTGTTCCTGTTGCCGAGTCGCGGCGGAGATACGGAATCCATGAGTGTAAACTAATCCAGGGAGGCAGATGGACTTGAGCACATCTATTCAAAAGTTGGGCGAATGAGACAATGGATGCAAATATGACGGCAAGAACATTGGAACAACAATTTCTGACCCCCTCGGATGAGTTCACTCCAATTCCTTTTTTTGGTTCTGGAACGATGCTTTGACCAAGGAAGAGCTGTTAAGGCAAATCCGGGATTTTGAGCAAAAAAGGGGTCAAAGGCTTCGTGATTCATCCAAGATTGGGGATCCCCAGGAGCATTGCTTATTTGTCAGATGAGTACATGTCTCTCGTTGAAGCAGCGGTGAAAGAAGCTTCCGAACGGGGCATGACCGTCATTCTTTACGATGAAGCGATGTACCCTTCAGGGTCGGCTAAAGGGCTTGTGGTGGAAGGAAATCCCGAATATGCAAGCCGGGGATTGAAGATGGCCGAGTTCGGAAGCGGGGAAAGGATCGCTCTGTCTGCGATCCTGGAATCAGACGATGTCCTCGTTTCGGCTCAGGCCGTAAAAAAAGCTAGCCGACCGTACCATAGATACGAAAGCCACCGTTATTCTGGAAGCGAAGGATAATGAGATCTATTTTGAGTGTGCTGATGTAGAGGATTGGTCTGTTCTTTTATTTATTGAAGCTTACTCCGGCGGAACGATCAGAGGGATTCATTTCGGAGAAGACGACGGAGAACCGGATGCCCCGGCGTCTGCGGATTTGTTGAACCCGATGGCTACTCGTAAATTTATTCAGATAACGTATGAGCGATATTATGAATGGGTAGGCAAGTACTTCGGAAATACCATCACCGCTATGTTTACCGACGAGCCGGATATCCTGGGCCGCGGACATAGGAAAGGTCTGCAACCATGGACTTCAGCTTTCCTTGAGGCATATATCGAGGAAGGCAGCAAAGAGTCGGATTTGCCGCTGCTGTGGCTTGAAGGTGAGGACTTCTCCAGAATACGCAGAACTTATCGTAAAGCTGTGCAAAAAAAACGCTTGATCTCCTCCTACTATAAGCCGCTTAGTGAATGGTGCGAGCTCCATGGCATTGCATTGACAGGCCACCCGGCGGGAAGTGAAGACATTGGGCTGTTGGAACTTTTTTCACATTCCCGGGCAGGATGTGGTCTGGCGATGGGTAGCGCCGGAAGATGGAAAAGCATTGGAAGGACAACACAGCACAGCGGCCAAATGCTCTTCTGATTCAGCACGGCATAGAAAAAAGACGTAGAAATTTAAATGAGGTATTTGGTGTTTGCGGCAAAGGCGGAGGTTGGAATTTAAGCGCCGGGGATATCAAGTGGTATATGGACTGGCTGTTTGTGCGAGGTGTCAATTTGCTGAGCCTCATGCCTTCTATTATTCCATTGACGGATCGCGCCGAGTGAACGAACGTCCGCCCGATGTTGGTCCTAACAACATATGGTGGCCTCATTACAACCTTTTTTTGCCGAATATGTGAAAAGAATGAGCTGGCTCATGACAGACAACCGAAATGTCACCTCCATTGGAGTTTTGTGCAGAGAGGACTGGCTGCCTTGGCGAATCGTTAAGCCTTTGTATGAGAATCAGAGAGAATTCAACTATTTGGAAGAACGCCTTCTGATCTCATCCTGCATTTTTTTGAAGGTGGAACCGTAAGAATCGCTGAGAATATTTATACTATACTGTTGGTCGAAGACGGGAACCAGTTGGAAGAACAAACCGTGCAAGCCCTGTCCAAGTTCAGAGCAGCCGGCGGGATCGTAATCAGCTTCATTCTGAAGGACTGGATGACCATCTGCAATTTACATATGAGATTTCGGATGTGAACGGACTCATTCCGATACTCAACAGACATCTGCCTCAAGACATAACCTTGCAACCGGCTTCCGTCCATATCCGTGTGAGCCATGTAGTGAAGGGAGGAAGCCATTTTTTTTGTACTGGTTAACGAAGGTGAGCAGCGCTATGAAGGAACAATCACTCTTTGTGAGACGGGCCGCGCTGAAAAATGGGATGCTTGGGAGGGAGAAATACTTAACGCCGAAGTGCAATCAACGGACGAGCGAGGCATGCATATTTCACTGTGTCTGGAGAGAAGGCAGAGCATAATTTACCGTATCAATACTGCCGAGGACCTGTCACCCCGAATCAATCAAGCCGCCCCGACAGTGCGAAGTATTCGGTCCCTCACCGATGGGTGGCGTGTGAAGGCGCCTCCTGAATTCCCAGTTATGCCGCAACGACTCGGCTCTTGGTCTTCACGGAAGGAATTTGAGTTTAAATCGGGAACCGTTCAGTACCACACTACATTTGAAGTCGACCAAGTGAAGCAGCATGCCCGCATTTTGCTTGATTTGGGAGAAGTGCATGAAATCGCAGAAGTATGGGTGAACGGTCAAAAAAGCCGGAGTGCGAATGTGGCAGCCTTATACCCTTGATATCGGAGCTTATTTAAAGACAGGGAGAAATGAACTCGTCATCGCAGTTACAAACAGTCTTGCCAACTCCATTGACCACGATGCGCTGCCTTCTGGACTGATCGGACCGGTTGTTGTGACTGCACTTATTTAGATTCACTTAACCCGGTCAAATCCCAGGTTTGCTCCCGCTTTCTGATAAAACCCGTTTATTCTATCCTTGCAACACCCAACAAGCCCTAACCTCATATTATGCCGTAGACTGACAATTTGGCGTAAAGGACAGGTACTATGATTTTGATTGCCGGTGATGATCAGCCCGTTGCAGTTTCCACATGGCCGCAGCTTGCGAAGAGCATATATGAGCAGAAACGGAAAAGTCCGGTTGCATACCAATACCAATCGGTTTCACATTTGCAATTTGAAATGCTGCTTCGGGTGAAGCTGGTAGAGGCCGCCGCGGCGTTAAACCGGAGCGGGGCCAAGTTTACGACTTTTGCCAAATCCCGGTGCAACGCCAGGTTCTGGCATTTGAAAAGTGACGGAGGCTTCTCACTTAAGCTGGCGGTGACTGCAGCTGAGGGGATCAGGGATATTTTTTTGTGAACGGGTATAAATACGCCTTTGAATGTTCAACGGCGATAGTCATTGTTCTCTATAAAGCTGTATTGGATTCCATAGAGGAGCATGAATTTAACCGGCTCTTCGCCGATTTGCTTCTGTACGACTGGCACTATGATGATGATCTGCGGCTCATTCAGGAACAGGGGAGTGCTGGCGCTTATTCCGGCGATATTTTATATTTCAAGAATCCCGATGTCAATCCGGAGACCCCCGAATGGCAGGGCGAGAACGTGGTCAAAATGGGCAAAGATTTGTACTACGGCCACGGGATCGGGATTCAGTCCGCGCAGGGAATGATAGCCAAGCTCAACAGGCACAGAAAACCGGGAAGCCATACACCGGCCTATTTGACGGATCTTGTGATTTATCCGGATTTCCTGTATTTATCCCAGTTTGCTCCGGAGGAACCCGTGTGAATCAGTCTGCACTGGAAAGGTTCGGTTCGCGAGAAGAAGCCATCCTGACAAGAATAGGCGGCCAAAGGTTTATCAGCAACTAAAGAGGATCCGAATGAAGGAAGGGAGGCACTCTGGGAGTGTCTCTTTTTTTATTGTTACAGAGGGAGTTTAAGTTCTAAAGGATTAACGTGAAATGAAACTTTCCACACCAAGAAAAAAACTACCTTTAAGTCGCTGTGGCTCATCCAAATATTGTAACTCAGTTCAGTTACTGTCTCCATTCGAGCGCCTTGTCAGGGTCTGCGACAAGTTTGCCATAATACTTTTTTTTGCCTTGAAATTATGAATATCTTCACAGATCTTTTCCATATTTTCCAGCACTATAGATTGCGGCATTCCGGACGGTGACCAGTACAGAATATGCATTTTATACGGATTGTTTTCTTTATCTACACGGGTGTATTCAATAAGTTCCGCTTTTTTTAAAACCGTTTTTTAGAATAAAATGCAAGTCTTTTATGTGAATCAGGATTATCCGAGGATCGGGGTTCTGCCTCTAATAGGATTAACTTGTCTTTCTCCTTTAATTTGTCGAGTACTTTAGTACCAATCCCTTTTCCTCTTGAGTTGGATGTAACAAGTAAATAATCGATAAAAAATGAATGTTTGAAATTCGGCATATAGTAAAATATAGTTGTCTGTTTCCTCTTTGTGATACACTTCGTTTTCTTCAATCAATTCTTTTAGCTGCTGCGGGTTTTTTCATTTCATGTTCCGGAAAATAATCGTTTAATCTCTCGTACCATTCCATAATTTTGTCTGATGCCTCCTCTAAAAGAATGTTTAAAAAAAATCGTGGCTGTCCGAACTTTCCATTTAATAAATAACATGTTTCCGGTTGACGAATTTTATTCAGGCTTGGAATAGGAGGGTAATTATGACGGAACTTAAACCAAAAGTAAACAACCCGGATTTGGCGTTGCGGCAGCATTCCTTCGCAGGAATGGTGTAGAGGTATAGGGGCAGCGATGAGACGGAGGGCCTCGAAGCCCGGTTGCAAGAGGAACGCGCTGTCTTGGAAGGCTCAGAATCAAAGCATGAAGCTCCGAAATTAGGTCTGTGGCATAATCCTCAGCAATTAACCCGCGCTTACCGAGTTTAAAAGCTGCACGGTACGGCTCATCGTCTCCTTTTTTCCCAGAACGTACTGTCATTCCAGCATGCCTCGAGCGGCAACTTCAATTTCCCGATAAGATCCATTTTCCAACAGATACACCCGGTTGTGGAGATTCAAGGTGCTGCAAATATGATTTGGTATAACATGGATAAGGTCACCGATTTTTTAAGGTATCTCTATTGTCGATGCGGATCATTCCGTGCTCTCCATAATCAACTCCCGTGCGTTTGAGTCCGATATCCACTTCCAATCGCACTCTCAATGTCCGGTTAAATCTGAACGCCAGTTCCTCCAGCCTTTGGGCCCCGGTTTCGCTGTCGACTCCGACGGTAAGAATGTCGTCAATTCCATGTACAGCCATAACTTCGGCTTCCGAGATTTTGGCCACGGTGATGCCCGATGCCCCATCAGCGATTTGATTCCGTGCAAATTCGGGGATTTTGTGAGTTTTGGCATGAGGTCTGAGGTTGACTCCCAGCTCTGCCACAGCTTGGGCCATGAGGCTATGTTGGCTTTCATTTTGGCAGCATCGATCACCAGGCAGGGCGTTTGCAATTGGTTGAAGGAACGTTCGGCGTCTGGCGTTTGCCTCATTGGCGGTCGTTCTTTCTTTACTGCCGATTTGATAAGGAAGTATCTTCCAAAATAGTAACATAAACACAGTTGGATTTACACAAAAGTTTCAACGATATGAGTCCAACCATATCATGACATAAGTACATATATTGGCATCAAATGAAATCTCAGCAACGGGGGATGCTCGTGAAATGGAATGATTGCATTGGCAGCTATAAGGCGTACATTAGCCTGGGGTCAACGTGCCAAACAGCTCACCAGCTGCAAAGGCTTGGTTTGCGGCAGTCTGCAGGCCCGCTGGATTGGTTTGTGTCTGAATCAGTACCCCATTTAACCCAATTGATTCGAAACCGCTTTAACGGTTTTATGGAATTCAAACAACTCCAGCTTTTTTTGACAAAACGCTGGATTCTTTTGTCGTTTGGGATAGTGTCAATGATATTATTTCTTTTCACGATTTTCCTTTGAGCCAAACGGCAGACCGATGGTGGGAGCCTTATCCCGAGTTCAAAGAAAAGCTCAACCGCAGAGTAAAAACGTTTTTTTATAACAGTAAAGAGGTCACCTGTGCTGTTTGTCAGAACGCAAACTTCGATGAACGAAGCGCAAGAGCTGCAAGCAGCTTTAAAGACGATAATCACAGGTGATTTTCGGCTGTTGATCGTGAATGAACATTTGGACGGCTCGAAAGAAGCAATGCACGAGGACTGGGGCTTAGATGGAATTTGCTCTGTCATGGTACCGCCGGGAGACGATTGGAGGGGATCAAGCCAGGCCTGGGATGGGATCATGAACGGTTTCAAGCTGAAATAATTGAGTTTCAACAGTAAGAACTGGTCACATCGTGTACCAATGGGCAGGAAAGCGTAACAGTCCTCACGAATACTTAGATGTGTGGCAATGAGCAATGATTGGCGTTCTCTTGTCATTGGTCTGGGTATGTTTATGTAGTTCAACCACTCTACTAACTATTGAAGGGTGAAAAGAATGAGGTCGGAACAAAGTAAGTTAAAAGTTGGAGTACTGGGATGCGGAGTCATTTCCCAAGCAGCTCATTTAGAAGCTTGCACTAGAGCAGGCAATGTGGAGCTGTATGCCATTTGTGATGTAGCTCATGATTTGGTGGAAAAAAATGAATAGCAAATACAATCCAAAGGCTGCATATTACGATTACGATACGATGCTGGCAGACCCGGAAGTGGAAGCTGTCGTGATTGGTATTGCAGATCAGTTTCATGTTCCAATGGCCAAAAAAAGCGCTTTTGGCCGGCAAGCATGTACTCGTGGAAAAGCCGCTTGGTGTAACCATAGAGGAGTGCGAGGAATTGGAAGAAATCGTCCGCAGTGCGAACTTGATTGTTCAGGTGGGCAACATGAAGCGTTTCGATCCCGGCATCGAGTATGCGCGAAAATTTATTCAAGAAGAAATGGGCGAGATGCTTGCGCTGAAAGCCTGGTACTGCGATTCAACGTACCGGTACGTAATGACTGAGAATGTGATGCCTATTATGGTTACCAGCGAAGCAGCCAAAAAAACCTGAAGGCAACCCCAAACTTGATAGACAGCGTTATTTCATGATGACCCATGCAGTCATCTTGTTGATACGGCCAGATACTTGGGTGGAGAAATCGAAAGTGTATATGCCTGGCATACCGAAAAGTTCGGTGCACACAATTGGCTTTGTACAATCGAATATGTGAATGGCACAGTAGGTCAGCTTGATCTTACGGTAGCTGTACGCATGGATTGGCATGAGGGTTTTCAGGTCTATGGGGAGCATGGGAGCGTAATCGCTAAAACCTACAATCCATGGATATTTAAGTCGAGTGATGTGGAGGTCTTTTCTGTGAAGGATGGACTGTACCGTAAACCACTTGGCGCGGACGCACATTTCTATAAACTGCAGCTAGCAGGCTTCGCCGACACGATTCTGAACGGAGCACCTATGTTGGGGGCTACAGTCTTTGATGGCGTACAGAATATGAGGGCTATGGTGGCGATAGCAAGGTCAGCGGAAATCGGCGGGAAAGTAAAACTATCCGACGTTTCTGGATCTGTGTAATGGAATTAGGAATTTTCGCGAAACTTTTGGTCGGAACACTGTTGAAGAAGTGCTGGACGCAATCAAAGAACATGGCCTGTGTTCGATTCAATTTAATATGTCCTGCGCAGGACTGCCATCGATGCCGGATGAGATTGATTCTGAGCTTGCAAGCTCGATCGGAAAAGCTTGCCGGATGCGGAACATTGAAATGTGCGCCGTTTCCGGTACGTTTAATATGGCGCATCCGGATGAAAAAAATCGTAGGCAAGGGATTGAACGACTCCGAGTGCTGGCACAAGCGAGCAATAGCCTTGGTACATCGGTTATTACGCTTTGTACAGGTACCAGGAATACCGAAAACATGTGGCGGCGGCATCCCGATAACCGCAGTGGCGAAGCCTGGTATGACTTGATGAATACGATGGCTGCTGCGGTTGCGGTCGCCGAAGAATATAAGGTTGATCTTGGAATCGAGCCTGAATTAGCCAATGTCGTATACGATGCAAAAAAACAGCAAAAAAAACTGCTGAATGAAATAAGCTCATCGAACGTGAAAATTGTGATGGATGCGGCTAATCTGTATAATCCCGGGCAAAAAAAACCGTTAAATGACGTGCTGAGCGAGAGTTTTGATCTGCTGGGAGAACATATAGTAATTGCACATGCCAAAGATATTATTATTGACAGAGAATCTGAGTTTGCAGCTGCCGGTCAAGGCATAGTTGATTATAGGCATTATTTGCAGCTGCTTTCAGACGTTAAATTTGATGGCGCTTTAATATTGCACGGTTTGCTTGAGGACCAGGTAGAAGGAAGCCTATCCTTCATCCGAGCTTTGTTACCTTCCGACGCATAGGGTGGTAGAACAGATTGATGCCTTTCAAATGGCAGCCGTAGATGCTAAAAAACATGGGAGGTGCATTTTAGTAGGGCTTCATTAGATGAAATGGTTTCATGGTGGATTGGAACAAAACACGACTTCCAGGGATCGACGGGAAAAAAATGGGGAAGTATTACAAAAAAAATACTCTGCCTGAACCCTATTGGGAACTGTAAAAAGTAAGGTGACAAGAACATTATCCCATTAAAAAGTCGCGTAATTTGCGGCTTTTTTTTGCTTTCTGGGATAATGGTTAATCAGGGCAAATAAAGCGGATACACTAGTTTAATAGCAGGGATGAATTGGTATTTAGAGCAATTATTCAAACTTGTGTACGGATTTATAACTTTTTTTTACCACCTTTAAATAGTTTATAATTATCAGAGAATAGTAGATTTTTTTAATCTATAAATAAGTATAATACACTATGATGGTTAATTGAGACAGAAAAGGTGTGTGACTAGGTCGCGCCTACCGTCTTTTCTGCAAACTTTAGGGTATAAGGATGGTAAAAAATGAGCAACAGAGAGACTATAACAGACGTTATCTTAATTGGTGCCGGAGCCATGAGCGCGACTTTGGGATCATTATTGAAAGAGTTAGCACCGCAATGGGAAATCAAAGTGTTTGAAAAGCTCGCAAACGCAGGAGAAGAAAGCTCTAACGAATGGAATAATGCGGGAACAGGGCATGCTGCACTGTGTGAGCTTAACTATACATCCGAAAAAATCTGACGGATCAATAGATATTAGCAAAGCGATAAAAAATTAATGAACAGTTTCAGCTTTCAAGACAGTTTTGGTCTTATCTTGTAAACAGCAAGCTGGTAAGTAATCCGCAGGACTTTATCATGCCAATACCACATATGAGTTTAGTACTAGGGGAAAAAAAATGTAACGTTTTTTGAAAAAAACGTTTTGAAGCTTTGTCAAACAACCCCCTGTTTAAAGGATGGAATTTTCTGATGACCCCGATAAACTGATGGAATGGATTCCGCTCATAATGGAAGGCCGTACATCGAATGAACCAATAGCGGCAACAAAAAAATTGACACTGGAACGGATGTCAACTTCGGCGCTTTAACACGCATGTTGTTTGATCACTTACAGAGTAAAAAAACGTCGATATAACTACAAGCATAGTGTTAAGGATATCAAACGTACCAGCGACGGCTCGTGGGAAGTGAAAGTACAAAATATCGACAGCGGTAAAATAGAATACCATACGGCAAAATTCGTCTTTATCGGCGGTGGAGGCGGTAGCCTGCCTTTACTACAAAAAAAACCGGTATTGCCGAGTCAAAGCATATTGGTGGATTCCCGGTAAGCGGACTATTTTTTTTGGTATGTAACAATCCGGAGGTTGTAGCGCAGCATCACGCAAAAGTATACGGTAAAGCTAAGGTAGGTGCTCCTCCAATGTCTGTGCCGCACCTTGATACAAGATATATCGATAACAAAAAAATCATTACTGTTTGGACCGTTTGCCGGATTCTCACCAAAGTTTTTAAAACAGGTTCAAATTTTGATTTGATAGGTTCCGTAAAACCGAGTAATGTCTTCACTATGTTGGCGGCAGGGATAAAAGAGATAGCGTTGACAAAATACCTGATCCAGCAAGTTATGTTATCGAATGAAAAGCGCATGGAAGAATTGCGAGAGTTTATCCCAAAGGCCAAAATCGAGGATTGGGATATAGTGGCAGCGGGGCAACGTGTGCAAGTTATTAAAGACACTGAGACCGGCGGTAAAGGAACACTGCAATTTGGTACGGAAGTTGTTAGTGCTTCTGATGGCTCGATAGCTGCATTGCTAGGTGCTTCTCCGGGTGCTTCTACTGCCGTTCACGTCATGCTTGAAGTAATAGAAAGATGCTTCCCTCAACATATGAAAGAGTGGCAACCGAAAATAAAAGAAATGATTCCTTCTTATGGTGTATCACTCGCGGAAAACCCGGAGCTTCTTCAAGAAATTCACACTTCAACAGCGCAGACGCTTGGTCTAAGCCAAAAAAGAACCGGTCTATAGTTAATTCTTTGGATGTGTAGAACATAGAACCTTTGATCTATCTTAGGATTGAAGGTTCTTTTTTCAAAAAAATTCGCAGTGGACGGTATCCTCTCGAAAGCCAAAAAAAACTCCATGATTTGCGTTCGATGGCAAGTGATGGAGCGACCTGTCCAATCGTATTGTGCGTACAGCTCCCAATTTCGCTTCACATGATCCGCTCCACGAAAAGTTCCTAAAATGGTCAGAATCGGAATTATTCTATTTTTTTCGAGAATGTTCTTAAATTTTTTTTGGTATGCCAAGGAGGTACTTAGAATGAGTAGAAAAGTTGATTTGCAAGAAGAAAAGCTGATTATTACCTTAACAGGTATAACCAGCTTGGCAGCATTAAAACGAGATTTAGAAATTCCTTATACAGCAATAAAAAAAGGTGTGATGACCACATCTAGTATAATTTTATTTTTCTTACTGTCTTAACGGAATTTATTGTGGAAAAGAAGTTTTAAAAAAAGCAGAGTAATTAATATCAAAGGTAAATTTCAATGGAAAGCCTTTGATCTTCCATCAATGCCATATGTTTTGTGGGTTGCAAATGTTCTCTCAGAAGAATAGATGAAGCGAAAAGCGATGCTGATGAAATGGGGTAAAAAATGTTTGGGAGACTTGGGGCATTATCATGAATAGACGAGAGTGATGTGTGAGGGTTACTTAAGACAATATTAGTGGATACGATAGCTGAATTACAGTTGCTCTCCGGCAACTTGATGCCTACTAAAACTAACAAACTACAAATGACGCTAAACAAATATCTTATTACTCACTTGAAACATACATTACCGGTAGGAGTGAGAGATATTGAGAAATTACAAAAGATTTATGTCAACAGCACTATTATCCGCCTGTCTGTTCAGCAATCTAAATATCTCAGCGTCATCCGCGCAGAGTCTGTGTTTTAAAGACGTCGCTCAGGATCATTGGGCTCGTTCTGCGATTGAATGGGCTTCCGACAATCAGACCGTCGACGGTTATCCAGACGGGACGTTCAAGCCGGACCAGCCGGTTGGACAAAAAAGAATTTCTTGCCATGCTGATTCGCACCTACAAGCCGACGGAATTTACTACGGAAGGAAATCAATGGACGGATTGGGGAGCGCCTTATATCAATTATGCCGGCGGCATGGGCTGGTATGGAGCACTTATGAGTCCTACTACATCTGATATAACGAAAACACGCATGTATATTGCGAAGTTGATCACCAATGCAAGCGGAAGAAATTATAACTTCCAAGATTCAATTCAGTTCCTTCTCGATACGAATATATCCGAAGGAAAAAAACGGATAAAAGCATTGACGGTTATCAAATGCAGGATTCTTTGACAAGAGCGGAAGCCGTAACCTTCATCAAAAAAATTTGAACACGAAGCTGGATATGTTATATAGGACTCCTTTGAAAGAAACGAAATATGATCCGTCGACGGCTGCGTTAAGTCCGGCAGAGAATTGGACATTAGAGGTAAATCAGCCGCCTGGAGACGGCATGATTAAATTCAGCAGCGTAACTTTGGATAATCCGAAGCAAGGATATGAGAAGGTGACTGAAACCAAGTATCGTATTTCAGGTAAGGTACAGAACCGAGTTGGCGACAAATTGGAGATCAATGTAGGCTGGAAAAATCCGAGCGGAGGGATCGTTGACAGCACAAAGCATTATGTGAACCTTAACGAGGATGGGACCTTTTCAACGGAAATAAACTTAGGCTCCGATAAAGGGGAGAAGTCGGTCAATGGTCTATACCGGGTTTCGATCTATTCTCCAGCCGATATTCATCACAAAGAGGGCATGGTCAACATTTGCATGTTTTATTTGGATTATTACAACAACAATCCGATTGACGTTGTACAGCAGTACTATTTTCTCGCGTCAAAAGGCGATTATAAGGCAGCTTGGAATCTGATCCATCCTTCAGTAGCCAAGGTGGAGGAGCTTACGGGCAACCATGCGAAAGAAAAGTTCAATTCGATGCAAACACCACCTAAGCTGGCAACAGCGACGGAGGAAGCCCACTTAGACGAATATAAATTTTACAGTACGCAAGGACTTATGAAAGATGTAGCTGTTGTGAATATTGAGCTAAGCGGAGGATTGAAGAAAACAATCCATCTGGCCAAGGATGATCAAGGATATTGGCGTCTATTTTGGGATGTTTACACTCACGATCTCGATTAACCGTGGTATGAACTGCCTCAACTAATGGAGACGATAACGCAAAGAGATCGCCGCTGAACATTATTATTGTACAAAAGTGTCGGAGGACAAGAACATATATTGATTAAGCACCGCGTAGCACGCGGTTTTTTTTGTTTTATGGATACAAGTTCTTGTCACAAGCGCAGGACAAGAACTTGTATCCATAGCCGAAATGGACATGAACATGTATCCTTAGCCGATCGGAAAATGTCAGTCCGGAAAGTTCACGTCGTTCCAGAAATTCGGCATACCAAAAGTGCTGCGAAAAAACTAGAGCAAGCGATAAAGGACATTGTTGGGCAGAAATAAACGTCTAATGAACAAAAGAACCTCTTAGTGCGAGGTTCTTTTGTCATATCTAACTAAGTGAAAAAAAAGATATCGAGATGTTCTTGTCGAAGGCAAAGTTGGCTGCACCCAAAGCACCGCCGATGTCCTTAAAAAATGGATGTCCTGACCACGGTTTCGGAAGCTAATGGCCGCATCGCCCGCTGGTGCATGACTTTCGTGGCCGTTTCCACAAAAAATCAGACTCGCGCTTGGTACTGTGCCCCCGAGGATGAAGGCTTCAGGATTAAATGTGTTAAGTAAATTAGCCATTGAGATCCCCAGATAAGAAGCAGCGGTTTTGACTACCTGAGCGGCGAGCATGTCTCCTTGCTCAGCAGCTGCGCAAACGTCGTGCATCTTAACCGTCTGTAGATCGATAATTTGATCGGAATATACCGGAAGATCAGAAGAACGGACCAGCTTGCGGTAATGCTGCTCCATAGCAGGTCCGGCCGATAGTGTCTGCAGACAGCCTTGATTGCCGCAAGGGCATAAAGGGCCATCCGGTTCGATCGTCGTATGTCCGATTTCGCCGGCTCCCCCCAGCGAGCCGGACAGCAACTGACGATCGATATAAACCCCGCCGCAATCCCCATTCCCACACCGATATATATCATATTGTGATACTGCTGCCCGGCGCCGTACCGGCATTCAGTTAAGCCTCGGGCACGGTGCCGGTTGACAACAACGGTTTGCCAGCCGATCTCCCTGTGAATCAGCTCCGCGACCTGCACGTTGTGCCAATCCAGATCTGCCGCGCTTCGGATGATCCCATGTCCTGCATCGACCAAACCCGGCACACCAAGTCCAAGCAAAGGTACGGGCTTCGGTTCCAGACCATCCACGAACTGAGTGATTTGAGAGGCTAAAGTCCGAAACGTAGCCTCGGGCTCAAACGAGCTGACCGGAATTTTTTACAGACTTCACCACATTGCCCATGAGGTCGAAAGCCCCCAGTGTCCAAACTTTGTTATCCAAATCCGCCCCGATGATAATACAAGAGCCCGGGGCCAGCTCAACGGTAGTGGCCGGACGACCTTTGGTCAATAGCCGGTTATCGGTTTCATAAACCAGATTGTTCTCAATCAGCTCCGCAATGGAGATGGAAATCGTGGCCCGGCTTAAGCCGGTCACACGGGTCAACTCGATCCTCGACATGCTGCCGTGGACGCGAAGCGTTTGCAAAATGGCCAGCTTACTGCCTTTTTTTTGATCTTTAATATCGATTTGATTCATCGAATGCACCCTGTCGTCGAAGATTATTCCAATTATAACATATAAAAGTCGGGTAACAACACAAAGAGAACAAAGATAATTTAAATATTTACAGAAGGTTATTCTGGTGTTAAAATCTCCCTGTAAACATTTTAGAAAATTAAGAAAATTCGTACCTTTTAACAGTCCGATTTGAGGCCACAGAAATGTTAATAGGAATTCCGGCAATCCTTTCGCCCGACTTGGTAAAAAAATCATGATGGAGATGGGCCATGGGGACGAAATTGTGCTTGCAGACGGCAACTTTCCGGCCGCTGCGAACGCTCACAGACTGCTGCGGTATGACGGCCACAACATTCCCCCACTGCTTCAAGCGATGATCCCCTTGTTTCCGCTGGACTATGCAGTGGAAAGGCCGGCAGCGGTGATGTCGCTGCTTCCTGCGGATCCGGCACCGCCGGTATGGGGGACCTACTTGGAGCTGATCCGGTTTGTAAAGCCCGATTTTATTGATTTCGAACTGGTGGAAAGGTTTGCGTTCTACGAACGGGCACGAAGGGCCTATGCAATTATCGCTACAAGCGACGTTTCTTTTAAGGGGAATCTGATTTTGAAAAAAGGGAGTCGTCCGCGAATAATAAAGATGGACAGAGGGGAGCTGCGGCTATGAAACGAAGGAAAATGGGGTCGTCGGGCCTCGAGCTGAGCGTGCTCGGAATGGGTTGCTGGCAATATGGCGGCGGCTCTTATTGGGGAAATCAGGATCAACGGGATGTTGACCAGGTCGTACACCAAGCTTTAGATTTGGGGATCAATTATTTTGATACGGCAGAGGTATATAACGACGGGGAGAGCGAGCGCTCGCTCGGACTTGCACTGAAAGGGTGCAGACATGAGGCGATAATCGGAAGCAAGATCAGTACGGCAAACGTGCGGGCGGATCTGGTGCGCAAGCACTGCGAAGGCAGTCTGAAGCGTCTCCAAACCGATTATATCGATGTCTATATGCTGCACTGGCCGGTAAATCCGCTGGCGGTGAAGCATTTTACATCGGACCACGAGCTAATCGCTAATCCGCCAAGTCTAGCAGACGTATTCGAGGGGCTACAGCGGTTGAAGCAGGAGGGCAAAATCCGTCACATTGGAGTCAGCAATCACGGTGTCAACCAGCTCGGCGAGGTGCTGCACACCGGAGCCCCGATCGCGACAAACGAGCTGGCCTATAATCTGCTGTCCAGAGCTATCGAAGAGGAAGTCTTGCCTTACTGCCGGAACGCGGGTATCGGTGTGATCGGCTACATGCCGCTGCAGCAGGGGCTTTTATCCGGTAAATACCAAGCCCTGGAGGAAATTAAGCCAATGCAGGCGAGGTCCCGGCATTTTCATCATTCCAGAGGACAGGGGACCCGGCATGGCGAAGAGGGGGCTGAACCGGAAATCATGGAGGCCTTAGTTCAAATCAGGCAGCTGGCGGATGAATTAAACCTTCATATGGGCGTACTGTCCCTGGCTTGGGCTATAGCGAATGAAGGGATCACTTCAACCATTGTCGGTTCCCGCAATGCCGAGCAGCTAATGCTGAACGCGCAATCCGCCCAAATTGAGCTTAGTGCGGACGTTCTGCGTCGGTTAAACGAAATTACCGAACCGGTGCTGCACAAGCTGGGAAATAATCCTGACTATTACGAGAATAGGCACAATAGTCGGGTCCAATAAACTAGACACCGATTTCAAAAGGGTTGTTTATTTTTTAAAAAAAATGGCGAAGGAAGAATGAAAAAAAGAAATGTTTTGATGCATCTTAATTTAAATATTGACATAAAATAAAATGCAAACTAAGATAGAAGTAAATAAATGGAAACGCTTACAATAAACCATTTCATGGAGAGGATGTGCATTCATGTCAACCAAGTTTTCGTTATTTACGAAGCCTTGGAAAACGTTATCCGTGTGGGAGTTGTGCTCATTTGTAAAAGGAATGGGGTTTGACGGCGTCGAGTTTCCTCTCCGTGAAGGCTTTCAGCTCGAGCCTTCCCAGGCCGCTCAGCTGCCCCGTCTCGTACAGCAGTTTGCCGATCACGGCTTAAAGATATATAACGTGGCAAGCTCAACCGATGAACATGTCTTTGCCGCATGTGCCGAAGCCGAAATTCCGATGATCCGCGTCATGCCTGCGATCAAGCACGAGGACGGGGGCTATCTTGCATCGGAGCGCAAAGCCCGCGAGCAGTTGGAATCGATCGTTCCGCTATGCGAGAAATACGGTGTTCAGGTCGGAGTCCAGCAGCATTACGGCAATTATGTCGTGGACTCCATGGGTCTCAGACATCTTCTGCAGGGCTTCGATCAGAAGACTGTAGGGGCGATCTGGGATGCAGCACACGATGCGCTCGCCGGACAGCAGCCGGAGCATGGCCTAGATATCGTTTGGGAGCATTTGTGTATGGTTAACTTCAAGAATGCGTTCTACCGCAGACAGAACGGACCGGAGGCCGAGGTTGCGGAGTGGAAACCTTATTTCACCTCAGGCCGCCAAGGACTCGCCTCGTGGCCGAGAACGGCCGCTTATCTGCAAAAGCGCGGATATCAAGGTGTGATTTGCTTAACCGCCGAATACCATAATGAGCATGGCGTAGACCGTTTGATTAAAGAAGATATCTCGTTCGCTAAATCTTTATTCGAGAATCAGAATTAAGGGGGTACTTACCGCATGTCCTCTAAATTTAAAGTAGCGATGATCGGCGCCGGCCGTATGGCGAACTCTGTACATTATCCTTCGCTTGCATCCTTCGAGGATGTAGAAATCGCAGCCATTTGCGACTTATCTCTAAAGGCGTTAAACGAAACCGCTGACAAGTACCATGTTGCCGGCCGCTATGACGATTACCGCAAAATGGTGCAGGAAGTGAAGCCGGACGCCGTTTATGTCATCGGGCAGCCTCATCTGATGTTCGACATTTGGATGTGGTGCCTGCAGCAGGGACTTCACCTTTACATAGAAAAGCCGCTCGGCATCACGATTCATCAGGCCAGGATGCTCGCTTATACCGCGGAAAAAAAACAACTGCATCACCCAGGTCAGCTTTCAGCGCCGCAGTACACCCATGGTGATGAAGCTGAGGGAGGAATGCTTGAAGCGCGGACCGATCACCCATGCGGTTTGCAGGTTCTATAAATCGGAGATGCAGCCTTATCTTCATGCCCGGGACCGGATGATGGACGATACCGTCCATTCGATAGATACGCTGCGCTGGATGTGCGGCGGGGAGGTCGTCAAGGTGGAAAGCACCACCAAGCGCGTCAACGTTCCGGATATCAATTTTATTTCGGCGACAATGCATTTTGATAACGCTTCCGCCGGTTACTTAATCAACAGCTGGTCCAGCGGCAGGCGGATTTTCTCGGTCGAGATGCATGCCCCGAACATTTGCGCGGAAGCCGAGCATGAGCGCAAGGGCGTACTTTATGCCGATGGAGATACGCAAGGCGTCGAATATGACGCCAGGGAGATCGGCGAGGGAACGGAGCTTTACCAATATGCCGGATTCCGCACGAAGCATAGGGAGTTTATAGACTGTGTCAAGGCAGGGAAGCTGCCCTCGTCTCATTTTGGGGATGCGCTGAAGACGATGGAAGTGGCCGAGATCATATTGGCTCAGGCTCTTCTGGAAGGAAGATGATGAAGCCTTAAGAAGATCCCGGTTGGAAAGGAAAGGGGATGCGATCGTGGAGATTGCTAATGTGAAAGAAAAAAAACAGCGGTCCGAATCTCGGGCAAAGTGACTCGCCTAGGCCGGGATATGCTCCGTGTATGGCAGCTTTACGTGCTGATGGCTCTGCCGTTCGCTTATATTGTCATTTTCAAATACGTGCCGATGTACGGCGCCCAAATCGCGTTCCGCAATTTTTTTTCGGCGGTCAAAGGGATCTGGGGCAGCACGTGGGTAGCTTTGCGCACTTCATTCGTTTTTTTTGAATCGTATGAATTCTGGAACATTATGTGGAACACGGTCGCCCTTAGCTTTTACCAGCTGATTGCCGGTTTTCCGTTCCCGATTCTGCTGGCGCTGAGCTTGAACTATGTCAAGCACGAAAAGTTCAAAAAAAGACGGTGCAGATGGTCACCTACGCCCCGCACTTTATCTCAGTTGTCGTGATGGTCGGCATCATCTTTCAGATGCTTGATCCCCGGATCGGCATCGTCAATATTATCCTCAAAGCGTTCGGCTTCGAGGCCGTCAACTGGTTAGGCGATGCCGATTATTTCCGCAGTATTTATGTCTGGTCCGGCGTCTGGCAGAATGTCGGCTTCAGCTGCATTATCTACCTCGCGCACTTGCCGGCATCGATCCGTCGCTTCATGAAGCAGCGGTGGTGGACGGAGCGAGCAAGCTGCGGCGCATGTGGCATATCGATCTTCCCGGCATCCTGCCGATTGCCGTGATCCTGCTTATTCTGGAAGTCGGTCGGATGCTTGAGATCGGCTTTGAGAAATCGTTCCTGATGCAAAACCCCTTGAATCTCACCACCTCGGAGATTGTTGACACCTACGTGTACAAAGTGGGCCTCGCCTCGAATGTGGTCAACTTCTCCTACTCCTCAGCGATCGGCCTGTTCAAAAAAAATGTCATCAACCTGATTCTTCTCATCACGGTCAACCGCATAGCTAAAAAAATTGGGCCAGAGCAGCTTATGGTAAAGAGGAGGGAGTCTATGAACGCAAACATTAGAGAGTCAGCCGGCGACCGGATTTTTTAATGTGGTTAACTATGTCATACTCAGCCTTTTTTTTCCTGACCGTACTGTATCCTCTGGTCTATATTTTAAGCGCTTCCTTCAGCTCGAGCGATGCCGTTATTTCCGGAAAAGTATGGCTGTGGCCGGTCGATCCGGGCCTTAAGGGCTACAAAGCGGTGTTCGAGTACAAAGCGATCTGGATCGGCTTTGGCAATTCCCTGCTGTATACGGTTGTCGGCACGGTCATCAACGTCATTCTCACGATTGTGGCGGCCTATCCGTTATCCCGCAAAGATTTTGTCTTCCGCAATGGAATCATGTTTATTTTTGTCTTCACGATCATGTTTTCCGGCGGGATTATTCCGAACTACTTGCTTGTAAAGGATCTGGGCCTGCTGGACACCCGTTGGTCCATGATTTTGCCTTCCGCCCTCAGCGTGTTTAACGTCATTATTACGAGAACTTATTTTCAAACGAACATCCCGCATGAAATGCTGGAGGCTTCCCAGGTGGACGGCTGTACCGACTGGAAGTTTCTCCTCCGCATCGTGCTTCCGCTTTCCGGGCCGATTATTGCTGTGATTACCTTGTTCTACGCCGTGGGCCATTGGAATTCCTATTTCAACGCCCTCCTGTATTTAAAGGACCGCAGCCTGTATCCGCTTCAGCTCGTCCTTCGCAGTATTCTTGTGCAAAACCAGATTGACCCGAGTATGGTTACCAGTGAAGAGGACCTCGTTGCAAGGCAGGGATTGGCCGATTTACTGAAGTATTCCCTGATCGTCGTTGCAACAGTTCCAGTTCTCATCATTTATCCATTTGTGCAAAAGCACTTTGTCAAAGGCGTGATGATCGGTTCAATTAAAGGGTAGCCGCATCCAGGATCCACCGCACGGAAATTTCGAAATTACCGTATAGGGAGGTCAAAGGCATGAAAAAAAACTTTGAAAATGGTGCTCTCTTTGGGAATTGCCTCAGCGCTGATACTGTCAGGCTGCTCGAAGGAAACGCCAGCACCTGCCGGCAAAGAGGGCGGAACGAAGGAAAGCGCGAACGCATCGAAGGTGAATCCCCCTGGAAAGTTTCCCGTGGTTAACGACAAGATTACGTTAAAGGTTTTTTGTCGCCGGCAATGCGCTGGTCGAAAATTTCGAAACCAACGGCTATACCAAGTGGTTGGAGGACAAGACGAACGTGCATGTGCAGTGGATTGTGGCCGATGTCAAAAAACTATAAGGAGCAGCTGAACCTTGCCCTGGCAAGCGGCGATTTACCGGACGTTATTATGAATGTCGACGTCTCTCCGGAGCAGCAGATGATTTATGGCGAGCAAGGCATCTTCGTCTCGTTTACGGATCTCATTGAGAAATACGGCGACAACACGAAGAAGATTTTCCAGGAGATGCCGGAAGTGAAGGGCGCGATTACCGCACCCGGCAATAAAATCTACAGCTTGCCTTATATTAATGAATGCTACCATTGCTCTCTCGATTACAAGATGTACGTCTATAAGCCGTGGCTCGATAAGCTAGGACTGAAGGAGCCGACTACGACTGAGGAATTTTATCAAATGCTGAAGGCGTTTAAGGAAAAGGATCCGAACGGCAACGGCAAGGCGGACGAAATTCCACTCGTAGGCGGAATCTCCACAGGTAGCGGTCCGTCTAAATCGCAGATCGATGTGTGGATTATGAACTCGTTTATTTATGATGACGGCTACAAGCGCATGCTTGTGAAAGATGGAAAAAATCGACGTCGCCTACAATAAAGATGAGTGGAAGGAAGGCTTGAAATACATGAACCGCCTGTTCAAGGAAGGGCTTCTGTCGAAGGAGTCGTTCACGCTGGACAGAGACGGTTTGAAAAAAAATCGCCGAGAATCCGAATATCGCCATCGGCGGCGCTATCCCGGCACACTCGCCATCGGATATCACCATCGTGGAAGGCTCGAGCAACCGCTGGCTGGACTATCAACCGATCGCACCTGTGAAAGGCCGAACGGATACCAGAAGACGACATGGCTGGCCTATGATAAAATCCGGGGCGGCAACTTTATCATGACAAGTGCCAATAAATATCCCGAAGCGACCATGCGCTGGGCCGACTTCATGTATGATTTTGAAGCGAATCTGTATTCCAACTTTGGTGTGAAGGCTCCTCGTGGGATGATGCCAAACCTGGAGATAAAGGTCGTGACGGCAATCCGGCTAAATACCGGCTGCTGGTTCCATTCGGGCGCGTGCAAAACGAATCGTGGTCGCAATACGGCTTAAATTACCGGACCGACAAGGATTGGTATGCCGGTCAGGCCGTGCTCAAGCAGCCGGATAAAGAAAAGATGTACTATGATGTGACCAAAAAAGAATTACGAGCCTTATAAACCGAAAATCGATGAAATCGTGCCTCCTCTGTTTTTTCGCTCCAGCCGATGCTCAGCAGCTCGCCGAGCTGGACAAAACGATCAACGATTACGTGAAGACGAAGACTGCGAAATTCATTATCGGTGAAGCGGATATCGACAAGGAATGGAGCAACTATGTAAGCACTCTCGATAAAATGAACTTGAAGAAATATCTGGAGATTTACCAGAAAGCGCTGGATGCCAAAAAAAAGAAAAAAAATAATCTGCTCCCATCAATCAGGGCGGATATTAGAAAGGAGTGAGACACTTGCGGAAAATCCTTGTGTTAATTCAGAATGACTTGATCTCTTCCTTTTTCAGCGAGCAGACTATGGCGGAAATCGAAGCGCTAGGGGAAGTGGAATGGAATCCGTTCGACCGCGCTTTGACGGAAGAGGAGCTGATTGCACGCATCCCGGGCGTGCATACGCTCGTTACCTCATGGAGGACGACACCGGTGACGGATATTGTGTTGGATGCTGCGGATGAGCTAAAGCTTGTGGCGCATATGGCCGGTTCGATCCGTCCGGTATTTCCAAACTGGTCCGTCTTTGACCGGGGAATCCGGGTGCTCAACAGCAATTTTGCGATCGCCGTCTCGGTCAGTGAAAATGTGCTGGCGTTGGTGCTGGGGCTCGGACATAAAATATTATCGGTGGAACGCGAAATGAAGCAGGGATTGACCAAAAAAACACGCCGGGATGGAAACGTTCGAGCTGCGCGACAAAACTGTGGGATTGGTCGGCCTCGGCATGGTCGCCCGCGAAGTCATTAAGCTGCTCCGGCCATTTGGCGTGAAAGTGTTGGCCTATGATCCGTTTGTACCTGAGGCAACGGCCCGGGAGCTTGGTGTGCAGTTGTCGGCGCTTGACGAGGTAATGGCGGGCTCAGACATTATTTCTCTGCATGCGCCCAAGGTGCCGGAGACCTACCGGATGATCAGCCGCCAGCAGCTTTCGCTGATAAAGGACGGCGCCCTGTTCATCAATACGGCCCGCGGAGATCTGGTTGATGAATCCGCATTGCTGGAGGAACTGAAGAAGGGGAGGTTCTACGCCGCACTCGACGTGTTCGAGGTTGAACCGCTTGCGGCGGAGAGCGAGTTCAGGCACCTACCCAACGTGATCGCCCGGCCGCATCTGGCCGGTGTGAATCCGGACTCCCGGCTGCGGATCGGCAGGCTCATGGTGGAAGACATTCGGAGAATGTACCAACAGGAGCCGTTGCTGTTCGAGGTAAAACGGGAACAGCTCGCTATCATGACATGACGGGATAAATCCAAAGCCGTACCTAACATGAGTTTTATCAGCTTCGACGTCTTTGACGCTCTATGCGGCTTGTCCTTTAGCAGGCCGCTAAAATTTTGACTTGTTTGAAGATATAATTTAATTCTTTACTAAACATAATATAGAATTCTTATAGGGAGAGGGTTATATGAAGCCTTACGATATTTCAATTGAAGGCATTAAACTCTATTATTTGCCGATTGAAACCCGAGTTCCCTTGAAATTTGGTGCGGAGGTGCTGACGCATGTCACCTGCGCAAGAGTATGTATTCGGACAATAAACCGGCAAGGTAAAAGCGCGGAAGGTTGGGGAGAGACGCCCTTGAGCGTACAATGGGTGTGGCCCAGTTCGTTAAGCTATGAGGTTCGTGAGCAAACCCTGAAACAGATTTGTGAAATGATCGCCAAGGATTTAGCGCAATGGAAAAAAGAAGGGGCATCCTTTTGAGCTTGGCTATCGGTATCAAAAGCAGCGGCTTCTTGAGCTTGTCGACCGTTTTAACGCCTTATCCGGTTTGTCGGAGCCTGTGCCTTATTTGGCGGCGCTCGTTTGCTTTTCCCTATTTGATATCGCACTCTATGATGCCTATGGGCAAACCAATGAGGTTCCCGTATATCAAACCTTTAACGGCTATTATATGAATGCGGATCTTTCCGTGTATTTAAGGCCGGCTGAAGATACTGATGTTTCCTTTGATGGCTTATATCCTGAGGATTTTTTTTCCAAATACCGCCTGAGAGGGCGCTGCTCGCCTGGCACTTGGTCGGCGGTAAGGATAAGCTGTTTGCCCATGAGCTTACAGGTGACGAGACGGATGACGGCTATCCTTACACGCTGGAGGATTGGATTGAACGCGATGGGCTGCAATGCCTGAAAGTCAAGCTGACTGGAGATGACTCGGATTGGGACTATAACCGGCTTGTCCAGGTAGGGCAAATTGCTCTAAGACGTAAAGTGACTTGGCTTACGGCCGATTTTAATTGTCAAGTAACCGACTGCGATTACGTAAATCATATATTGGATCGCTTAATGGTGGAGCAGCCGGATATTTTTTTTAAAGCGATCCTGTACATTGAACAGCCGTTCCCGTATGATCTGAAGGCGTATCGGCTGGATGTTCGCAGTGTGAGTGCCAGAAAGCCGCTCTTTATGGATGAAAGCGCTCATGACTGGGAGCTGGTTAAGCTGGGCCGGACGCTCGGATGGACGGGAGTCGCGCTCAAAACGTGCAAGACACAAACCGGCGCTATGCTCAGTATGTGCTGGGCCAAAGCGCATGGCATGACGCTGATGGTGCAGGATTTAACCAACCCGATGCTGGCGCAAATCCCGCATGTTCTTCTTGCTTATCATGCCGGAACGATTATGGGTGTGGAAACGAACGGGATGCAGTTTTACCCGGAAGCCTCATCTTATGAAGCGCGATTTCATCCCGGGTTATACAACCGTCAGCATGGGAAAATACGGTTTGACAGTGTAAAAGGGAACGGATTCGGCTACGATTTGGCGGCAAGCTCCAGACCATTACCTGATCCAGCGGTAAATTTATAGCTGTCGGAAAGGTGGTGACATCAACATCATGCAGCGAAAAAAAATAAACATCGGTTTAATCGGCTTGGGCAATATGGGGCAGCATTACTTGGAATTGCTATCCAAGATGCCCGGCTGCCGGGTCGATTCCATCTGGAGCCAGACGGAAGAAAAGGTCCGGAAGCTGTCCGCTGAATATCAGGTCCGTGGCTACACAGATCTTACGGCTATGCTGGATGCGGGCGGATTGGATGCCGTCATTGTGGCCACACCTCATTACCAACACACCCACATGTCCATAGAGCTCTTCGGAAAAATTTGCATGTTTTGGTGGAAAAGCCGATAGCAGCGCACATCAAAGACGCCTATCGTATGTTGGAAGCGCATGAGGAACAGAAACGCTTCAACCGGATCTCGTTTTTTTGCCGCCTTTTTATCAGCTGCGAACATCTAACACTGGGTCAAGATCAAAAAAATGATTTCCGAAGGCCGGCTGGGGAAGCTCATGCGCTTTTCCTGGATAAATACAAGCTGGTTCCGGCCTCAGGCTTATTTTAACGTCGGTAATTGGCGGGGTACTTGGAAAGGGGAAGGAGGGGGAGTGCTGTTAAACCAGTGTGCCCACAACATTGACCTGTTATGGTGGCTTTTCGGGCTGCCCGAAGCGATTACGGCTACCGCTTCTTTTGGTAAGTATCATCATATTGAGGTGGAAGACGAGGTTCACTCCATCATGGAGTACGCGAATGGATTGATTGGCAGTTTTATTGCCTCCACCTCCGAGAGCCCGGGCACCGATCGTTTGGAGATTGCCGGTGAATACGGTAAGCTGGTGTGTGAGAATAAAAAAGATTAAGCTTTATTTAAATTCCGCATCGGCACTTGAATACATTCAAACCTCTCAGGATGCGTTTGGTACACTGCAGCATGAATGGACCGAGTTCGATTTGAGCGATGCCGGAGATCCGGGCCATGAAATCATCTTGTCGGACTTCCTGCAGGCCATTACCGAGCGTAAAGCTCCGTTGGTCCCAGCTGCGGAAGGCATAAATTCGCTTATGATGGTTAATGCCATGATATTATCCGCTGTCCAGGGCTACAAGCAGTATTTACCGATTAACGCTGATGAATATGAACTTACGCTGAACAAAATGATTCATAATTCTGCGTATCGCAAACCGGAAATCGACAACAGCGCCATTAACATAGATATTAAAGCTTCTTTTCATTAAACGACCAGGAGGGCCTCCTATGAAAATGAAAGCATTCGTGTTACCACCCGAATCCCGTTTGAAAGAAGTATGTTCCGAGAAGTGCCGTGCGCTACTAAATGAATATTTTGATACGACCTGGAATCAGATAGGGCGGGATTACACAAGGGAGGAGCTGGTCAACATGATCAGCGAGGCGGAAGTGATCCTTACCAGCTGGGGATCTCCGGGCATTACCGAAGAAGCTCTAGAGAAAGCGGTTAAGCTTCGTGCCGTCGGGCATGCGGCGGGTACGGTCAAGTATCTTGTTCCGAAGCCAATCTTCTCCAAAGGCGTACGTGTCTTTTCAGCAGCACCGCGAATCGCATTAAGCGTGGGGGGAATATTGTCTGGCGTCGCTACTTGCGTCGCTGCGTTATTTGCCCACTTTCGATGCGTCGCTTCGCGTCGGACAGTGGAGAGAGCTGGGGCTAAAAGGGAGAGAGCTGACGGGAAGCACGATCGGTATCGTCTCCGCCAGCTCTACGGCACGGGCTTTTATTAAGCTGCTGGCTCCTTTTCATGTGAATGTGCTCATTTATGACCCTTACTTGAGTGAGGAAGCAGCGGCCCAATTAAACGTGACACGGGCAACGCTTGAGGAAGTCATGAGCTGCCCGATTATTTCCGTACATGTTCCGAATCTGCCGGCCACCGAAAGAATGTTAAGCCGTGAGCTCATCACCCGGATACCGGACGGAGCCATCTTCATCAATTCGTCCCGCGCTCAATGCCTCCACGAGCAAGCCTTCATGGAAGCATTGGAAAGCGGACGTTTCTTCGCAGTGCTCGATGTGTTCGAAAAGGAACCGCTAGCCGCCGATCATCCTGTCCGCAGGCTGCCGAATGTATTGCTGACACCACACGTGGCTGGTGCCTCGGTTCAAGGCCATTTGGCGCTGATGGAAGCCGTTGTAGAGGATATCATCCGAGGTCTACAGGATGAGAAAACATCCTACGAAGTCAGCGAAAAGATGTGGGAGATCATGGCTTAATTTTTTTTGCGGAAAACAGAGGGAAAAGGATAAGGGATCGCTGTGACACAAAGTTCCCCTTAATTTGTTTTTTTTGAGGGGAACTTTGTGTCATCAGAAAGGGTAATGAAACTTCCACGGGCGCAAAGTCTTTTTTTTGAGTACATATGTACAAAATACGGATTTTGTGAAGTAGTATTTTTTTCCAAAATGACAATTTGTTTAATTGTTTTATTTTTTTCCAATGGTTCTTTCTCCAGATTACTTCTTCCAAGCAAAGTTTTTTTAGTCGGGATGAATCTGCGCCGTTTTTTTTATATGGTATATGGAAATCAAAAAAGTGCTGTCGCCAGCCAAATTTTGTGGAACATTACCATTTGGCTGTTGCTTCGGATGTCACTTCTTCTTGGCGTTGTAAGAAATCCAACATTTCGGCCGCTTGAGTTAAGTCCACGTCAATTTGCTTCAAAATTTTGTGAATGTCCAGCTGCACTCTTAAGCTTTTCATATTAACATCTCCTATCCTACCTGATCTTGTTCCATATGGATTTAGCAACCAAAAAAAAGCATACTTGGCCACTAGTGTTTATCAACTTTTGTAACCCTTTGTCTTACTTTAAGACGATTTTGACAAAATAAAAATCCCCCATTTGGGGGATTTTAGCGGGACTGTTACGAGGTCTTCCGCTATAGCAAATTCAACTCTCTTCCGCGATGAAGCGCCTGCCATTTGTTATTGACTTCAAGCTTACGGTATATATTTTTTGACATGGCTCTTTACCGTCTCAGCTGTGACCTGGATCTCTGCCGCTATCTGTTTGTTTGACAATCCCATCTCCATCATTCGCAGTACCTTTAATTCCTGCCTCGTTAATAGCGATTCGAAGGCTAAAGACTCATTCATCTCAACCTTCATAAGCTGAAGCAGCTTTTTTTTGACGTATAGCAAGGATACATTTGCTGACTTACTCATTTGCTTTTTTTTGCACGTATTGGTTCAACAAATAGGCCATCCTCGGCCCTTCATCGAGAAAGCTCCGAATGTACTCCCCTGGTTCTGCCCATCGTAGAGCGGCTTCCAGTTTAATAAGTGCATTCACCCTATCTCCTTTTCGTTGAAGGGCCATGCTTTGCAGAATGGAAACTTTTATTATATCCCTAAGTCGATCTTCAACATGGACGACTTCATACAAGTGTTCGAGCAGTGGCAGAGCATCGTTCACCCGCCCACATTCCGTAAGCGCCCTCGCCAAATAAACATATTCTGTGAACTGGCTCAGTGGGACCGTGTCGGTATGTCTGATTCCACACGTTTCCAGCCAAGCGGTTACATTGTCGAAGGAGCCGTTAGTCAGTGACAAATTCGCCTTCTCTGCGTCCAACTTTTTTCTCAAAAAAATATTTTTATCGGGTGAATCGATCTTCAGCTTAACTTGCTCAAGCAGTTCAAAAGCTTTTGCCGTATCTCCCTTAGCCTGACAGATCCGTGCATAGCTGATGGCTGCACCCATTAAAATAAGGCCATAAGGCTGCATGCACTTTTGCATTAGTGCTCTTTCCGCATAGACAGCAGCCTCTTCCAGACGATTCCATTCATATAAAAGAAAGCTGTAAGTGATATAAAAAAAACCGACGTAAGGGTAATTTTTTCTTGTTCTCCCAGACCTTGATCCACTTATAAAAGAATCCATCCGCTTCATGCAAATCATTGAAAAAAAACCAATAGAGAATCAAAATTTGTCGTATACGAGTTTGCTTCAATCATCTGAATATAGCTGCCTTCCGGCATATGTTTCTCAAACATTTCCAAATATTCGTTCGTTCGCTTAAAGTCTCTCCGGTAAAAGGAAATCGCCGCGGACAAATAAAGATACGTGCCGACGAACGGTTTCCAATCCGGATCGGACAGCTTGTCTTCCATCATTCGAAGCTTTGAACCTGCCAGTTCCATTTCTTCGGACTCGGCCAATACTTTCACATAAAGAAATTGTACCTCCGGTTTCCCCGTTAGACAGGACTCGGGCAGCAGACTAAACCATCTGTGCAGCACACCGCTCCTCAGCTGCATGTCGAGCAAGTGCTTTTCAATTAGGGAAGCGGCTTCGAGGTGATGCTCGCCCATAAGCAAGTGATCCACCGCCTCCTCATATAATCCATGCTCCTCCAGCCAGCACGCTGCACCAACATGCAAAGGTTTCCACCGTGCCGAACGCTTCTGCCGAAGATGCTTTCGCAAAAAAAATCGGAAAATAAGTGATGATATCGATACCATTCCCGCCGTTGATCCAGAGAAACGATGAACAGGTTTTGCTGATCCAGCAGTTCCAACAGTTCCTGGGAATTGGATAGTCCGGTTATCGCGTTGCAAAGAGATCCATTCATCCTGTTTAATATCGAAGTTTCCAGGAGGAAAACTTGCATCTCCTCGGATTGGCGGCTGAGAACCTCCTGAAACAGATAATCTGATATATTACGGTGTTCACCGCAAAAAAGCATGAATAAAATCGTTAAAATTAGTGCTTGTGTTCAGCGAGATTGCTGCAAGGTGCAGTCCGCTTATCCATCCTTCCGTGCGACGAACGAGCATAGATATGTGATGTTCGGACAAAGAAAACCCCATGCAATCCCGCAGGTAACGAATTCCCTCATCGAGTTGAAATCGCAAATCCTGACTTGTAATTGTAACGACTTGGCCTGTAGACTGCAATCTTGCCGTAGGAAATGGCAGTTCCGCACGACTTGCTATATATAGATGAATGTGACCGGGTAAAAGCTCAAGTAAACGCGCAACCGAGGCATGGATTGAGGATAAACTTATCGAGTGAAAATCATCAAAAATAACTACCAGTCATCGGAAAAGCTGCTAAATTCATGAATCATTGCTGTGATAAAAGGCTCAAAGGTTCCGGATTTGAGCGTGGATAAACACGGGTTCATGGCTTTGGCAAAATTCGGTCGCTTGCTGTCGATAGCCGCAATTCCATATTTCCAGAACTGGGTCAAGTCATTATCCAACGGGTCCAAAGAAACCCATGCACAAGGTACGCCGTTCTGCTGTACCCACTGACTCAAAGCCGTTGTCTTGCTGTATCCCCCAGGAGCCGTAACAACCGTTAGTTTCTTTTTTTAATCCTTCACTTAGCAAATTCATGATCGCTGGACGTTCAACAAGTAACTCTCTTCGCAAATGTGGAATATGCAATTTCGTATTAACAATCACGACATGACTCCCCTGTAACTTGCTATAAGTAACCTTTCTTAAATTATAACTCATTTCACAACAAATGAGCAATTTGGTAGAATAAGCCACGGATTTTTTTGGATTGAACGGACAGCGACGAAACGAAAAAATGGCCCTCTCCATTTAGGACAGGCCATTTTCATTAAAATATTTTCTTTTAAAATGTATCGTAAACTAACATACCGATCGAAAAAAATCCTCGAGCCGACTTTTTTTCGTTTTTTGATTTAGTCTCCGATATTATGGCTATGGACGGTATAAGTTTCCTCTGCGATATTGACTCCGTTGACAAACTCTTCAGCTTCTTCCAACGACATGCCTCTGGCTACCATTTTGATTATGTTGTTGTCACTGTCAAGTAAATCTTTGTTTCGAATCGGTTCAGTCATTCTTTATACCTCCTTGCACTTGATACTATCGTTTACCCAGTGCACCTGGCATTGAAACCAATAACTTGAATTTTTTAGATATTCCCCCGCATAAAAAAAACGTTGGTCGTCGGAGCGGACATCGCCAAGAAGATACACGTAGCTCGGGCAGTGGATTTCCGCGGCATTGAGCTCGGGAAGGACTGCGTGTTCCACGAAGTGGGCATCAAGAGAGCGGAGCATCTCTATGCGGCCGCAACCGTTTCTATTGGGCTTACCGAGGGAATAACAGTGGCTCGAATTGAGCTTGCTGGCTTACTAGCACGTCTTTTCCCCATTCATACAGAGCCGGGCCTCTTAACAAATTCTTTAAAATTCTACAGATTCATGCTAAATAAATTGTGGTAATTTTTTTTAGTACTAAATTTTTTTTAAGGAGGTTACTATGAAAAAAAGGGAAATGGGGACGTTTGGCTGCCTCTGCAGCGATATTGTCTTTATCGTTAGGAAGCATTGTCTATGCCGCAGGCGGAGGTGGAGTTCTGTTTGGATATGTTCCCGGTACGTATTCAAATGCAACCGGCACTTCGGTTTTACCTACGGGTCAAAAAAAATTACTCCTGCAGGCCAGCAAGTCAATCTCACTCACAACATGCCGCTTGGAATGGATATTTCACCCGACAAGAAATTTATGGCGATCAGCAGCAACGGCGAGGAGAAAAAAAGGCATCTCCATTATTGATTTAAGCACAAATCAAGAGTTGTACTTCATTCCCCAGGATCCATTGTTCATAGGTGTCAAATTTTCCAAAGACGGCAGCAAGCTGTACGCCTCCGGGGGCGGTGCCAACAAGGTTTATGTTTATGCCGTCAATATGGTAGACCGCTATTTTTCCTTACAAAAAAATCGATCGATGTTCCTGGCTTTCCCGGCGGAATGGCGATGAGTCCCGATGGCAACGATTTGTTTGTCGCTGATAATCTGGGAAATACCGTCACAGATATCAATACGGTTACTGACACCGCAGCAGCCTCTCTTCCGACAGGCAATTCGCCTTATACATGTGAAGTATCGCCCGACGGTAAACAGGTTTTTTGTTTCCAATTGGGCGGATCGGTCCGTAAGTATTTACAACCGGGTTACACCAAACACGATCACAAATTCACCTGCCGCCACACAAACAGGGCCGATTGCCCCTGCGGCTACGGTTCCGGTTGGTGAACACCCGACGGCAATTGCAATTAGTCAGGATGGCGGCACCGTGTACATAACAAACGGAAATACCGATAACGTTTCTGTCCTGAAAAAAAGGGGCCGATGCAGCATGGGTGGAAGATACGCGCATTGATGTCGATCCAGAATTCAAAACACGTTTTCCGACCCAAAAAAATCTTTACAGCGCCGTCCCGAACGCACTTTCTTTAACTCCTGATGGCAAAACTCTTTACGTAGCAGATGGCGGACTGAACGCCTTGACTGTCATCGATACAGCTACACAGGCTGTGAAAGGGTACATCCCTACCGGCTGGTGGCCAAGTGATGTCAGAATCTCATCGGACGCTTCAAAGATTTATGTGCTTAATGCGAAAGGTGTAGGAGGAGGCCCAACTTCTCAGGGTCAAAACCTCGCTTCCTTGATTACCGGTTCCATGTCAGTCATTCCTGTCCCGACAGCGGACAAACTTTCTCAGTACACTAATCAATTCGTTCAAAACAACCGGTACGACAATCCGCCTGATGCAGTAAATAATGTTATACCAATAAGGAAGGTGCAGGAAGCGACAAAATCAAGCATGTGGTCATGATCATCCGTGAGAACAAAACATACGACCAGGAATTCGGCGATATTAAAGGAGGAAATGGAGATCCCAATCTGGTCATGTACGGAGAAAAGAACACCCCGAATTCGCATGCAATGGCAAAACGCTGGAGTCTTCTTGACAATTATTTTACCGACACAGAAGTGAGCATCACCGGACATTTCTACTTGAACGCCGGTCAACTGACGGATTATGCGGAAAAAAACCTGGTCCAACGATTTGATGTGGTCAGATTCATGGCAGTCACGCGTTCCAGATCAAGGCTCTGCAAACGTTTCTTTCCCTCACTCCGGCTTTCTTGTCGATCAAGCGATTAAGAAAGGGAAATCATTCCGCATCTTCGGATTTGAAGGAAAACAGGTCAGTGCGGATCCCAATAACCTGCAAACCATTGCATCGCATACGAGTCCGACTGTGCCTAACGGTTTTGTCATGGGCTATCCGGACACGGTGCGGGCCAAATCAACCATTGAGGATATGAAACAAAACGGTCTATCCGACTTGTCGATCATTTGGCTGCCGGAAGATCATACTCTCGGGGGATTGCCCGGCTACTGGTCTCCTCAATCGATGGTTGCTGATAACGACCAGGCTACTGGAATGATACTTGATTACCTTTCGCACACTCCTGACTGGAATTCAACGGCGGTTTTTTTGTACAAGAAGACGATCCTCAATCAGGACGCGACCATGTAGAAGGCATCGCAGCATTTTCATGCTGGCAAGCCCGTGGGCAAAGAAAAAACAATGTCTCCCATACGTTATACGATCAATCCAGTGTGCTGCATACCATCGAACTCATTTTGGGACTTCCCTACATGAATCAGTTTGACGCACTGGCTACTCCCATGAATGAACTGTTTATCAATTCGGATGCGTCACCTGACAACACGCCATATGATGCAATTTCACCACAGATCGGAATGGTGTTAAATCCAGACACTGGCCCGTTTGCTGAACGGTCGAAACTGATCAACTGGCAGCAGGTTGACCGTAATGAGAAAGAAGTTCAGTCGCTGCTGTGGGATATGATCAAAGGCAACTAAGTTCCTTTTTTTTCTTTTTTTAAACGCAGAAGGACGTCCTTCAGCCCACATGGTTGGAACCAAACGACGATGTCGTTGCGCAGGGAGCTACGCTCCCTGCGGTTCCCCTTTTGGGGATCGCGCATCAACAAGTATACAATCCACATCGGAACCTTCCGTTTCTTCCCCTCTGGCGACGGAGCTATGAGAATTAATGCGTCATAACGGTAGTGCTGGGAAACTGAATGTGTAAGTAATTCAATGGTCTTTGAATGTTCTGGTGTCATCAAATACCACTTCCTATCTGATCAGACTGGATCGGGATTGACTGTCTTTTCCGTAGTCTATGTGCCCAGTCCAATGCGGGTTTCTCAATCAAGTAATAAGATATCGCCGCAATTAGATATGATAGGCTAATATTGTCATTGAAAGGATTGCCCAACGTTCTAAGCTGGCGATACCCATGAATTGATAATCCTTGGCCCAATACATAGACATCATCGTGATTATCAAATGGTGCCATAAATATAGGCCGAAAGATACCTTGGCAGTAAATCTGAAGAATCTATTATCGAGCAACTTACGCAAGAAGATGGAATAAGGCGCTGTTACCAATGGAATGGCAATAAGAATAGCAAAGTAAGGGAAGAAGTAAGGCTGGTTCTGCCAGCTTACACTAAACTCCGGCGACTTGCGTAGGATCCAAAGCAACAGGAGCGAGAACAACAAACCTGCACACCCCAAGAAATCAAAGCCGCCTGTACTCGCGAATTTCGTAATCTTGACCGACGGTAGTTGCAATCTTGTCGTGATCCCTGCGGCTACAATCCCTACCGTGAAGTGTCCAAAGAAGCCAATCGGGTTGTAGTTTGGCATCCAATACTTGGCCCCCCCGATCAACCCATATTGCCACCCCCTCTTATCATTCCCAGGAGTAAGCATAGAATGGACCAAGTGATTTAACGCCAGGATGAACAGAAGGACTATGATCCAATATCCCATCGATTTAAGAAAAGAACGTTTCTTTCCAATTACGAACAGTCCCGCCATGAATAGAGGCATCAGGCATAGCAAAACACTTCAAACCCAATCGACCATAGGGGACCGTTCACATCGGATGGAAATAAAGTGACATAGTGAAAAT
>BBFE01000013.1 GCA_001313085.1 Paenibacillus sp. JCM 18996 | reverse complement strand
ACGTACAGTGGTTCGTTTTTTCCAGTTTAGATTCCATATATCTTGGTATCGCTGATTATAGTCATTGTTTGATATGATCAACACAGGTCTTCTTTTTTTGCGAAGTCAGGTCACTGAAGGGGATGGGAATCAGTACGATATCACCTTGATTAAGCATCGTTCCATACCTTATCGTCAATGTCGTTATGCCAAAAGTCCAAGCTGCTTTCAGCAGCTTGACTAAGCTCTTTTAGCATGCTGTTTTCCCGCTTCCTGACGAAATAACTCATTCACATCCGCCGTATTCACATGGAGGGAGACACAGTCGGGGTTAATCTCCTGATCCGTTAGATGCAGCATGATTTGCGATTCGCCCAGCTTAAAAAAAATACATCCCTTCATGTCCATGCATATACTTATTTTATATAGCATTAAAAGGAAAAAAATCAAAATGAAGGCCTGGCCTCGCCGGAGAATTTGGCATTTTTTCTCAAAGCGCCGTGACGCCCACTTTTGAAAGTGATATAATGACAGCAAAATGATCGCATTCTATGGAAGGATGAAAGTAATGAATTCACTTGCGCAGCTCCTCAACAAGACCATTGAACAAGAAAACCGGCATGTCTATGACATGCTTTCCGGTTTGGGCAAGCAAATTTACTTCCCGAAAGAAGGCATCCTCAGCCAATCCGCAGAAGCGAAAGCGAAAGCGAACAAGTTTAACGCCACCATCGGGACCGCTTTGGAAGGCGGCAAGCCGATGCATTTGAAGGTTATTCAAGATACATTATCCGCCTACGATCCGAAAGATATATACGAATACGCGCCTCCTGCGGGCAAGCCCCAATTAAGAGCCGCATGGCGCAAAAAAGATGCTGGAAGAGAACCCGTCCCTGGCAGGCAAAAGCTTCGGCAATCCGATCGCCACCAACGCTTTGACACACGGTTTGAGCATTGTGGCCGACCTGTTTGCGGACAGCGGCGACAGCGTCATTATCCCGGACAAAAAACTGGGAGAACTACGAACTCACATTCGGAATTCGCCGCGGAGCGGGCATGGTGAACTACCCTCTCTATAATGAACAAGGACTGTTTAATGCGGAAGGATTGAAGCAGGCCATCCTGGCTCAAAAGGAGAAAGGCAAGGCCATTGTCGTCCTGAACTTCCCGAACAACCCTACAGGATACTCCCCAACGCAAGAAGAAGGCAAAAGCATCTTGCCGCTATCGCCGCCGGGGCGGAAGCCGGAATTAATGTGGTGGCTGTGACGGATGACGCCTACTTCGGCCTGTTTTTCGAGGATTCGATGCATGAATCGCTGTTCGGCGCTTTGGCCGACCTTCACCCTCGCGTGCTTGCCGTCAAAATCGACGGTGCGACGAAGGAAGAATACGTATGGGGATTCCGTGTCGGTTTCATCACCTATGCCGGCGAAAGCGAAGCGCTGCTCAACGCTTTGGAGCAAAAAAACGATGGGGATCATCCGCGCCACCATTTCCAGCGGACCGCACCCTTCGCAGACCTTCGTGCTGCACGCCCTGACTTCCCCGGATTTCGCCGCGCAGAAGCAGGAGAAATTCGACATTATGAAGGGCCGGGCAAATAAGGTAAAAGGCCTGCTCGACAGCGGCAAATACGGCGATGTGTGGGAATATTACCCGTTCAACTCCGGCTATTTCATGTGCTTGAAGCTGAAGACAGTAGACGCGGAAACGCTTCGCACGCTCCTGCTTGACAAGTATGGCGTAGGCACCATCGCCTTGGGCGACACCGATCTGCGCGTCGCCTTCTCCTGTATTGAGGAAGAGCACATCGAGACGCTGTTCGACTTGATCTTCCAAGGCGTGCAGGATCTTCAGAATGTGACTGTAAAGTAATTTATCTCGATCTATAAAGTCAGCGTGTGAGCAAAGCAGCCGAACCGGCTGCTTTTTTTGGATTAAAAAAATCCAATTAATTGTAAAATTTTGTCGGAAAGTATCTTGTTTTTTTTCTCTGTTCTTTTGACATATTTATTCACTTAAATAATCTATAATGCTAGATGCCGGAGTATCCGCCCACGAACAAATAGAAAGGGATGACTTTTACAAACATGAACGAATTGTCTATGAAGAATCTGCTTTTCATTGAGAACGATTGCATCAACCCACAGGATGCCATTATTATCCGGCTGTTGCTTGAAGGGGTTGAACTCCATGAAATAAGTTTTTTTACAAAGCAGTTCGCTCGACCCTGTAAATAAAAGTCTCACCATAGAAGATGTTTCCGGCAGGATTAGACAGCAGAGGGTGAGCCAGCAATGTGTGAGTTTGTACGAAAAAAAGCGACAAAACAGACCCAATATTTTTTTTGGATCCGCGGCTTCACATGTCTAGAGATAAGTATGTAGAACTCCGGGCCAGCAGCCATCTTATTAAGGTAAGCTTACGCGATTACATAGCTAATGAAGCGATGATCCAGGAGATGGATTCCGTCAGGTTACGGACTATTTATAAAAGGATCCGCCAACTGTCCGTGATTTACTCCATCCCGGATCTTAGCTATTTGAACACGGAAACCTTCTCGATGGCTCCAATGTTGTTTGCTTGAAAATATATCAGTGCCAGAAGGCTGCCGGAGCAATTTCGGCGGCCTTATTGTATTTTCCGTTTTGAAGGATACGTTCTCTTCTTAAAAAAATAATAACCTCCGAATCATTTATCCACCGCTCTTCTAGCGTCGGAAGCGCTTTGCTATTAGCCTTCTTAATATTCTTACTGCTAAAACAGTGGTTAAAGTAATAAAGTCCAAGGAAAATTGCCAATAAGGTCCCGTAGTAACCAATCACAAAAAAACCAATCCATAAATGTCGGTTTTGGGTTGAAACCGTTCATTTTATTTAACGATTATCGGAGTGGATTGTTGCGCTAAGCTGTCCGAATATATCATAAGCGATTCATGATCAAGGTGTTAGCTTGCTGTTACGAACAAAATAACCTTCGGGTGAATAAAGACAGAAATCTGTTTCTAAGGACAGGGACTGTCTTGTTCATAAATTATAATGAGAGGCAAGTGACGAAAAAACATACCGTTCCATTCTGCCGAGTGGAAGCATTGTGTTTTTTGTGGAGGGGTATGAGAGACAGACTTGGCTGGCCGTTCCGGTCGAAAGATGTAGAGCGTCATTTTAAAGAATTGATATGACGGCGGTCTTGATGTGGAAAAAAAAGTTATGTAGAAGGCTGGCTGCCCCCTTCTTTGCGAGGCAATGGTGAAAGGGTTTGCCCGGAATGTTCTGGCCCACGGCATACTGGGTTGCTTTGATTAACAGGAAAATATGCTTCTATTTGCTCAGTTTGATTGCCTTGCTGGTCATATAACTGGAAAATGTGCAGTTAATTCAACCCATTCGGGCCAGATATTAGATTAACCGCTGATTTTGATGGAACTTTTCCAGTTAAATGCATCTCCAACCAAATCGAAGTCAAATTAAATGGAGGAATTCCCTTTACTTTTTTTTCCCATTCCGCGATTCTCCCGGCGCATTGCGACACTGCACGGCAAGTGCTCAGACCAACACTTATCCACAGCCACCGAAAATCATAATTTCCTAGACAATAAAAAAAGTTCAAGCAACTCGTCTTTCCTTGGAGTCGCTTGAACCTTATATATATGTTTCATAGCATAGTTACTATAGTAATCTGTGTGCAACAGAAACTTCAAACTCTTGACAAGCTTTCACATATAATGCCGTAGTTCAGGTTCAGATCACCGCTTGACTCAATACCCCCATCATCTGACTCTACTTCAAAATAATCGAATGTACGGTCGTGCCGGTCACCTTGAGTTCAACTGAGCGGTTCAGAGTGAGCTGACCCTCGCCCTGGATCTTCACATCCGAAGCGACAGTGTAAGTTGCATCGCTCACTGTGGTACTATTGTTTACAAGTTGTGAAATGGTGACTGTGGATAATGCGCCTTGATTGTTCAGCGTGCCCAGCTTGTACCACCCGGGTACGCTGACTTCGGCTATGGCTGGCAGCGCAGCTTGTACGACCTCGATATATACGACGACGTTGTTATAAGTGCGGACCTTTACTTCTTCGCCGGCTTTAATATCGGTGACCGTTATTTTTTTGGCCGTCGCGGAATACGAAGGTGTTAAGGTCAAGCGTTAAAGCAACCGGGGCGCCGCCTTGAGAGACGGTCAGGACGTTGCCGGAAACGCTTGAAATTACCGTACCTTTAGTCAGGCTCTTATCTTCAGGCATTTTGTCGCCGGTACGGTCAAGCAGGGCGGCAAGCTCTGCGCGCCTGACCGGAGCATTCGGGCGGAATGTATTGTCCTCATAGCCGTCGATCAAGCCCTTTTCCACAGCAACCGCTACGTATCCGCGCGCTCCGGCGGGAATTTTATCCGCATCCTTGAAAGTCAGGTCGGCATTCATCTTGGTCTTCGCTTCACCGTCAAGCTTTAAAGCTTTTACCAATAGAATCGTTGCCCATAAACGGTCTGCGGACTTGTCCGGTTGGACGGCGTTGTCGCTTTCCATAAACAAGGCGTGCTCGGCCGCTACAGCCACATAACCGGTGGCCCAAGGATACGCCGCTTGAATCTTGACTGCATCGGAGAAATACAGCTTCGTCCCCTGCTTGGCCTCAGCCTCGCTGCGCAGACCTAACAAGCGAACTGCGGCCGTTATAGCTTCGATTCTGGTAATATGGTTGTTAGGCTTGAAAGTGCCGTCCTCATAGCCTTCAAACACTCTTTTGGACGCCAAGCTGGCTATGTATCTCATAGCCCACTGCACATCCTGCCCTCTCATGTCTTCAAAATTAAGATTAATTTGAATGTTCGAACCTGTCTGATGTCTCTGATGGTCCTCATTATCATCATTGTTCTGTTGATTCCGCTGTTCCGATCTGTGTTCCCACTTCACATTGCGCTTTTCGTTCTCGTGGTCATCGTCCTGTCCTTGGCGAATGCAGCCGTAGAGCCTCCCAGAGCCAATGCTAGAGTCAAAGAGCTTACAACCACTTTTTTTTAAATACAGAATTCATTTCACTGCACTTCCTCTCTTTTTTTGAGTATGGATTGTTTTTTTTCTTTGAACCTTCGCGAAGTGTTCATCTTTTCGGTAAAGCATTCGGCGGCGCTGAAACTTTTGGGGGGGTATTGCCAATCTATGAAAAATGGTACAATAATTTCGGTAAAATGCTAGCGAAGGAGTAATAGAATGCCGGTTAAAAAAGAAAAAAGATCTGGGTGCTGCTCGCGGCATTCACAGTGCTTGCAGCTGTTTTATTTATGGTTATTAGATGGAATGGCTCTCTCCTTGAATCCCGCAAAAACTCACCGGGCACCGAGGTGTCTTCCGACAGTCCGAAGGATGCATCCAAAGCGAAAACCCAGCCGGAGCCGGAAATCCCTTTGGAGAAGACGGATGTGCTGTTGGCAGGAACGGAGCTGGAAGGCCTCTACCTGGCGCGCGCCGCCGCGGATGAAGGCTGAAGGTGAAGGTGATCGACCGAGGGACGCTTTTGGCGGGCAGGTGCTGCAGGGAGAGATGCTGTTCCTCGACGAAGCCCGGGACGACGCGTACAAAACTCTGCTGCAGGGCCGGGTAAAAGAGCTGTTCGACGGCTTCCGCAGCGCTAAGATACGCAAACTTCCGGAGTTCCAGTCTTATTTTGGCAAATTGAGCAGTAATCTTCCTATAGAGCAGGGCGTCAAGATCATTGATGTTAAAGAAGCTCCCGCAAGCAGCAGTGGAGAATCGATTCAGACGATAACTTACACATCGAAGGACGGTGCCAAGAAGAGGATTACCGCATCCTATTATGTGGATAATACGGATGACGCCGCGCTGCTGAGCAGGTTGAAGGTGACCCGCCTTCCGGGGCTCGAACAATTTTACGGACAGAAAAAATATCGAGTATATGAGCGCCGGCATGATGATGAAGTTCAAGAATGTGGATTGGCAGAAATTTTCCGCCCATTTCAATTCGCTTACCCCTCAGGAAAAAAAGTAAAAAAATACGGCGGGGGTTCGGTGAACGAGAGCTTTGCAATCGGGTTAAGCGGCATGACCAGCCAATATAAACCGTCCAATGACCGGGTATTCCTGAGAGGGCTGAACGCGGTCAATCAGCGGGACGGAGAGGTTTTGATCAATGCGCTGCTGATATACACCGTCGACCCTTCCGATCCCAAATCGGTAGAGGGGGGCCTTGAGCTGGGCAGGAAAGAAACGCCGCTTATTTTGAACCATTTCCGCAAAGGCATGGTCGGTTGGGAGAACGCAGAGATTAACGGCTACCCGAATTACTTGTATATCCGCGAGTACAACCATTATGAAACGGACTATGTGCTTAAGCCTTCCGATATGCTTGGCGGCCATATGTTCTGGGACAACGTGAGCATCGCCGGATATCCGCTGGATCTGCAGGGAACGAGCGCAAACAAGTGGGGCATCGAGATGGGCCGTCCCGACAAATACGGCATGCCGCTTCGCAGCTTCCTGCTGAAGAACTACGATAACGTGATCGTTGCCGGCAAGAATGTCGCGCCTCCGCCATCGCCTACGGCAGCGCCCGCATCCAGCCGAATACGAGCCTCGCGGCCGAGTCGATCGGTGTCATTCTCGGTCAGATCAACGGCAAGAAGAAGCTGAAGGATTTGCAAGAACCGGATATGGCCCAACTACACACTTATTTGCAGACAAAGTACGATATCAAGCTGACCAACATCACAGGCAAAAAACAAGCTGGCGGGATGGTCTCCGGACGAAATCGCCAAGCTCGACACGGGTGAGATTGTGTATCCGACCTATGTGCACAAGAAGCATTAGACAACAAAAGGCACTGTTACTTCTGGCGTCTCCAGCTGTCGTTAGTCTTTCTGCATCGAAAACTTCAGCAGCATGTCCCGCATCTTGTCCGCTGAACCGCAGTCGGAGCCTCTTTCACCTGTCACCGGGTAAACGTCCATCTCCTCGGCGTCATACGGCATAAGCAGCGAGGATAATATATCTTTGTCTGTTATCCGGGCATCCAGCCAGCGGTTAGCCGTCTGTTGATCCAGTATAACGGGCATACGTTCGTGGTAGACTGCGGCCAAGCGGTTAGAATACGTGGTAAGTATAGTACACGAACGGATTTCTTCCCCGCCCGGCTTCAGCCATACATCGTAAAACCCGGCAAAGCCGAACAGTTTTTTGATGACGGAGGACGAATCGGACCGGCTGCTTCACCTTCCGTTCAGCTTTCCAGCCATAGTAGCCGTCACAAGGGATGACGCAGCGGCGGCTGGTAAAAAAATTTTGCGAAACGCCCGCTTATCCGCCACAGTTTCGCTCGCCGCATTGATGGAATCCGGCGCCCAGAAAGGGAAGAGCCCCATCTGTAATGCTCCAGCCTCCTCGATCCCCCTTCTGCGACAATGACGGGAACCGGTTGTGTCGGTTCGAGCAAATAGCTGCTTTTGAAGGGAAAAGCCATCTTGTCGATCTGATAATAGGCTTCGATATCGGATAAGGAAGAGGCTAAACTATAACGTTCGCACATAAAACCCACCTGCCTGTCTTTCTCTCTATAGAGATTTGTAGTATAAGAACTCTCCCTGCGGAAGGTACCGAAAGCGCATTCGGAATATGCTTCAACAACCATGCGTCTTTTGTCGGGTTATTCTACAGTATCCATTGGCAGGTGGAAAATTATGCGTAAATCAAGTATGGCCGGCCTTCTTCGTTTTTTCTGCGCCGAACCAGCAGGGTGACCGTCACCGTGAGGATCGCGCCGTAAAACGCCAGCTCCATATCGTGCTGTGAATCCCAGGGATCTCCCTGCATGCCGAGAAACTGGTCCGCCGTTTCCTTGGAAGCAAGCAGTGCGACCCACATTTCCCCGATTTCATACAGCGCCCCCGCAGCGGTAACCACCGCTATTGCCAGACCGTACGCCCATAGCCGTGCCGTGCCCGCAACCCGTTCAAGCACCTCGGAAATCGGCAGGACAAGCAGCACACCAAAGAAAAAAATGAACCACACGGTCGTAATTGCCGCGCGTGAATGAAAAAAAATATTTTCATTGTCCCGTCCAGCGGAGTGGCTTGGTAGGAATAATGGGCGCCGATCGTATGCAGCACCAAAAAAAAGCAGCCATTAGAACATAGGAGCGGTTGGTAAACGTAAATTTCTTGTAGGTAAAAAATGACAGCTGCCAGAAAAGCGATAATCAGGACATTCTCCAACATCCAGCCGGTCCGGTCTCGCGGTGAAATGGCGAGCAGCGCCCAGATAATCGCATACACTCCTGCAAAAAAACTGCAGAAAACGATTTTCAGAGAAATTATCGTCCCTGCGCATCCAGATGCTTTGCTCCGAACCGGAAAAAATCTTTGCCGCGGTCAGCGGCCCAGGTAGTCATCGTCATTCTCCTTTCCCAGCATGCATGGCCTTCTTCTACCTTAGATTTAGCTTTAACCCGATTTTTTTATGTCCTTCTCCTCAATCACCACATTCTGGATTCTGATCAGCTCGGGCAGGTTTTCGTCCGCCTCATCTCAAGCGGTTGAATGCTGAACAAGCGTGTTGGAACATTAAGCGCTTTTATCCGAGTCTCCGTGTGTTCAGCTGCAATGTAAGGATCTTTCCAATCCAATGTAAAATTCAGAGTGGCCCCGATCGGCACCAGGTCCCTGTATAACAGGTTCACATCCGCCGTCAGCCGGTTTCCGTTCAGCGAGAACCTGGCCCCTGTCACGGCCAAGTCGGCCGAAACCTGAGGTCTCTGGCTTAGCCCTTTGCGCAGCAGATGGTCCACTTCCTCTTCAGACAGCCTGATCTCCAATTTGCGTGTTTTCAGGATTTCATTGAACTTGCCCGCCAACGCCACCTCTCTATAATTCAAATCCAGGCTCTTGTCGGGCTTAATATAAGCCAAGACTCCAAGCAGCATGAGGCCCGCAATAATGGCTATGCCCGCAACGAAATAGATCAGCTTCTTTATCATCGTTTTGCCTCCATAGGAAATAATAAATATTTTGTTACCCAGATGAACAGGCAAAAAAAAGAGGTCCCCCTTCAACGGAGAACCCATATCTGCCTATTCTTTCGACTGCTTGGCCTTTAGCCACTTTGGAGCCCCTTTGTTTTTGCGGTCCCGTTCCCGGTTCGCTGTGGTTTTGTCCGGCGTCCCGCGCGCGGCTTTTGCCGGGCTCCCGCTTCCCGCTGCTTGGCGGATTCGGGCCGGTTCTTCGCGCTTCTTCCGGCTCGGCGCGATAGACGAACTGTCCGTGCTCTCATTGACTAACGCTTCCTCATTCATCCGGGCCGGTGCGCCGTCCTTACCTGGCGGCTGATGCACCCGCTGTGGTGCCCTCTCCCTCCCCACAGTCCGCGGATCCCTGACCGCCGAATCTGCGGCCGTATCCGGGTGTCTTTTGATCCCCCGCGACTTCTGCGGTATGAACTCGTCAGCGTCGTAAATTTTTTCCGCCGTACAGCTGTTTAGCTTGTATCTCAATGTTAAGCTGCTTTTCAAATTTACGCAGAATGAACAGCTCGTTAGGCGCAGCGATGTTTATTGCCGTGCCTTTCTTGCCCATGCGTCCCGTACGGCCGACCCTATGCACATAATGGTCCGCATCCACAGGGGGATCGAGATTAATGACGTGCGTCACATCCTCGATGTCCAATCCCCGCGAGGCCACATCTGTCGCAACCAACAATTGAACGCTTCCTTCGCGGAAAGCTTTCATCACCCTCGCCCGGTCCTGCTTGCCGGCCTCACCGTACAAGCTTCCGCCGACAGGCCCATATACTTCAGCTTCTCGGTGACCTCGGCTATGCCGTCGGTATCATTGATGAACACCATCGCCGACCGCGGATTGTACAATCGGACCAGCCTTCTTAAGGTATCGATTTTGTCTCTCTCGTCACAAACGAACTGTAGATGCTCGACGGTCGCGGAAGTCCGCTGGGCCGGCTCAATCCGCACCAACTCGGGATCCTTCATCCAACGGTCTGCAATTTGCTGGATCTCCGGAGGGATCGTTGCGGAGAAAAAAAAGGATTTGCCTGTCCCGAAGCGCGCTTTTCAGAATGATTTCCACTTCCGCCATCGACCCCAGGTCAAAAAAACCTGATCCGCCTCATCGACAACGATCGTACGCACATAATGCATGCTTAGCTTTTTCACCTTGATCAGCTCGACAATTCTGCCTGGCGTCCCTACCACGATGTGGGGATGAAGCTTCAGCTTGTCCACCTGCCGGGAAAGCGCCGCTCCTCCGATTAACGATTGGCCAGAATGCCAGTCCCTTCAGACCAACGTTCCGCCTCCTGAAAAAATTTGCATCCCGAGCTCCCGGGTAGGGACAAGAATAACCGCCTGCAGCTGTTTGCTTGACGGATCGATATTCTGCAGCACCGGAAGCAGGTAAGCGAGCGTCTTGCCTGTACCCGTCTGGGACTGGGCGATAAGATCCTTTCCGTCCAGAATGAACGGGATCGACTGCGCCTGTATCGGCGTCGGATCATCGATGGCTCCCCGCCGGAGCTTATGGACCATATCCGGTGAGATTTTAAGCGTTTCAAAACTGGGTACCATGATCTACCTCATTTCTGTCTGGCTGCTTATATTTATTATATGTAACTTTCCTTGGTTTCACAAACCTCCCTGGTCCTGGTTACCCCATTCCTGCTTTATTTTATCGCGGACCGCTTCCCTCGCCCTATACAGCTTCTGCCGAACCATTCCCTCCGTGACCTGGAGCTCATCCGCCATCTCTTTGTAAGTCATCTGCCTGACCCACCTCATCTCCAAAATGCGACGGTAATCCGGCTTAATTTTGCCCACGTAGTCGAGCACCGTTTCAATCAGGATCTTGGCCTCGATTTGATCCTCCAGCGTAGAGACCGCGGACGTGCACACAGCCTCGACGGCGGACTCCAATGCTTTGGGATCCAATTGCCGGACAGCTCTCCTATGCTTTTTTTCAAATAGTTCAAGGTGACATTCCTTGTCAATTTTCGGAGCCAGTTTTCCAGCTTGTCCGTTTCCGCCAGCCTGGGAGCTTTATTAACCGACCGCAAAAAAAGCCTCCTGGATGACATCTTCTGCAGCGGCGCGCTCCTTTACCATATAATATACGCCCGGGTAGACGAGCGAGTTAAATTCCTGATATACCTGCTCCTGTACCATCTTGGGCAATGATACAAATTTTTTCCGTCACCAATAAAGCCAAAAGCTTGGACATAAACCCCTCCCCGCAAACGATTTCAAGCTGCCCGATCTTATCGGTAGACAGTCGGCCGTCACTCAAGAGATATAAATTCTAAATTTAATGTGCGTAATAAAGAACGATCGGGCCAAAAGGAAGTTTGCAGCGCGGTGAATGTTATTTGCGGTTGACGATCTTCACAAAAAATCCCGTCAAGCATACGGGGAAATAAATGATACAATTTGACGCCAAAGCCGGCGATCCAAGGAAGATTCTTCTCGGGAATGTCACGCACGACGGCATCGACCACCTCGTCCGCAACTCGATCAGCTTGAGCATAAACCTACGCACGTTAAAGGCATAGCCTCCCGATGGGTCCGCTTTCTCAAAAAAAGGGTGTATCGATGGGTCCCGGATTCACCGCGCTCAGAACGACACCCGAGCCAATCAGCTCCTGGCGCAGGGAATTGGTGAAACCTAACACCGCGTGCTTGCTGGCTGTGTAGCCGGACGATTTGGCCGTACCGATCTTCCCCGCCATAGAGGCGATGTTGACGATATTCCCCGCTCCCGCCTGCACCATATGAGGAAGCACGGCTTTGGTACAGCGCACTACACCCATGTAGTTGACGTCCATCATCTCTTCAAAATCGCTGAGCGGCGCTTCCAGCGCAGACTTGAATATACCGAAGCCGGCATTATTGACCAAGACGTCGATGCGCCCGTACTTTTCCATAATCTCATTCACCGTGCGTTCGACATCTTGGGAGGAGGTAACGTCCATAACATACGTATCCAGCGTTCCGGGAAACCTGGAAGCGGCCTCCAGCAGCTTGGCCGAAGAACGGCCCGTGAGTACCGGCACCGCTCCTTTGTCCGCGAACTTGCCGCCTAATAGTGCCCCCAGCCCGCTGGTTGCGCCTGTAATGACAACGATCCTGCCATGTAAGTCTCTCATCGGGCCGCTCCTCCGTCTGCGTTCATCTCAGGCAATCAATACCTGGATATCCAACTCTCCTATGCCTTCCATAATTAACGGAATTGTCAAAGCCTTGACTGAACCCAGCGCTTCTCCGGAAGCATGGACAACTTTGGGAGGCGTAATGTCCACCCGGACGCCCTGGTTGTACAGCATCGTACTGGCGTTGCCGCTGATCATGTTGCCGAGCTCGGAAATCGCGCTCTGGGTAATCTCGTTCATTTCGGTGAGGATATATCCGCCCATCATGGCCGATACCACCTTGAGTGCCACTTCTTCCTGCAGCATGAACACGATGTCCCCCTCCATTTGCCCCGTCATACCTATATAAATCCGTATGTATCCGCCCACCGGCACGATCTCTTTGATGCCGAGCTCACCTGTGGAAGGACGAACATTGGCAACCTGCTCAATGACTATTCTTGCCGACTCCAGAAAAGGATGAATCAATTCTGCCTTCATAGCGACTGCGACGCCTCCGTTACCGATACTCATCCGAATAAAATTTTGTCATGGAATGTCGATCCATGTTAGAAAAGATTGGTAGTAATGCACTAATTATATCGGATTCGCAAGGACAAGTATAGGCAAAAATCGTCCGTTCTTATAGGAACTTAGATTCAATTTTTTTTGCAGCCGGTGCCTATAACTCCGGAAAAAACGGCTTTTCCCCGGATCGAGCAAGGTGGTCATTCGCACAGCGGCAGGCCGCTTTTACATCCTTATGCCCGCAGTGTTCCCAGAGCTGTACCGTTTTAGCCCTCTGTGAAAGAACCACACTGAAAATACGCAAAAAACAGCAAAGCGTTGCCGCCGCATGGAGAAGAAATCCTGTATCCAGCCGCCCTAGCAAACCAACAGGCACGTACGAGATTATACCGGCGGGGACGACTGTGAAGAGGATGAGCTTGCCCCAGCCTTGAAAATAGATGTGGGATACAGGCTGAACGTAACCATCGAGCCAGTGAACTGCTGGCCGATCCCCTCGGCATTGCGATATAAAAAAAAGCAAGCGATTGAACGATTAGAATTGTGGTCAGGAACAGCAGCATGATCAGGATCAGCGAAAGGATGTACTTTCCCCACCCCGCGAGTGTCGGCTCCCCGAATACGGCATAAACGGCCAAGCCGAACAGAATATCGCCCAAATTCGCCACGGCCATACGCTGATAAGCACATTGAGCAGAACAGGCTTCGGTTGGGCTAAATATACGTCCAGAGTTCCCGTAGACACAATATTGGCCAGCCGCATAGTATTGCCGAAGAAGGACGCCACGAGGCCGAAGCCTGCTGAACCGGTAGCCCACAGCATCAGCATTTCGTGCATTCCCCAACCGCCGACGCTGTTGAATTTCTGAAAAAAACAGTCCCCAGAACAGCAGCCAAACCATATCATTAAGAAACATCATGCCTGCCGTCAGCAGAAAGCTGACCCGGAATTCCATGGCTCCCGCCAAATTCAGCTTCCAGCACGTCCAGACAAACTTAAGAGTGTTAACCGCCGTTGACATTGAGTTTCCGCACTCCTCTCCTGTACATGTAAGCCAGCAGCGCTCCGCACAACGAGATCCACAGCCACTGGATACCGAGCGCCGACAAGAGACTGCAAGGATCGAAACGGACGGCCGTTTTGGCCGAAGCATACACAATAGACTGAAAGGGAAGCCACGAGCACACCGTTCTCATCGCATCCGGCATCATTTCCGGAGGAAGCATCATCCCTCCTATGATGAACACGATTTTTTGGTAGACAAATTCAATGCCTCTCGTCTCCTCTACCCAGAAAGCGCACAAAGCCACTATCATATTTAAAATATAATACAGCGTCAATGACCCGAAAGCGGTAACGAGAAAACTGGGCCATCCCCAGCCGAGCGCGGGCCAGCCGAACAAGACGACTCCCAGACAGCAGCCCACGCTGAAGGTAATGGCCAAGCGGAGCAACGCCTCCCCTAAATAGCTGACGTACTGGAACAATAGATAGCTTACGGGGCGGGTGAGCTGGTAGCCGATATCTCCGCTTTTCACCTCCCCTTCGATCTTCAGCGCCATCTGCGGACACGACAGTACGATCGATTCGGCGAAGATCAGGTACCACACCATTTGCTGGAAAGTAAAACCCGAGATGGCAAGAGACGACTGCCCTTCGTAAGTCACCCTCCAAAGCTGGATCAATACATAGAGAATCACCAGGATAAAAAGGGACCTGAGCAGCATCTCATACAGGTATGCCAGCTGGTTGCGGGCCGTAATTTTGCCGATGGCGAAATATTTGGCGCTTTTCATAAACAATCGGGAGCCGGGCCTTGCGGTTTGGGCGGAAGCTTGAAGACTGGGCATCAGCCGGCCTCCTTTCCTGCTTTGGTGTAGATTTGCGCTATGATATGCTCCATCGGAGGATCCTCAATCGTCACATCCGAGAGTCGGCAGGATTGGATCACCTCGGCGAGCACGGCCTCGATTGTAGTTTGGGATAAATCAACGGTTAGAGTCATGGTCTTTTCGGCCTTTTCCGCTACCTCGGCTCCGTGGAGAAGTAAAGATGAGGCTCCTCCGTCAGCGCCAGCTTGACGGTTTTATGGGTCAAATAATACCGCTTCATCCGCTTACCGTGTCGTCCAGAATGATCTGCCCGTGATTGATCACAATCGCCCTGTGGCACAGCTGCTCGATATCTCCGGCATCGTGGGACGTCAGGAATACAGTGGTCCCTTCCTCCCGGTTCATTTCCCGGATCAAATCGCGTATTCTCTGCTTGATCACGACGTCCAGCCCGATCGTCGGTTCATCCATGAACACGACTTGGGGCCGGTGCAGCAGGGAAGCCGCAATCTCGCAGCGCATTCTTTCGCCAAGCGAAAGCTTTCTGACCGCTGTATTCAGATAGGGGCCGAGTTCGAAGCGTTCCACCAGGTTATTCCTGCGCCTGAAAAAAATTCCGTCCGGTCCAGCTCGTATATGCGGCTCATCAGCTCAAAGGAATCGATCGGCGGCAGGTGGTACCACAGCTGCGATTTCTGCCCGAAAACGGAGCCTATCCTGAATGAGAGCCTGCGGCGCTCTTTCCAGGGGCAGCATCCGAGCACCTCCGCTTCTCCGAACGTGGGATGCAGGATGCCGGTGAGCATTTTCATCGTTGTCGACTTGCCCGCGCCGTTGGGCCCCAGAAAAGCAAGCATCTCTCCCTGCTCAACCGTGAAATCAATGGGATGGACCGCCATCTTCTCGCTTAACTCCGGCTTAAGCAAAGAGCTGACGCTGCCCAGAAAGCCCTCGCGCTTCTTCTTTACCGTAAAGCTTTTGCTGAGCCGTTTACCCGTATGGCTGTCATCGTCTCTCCCCCTCACCGCTCATGCAGAGCCGTCACTCCGTCAGCATCACCTTGATGACTCTTTAAAGCAATAAAGACCTTCGGAAGCTTCGCTTAAGCAGCGGAACTTGCCGAAGGTCTTTTATCCCTACGGTGTAGCGCGGCGATCGCCCTGCGCCCGGCTTCGCTCGGTTGGAACGTCGCTGCGGCGCAGCTCAATTCCGTTTCCCTAGAAGCCCTTCCATCAATTTTGTTAGATATTAACATCCCATGTTGGTTATTGTCAATACAAATTATGGGAAGCAAATTACGAGAACGGACAAGTTACGGAAATAGCAGAGGTCTCCTTGTACGACCCTCGTTCCCTGTACGCCTCTTGTTCCTTGTGCGCCTCACCCGAAATTGTCTGATAGAGCTAATTTTGTTACGATAAGCTTAATCTTTGATTCAGAAAGGAAGAAACTAATGCCCGGCTTTATTCTCGATATGGACGGCACGCTGTACCATGGAAAACATCCGATCCCCCATGCCGCGGAATTCGTGCGGCATCTGAGGGACCGGCGTCTGCCGTTCCTGCTCATGACCAACAACTCCTCCAAAACTCCGGCACAAGTCGCCGATCATCTGCGGGAGACGGGAATTGCCGCGGGTGAAGAGGAAATCTTCACGTCCGCCCAAGCCGCCGCTCAGTATTTGAGCGAGCGCCGGAAGAATGGCCGGGTCTACGCCATCGGCGAGACCGGCTTGCTGGATGCCCTTCGCGCCGCCGGCTTCACCTTGACGGATGAGGGGCCCGACTATGTCGTGCAGGGCATCGACCGCGAGTTCAATTACGGCAAGCTGGCCGCTGCCGTAAGGGCCATTCTTGACGGCGCCCGCTTCGTCATGACCAACCCGGACCATCTGCTGCCTTCAGATGGTCTGCTGAACCCCGGCGCCGGCTCGCTGGGAGCCGCCATACAGACCGCCAGCGCGGCCGAGCCGGTAGTGATCGGAAAACCGTCGCCGATCATCATGAACTACGCGCTGGAAAAGCTGGGCGGCTTGCCCCCGCAGGACGTGTGGGTGATCGGCGATAACATCCGCACCGACATCGGGGGCGGGCAAGCCGCCGGGTGCAGGACGGCCCTTGTGCTCACGGGCCTGGCCACGGCGGACAATGTGGAACTTCACATTGCCGAGTCCGGCATTCAGCCGGATGCGGTCTGCAAAGATCTGGCTGAATTTTTTTTGAGGCTCACGCAAATATGAGGTGCGGAACATTCGGAAATCTTTTTTTTTACTTATAAATCACACTGCCCGCATCCTTGAACTCGGCCGCCTTTTGCTCCATCCCTTTTTTCGATAGCCTCCTGATCTTGCAGCCCTTGCTGCTTCGCATACTCCCGGATGTCCTGAGTGATTCTCATACTGCAAAATTTCGGTCCGCACATCGAGCAGAAATGAGCCGTTTTGGCTCCTTCCGCCGGCAGCGTCTCGTCATGGTATTCGATCGCTCTTTCCGGGTCCAAAGACAGGTTAAACTGGTCTCTCCAGCGGAATTCAAACCGCGCTTTGGACAGAGCGTTGTCCCTCTCCTGGGCTCCAGGATGGCCTTTGGCAAGATCGGCCGCGTGAGCCGCGATTTTATAGGCAATAACTCCCTCACGGACATCATTCTTGTTCGGCAGGCCAAGGTGCTCTTTAGGAGTGACGTAGCACAGCATGGCGGTTCCGAACCATCCGATCATGGCCGCGCCGATCGCCGAAGTAATATGGTCGTAGCCGGGCGCGATATCCGTCGTAAGGGGTCCGAGCGTATAGAACGGCGCCTCTTGGCAAACTTCAAGCTGCCGGTCCACATTCTCTTTGATCAAATGCATGGGCACATGTCCCGGGCCCTCGATCATCACCTGCACATCATGCTTCCAGGCGATTTGGGTCAATTCACCCAATGTATCCAGCTCCGCGAATTGTGCCTCGTCGTTGGCATCCGCTATCGATCCGGGACGCAGCCCATCCCCAAGCGAAAAAAAGCCACATCATACGATTTCATAATTTCACAAATTTCTTCAAAATGAGTGTAAAGGAAGTTTTCCTGATGGTGGGCAAGACACCATGCCGCCATGATGGAACCGCCGCGAGAGACGATGCCCGTCACCCTCTTGGCCGTCAAAGGCACATAGCGCAGAAGAACTCCGGCATGGATCGTAAAATAATCCACTCCCTGCTCGGCTTGTTCTATCAGCGTATCGCGGTAAATTTCCCAGCTCAGCTCTTCGGCTTTGCCGCCAACCTTTTCCAATGCCTGATAAAGCGGTACGGTTCCGATAGGCACCGGGGAGTTGCGGATAATCCATTCGCGCGTTGTGTGTATATTTTTTTTCCCGTGGACAAGTCCATAATGGTATCCGCACCCCAACGGGCAGCCCACCGCATTTTTTTCGACCTCTTCGTCAATAGAGGAAGCAACGGCGGAATTACCGATATTGGCGTTGATTTTGACCAGGAAATTCCGGCCGATGATCATAGGCTCGCTTTCCGGATGGTTGATATTTGACGGAATAATCGCACGTCCCGACGCAACCTCGCTGCGCACGAAGTCAGGGGACACATTTTCCCGAATCGCGATATATTCCATCTCCGGGGTAACGATCCCTTTTCTCGCATAGTGCATTTGCGTGACATTGGCTCCGCTTTTGGCCTGCAATGTCCGGCGGTTCGGACCGGGAAAGATTTCCACCTGATTTACCGAGGCCTCGTTCACATATCCGTTGTCCTCGGGCTTGACCGTTCTACCTGTAATTTCTTCCACATCGCCGCGTTCCAGGATCCATGCCCGACGGTTCGCAGGCAGGCCTGCGCGGATATCCGTTTGAACACCCGTATCCGTGTAAGGACCGCTGCTGTCATAGACCCTTACAGGCGGGTTGGCTTGCTCGCCGCTCGCACCGGTTGTCGAAGACAGGGCGATTTCACGCATGGGAACTTGAATGTCAGAGCGCGAACCTTGGACATAGACCTTCTTGCTGCCCGGAAAAGCCGTCGGCTCTGAGATGCTTTCATTTGATTTGATTTCGCTTGCCATTTTCATTTCCTCCTCGGTATAAATGAATTGGTACAAGCGGAGATTCCTCTGCGCACGCAGCTAAAAAAAGACCGCGGGCGGAAAAGAAGCGGTCTTTGTGTACACAAAGGCTGAGGCTTTCCTCCGCTGGCGTTGCCTATTTGGTTAACGGGACAACAAAGGGGTGCCAGAGGAGCAAAAAAAACCGCCACGAATAACCGGACGGTTTGATGTCACATGCTATTCTCTACGCTGGCATTACCCAGATCAGATTTCCGGTCAATGACATAAGGTCATTATCTCAGCCTGACTTCATCAAGCACCCGGTGCGCGATATGTTGTTGTCGTTGATTAATACAATACAGTATATTTTTTGGAATTGACAACCTGTTTTCGTTCAGAAAAAAACAGCTGCTGCCAGCAAAGACCGGTCATTCTAATTTTCAACAATCTGGCTTCTCTCAAATATTGCGGCACCTGGACAAGAATCCATGATCACTCGGCTCCGATGTTTATGCCAGGTTTTGCACAAATGAAAAAGCACCCTTCAGGGTGCTTGGAATTGCTTGGGCGCTCTTTTTTTACTGAGCATGCCACCAGGACTCCACGATTTGATGAGCTACTGCGGGATTATAACCTTTTCCCACTAAATAGGTGATTGCAGTTGCTTCTCTTAAAGCATGTTCAGTCGATATAGCATAGGCTTCTTGTAAACCGTGTCTAACCCAAGGCTCAACCACTGTTAAAGTTTCATACTTTAAATTGTGCGGAAGAGAATACGTTGGATATGAATAATAAGGATAGGCCAAAGCCTTTTCCTCCTTTCAATATCTAGAATTCTCTTCAGCATATGCCTAACTCATTTATTGTTGCGCCCAAAAAAACCTTCGAGAATACGTCTCTTAAGCGGGCTTTTGCAAACCTGTAACGAAACCTCAAGGCCAATTGCTAACGATGAAAATCGCCGAACTGCTCGAAGGCCTCAATGGGTAAAAAAAAGACTGTTTGCCCAAAATAGAGGCATCTTTACACAGAAAAGCTCGCCCAAAACCGGACGTTCAAAAAAAGCTAAACTCCCTGCTTCGCGCCGACAGTCTTCCTTTCGGCAGCCTTGGCCGGCAGCTGTTCCTTGGCTTTTCCCATAAACAGGATAAACAGCAGCGCAGCCACAGCCATAACGAGAGACCATACAAACACATGGGCGATGGAGTCCGCCAAAGCCGCCGTAATTTGATCCAGGATTTCCTTCGGTATCATTTTTTTCTTACTTCAGGCTGCAGTAAAGCATTCGCATTAAGATTCTCGAACCGCGGATTCGGGGCGAGCTTCGACAGCTTCGATTTCAGATACGAGCTTTGGACCGTGCCGAGAATAATAATTCCTACAGCTGAGCCGATCGTCCGGAAAAAGCTGACCAACGAAGTGACGATACCCCTCTCGCGGAATTCGATTTTATGCAGGGCGGAAACCGAGATGACAGGAAAAGAAGCGCCGACGCCCAGACCCATAAGCACCATATAAAACGTGACCAGCGTACGGGAAGTGTTTACGGAGATGCCGGACAGCAGCAGGCTCGAGAGCAGGACAAGAACGGCGGAAACCAGCATAATATTGCGGTAGGAGGTTTTTTTCCGATAAACCGCCCGCCTAAAGTGGAGCTTACCACGACGCCAAGCATCATAGGAGTCATCACGATGCCCGCATTGGTCGCCGAGCCTTCATACACCCCTTGGATAAACAGCGGTATGTAAGAAGCCGCGGCGAGCAGCAGCACGCCGTAAAAGAAGCTCGCACCCATCGAGGAAGTGAAGAGCCGGTTTTTTAAACAAGCCGAGCGGAATGATCGGCGACTCCACCTTGGTTTCGATCCACAGGAAAAGAGCCAGAAAAAAAACGATGCTACCCGCGAAAAGAGACAGCTCGCTGACCGAACTCCATTCGAAGTTTACCCCGCCGACGGTTTTGCCGCCGAACTCCAGGGCGAACATCAGCAGCAGCACCGCCCCCATCATTGTTACCGTTCCAAACCAGTCGATCTTCTGTTTTCTTCTTTCCACACCTTCCTTGTAGGCCATGGCGATCAGGAAGAAGGAGACGACGCCCAGCGGAAGATTGATATAGAAAATCCAATTCCAGGTCCAATGGTCGGTGAAATACGCGCCTGCAATCGGTCCGAATACGCTGGAAAGGCCGAATACCGCGCCGAACAGTCCCTGCATCTTGCCGCGCTTCTCGGGCGGGAAGAGATCGAAAATAATCGCAAACGTAATCGGCATCAATGCGCCGCCGCCGATCCCCTGGATCGCGCGGTAAACTATCAGCTGCGTCATGTTGCCCGATGTGCCGCACAGCGCGGAACCGGCCATAAATACGGTAATGCCGAGCAAAAAAAGAACAGCTTCCTGCCGTACATATCGGACAGCCTTCCGAAGATCGGCATGGAACGACGTTCGCGATCAGGTAGGAGGAATACACCCACACAAAATAATCGAGCCCTCCCAGCTTGGAGATAATCGTAGGCATCGCCGTCGATACGATCGTTTGGTCCAGCGCAGCCAGAAGCAAACCCATGGCCAATCCGATGACCGTTAATCTAACATTTGAAGTGGCGCTCAAACTAGTCCCTCATTTCATATTTCAAATTAAAGTGCATTTCATTATTCTATATTTAAACTTGAACTGTACACAATATCCGCCCGTGTATTTTACAAAATTTTCATCTTGCAGCTTTCGCCTTACTGCGTCCGGCTTTGTCTGCGATATCCGGCCTCCTCCGTTATTCCCGGCTATTGCAAGGCCGTGACAGCGTATCATATAATAGTTTTATTGAAAAAAATAAATTTTATATGTACCATGACTTTATATAGAAATTATCTATTCTGGAGGGTCGACTTTGAACATTAGCCAATTGGAAACACTGCTGACGATATCCAAAACGATGAGCTTCCGCAAAGCGGGAGAGCTGCTCAATCTGACGCAGCCCGCAGTATCGGCCCAAATGAAGAGCCTTGAGGACGAATTCCAGACAGTGCTGATCGACCGCAACCAACCGGTTACCTTGACGGAAAGCGGCAAGCTGTTTCTGACCCACGCCCAGATTATTTTACAGACGGTGGAAGATTTGAAGCAGCGGCTGGCCGACCTGAACCAGGCCCCTCAGGGGCATATCCATCTGGGGACGACCACCTCGATTGCGATGCAGATTCTTCCGCGGGTGCTGTCTTATTTCCAGAACCAATATCCTATGATCAAGACGAGCATCCATTCCATGACGACATCGGAAATTATGTACGCCGTGGAGAACGGCACGATCGACCTTGGCATTACCTACTTGTTCGACAAGAGCTCTTCCCTGCAGACGGCAGCCTGTATTACGACACCTTCGAGCTTGTTGTGTCTCCTGAGCATCCTTTAGCCAAGTACGACAGGATTGCCGTGGAAATGCTGCGGAATATACCTCTGATCATGCTTTCCCCCGAAACGGCAGGAAGAAGATTTATCGATAATGTGCTGCAAAAGCATGGAATCGTGCCCAAGATCGTGATGGAGCTCTCTTCCTCGGAAGAAGTTAAGCGCATGGTGGAGCTCAATCTGGGCGCGGCCGTGATCTCCAAGCTTTCCATTTCGGTCGAGCTTCGCCTCGGGTCCTTGAAGATGATCCAGGTCGCCGATCTCGAGACCTCCCACCCGGTAGGCGTCATTTACAAATCCGGACGTTATCTCAACTCCGCCATGCAGCAGTTCCTGAACGATCTGATGGGCATGCAGGAATACCAGTTCCTCGGTTCGGAATAAGGTGGTTCAATCAGACGTTTTCGGTTAAAATAGTTTTATTATCCATTGCTGCCCAGGAGAGGAGGTTCCCATGAAATTTGATCTGCATACCCACCACAGAAGATGCGGCCACGCCGAAGGCGACATCGAGGATTATGTTCGCGCAGGCATTGAAGCGGGCCTCAAGGCGATCGGAATTTCCGACCATTCGCCTTATTTCGCAAGCGACGAGGATCAGCTGCATCCGCTAATCGCCATGGCCAAGAGCGACTTTCCGAACTATATCGACGAAGTGCTCCGCCTGAAAAAAAAAGTACGAAGGAACAATCGACGTGCTGCTTGGTGTGGAGTCCGATTTTTTTTCCCGGAGCACATCCAGGCGTACAAAGACATCTATGAGCGTTATCCTTTCGATTATATCATCGGCTCGGTCCATCAGACGGACGGAGTAAGCATTTTCAACAAGAAGCGCTGGAACGGATTGAACGAGGAGCAGAAGGTCCGGCAGAAAGAGATTTATTACGATCTCATCCAGCAATCCGCGCACAGCGGCATGTTCCAGATTCTAGGCCATATCGACGCGATGAAGGGCTTCTATCCCGAGTTTTCGGATATTCAAACCGATATCGTGGAGAAGACTCTGAAAGTCATTGCCGACTGCGACATCGCAATTGAAATCAATACCTCCGGCAAAACAAAAAACCGTTGGCGGCTGGTATCCTTCCCATATCATGCTTGAGCAGGCGAGGCATTATGGAGTGCAGGTGACGTTCGGTTCGGATTCCCACAAGCCAAGCCGCGTCGGCGACGAATTCGAAGAAGTGCGAAGCAAGCTGAAAGAGCTGGGCTTCAAGCAATGGGTTTATTTTAAACAGAAGGAAAGAATTTTTTGTGGATTTGTAGACATTGACGCTGCACATCGTCAGGAGACCGCCTTAGGGCGGTTTTTTTTGTTTCCGGGGCAAAAAAAAGTGGACCTGCAACGGGCAGGTCCTGCAAGGTTTATATATTAAAAAAAGGGGGTCTTGGTTATTATAGTACCCGATCAATATTATGGAACCATAACAGAAACATTTCATTTGTGTAACAAAAAATGGAAACGGTTCACGAATCCTAATTCCCGCGTGTTTCCCGTTTATAATAATAGTTTGATCCTGCCAGGGTTATGATTGCTGTCAACAGGGCTACGGAAACAATCGCCGTAAACTGGACGGCGGCGCCGAGGAACGCGGTGCAGATAACGGCAAGCCCGCCGAGCACAAAGCTCCAGCCGCCAAGATGATGGGTCTTTCTCCATACTTCTTCGTTCGCCAGAGTCCACGGAGTGCGGACACCGACGAAATAGTTCGCCTGGAAACGGGGCATGACATTGCCTATGAGCACAAACAGCAAGCCCACCGTAACTGCCATGATGGTGGACACGTCCACTGGATAGCCCAATCCGTAAGCGATGATGGTGGTATGGCCGATTAACAGCAGCAACAGCGTCCCGTTCATCACCGTGTCCAGCCCGGACTTGAATCTGGCGTAATTGCCTTTCTTGGGATCGAGCACAGGGATCAGTACAAAAAACCAGATAGATCGCGATCATCGTCACCGGCATAATCAGAACCGCCTGCCAGCGCGGTGAATAGCCGTTGGGCTGCATATTCATTCCCCAGTGGGTGGCTACATTATCAGGAAGCTTCGGGTAGCTCCACAAGGAAATCACTGCCGCCGCCAAAAGCAGAATCAGAGGTATTCCGTATTTTCTCATTTCGTTTCCTTCCCTTCTGTTTGATAATACTGCATAGCCCACTTCATCACATCCTGAAAAAAATCGTCGTATTCAAAGAATACATAATGTGCTGCCCCTTCCTTTCGTCCCATACCAGCTCCGCCTGCTTGAGCAAATTCAAGTGATTGGAGATGCTGGGCTTCGTCATTTGAAAATGATCCGCGATTTCCCCAGCAGTCAAATCCCGTTCCTTGAGCAGATCGAGTATTTTTTTCTTCGCGTCGGGTCCGACAATGCTTTAAACACGAGCTGTAAGGACATGGCCCCCTCCTTCTCTTGCAAACGAGATCAAGTTTTATATTTAGTTAAATTTCTAATTGTATAAATTTAACCATATATTTTTGCATCCGTCAACGGTTCGAGACAAAAAAAATAATTATCACTCATTTGCAGGGAGGCTGCGAGGTATCGTATAATTCAGGGCATAATCCTTTTCAAAATTAACGGAGAGCAGGCTGCATATGTACGATTACCACCACCTATCTCATGTAAAGGAACAAAGCAGGTCCAAGAAAACGTTGTGGACCACACTTCTTATTACTCTATTCTTCACTATAGTGGAAATTGTCGGCGGCTTGCTTTCGAATTCTTTGGCTCTGCTGTCCGATTCCGCCCACATGATATCCGATGTCATCGCTTTAGGACTGAGCATGTTCGCCATCTATATGGCTTCATGGCCTCCCAATGCCCGGTACACATTCGGTACCTCCGGTTTGAAATTGTCGCTTCCTTCCTCAACGGGCTGGCGCTGGCGATTATCGCCATAGGTATTTTCATTGAAGGAATCTTGCGCTTTATTTCGCCCCAGCCGATTGAACTGGGCCTGATGCTGACGATCTCCTCCATCGGCTTTGTCGTCAATCTGGTGCTTACTATAGTGCTGAGCCGTTCTATGAAAGAAGAAGAGAATCTCAATGTGCAGAGCGCGCTGTGGCACTTTTTTCGGCGATCTGCTCAGCTCTGTCGGAGTTATCGTGTCGGCGATCGTTATTTATTTTACAGGTTTGCAGTTCTTCGATCCTCTTGTCTCGATCGTAATTGGAGGCATCATTTTCACCGGGGGCATCAAAATCCTTAAAGAATCCTATCTGATTCTGATGGAGTCCGTTCCCGCCCATTTTAACCTTGATGAAATCCGCGCAGCTATAGGAGAAGTCGAGGGTGTGGAGGACGTGCACGAGATGCATCTATGGGCTGTTTCGTCCGATCACTATTCCTTGACCGCGCACGTATTTGTCGATGAAAAAAATCCAGCCGTTCTGCATTATCCTGGCAATCAACGAAGTGCTGACGCAAAAAAATACGGTATCGGGCATTCCACCATCCAGATGGAGCACGCAAACATTCATCCGCACGGGGAGTACGGAAGGGAGTTTTTTTGCGCAAGCAGGAAGAGGAGAAACAGCAGGAAGTTGAGGAAAAGGACTTGGTGGGAACAACACGCTTTGCTAAATCGAACTAAAGTACGCAGAGCGTACGGTTTCGCATCAAGTTGCAGGAAAAGCTCCATCTAATCTACTTTTTTTTACATTTACATATCTGATTTAACGGGAATTTGTCCATGTAAATCGGCACGTTGACTACACAAAAAAGCATTTTCTGCAAAATTAACTGGAGCTATTCCCGCAAAAGGATCCACAAGAGCGCATCCGGGCAAGATTAGCAGGAGCTTTTCCTGTTAGTCTGTGGGGTGTTCAGGGTTGAAGTGGCTGCCGTGCCATGCCGCACCAAATTTGATATAATGTGCCTATCCTGTCTTCTGGAGCTGTCAAAATGTCCGATTCATTGCATCGCATAGAAGAGATGATAACCAGCCTTATAAAAAAATGCAAGCAACAAATAATGCGAAACTTGAGGAACTGTACGAGATGCAGACGGCCAGCAATGCCAAAATCGATCAGCTCTTCGAGATGTAGGCAGCCAGTAATGCCAAAATCGATCAGCTAGCCGATGAAGTCAAAGAGGTAAAGGAAACGCTACACATTTTCATTCGGAAACCAGTGTAAACTTAAAGAAGATGAATCGAAGGATGAAGTTGATTGAACAGGATCATGATGCAACGATGACTAAAGTCGAATATATGCAAAGCACAAAAAAAATTAACCGCCTGCCGGGCTTTGCAAAGTGACCTGCACTTTGTAAAGCCCGGCAGGCGGTTTTTTTCTTTCTCGTTAAATATATTCGTTCTTGCCGCCAATAGGGATAGTGCTCAGCACAATACACACATACCGCCTTGTCCTTTCCTCCGTGATGCTTCACATCCGCCTGGCCGTCCCCGATGAAGCCGGTTGCCGTAAGAAACAGCGGCTCCGAAGACGGCAGCTTGTTGATGCCGCTCGTATGTCACCATCTTTTGAGGCTGACCCACGTCCTGTAAAAAAAATAGGGAGTTGGCCCCACGGTGCTGTTACGATAAGTACCGCTCCTGAACGATCTGCTTGTGGTGCAGCTCATGGCCGGCAATAATGAACGCAAGCGCCTGTGCGGTAATTTCATGGCCATTGGCGAAGCCGCGGCGTGTCCAGGCTTCTTCCGGCATGCCTTTTATCAAAGTCAACGTAGCTTGACGCACCGCTTCGTAATTCTGCAACAGCTCCTCTAACGAGAGTCTGCCGAAATCCGCCCCGTTCACGAACAGGTTCTCTTCAAAACCCGCCAGAGGCGTTTGATCGCCGCGCGCAATACGCAGGAGACGGTAGCTCATCACACGCTCCGTATCCGCCATGTGCCCGAGCACTTCTTTGACGCTCCATTTATCCGGCGCGTACCGGTGATTGGCCTGCTCATGCGTCAAGCCCAGGAAGAGATTCACCGTTTCCCTGGACTGCTCGATGAGAATATCCGGCAGCTCCCCCTCCGGCATTTTGCTGACGTAAGCTTCAAATTGCGGCGAATAATCGGTTCCTGATTGCGGTCTCTTCTTCATATGGATACGAGGCTCCTTTCAGTTTAAGAAAAGCCGCAGACACTAAAAGTCTGCGGCTTCTTTGATGTTTATTACATTGGGCGGTCTGAGGCTTCTTTGATGTTTATTACATTCGACAGTCTGAGGCTTCTCTGATCTATATTACATTCCGAGCCATTTTTTTGAACAGATGTTTTGTTGTATCTTTGTTCATTGCGGCAATGGAAGTTGTCAAAGGAATACCCTTCGGACAGGAGCGTACGCAGTTTTGCGAGTTGCCGCAGCCCTCGATGCCGCCGTCTTCCATCAGTGCGTCCAGACGCTCTTCCTTGTTCATCTCGCCCGTCGGGTGAGCATTGAACAAGCGCACTTGCGAGATTGCCGCAGGCCCGATGAACGAGGTTTTCTCGTTTACGTTCGGGCAGGCTTCCAGGCAAACGCCGCAGGTCATACATTTGGACAGTTCGTAAGCCCACTGCCGTTTGGACTCGGCCATTCTTGGTCCGGGACCGAGATCGTAGGTACCGTCGATTGGAATCCAGGCTTTCACTTTCTTCAAAGCGTTGAACATTCTGCTCCGGTCGATGACAAGGTCGCGGACGACAGGGAAGGTGCTCATCGGGGCGATGCGGACCGGCTGCTCCAGCTTATCGATCAGTGCGGTACAAGCCTGGCGCGGCCTGCCGTTGATCACCATGGAGCAGGCGCCGCACACTTCCTCAAGACAGTTGGATTCCCAGCACACCGGAGTCGTCTTGCTGCCGCTCGCAGTCTTGGGATTCCGTTGAATTTCCATCAATGCGGAAATGACGTTCATATTGGGACGGTAGGCAAGTTCAAATTCTTCGGTGTAAGGCTTGGTTTCAGGAGAATCTTGACGTGTGACCACAAACTTTACAGTTCTGTTCGCTGTTTGTGCTTCAGCCATGATTAATGACCTCCTTTCTTGTCTGTTGTATAGTCGCGCTTGCGAGGCGGGATCAAAGAAACATCCACATCTTCATAGCTGATTTGCGGACCGTCCGGAGTCCATTTGGCTTTGGTCGTCTTCAGGAAGTTCTCATCATCGCGTTCAGGGAATTCCGGCTTGTAGTGCGCTCCTCGGCTTTCATTCCGCAGCAAAGCGCCCTTTGTCATCGCTTGCGCCAATTCAAGCATATTCCACAGCTGGCGGGTAAACGCTACGCCTTGATTGTTCCAGCGGGCAGTATCCGTCATGGAAATATTGCCGTATCTTTGCTTCAGCTCCTGGATCTTGTCCAGTGTCAGCTGGAGCTTGTCATTGAAGCGTACGACCGTCATATTGTTGTTCATCCACTCGCCCAGCTCTTTATGGATAACATAGGCGTTCTCGGAGCCTTTGTCCATTGCCAGCAGGCCTTCGTATTTATCGGTTTGTCTCTTCTTCTCTCTGTCAAACACCGAGGAAGAGATGTCTTCCGCATGTTTATCCAACCCTTTGATATACTCGGCCACTTTCGGTCCGGCCACCATGCTCCGTAAATCGCAGAAACAAGCGAGTTCGCACCCAAACGGTTCGCGCCATGGTATTGGTATTCGCATTCTCCGGCAGCGAACAGTCCCGGAATATTGGTCATCTGGTTGTAATCTACCCACATGCCGCCCATCGAGTAATGGACCGCAGGGAAGATTTTCATCGGAATTTTACGCGGATCGTCGCCCATGAATTTCTCATAGATTTCGATAATCCCGCCCAGCTTCACATCCAGTTCCTTCGGATCCTTATGGGAAAGATCGAGATACACCATGTTCTCGCCGTTGATTCCGAGCTTCTGGTCTATACAGACCGAGAAAATCTCACGGGTTGCGATGTCACGGGGTACGAGGTTTCCGTATGCGGGGTATTTTTTCTTCAAGGAAGTACCAAGGCTTGCCGTCTTTATAGGTCCAGATCCGTCCGCCCTCACCGCGCGCCGATTCGGACATCAAGCGCAGCTTGTCGTCTCCGGGAATGGCCGTAGGGTGAATCTGAATGAATTCTCCGTTCGCGTAGTAAACACCCTGCTGGTAAACTGCGGAAGCCGCTGTACCCGTATTGATCACCGAGTTGGTCGATTTGCCGAAAATAATGCCGGGGCCGCCTGTCGCCAAAATGACCGCATCGGAAGAGAAAGTATGAATTTCCATGCTGCGCAAATCCTGCGCGGATACTCCGCGGCAAACGCCGTCGTCGTCGATGATCGCGCCCAGAAACTCCCAATGCTCGCGCTTGGTCACCAGACCGGCGGTCTCCCAACGGCGGACCTGCTCATCGAGCGCATACAGCAGCTGCTGTCCTGTAGTCGCTCCGGCAAACGCAGTACGGTGATACTTCGTTCCCCCGAAACGGCGGAAATCGAGCAGTCCTTCCGGAGTACGGTTGAACATAACGCCCATCCGGTCCATCAGGTGGATGATGCCGGGAGCCGCGTCGCACAGCGCTTTTACCGGCGGTTGGTTGGCCAGGAAGTCGCTCCGTAAACCGTATCGTCAAAATGCTCCCAAGGAGAGTCGCCCTCGCCTTTGGTGTTGACCGCTCCGTTAATGCCGCCCTGCGCGCAGACGGAGTGGGATCTTTTGACCGGGACCAGGGAGAAGAGCTCCACGTGAACCCCGGCTTCCGCAGCTTTAATGGTAGACATCAGGCCCGCAAGGCCTCCGCCTACTACGATCACTTTTGAATTAGCCATTGTTGTTCACACCCTTTACCCTTTTATATTCATAGCTGTTGTATTTGCAAAAGAAGGATCGATGAACGCGGTCAAAGACAGGATAAACATAACCGCCATGATCACGAACACGCCCATCCAGATATAGCTGGAAATGCGCTGAGCGCGGGGTCCCACAGTGACGCCCCAGGAAACGAGGAAAGACCACATTCCGTTGCTAAAATGGAAAGTAGCCGACAGAATACCTATGCAGTAAAGCACGAAGTACACCGGATTGGAGGCGATGTCATGCATCGTTAAGCCCAGCCCTGCGTGGGTAGTAGTGCCGAGCGCCACCTGAAGGCGGGTCTGGAACACATGCCATACAACGAAAATAAACGTAATGACCCCCGTCACACGCTGAAGCATAAACATTTGATTGCGGAAATAGCTGAAGTTGGTGACGTTGTTGCGCGCCGTATAAGCGACGTACAATCCGTAGACGCCATGGTACAGCAGCGGAAGCCAGATTCCAAACAATTCCAGGAAGAACACCAGCGGCAGCCCGTTCAAAAAAGTTAACGGCCTCGGTGAAACCCTCTGGCCCTTTGCGCGCGGAGTAATTCGTCAATAAATGCTCGACCAGAAAAGCGCCTACCGGAATTACACCCAGCAAAGAGTGAAGCTTGCGGTAATAATAAGAATTTGCAGCCATCTCTTATGGATTCCCTCCTCTTGATTATAAAACGCCTGTTAAAACCATGATTCATTGTACTCCCCGTTAAGACAAGCGTCAATGCAGCTTCTGCGCCAATCTTCATAATTTCGACAAAAAAAATGTAAGCTTTGCCAATTGTGAACAACGAGTGACATTAATATCGTACCTCTATGTAGCTTATAATGGAAGTGCTTATTTAGTATAATTACTTATAACGAATGATCATAAGGAGAATAACTGCATGGAAAATTTGAACGTATTCGCAACCGTAGTCGAGCATGAAAGCTTAAACAAAGCCTCAGCCATCTTGAATTTATCGCAGCCTGCCCTCTCGAGAAAAAAATAAGGAAGCTGGAAGAAGAACTGGGCGTAGAGCTGTTCGAACGCAAAGGCAAGAAGCTGATCCTCACCCGGGTCGGGGAGCTGTGCTACGAATTCGCCGTAGAGTCGCGCCGGATGCAGCGCAATTTTCTCCAATCCATCAATGAATATAAACTGGCCAAAACGAACCGGTCCTTCATCCTGGGCGCTTCGCTGACCACTCTGCAATCTACTCTTCCCGACCTTGTAACGGTTTACACATCGGAGACCCCTCATACGGACATTAAAGTGTTGACCGGCAAAACGCATGAAGTCGTCTCAATGGTAAAAGAGAAAAAAAAGGTGGATGTCGGCCTGCTCGCCTCCACTATCGACCATCCCGGCCTGGTCTGCATGCCTTTATTTGACGACCATCTCTGCCTGGTGCTCCCGGAAGGCCACCCCCATGCGCAAAAAAAAGCGATAGAAATGAGCGATCTGCATGAGCTGTCCATGATCCTTTTCTCCAAAGGCACTTGGTACCGCGTGCTGACAGACGAGCTGTTCATGCGCACAGCCATTTTTCCCGACGTCAAAATGGAGATCGATTCGTTCGAAGCGATTATCCGTCTCGTTTCGACCTGCCAGGCAGCCACTCTGCTGCCCAAATCGTATGTCCGGCAGGATATGCTGGAAGAGAACCGTCTGGTCGTGCGCAGCATACCGGAGCTGGAATCCGCCAAGCGGACGACCTCGCTCATCTTTAACGAAACAACGGCCCTGAACGAAGCGGCGCGCCAGTTTGTGGACAAAGCAAGGCGGCATTTCAGCACCGCCAGGTAACCGTAATTGTTTAGGACGTTCTCATCTTCTTCGCCCGGTTCAGAAGCGTGAAAATCAGCCTTGGCCGCTCCAATAACCGGGTTTTCCACAGGGCCTCTTTTCCGCTTTAGCGGATATTATAGAACCTGCAGGTATTTTGGTAGATCGTGTCCCGAGCTTCTTCGAAGGGTATCCCCTTGATTTCGGCAATCTTGCGTATGACCTCGCCGATCATGCGGGGATGCGTCCTTTCGCCTTGGAAACGCCCTTCGAACGGCCAAGCCCGTCCGTCTCAGCCATCATCAGCTCAAGCGGGTAGGCCGCAGCGAGATTCCGGATTTCCTCTTCATACCAAATATCCGGCGTGAAAGAGATGAAATAACCGCTGCGCTTCATGCGGTCGATGGTGGAGGCGCTTCCTTTGAACCAGTGAAAATGGGCTTTCGTCACCCCATGCTTCTCGAGCAGATCACACGCTGTATCCGCATCTTCATATACCGCGTGCAGCACCATTGGCGTCCGCTCAGCAGCGGCAAATTCCGCGAATCTGTCCAGCAGACCGATGTAAAACGCAAGTTCAAAGCTTCTGCCTTCGCGTTCCGCTTCCTTGCGGATGTAGTATGGCAAACCTACTTCCCCGACCGCTGTCATCTCGCGTCTGTGCTCCGACATCCAATGAAACAGTGCGTCCATCTCCGCATCTGACGGCAGCGGCTGTTCCGGATGAAAGCCGAACGCCGGCTTCACTCTGCCCGGATGCTGACGATGCAGTGTGAGATTGTCTCGGCAGGAAGCGAGGTCCATGGAAACCGCAATAAGCTGCTCAATCCCGATATCAGGCAGCTCCTGCAGTATGTGCGCTTGTTCTTCAGGCGCATACTTATCCAAATGAATGTGAGAATCGATTCCGGTCATTGTTTCCCTCTCCTCGAACGTTCCTGCTCCTTCTTCATAAGCCCGTAAATTTCTTCCTTCAAGCGGATGAAATCCACACTATGTACGACTCCTTCTTCTCTTGGCCGCGAAAAAAGGAACGTTTATCTCCTTCAGCACTACCGTCGGCTTGCCTGATAACAGGTAGATCCTGTCCGACAAAAACAGCGCTTCATCGATGCTATGGGTAACGAACAGGACTGAGCGCTGATTCGCCTCCCACATCCGCAGCAGCCAGTCCTGCATCTCCTGCCGCGTCAGCGCGTCCAGCGAGCCGAATGGCTCGTCGAGGCACATCAGCTCCTGCGGGCTGAGCAGCGCCTGAGGAACGACGCCCGCTGCTGCATCCCGCCGGACAGTACAGAAGGGTATGCTCGCTCGTACCCCTCCAGACCGACCTTCGGCAGCCACTCCCTTGCTTTCCTGAGGGCTTCGGCTTTAGGCACTCCCGCTACTTCCTGCGCCATAATGACATTGCCCTCTATCGTTCGCCACGGAAGCAAAGCGTGATTTTGCGGCATGTAGCTGATGTAGCCTTTTGCCCCGGTGATTTCCTTCCCGCCGAGAAACACGTGCCCCGAGGTAGGCCGCTCCAGCCCCCCGATAATATGAAAAAAGCGTACTTTTCCCGCTGCCCGACGGGCCGATCAGGGTGACGAACTCCCCTTTTCCCACCGTGAGCGAAATCTCTTCAAGCACAGGCGCCGGCTCTCCTTGGCCGGGGAAGGTTTTGGAAATTCCGGTTAGCTTAAGTTGATCCTTGGCCTCCATGGCGTCCTCCTGTCTATTTGCCCGGCTTCCAGCGGATTACACGGCCTTCCACCCAGGCGATCAAGCCGAATAAGCCAAGCTGAGCAGCACGATGATGAAAATCGCCACAAACATGCGGTCCGTCCGGAACGAGGCTTTCTGCAGCAGCATGTATACTCCGATCCCTTTGTCCGATCCAAGCCACTCGGCGATGACGGCGCCCATGACGCTGTAAGCCGCTGCGATTTTCAGCCCGGAGAAGACAGAAGGAAGGGCGCCAGGCAGCTCCAGCTTGAAAAAAAATCTGCTTTTTTCGTGGCCCCAATCATTTTCATATAATTCATCATGGCCGAATCGGTCTGCGTGAGCCCTCCCAAGGCCGCGACCGCAACAGGGAAAAAAGCACACCAATGTAATGACGATCAGCTTGGGAAGCAGTCCAAACCCGAACCAGATCATGAGCAGCGGAGCGAGTGTAATGGTGGGAATATTTTGCGAAAGGATGAGCAGCGGGTAAAAAACCCCTTTTGACAAGAGGAAACAAGTGCAGCACAAAGGAGAGCAGCAGCCCGACGGAGGAACCGACTGCAAATCCAAGCAGAGTAAGTCGAATCGTGGACAACGTATGTGTCCAAATTCTCGGGAAGCCGGCAGCCCCTTCCTGCACGATCAGGGAAGGTGCAGGAAGCAGCCAGTCCGGAATGTCGAACAGCACCGCGCACGCCTGCCATATCGCCAAAAAACAGGATGACCACCACAAGGGGCGGCCAGCCTGCTTTTAACGGGCGATATTTGCTGCTCATGGCCTGTACTTCTCCGTCTGCTTATCCATCGAGGCGCCGGAAGGGTTGTACAGAATTTTGATCTGGGAAATGACGCTCGGGCTGCCGATCTCTAACATCGCGGCATTCATACGTTTTACGATGTCCAGCAGCTCGTCCAGATCCCCTTCCATCGTAGTGTCCAGCGGGTTGACCTGGTGCTTTACCCCCGACTGCTGAATGACCTCAATAGCCCGGTCCACATAAGGGATGACGTCTTCATTGTTTACGGTTTTCGGTATAATTTGAATGCTGAGCAGCGCGTTGGCCATTTGATAACCACTCCTTATCTCGCTTATTTGGATTCCGGAAGGAACTGATTCGTAAATGCTGCGTCCGCGTCAAGCTTCTTTTCCAGCAGTTTATGGTCCTGCATCCAGGCCGCGTAATTTTCCCACACAGACTTCTTCTGCTCGCCCCAGCGGGGAGCGTCGTCCTGATATTTCGGGCTGAGCCACTTCTGGCTGGCGACGACGAGATTTTTTTATCGAGGTCCGGATTCGCCTTCAGCAGAATGCCTGCCGCCTCTTCAGGCTTCTGGATCGCATATTGATAGCCTTTGGCAGTTGCCGCCATAAAAGCCTTCACCGTGTCCGGCTTCTCCTTGATCATCTTCTCGTTTGTTACGATCACCGGAGTGTAGTAATCCAGCTTCGGATCGTATTTATTCAGATAGATCATATTAATCGGTTCCTTGCGCAGCTCCGCCTGTATGCCCGTCCAACCGTAATATATCCAGGAGAAGTCAATGTCTTTTTTTTAATCGCAGTGAAGAAGTCGCTTCCCCCACATTGACGATTTTCACTTTGGACACATCGGCTTTTTTTTCACCGGACATTAACGATTGCAGCATCGCTTCCTCTACGGGAGAACCAAAGCCTCCATAGGTTTTTTCCTTCAAAATCTTTGGGAGCTTTAATGTTCTTGGCTGCCGGAGACGCAAAGCCGGACGTATTATGCTGAATCACGGCAGCGATGGACACAAGCGGCACCCCTTGCAGCCGCGCTTGCGTAACCCCTTCCTGATAGCTGACTCCAAAAGGAGCCTCCCCTGAAGCCACCATCGCGTCGGCGCCGCCCGAGCCAGGCTGGATTATTTCTATATCCAATCCTTCCTTCTCATAAAAGCCTTGGTCCTTGGCGACATACAGCCCGGTGTGATTCGTATTGGGAGTCCAATCGAGCACTACTTTCATATGGGTCAACGGTTTCGAGCCCGTTTGCGGAGCCGCTGCGTTCGAACCCGGTTCAGCCTTCTTGCTCCAGCCCCGCATCCTGTAAGGCCCGCCACCAGCAGCCCGCTCATCAACCATTTCATTGCTTTTCTCTGTCTGATTTTCATTCCCCATCCTCCTATAGTCCGGACAAATTAAAAAAAAGCGCCCCTGATCAAGGAGCGCATAGATGCACATGAATAGCACTAATTCCTACGCTGGCATTATCCAGATCAGGTTAAAGGGTCAGTATCTTGAGGGATACAATCTCAGCCGGCCAATTCCAGCTCCCCTGGCGTTATTTAATTTGGCTTAGTTTAACATGGACTTATTATAAGCCTAAGCATTGGAAATGTCCACTAGCGGTCTGGGCAATCAGTCTGGGCAGCCGCATTTTCTTTTTTTAGCGCAAAACAGGGCTGTCCTCAAGCAGATTTGTCCGCTCTTCGGATAACCCTGTTTACGATAATTCCCTACTCATTTAAAGCATTGGCATCAACTGTTAAGTGTCTACCCTTGTTTAACGATAATTGTAACATTTGACTGAAGCCCGAATGATCCCTCAATATCCCGGAAACGGTGAGTGTCTCGCTTCCAAGCTGCTCTCTCAGCTTACCGACCGATATTCCGTTGTTTTGAGGATCAAATCGATCACCTAGAAACTCCCGCACAGTCATGTGCGCCATTCCATTTTGGAACGGGACCGTCTGGTAAGACCGTTTGACGTAACCGACAGCTGATAAGAGTCGTCTGATGCATTAATTGTGAATCCTGTCACCATTTCTGTGTCTGGCCACGATTTGAGGACTATAAATGAGATTCGATTGCTGCTCTCAATAGAAGCGAATTCATTTCTGCTATTGATTTCTGCTGCAGTGGATTTAATAATAGGTGCCACTGTATCAGTAGTGATGAGGATCGTTAAAGTCACCGTGGATTGATTGCCGGACGTATCGGTCAAGGTTCCGGCTATGGTCAAATTCTTGCCGCCCATTGCGCGTTTGAGCGTACCTACTGTGATACCGTCCTGTTGGGGATCCAACTTGCCAAGCAAATCTTTTACAGCGAGATTCACGCTGCCGTCGTTAAAATACACGGATCTGCTTACCCCACCGGCAGTGAATGTAGCTGTTTGGCTTCTTTGGACGATTTCATTTTAAAGTCGGTGATTCTTGATGAATCCGATATTGTCGACGGAATCTCGAGCGTCACGAAATTGCCTGTTTGAATCATTGCCGTAATATCATTACCTGCAATCACGGCGGATGCATTAATCAACACCGGTGCCGGGGCATTCGAATCTTTGACCAGCCTCAGCAGTACAATGGACTTACGGTTGGGATTACCGGAAATGTCCCTTAATTCACCGCTTACTTCCAAGCTTTGTTTGCCAAGTAAATCTCTTAAGGTTCCAACGGCAACCCCATTGCCTTGCGGATCAATGGAAGGACCGAGCAATTCGCTCACGGTTGCGTTGGCCTGGCCGTTGCGGAACGTAATTGTTCTTGTGATGCCGTTCATAACCGTTACAATTAATTTGTCCGCATTGCTGCTGGCGTTAATTGTAAAGCCTGTTACCATATCCGAACTGTTCAAGCCACTAGACAGGGTAAATGTGATTTGATTTCCAGCGACATTCGCTTGCACATCATTTCCGCCAATCTTCGCGGCTGCCGAGATAACCATCGGTGCGGCCGCGCCGTCCCCGCTTCCTTGCTCCAGCTGTGCAATCGTATTCTCTGCGGAAACCAGTACATTTAAGTTGGTGATATCCGCATCTTTCGCACCCAACGCTTGCGCATCTCTCACTTTAGCACGGGCTGCGATAACTGCCGGTTTGTCCGTGAGCGTTATTATGCCGGGCAGCGACCTGATCGCTTGAATAGCCGATTGCACCGCTTCGTTTTTTCATTTCTGTCAGCCTGCTCTCCGATTGGACCAATTTCGATAACTCGTTGACGTTGAAAGTCGCCCCAAGCTTAGGCTCCGTTCACCAATTCACGCGCCCGGCCCACTGCCGCTTTATCACTGGCAGTTATCGTCGCAGGCAGTGCGTTAATGGCATTGATAGCAGCCGTTTTGGCTCGGTCTTTTAAGGCAGTGTCGCTGCCTGTCAATACTACACTGACCACCGTAGTGGACTGAACAGTAGTAACGGTTCCGTTAGAAATAAGACTGGCAGTTGTAATATTGACAAGTCTAATTGTGGCAATCGTCGTGTTCTGCGCAACGTTGATAGTAGACCCTTCCGTGGCCACGATAATGGTAGTGGCAGAAAACAAGCCGACAAATTTCACTTGTTGATTCTCGGCCCCCGCTGTAGTCACCACTTGATTCACAGTGCCGCTGGAGTTGATGGTTACAGCAGCAGCGACCTGGATTTGCGAAACCGACGTATTCTGTCCCACCACGTTTAATGTAGATCCTGCAGCCGCCAGTGATACGACAGTCGTCAAGAACGAGCCTTGCAGATTCACCTGGCTGTTCACTGCCGCCGAAGTGACGGAAAGCTGGCTGACAATACCGTTGGACACAATGGTGGTGCTGGCAGCCACATTTAACTGCGACACGTTGGAGCCTTGGGCAATGACTACTGTAGAGCTCGCGGCCGCCACAGATATACTTCCGGTAAAGTTACCCTGCAAATCCACCTGCCGGCTGTTCGCTTCAGAAGTTACCTGCACATTTCCGAAGGATCCGGCTTCAGAGTTCAGAATAACCTGCGATTGAATAACAGTAGTAGCAATCACAGTCGTTTGCGAAGTGACGATCCTCACGGCATTATTTTGTTGTATCGTATTGACTGTTAATGTGGTGATCGTAATATTGGTCAAAAAAGTGTATGGAGTTTGCGGCACCGGAAAGAACTTTGACCTCGTCCGCTTTAATATTTTGCAAGGACAAATCGCCAGCGGCACCCGGGTCCACTATTAAAGTACCATGAATAACTGCTGTTCCGTTCTGAGGACCGAATAATTTGGCATTTTTGCAGACTGTGATATTCCCCGTGTACTCGCCTGCGTCGATAGAGCATTTGCCCGACGGACGCGAGGACGAATCGGAATCAGACACAACACCGCCTCCGCCGGAGATAACAGGCGGTTTCAGTAATTCTTCGATTTTCTTCGCTGCTTCGTCCAGCTTCGATAAATTTGTAAAATCTTTATCCAGTGCGCCCAGCTTTCGAGCGGCGTCTACCTTCGCACGAGCCGCTTCAACGGCGGCCTTGTCTTCTTTTTGCCAGAGAAGATACGATGGGCAGCGCAGCGATGGCTTCATTCGCCGCCTTCACCGCTTGCTCCAATGTCAGGGCCGGCTCCGGAATCAAGGACGCGGCCTTGTCAGCATACGTCTTTTGATTAAATTTGAACTCATATGCCAATCGCGCCAAAGCCTGTCTTTCGGCGAAGCTCCGCGGCATAAAGCTCACCGCTCCTTTACCGTTATCGACACCCTGCAGGAAGCCGATTTTAAAAGCCAGGGAAACATAAGGTTTAGCCCATTCGGAGATCTCGGCAAAATCCGCTAAAGTTGTGTCGGCCGGCAGCATCTTCGCCGTCTCTTCCAATTTCAGAGCGCGTATGAAGAATACCGCTAATTGCTCTCTTGTAACGCGGCTCTCCGGTGAGAATGTGGTGGGCGACGTACCGTCTGTAATGCCTGTTTTGAGCAGTGCTCCGACAAATCCCTTATACCAGGCATCTGCGGGAACATCCGAGAATTGAACGGAGGCGGCCGCGTCTTCTTTCAGCCCCAAAGAAAGAACCAAAACCTTCGCGAGCTGAGACCGGGTCATGGCCTCTCTCGGTTTAAAGCTTCCGTCCTGGAAGCCGGCTAATATCCCGGTGTTCACTAACGCCTGTATTTCCCGCTTGGCATAAGATCCGTCCAGATCGTTGAATGGATCGGTGCCGCCGGCGCCGGCATATGCCTTTGAATCGGCCGCAGCCGCAAAGTTCAAGTTCCCTGCCGCAAATAAAGAAAAGAGCATCGTAAAGATCATCACAAGGGCAAATTTGCTGCGGTGAGTTTTGTTATGAAAAAAAATGGAATACAAGGAAACATTCCTCCCTATTTAAAGTAAAACTAATGGTTAACGATATTCTGCTTATGGATTAAAAAAACCAAGGTAATACTCTTATTGCTTCCGTTGCGGAGCTTAATGGATGCTGCGGGGGTCACCGGCATTCCCCCGGCTAATGCTCTCAGCGTTCCCACCGAGACGCCGTCGCCCCGTTTATCCAAGCTCCCCATAAGCTGGCTTACTGTGACGCTTGCGGTACCGTCCTGAAATGAAACAGTCTTCGTCAATCCCAGCATCGTTACCGAAATGCTCTCGACATCTCCGGAGGTTTGTACGGAAAAAAAACCGGAGAAGCGGTCCGTATCCTTTAATGTTTTAGGGAGATTAAAGGATATGGTATTGTTTGCGCCAATCTGGGCCGGAATATTTTGACCGCCGATGCTCGCGTATGCCGATTGAATGATGTTGGTATTGACGGTTGGCGGCTGCGCCGTTTCCAGCTGGGATATCTTCTGTTCGCACGCGGTGAGCAGGTACAGATTGGTGATATCGGCATCTACGGCACCCTTGGCTTTGGCCGCCTCTACTTTCTGCCGGGCCGCCTTTACCGCCTGCTTGTCCGCCAGCGTTAGCTGCTCTGCGGAGGCAAGCGCTTTGATGGCGTCGACAGCGGTTTGTATCTCACCGGGCGGCAGCGCTCCCGGTGCGGTTATGCCGGAGTCCTGGCTTTTGCCCGGACCGGGCGTCGGTGCAGCGGGTGCCCAGCCGGATGACGACGATCCTTGCGAGCCTTCACTGCCTGAAACCGGTGAACTGGATCCCGTGCCGGCTGACGCTCCTGACGAAACTTGAGCGCCTGCGGTAGGGGGGGCCGGGCCCGGTTCCGGCTTGGCAGGCGAAATTCCTTCACTGCCGTCGGGACTCTGTGTGTGATGGGCCGCATCCGTTAGCTCCTTGATGATTCGCGCGGCGGACTCCGCGTATTGTTGGCGATTGAAGTTGAACTCATAAGCGAGTCTGGCCAAAGCTTGTCTTTCCGCTTTTTTTTCCCCCGGAGCGAAACGTAAGGTACCGTCCGCATTCTCGATCCCTTTGATAAAGCCGATTCGATTGGCCAGCGATATATAGGGTCGAGCCCATTCAGACACTTTGTCCATATCCGCTATGGTTGACTGGGCCGTAGCGGCTTTTGCCGTTTCCTCCAGACCGAAAGCCCGGATGAAGAACACGGCCAATTGTTCCCTCGTTACCGTATCGTTAGGGGAGAAGGTTGTTATGGAGGTGCCCTGAGTAATACCCGCTTTCACCAATGCTCCCACATATCCCCTGTACCATGCATCCCCCGGAATGTCGGTAAATCCGGAAGCCGCATCAGCATTCTCTTCAAGTTTCATGGACAAGACAACGATTTTGGCAAGGTCGGCGCGTGTAATCGCTTTAGTCGGCCGGAAAGTTCCGTCCTCATATCCGTTAATAATACCTGCTCCAACCAACCTCAAAATTTCCGGCTTCGCGTAAGAGCCTTCGACATCGCTTAGCAGTTCGTTCGCATTTGCATTTGCGGCTAAAAAACATAGATAACACGGCAGATAGCAAAATAATATGTTTTAACGGGCTGCCTTTACTTCTCAAAATATGTCCCCTCTCTAGTTTGTTATGATACAAAAATGTATCACATGGAATAACGATTTTCTACTGTTAATTTAAAATTTTATAATAATTTATTTAAAATCCAGCCTCCAGCATGGGGTCTGACCACCCGCCGCGCGCAATGTCAAAAAAAAGCGCCCCGATTAAAAGGGCGCTTCCAGTCACAACATGTTTGCACTTATTAGCTTGAAATATGGCCTTGGCTCAAACCGCCTTTCAGCCTCCGGCCTTAATCCTCCATAACTTGGACAAAAAGCTTGCCCAATTCTTCCACCGCTTCTTCTTCCCGCTCTCCGTCAGCCTCCAGAGTCACTTCGTCATTCAATTCAATTCCCAGCGTGAGCATGCTCAGAGAGCTTTTTCCGTTCACTTTCTTGCCGTTTTTTTGATGACGCTGATTTTACAAGGAAATTCGCTGGCTTTTTTTGCACAAATATTTTCGTAGGGCGAACATGAAACCCCGATGGATTTACGACAGTATACGTCTTGGTGATCAATGCGACTCACTCCTCATGTTGTTCTCGATAAATGTCAGGACCTCGGTTTGATTTCTCATGGATACGATCTGATCCGCGAAACCGGACCACTCCTGGCGGGAGGTCCTCTTGATCAAAGCACGGGCGGGCAGAATGGAGCTTGCGCTCATGCTGAATTCATACAAGCCCATTCCGACCAGCAGGGGGATAGCCTTTTCGTCTCCGGCCATTTCACCGCACATGCCTACAGCGGCCTTCCCGCTCCGCCGCGCTGATTACCATCCGGATCAATCTTAGGATGGATGGATGGCACGGCTGGTACAAATAGGACACCGTCTCATTCATTCGGTCCGCTGCCATCGTATATTGAATGAGATCGTTCGTGCCGATGCTGAAGAAATCGACTTCTTTGGCTAAAGCATCCGCAGCCAAAGCCGCAGCGGGCACTTCGATCATCATGCCCACCTCAATGCGGCCGGCCACCTCAATGCCCTCCGCGATAAGTTTGTCTTTCTCCTCCTGCAGCAGCCGCTTAGCTTCCAGCAGTTCTTCCATAACGGCTATCATTGGAAACATAATTTTTTTAGCTCGCCGTGCCGGCTGGCGCGGAGAAGCGCCCTCAATTGAGTACGGAACAAGTCTTGGCGGTCCAGGCAAAGACGGACGGCACGAAGGCCGAGAAACGGATTGCTTTCCGCCGGAAGCTTCATGTAAGGCAGTTCCTTGTCTCCTCCGATATCCAGCGTCCGGATGACAACGGGCTTGTTCTCCATTTTTTTCAAGCACGTACTTGTATACCTGAAATTGTTCTTCTTCCGTCGGCAGCGAATTGCGGCCCATATACAAAAAACTCCGTGCGGAACAAGCCGATACCCTCGGCCCCGTTGTCGACCACCTTCTGCACGTCTTCCACACTGCCGATGTTGGCGGCGAGCTCCACTCTTCTGCCGTCTTTTGTGACCGTAGGCTGCCCGGCCAGCTGACGAAGCTCGGCTTTCCTTTGGTCAGCCCGTTCTTTTTTTTATCCCGGTACGCCTTCAGCTCTTCCTCGCTTGGGTCAACCAGGATTTTTCCTTCCGCCGCATCCATAATGACCCATGCGCCGTCGGCAATTTCGGCAGCCGCTTTTCCCACTCCGACGATCGCGGGAATTTCAAGAGAACGCGCCATGATGGCGGAGTGGGAGGTACGGCTTCCGACTTCCGTAATAAAGCCGCGGACATAATCCAGGTTGAGCTGAGCCGTGTCTGAAGGCGCCAAATCCGCCGCGATCAAGATGGACTCCTCCGCAATCACGGAAACTCCGGCATCCGCCTGGCCGCGCAGGTGCCCATGATCCGGCCGGACACGTCGCGGACATCAGCGGCCCGTTCTCTCAAAAGCTCGTTATCCATGCCCATAAGCATCTCGATAAAGCCTTGGGATACTTCGTACAGCGCATACTCCGCATTGATTTTCTCGGCAGAAATATTTTCAAGGATGACATCGATCAGATCAGGATCCTCCAAGAGCAGCATATGCGCTTCGAAGATTTCCGCTTTCTGGGACCCCATCTTTTGTTCGGTCAGGTCGCGGATGTCTTCCAACTCCCGCCTTGCATTTTCGACGGCCTCTTGAAATCTGGATACTTCCTGCTTGGGATCCGGCACGGCAGTGCGCGTTGGAATATAGTTCTGATTTTTCAGACGGTAAGCTTTCGCAATGGCGATGCCCGGGGATGCGGCGGTGCCGGTTATGATGTGTGCGATGCTGGACATATTGAATTCCCCTTCCGTTTAAGAGTTAAGCGATGGCTTTAAGAGTCCATACTGACGAACGATGTTTTCATGCACCGGATGATTCGCCGGTATTTCCGTATATTGGGCAATGGCTTCCCGCAGCCCCTTCTCCTTGATCGCCGCCTGCAGTTCAACCGCTTCCGGATCTTCCGCATAATCGAAATGGAGGGCCGCAGCCATGGCGAGTGCCAGGCGATCCGCGCTCAGACCAAGCTCAAACGCTTGTAAAGCGGGACGAACCAGCCGGTCGTTGGGAGATAATTTGCGGATAGGAGAACGCCCGACGCGGACAACCTCGTCCGTCAAGTACGGATTGCGGAAGCGGTCCAGGATTTTATCGATGTATGCTTTATGCTCCCCGCTGTCAAAGCCATACTTCTTAACCAGCAGCGCGCCCGTCTCTTCCAGCACTTGACGCACCTCGGCGGCGATTTCGCCGTCGGCCATGCTCTCCTGTATCGTCGTGTAACCATGCACGTATCCAAGATAAGCCGCGCAGCAGTGTCCCGTGTTCACGGTGAACAGTTTACGCTCGATGTACGGCTCCAGATTATCGACATAATGAACCCCTTCGATCAGCTTAAACCCTTCGAACATTTGAGAACGGTCGATGACCCACTCATAAAAAGGCTCCACAGTTACATGAAGAGGATCCTCATGATGCTGAATCGGAACGATCCGGTCTACCGCGGCATCCGGAAAGGCGGTGATTTTATCCGCCTCGCTCCGCATTTCCTCGCTCAAATGAGAGTAAACATGCTGTTTGAGCTGACTGCTGCCGCCGATCGCGTTTTCGCAGGCAATGACGGCAAGAGGCCCGAGATCCAGCTTCGTACGCAGCTCAATCCCTTTGGCGATGCTCCGGCAACATGCTTCAGCACGTTGACACCTACTGCGGTGGTGACAAGATCTGCATGGGCGATGGCTTTCGCCACCTCCTCCAGTTCTTTGCCGTCCAATGCGGAAACGCCGCTTACGGTAAACCGGTCCTGCGACTCGTTCGCCAATGAAACCGTATATTCGCCTTTTTTTGGTGCAGCAGGTTTACAAGCGAGTCATTGACATCAATGAAACATACCTCATATCCCGAGCGTGACAAAAGAAGCCCGATAAAGCCTCTGCCGATATTTCCCGCGCCAAAATGAACCGCCCTCATGCTTCCAGCCCTCTTTCGAAAATTTGAATCATTTCCTCGGGCGTCGACGCGCTGCGGATGCGCTCCATGTTCTCTTCTTCGGAGCAGATCATAGCGACATTGGTCAAAATCCCCATATGCTCGTCTCCCGACGCTGCGATTCCTATGACCAGGTAAGCAGGCTCGCCCTCGCCGAAGTCCACGCCCGCGGGAATCTGTACGATCGACAATCCAGTGGAAGAGATCATTCCTTTGGAATCTTGGGTGCCGTGGGGTATAGCCAAACCTGCGCCCATGTATGTGGACAGCGACTGCTCTCTTTCAATCATTTTATCTACATAAGCGGGAGCGGCATGGCCTGCGTCAACCAGCAGCTGACCGGCGATGCGGATGGCCTCGAATTTGTCTTTGACATTGATGTTCAGCTTGATTTTTTTCTTTAGATAAGATGCTCATGGTGAATTTCTCCCCGTTTCCGTTTTATTTTCGAAAAAAATCTTGCCAGTTCCATGGACATAAAATGCTTGATTTCGCTCTGTGTCCCTGTTTCCATCAGCTCAACCAATTCAGGCAGCAGCAGCAGGGAGCTGATTTCGCTCAGCACTTCCAGGCTTTCTTTGGACAGCTCCCGGGGACCCAGCATAAGCAGAAGATGCTTGACCTGAGCGGGAGTGTCCTTGTGCAAAGGCAGGCCGTGGCTTAACCGGAACAAAGAAAATGAAGGTTTCCCGATCCGCTCGCTTCTAGTGTGAAAAAAGAGCAAGACCCGTGCCGGGAATCACTTGGCTGCTCAGCCGTTCCCGTTCCAGCAAAAGCTCTACGACCGGCTCCACATCTTCGATGATGCCGGCCTGTTGAATAAGCCCGCATACCGTCTCCAGCGTTTCCCGCAAATCGGAGAATCCGCGGTCCAATGTGTATACCTGGAAAGTATCCATGAGCCTTACAATTTCATTCAAGTATGCCTGCAGGCTGCGCAGCCACTCATCCGCAGGCTCATCTGCAGCAGGCGCTTCGGGAACGCCTCTTGTTTTTTTTCTTCAAAGTCACTTCATTGATAAAATGCCGCAGTCTCTCCGTCTCTTCCTCTGTCAGCAGTGGAGTCAGCTTAATGTACTGGTCCGGCTCCAAAGGAAGGTCGACGGTGGAGATGATTAAATCGTACTCTTCCTCCGGAATCCGTACGGCTTCGAACCAGGAAGAGCGGCCGATGATGTCGATCTGTGGCAGCTTCCTGGCAAGCCGGACGGCGAGCATTTGCGACGAACCGATGCCGCTGGTGCATACCAGGATCGCCCTCACATTACGACGAAACTGCTTCAGCCGCTCCATGGACGCTCCAAAGTGCATCACCAGAAATCCGATTTCCTCGTCCGGCACATCGATCCCCGTCAAGATTTCATCTGCGGCTTCCCTAATAATGCCGAACAAATAGGCGTAGTCTTTCCTTGTCTGTGCCAAAAGAGGATTGCGTACAGGGTGATCTTCTTTCATTCTCAGCAGCGCAGGCTCCATGTGGTTGATCAATCCTTCGCGCAGCGAACGGTCTTCCCTGAACGCAATGTCCGTCTTATCCTCGATATAATTTATTAACCTTTGCACGGTCTCCATTAAACCCAGATCATCCTGGAGCAGCAGCCGATTGGGATCCGTCTCCGCCTTGGGTTCCAGCAGCCTGACGAGATACGCGAAGTCTTCCGCAGTCAAAGCCAAGTCCAGCGTTTCCGCCAATTGACGCACGGCCTGCCGCAGTGCAGGATCCCGGCTCTCTTGATCCGTCGTCCCGCTTCCTTCCACCCGCTTGCCCTTTCGAATTCGCTCGACCGCAACCGAAACCCGGATGAGAAGGTCCGTATATTCTGCTTCCGTCAGCTTGTTAAGCCATTTCTCCTCCAGCTGCCATAACGAGTCTTCGACTTTCATCATATTTTGCTTTCCGACCATCTGGAGCAGCTTAAGCGTTACGGACTTCCTCCTGTTCCCGGTCAAAGTGCCGAACAAGTCGGAATCATCCAAATGATTTCTCGCAAGCCGGGAGATCAGATTCCGCTTGCTCTCTTCGGCACCGCTGACTTCCACGCCATAACCTTTTTTTCCTCACCAGGGCAAGGCCGCTTTTCTCGATCAAATTTTCCAGCTCATCCAGATCGGAAGTGACGGTGGGTACGGTCACCTTCAGGTCGCGGGACAAAGCGTAAAGCTTTGCCGGTTCATCTGCTTCCAGCAGCATGCAAAGCGTCATGACCTTACGCTCATCGGGAGAAAATTCCACGGAACCAGGATCTATCAACAGCTGCCGCATCGCCTCAAGCTTCTCCTCGGCACCGTCGATGTGCACGCCTTTTCCGGATTTTTTTATGAAGCTCCAGCCCGAAGCTTGCCAGCTCCTTTTCCAATTCGGACAGCTCTCTGTGGATCGTTCGTGTGCTGACCTTGATGTGCGCGGCAATTTCGCTTGCTGTGATCTCATCCTTGCGGCCCAGCAGCAGCTCCAGAATTTGCCGGTGCCGGTTTGAAAAGTTCATCGCCATTCTTCCTCACAGACAATATGGAGATAACGCTGGCCGCAGCCAGCGTTTAGCTCAAATTTTCAATTATCAGCTCAATCTTTTAACCAGCTCGTCGTACTCCGGACTTTTCATGAAGTTATCGATCGAAACATGCTCCGCCTGCGGCTGTTGGGCTTTAGCGCGGTCCGTCAGCGATTTGTGGGTGATCACGAGATCCGCGTCCTTGGGAATTTCACTGATGGCCGTATTGATCACCGTTACGTCTACCCCGGCGTCTTTCATTTTCTTTCTTAAGATGGACGCGCCCATTGCGCTGGAACCCATGCCGGCATCGCAGGAAAAGACGATTTTTTTTAATTTCCGATTTCGGCTTTGGGTCTGCCTCCAATGCTGAAGCCGACACCGCTGCCGCCGTTCCCGTCTGGCCGGAGCCTTTCATTTGCCGCATCTTTTCGGTGGCCTGGTCCAAATCTTCGTCTGCGTCTTTTCTCGAAGTTTTCAGCAGCAGGGCCGAAATCAGGAACGATACGGCGGTCGCCGTAATTACACCGCTGAATATCGGCAGCAGGCCGCCTTTTGGCGCCATCGCGATATAAGCGAATATACTTCCCGGAGAAGGTGTAGCAACCAGCCCCGCGTTAAACAGCGAGAAGGTAAACGTTCCTGTCACTCCCCCCGCGATCGTGGCAAGGATCAAGCGCGGATTCATCAGAATATAAGGGAAGTAAATCTCGTGAATGCCTCCCAGGAAATGGATGATCGCCGCTCCCGGCGCCGATTGCTTTGCCGAGCCCCGGCCGACCAGCCAATATGCGAGCAGGACTCCAAGTCCGGGACCCGGGTTGGATTCAAGCATAAACAAAATGGATTTTCCCGTCCTCGAAGCTTGCTCCAGCGCGATTGGCTGAGCACGCGTGATTGATCGCATTATTCAAAAAAACAGAATCTTGCCCGGTTCGATCAAAACGTTAGCGAGAGGCAGCAAGCCTGCGTTAACCAGAAACTGCACCCCGGCCGCCAGCATTTTGCTGATCACCTGCACGAAAGGTCCTACTACGGTGTAAGCAAGCAAAGCAAGAAGCGCGCCGATGATCCCGGAAGAGAAGTTGTTGACCAGCATTTCAAACCCTGAACGGATTTTGCCTTCAATTGCCCGGTCGAATCTCTTCAGAACCGAGGCCGAGAACGGGCCGACAATCATTGCTCCAAGAAACATCGGAATATCCGTTCCCACGATGACCCCCATGGTAGTTACGGCTCCTATGACACCGCCGCGCGTACCGTGAATCATCTGTCCGCCGGTGTAGCCTATCAAGACAGGCAGCAAATAAGTGATGATCGGTCCTACGAGTTTAGCCAAATAGGCGTTGGGAATCCAACCTGTCGGTATAAATAAAGCGGTAATCAAACCCCAGGCGATGAACGCGCCGATGTTAGGCATGACCATACCGCTGAGAAAAACGGCCGAAACGCTGAACCTGAACTCTCAGATCTCCGGACGCGTTTTTCTGGGCTGCCGTCGTATTCATTAGAATGCCCTCCTTTTAAACTAATAATTTCCTTTGCCATGTTTCGACAAAGTTCTTTCTGATCTAATGATACGAAAAAAAGCGTTTTCAACATCAACCAAAGGAAAATCTGATTCCGTCATGAATACTGTTGCCAAGATTTAAATTTGTACTCCACACAAAAGAAAAAAAAGACCGCAGCAGCCCTCTCACTGGCTGAAAAAACGGTCTTGCACCCGCCGGGCGGCCGTATACATCTTTTTTCAATTAGCTTCTAAGCAAATCTGCAGGTATGAGGTAAATCACTTCAACCTCCAGAGTCCTGCTCCCCGCCCTGAGATGCGGCACCTTCCGCTTCCAGCCCCAGCTTCCGCGCAAGCAAACCGGTCGTGCCGGCCTGCAGCAGGATGGTGAGCAGCACCGCCATAAACGTGACCGACGAGATAAGGTCCGCGTGCTTCACCCCCATACCGGCCACCATGCCAGAGAGCGCCGCCGGGATAACCCCCGTCTCCCTTACCCAGAACATAAACGCGATTTCCTTCCACGTCCATCCGGCACTTCGGTCCGGCAGCGCGCTGATGAGTACCGTCAGAGGCCTTGCAATGAACATAAACACGAGGATGATGCCAAGGCTTGGCCACAAGTAAGCCAGAATCAGCGTGAAGTTCACCTGGCTGCCGAGCAGCACAAAAAATGAGCATGCGCATCATTACCGTAATATTTTCGGCAAAATGGCCCATCTCCTCCAGCTCTTCTTTCATTTCCAGACGGAACAGATGGCATTCCCCCATATCAAACCCGCGGCAAAGGTAGCCATAAACCCGCTGACATGCAGCAGATCCCCAAGCAAATAAGCTCCCAAAGCCGCCGTTATCATCATCAAAGCCGCATACGCCCGGAAGTGGCCCAGTTTGGGATGTCCCGCCAGAAATGAGAGCGCATACCCCACGATGACACCCACAGCAATGCCGCCCAAAGCGGTTTTCAGGAAATCGAGGATGCCCCCGCCCAAAGAAATCGACTCCCCGCCGACGATGATCCCAAGCACGGAAAAAAAGTAAGGATCGAGCCGGTCGCGTCATTAAAAGCGGACTCGCTCTCCACCGCCACCCTTACTTTTTTTTCGCGGATTTTTACCTGCTTGAACACGGGAATCAAGGTCGCGGGATCGGTTGAAGAAATGATCGCCCCGAGCAGCACCGCGTATATCCAGGGCAGGCCAAGGAGCCAGTGGGCGGCCGCAGCTGTTACCGCACACGTCGCAGCCACGCCGGGAACGCTAAGCAGGCTGACCGTGAGCCATACCTTTTTCAATCCTGAAAGGTGGATATTCCTCCCTCCGTCAAACAGGATCAAGGCGGACCCGACTGTCAGAATGAACTGGTTCATGAAGGATGTTCCGGGCACATCGATCCAGTGAAACGCCTGTCCGGCGGCGATCCCCGCCACCAGGAAAAGGGCCACATCCGGCAAACGCAGCCATTCTGACAGCTTCCCGAACACCATGCCGAGTACCAGAATAAGCAGAAGCAGATACAGAATATGCTGCACATCGTGTAATACCGGGTTTTCCATCGGCTTCTCTCCAATCAGGAAATTTTGACGCAGACACCTGCTGCCGGCAGCCTGACAATTTACAGAATCATTTCCCTCTCAAAGTCCGCAATCTGCTCATTCGTTCCGATCAGTACGAGAAGATCATTTTCATGCAGAACATCCTCAGCGCTTGGTGCAATAATCACGCCTTGCCTCTCGCCTTTATTAATGGCGACCACATTGCAGCCAAAACGGGCCCGCGCGTCCAGGTCCTTCAGCGTTGTCCCGTCCAGGCGTCTCGGAACCGAAAGCTCCGCGATCGTATATTCTTTCGACAGCTCGATATAATCCAGCAAATTCGGTGAAACCAGCTGATGCGCCACCCTCACGCCCATGTCCCTCTCCGGGAAAATGACCCGGTCGACGCCGATTTTTTGCAGCACCTTTCCCTGCAGCTCGGACGCCGCTTTGACCACCACATGCCGGACTCCAAGATCTTTTAACAAAATCGAGGTCATGATGCTCGCCTGAATATCGTCCCCGATCGCTACCACAACAACGTCAAAGTTCCGTATCCCTATGGCGCGGAGAACCTCTTCGTCCGTCGTATCCGCTATTACGACGTGAGTGAGGTGATTCTTCATCTCCTCCACCATTTCTTCATCGCTGTCGATTCCAAGCACTTCATAGCCGAGGGTGGTAAGCTCTCTAGCCAAACTGCCTCCAAAAACGCCCCAAACCGATTACAGCAAACTGCGATTTCACGGCTGCCGCCTCCTAACCTATTGTAATTTTTTTCCTTCGGGATACCTGAACAGCTCTTTCTGCGCCTTCGGACCCAGGGCATAAGCAAGCGTGAGAGGGCCCAGCCTGCCGATAAACATCATCGAAATAATCATTATTTTACCGAATAAGGTCAGGGACGTGGTAATGCCCATCGATAAGCCCACCGTTCCGAACGCAGAGGTTACCTCAAACAATATGGCGAGAAAAGATTTATGTTCCGTTGTGGAGAGCACCATGCAACAAAGACCACAAGAAAAAAGCGCGAGCAGAGTTATTGTTATGGCTTTCAAGAGCCTGTCTTTGCCAAGGCGCTGTTCGAAGAACACGATATCCTCCTTGCCCCGGGTCATTGCAAATACAGCGCCGACCAGGGTCGTGAAGGTAGTGGTCTTGATCCCGCCGCCGGTCGAGCCAGGAGAAGCTCCGATAAACATCAGTATAATGATGAAGAACTGCGATGCCTGCCTCATTCCTCCGATATCCACCGTATTGGCTCCGGCTGTCCGGGGCGTGACCGATTGAAAGAACGCGGCGAGCACCTTTCCGCCTGGACTCAGAGGACCTAGCGTTCTGGAATTCGAATATTCAAACACAAAAATCACCACGCACCGACCAGGATGAGCAGAGCGGTTGAAGCCAGCACCACTTTGGAATGGAGCGACAGCCTGCGCCTAGACCGCTTGTATTCCACTACTTCCGCCATGACCACAAATCCTATGCCGCCAAGAACGATCAGCCATCGCCACCGAGTTAACGACAAAATCCTCCGCATATCCGGTCAAACTCCGGTACTCGCCGAACAGGTCAAAACCCGCATTGTTAAACAGCGAAACGGCGTGCCATATCCCATAATAAACAGCTCTGCCGACCGGCATGTCAAAAGACCAGCGGATGGCAAATATGACCGCTGCTATCCCCTCGATGGTCAGAGAATAAATCAGGACCTTGCGAATTAACAGCACAATCCCCTCTATGCTCCCTTGATTGAGCGCCTCCTGAAGAATAAGCCGCTCACGCAGAGAAATCCTCTTTTTTTCATAACAAAAGCAATCAGCGTAGCCATAGACATAAAGCCCAGGCCGCCCACTTGAATAAGAAGCATAATGACGATCTGGCCGAAAACGGTGAAGTCTCTTCCTGTGTCCACCACCACCAATCCCGGTTACGCATGTAGCCGAAGTAGCTGTAAATAAAGCGTTGATAAAGGACACCGGTTTCCCCGTAGATGAGATGGGCAGAGATAATAAAAAACGCGCCGATTAGAATGATGGCCGCAAAGCCCAACACCAGAATTCTGGGAGGGGTAAGGTGTAAGAAAGGATTATCCCGTTTAGTCAAAAGATCACCTCTAAGGGTTAAGGAATGCATATATTTACCCGCTTTGCTCGCGGATAAACAATGTGTTCTATGTACAGCAAAAGGATCTGAAGGGTACCGAAGTATCCTTCAGCGCGTTACGCATTCCCTATGCTTCGTACGCATTCCCTCTGCTTCGGCCAGAGCAGCCGGGGAGTTTCCGTACCGTGAAATAGCTAGGTTCAGCCGCGTTCGGCAGCTCCGGCAGACTCGCTAAGTTCGTTCCGCTTCGTCAGGCCCGGCGTGTACAGCCGATCCGGCAGTTCCGGGAGGCTTAGCATCGGTATGCCCGGCAGGCTCCACTTGTGTCGGCGGCCCGGCAGGCTCCGACCGTTCCTCTCCGCCAGCCGCATCCTGCGAATCTGTCACGCGAAGCGCTCTCAGAATCTGCGCGGCCAGCTTTTCCCCGATGCCCACTTCCCTAAAATCTTCCACCGAAGCTTCTTTTATCCGTTTCAACGAGCCAAAATGCTTCAGCATCGCTTTTCGACGCTTTTCACCGACCCCCGGAATTTCGTCCAGCCGGGAAGCGATCATCGACTTGCCGCGCGTATCGCGGTGGAAAGAGATGGCGAAACGGTGCACCTCGTCCTGGATCCGCTGCATTAAATAAAATTCCTGGCTGTCCCTGGGCAGCGGCACCACTTCAGCCGGATCCCCCGTCATCAGCTCGGCGGTTTTATGCTTCGCGTCTTTGACCAGTCCGCACACCGGGATAAACAAGCCCAGCTCATTCTCCAGAACGTCGACGGCAGCGGAAATCTGCCCCTTGCCTCCGTCGACGACCACCAGATCCGGCATCGGCAGATTGTCCTTCAGCACCCGTTCATACCGGCGGCGTATCACCTCCCGCATCGTCTCGTAATCGTCGGGACCCTGCACGGTGCGGATTTTGTATTTGCGGTATTCCTTTTTTATCCGGCTTGCCGTCCGTAAACACCACCATCGCCGACACCGGATTCGTCCCCTGGATATTGGAGTTGTCAAAAGCCTCAATCCGGCGGATCGCGCCAGTTCCAAGCCACTGTCCGAGCCCCTCGACAGCCTTGACCGTCCTCCGCTCGTCCTTCTCCATTAAGCGGAAGCGTTCCTCCAGCGCCATCCGGGCGTTGTCATCCGCCATTTTCACCATCTGCTTCTTCAAGCCCCGCCGGGGAATAAACACCTTTACCTTCAGCCAACTTTGAAGAGCTTCACGTTCATCCCGCTTGGATTCCTCCGAAGTTTCGGATGCGTCGGGTTGCTCCGCTAATATCCTGTCTGTGGCCTCCGCATCTTCGGCGGATTCTGCACTCTCAACGGCTTCCGCACTTTCACCGGCATCCTCACTCTCGGCGGCTTCCGACTCTTTGACCGGACTCGGAAGGAATATCTCCTTCGGCAGAGCCGGATTATCGCTGTAATACTGCGTCACATAAGACATAAAATCCTCGTATTCCTCACCGTAGTACGGGAAGAACGAGGCATGCCGCTCCACCAGCTTGCCTTGGCGCATATATAGAATCTGAACGCACATCCAGCCCCGGTCGACCGCATACCCGAACACATCCCGGTCCTTCGCGTCCGCGCTGTTGATCTTCTGCTTCTCCATCACGGCGTCTATGGCGATTACGTGGTCGCGCATCTCTTTTGCGCGTTCGAAGTTCAGCTCTTCCGCAGCGGCCTCCATTTTGCGCATAAGCTCGTATTTGATCTGCTCATGGCCGCCGCTCAGGAAACGGTTAATTTCCTGCACCATCTGCTCGTTACTCTCGGCAGACACTTCCTGCACGCAGGCCCGAGACACTGTCCGATATGATAGTACAGACAGACTTTGTCGGCAGAGTCCTGCACTTGCGCAGCGGAAACAGCCGGTCCAGAAGCTTCTTCGTCTGCTGGGCCGCAAAAGCGTTCGGATAAGGCCCGAAGTATTTGCCTTATCCTTCACCACTTTCCTCGTCACCTCCAGGCGGGGGTGCTCTTCGTGCGTGATTTTGATATAAGGGAAGGATTTGTCATCCTTCAGCAGCACGTTGTAACGCGGCTTATACTTCTTAATCAGGTTGCACTCGAGAATCAGGGCCTCCATATTAGAGGCGGTAATAATATATTCGAAATCGCAAATTTCCCCGACCAGCCTTTGGGTCTTTGCGTCATGGCTTCCCGTAAAATAGGAGCGGACCCGGTTCTTCAGCACCTTGGCCTTTCCCGCGTAGATGATGACTCCGTCTTTGTTCTTCATCAGATAACAGCCTGGCGAATCGGGAAGCAGCGACAGCTTGTTCCGGATTTGCTCCATCCGGCGTCCTGTGTTGTCCCCGTCCAAATGTCCTGTCATGGCTGGCATCCCCTTTCTTCAGAAAACCTTTAAATACAGCAAAAAAAACTCCTTTCCCAATATACCAGAAAAAAGAGTTTTTTTCACACCTACTGGATTTTGAATTATTGATGCCTGGAAAGAACGCTTTTCAACGCTTCCTTCGATTGAAAACCGACGACTTTATCCACCGGCTGTCCATCCTTGAAAACGATCAGCGTAGGAATGCTCATCACGCTGTATTTGCTGGCCGCTTCCGGATTGTCGTCAACATTCAACTTCGCGATTTTTTACGGAATCGCCCAATTCCCCGTCGAGCTCTTCCAGCACGGGAGCGATCATTTTGCAAGGTCCGCACCAAGCGCCCAGAAATCCACCAGAACCGTACCTTGCTGTACCTCGGTATTAAAGGATGAATCCGATACGTTCACGATTGCCATAAAAGAATCTCTCCTTCCGTAAAGCATCCAATTTGTCATCAATATTATATACCACCGGCCCGGCACTGTTCAAACCTGATGAAGCGCAGAAAGAAGAAGCCTGCAGCCGTGTGCCAGTAAAATTTGCTTATTTGTCACTTTCCACAGCTTTACAATAAAGCACACTGTTGGGTATACTTAAAATTAACTAAGTCCAAGCGCATGGAGGAATAGCAATGAGCGATCCCAGAGAGCACGTGAATGAAGAGCCAAGAAACGATTTCATGGATACGGCGATAGGCTTTGGAGCTTTCTTTGGCTTCATGCTGGTTGTTGCGGTTATTGCGACGATTGTGAGCCTGTATAAGTAACATTTTCCGTACATAGGCCGTCTCTCCTTGGGAGGACAGCTACTGAGTGGAAGAGTCTGTCCCAAGGCGATGAAATTCGCTGAAGGACAGATTTTTTTTATAGTAAAATGTACGGTTGGGAGAAAATATACATTGTGCACACAAGAAAATCTACCGCTAAAATCGTTTGCAATATCTTCCAATAGACACCGATAGTTTTGTGAAAAGAGCTAAACCGCCACGCAAATCTCTTTGTTACCGGTACGGTGACAACGAGAAACCACCAATCTCGCGGCCTTCCGGGATTAGAGCAGGCGCGTTGCGGCGCTTGCACAATAGTGTTCAGACCATGACACAGCCCCTTCTCACTCGCCAGCCATCCTACACGACTCCTCGCTGATTGCGTCCCTCTACCCGAATCTCTTCCACAAAAGGCCGAATGCGGTCCATAATCCGTCTGCCCTTGAATTCTTCCTCGCCGTCCTTGGACGTGAAGCTGAAATGCCGCTCCAGAGCCGCCAAATCGTAATTCGACGTAAAAAAAGGTCGGTTTGCGGTTCATCCGGTAATTGAGGATGACAGCCATCACATGGTCCCTCAGCCAGGGATTCAAATTCTCCGCTCCGATATCGTCAAACACGAGAAGGTCGGTTTCTTTGAGCAGGTCGACCGTCTCCTTCAGCTTCAGCGGATCCCCGAACATCGCTTTCAGGTCCTCTGAAAAAATCAGGCATGTATACAATAGCGCCGGTGTAGCCGGATTTGGCAAGCTCATGGAGCATATAGCACATCAAAAAAGGTTTTGCCCGTCCCCAGGTTCCCCGACAGATACAGCCCGGACTTCTGCAGCCCTTCTTTCTTCGTCGCCGCCAAATAATTGACCAGTTCGTTGACCGCCCGGCCCCGGTCGAGGTCGCTGCTGTAAATCTCCTCAATATCGTAACCCTCCATCAACGCGCGGTCATCCACGTAGAAGGAGCGTATCCGTTTCCTGATCGCATCCTGCGACTGCTTGGCCAGAAACTTTTTTGCAGGAAACCTTGAAGTCGTTAATAAACGTATTGCCGCCCGCCTCCTGCACCTCAAGCATCGTATAATGCCCCTGAAAATCGTTCGGGCAGCGCTCGAGACCGGGACAATGCGTACAGTGAGCGTGCTCGGTCACGTACTGGTATAACCGGTTCATATTTATTTTCAAATGCCGGTCGGTCAATTCGGGATGCTTCGTCCGGAATTTATAGATCAACGGGTCTGCCAAAAGCTCTCTCGCCCGTTCCTCGGCCTGCTTCATAACCTCATTTCTGGGCATATTGCGCAGCAGTTCCCCCAGAGATTCCATCGCTGTTCACCTTCTTTTACTCGCTTGATTGGAGCAGACGCCGCCCCATCCGTTCCCCGCGCCTCTACTTCAACTTTTCTCCCGCAGCCTTGTACCTCGACTGCAACTTTTCCCGCATCCTTGCACCGCTATTTCCGCTCTGCTTCCGTTTCCTCATACCTCTACTTCAACTTTTCTTTCGCTTCCATGATCATCTGGTCCAATTCTTCCCTGGTCAGCTTGTTCGTCTGCGAAACCGCCGTATCCTGGACAAAAGGAATCGCCGGCTTCTTTCTTCCCCTGCTTTTTCCAGCCGACGCTCCGCCGTTTGCCGCTTTGTCCTTATACCTGGTCCTCTCCCGCACAAATTCGACCGCCTGCTCGTAAGTGTTGACCTGCTTGCCCAGCATATCGGTTGCCACCGATTCGATGTAAGGCGCCGCCCACGTCTTCCCATGCATATGGATATAATGGATCAGCACGTTGATGACTTCCTCGTTCATCCTGTAATTCAGGTCAATTTTGTCAAAGAGCTTCTCCAGATTGCCGGGAACCGACCCGTTCGGAAAGAACTTCTTCAGCATTTCTTTGAAAGATAAATTCCGCAGGAACATATTGTATTGATGCGCGTCGCACTGGCCCTGTAGCAAAGGCGGAACCTCCAGGTAGTAGGCCATTTCCACCGTCTTTCCCTCGCCCTCTTCCGCTGTGTTTGCGGACTGTTTGCGCGCAGAGGCGGCAAGCTGCCTGGTCCGTTCCTCGTCCCTCTTTTTTTTCCTGGTAGTAAGTCAAATTCGCTCTATGGTGAAAAAAGGTCCTCCTGCAAAAGGCCCTCTCCGTCGAACATCCCGTCCTCATCCAGCAGCCGGCAGGTCTCATGGAGTGTAAGATCGTATTTTTTTTGCGGCAAAATTGATCTTGGCCATCTCTTCCGGAAGAAACTTCAGGCCTTCGACGTACTCCCGGTTAACGGATTCCCTGGGGAACCTAATAATGATGTCCGAGTAAAGAAAGCCCTTGGCGGTAATGTTCGCCCTGGACTCGTTGTGCCGGCCCGAAGCGGTTTCATACAGCGCCTGCTCCAGCTCAAAATCGATCACCTGGGTGTTCAGCCGGAAAATCTCATAGAAAGGCATCGACAAATTCTCGGAGGAACAGTCCTCCAGTTCCTTGGGCTCGGGAGCCACAATCTCGTCACGCAGCTGCAGCGTCATGTACTTGCCGACTTTATCCCTCAGCAGCAAGCTCAGATGCTGATTCTTGAAAAATTCGTTCGGCGGCAGCGGCTGGAACAACGCATACTCGTAAATATAATCCTCGGAGGCAAGGGCGAATTTCCGCGACGTTTCAAGCAGCCCCACCGCCTCCAGCCGGGACGTGTGTTCGACCAGAAACTTGCGGCCCCTTTCACCGGGCTCCAGCTCGAGAGAAAGAAACAGCCTCCTCTGCTGCTCCAGAGAGGAGTAGCCCGCCTTATCGGCGGGAAGCTGCCCGTACAAGGTCGTATATATACTGACGGCAAAAGCTCCGATCATAGGTTGATAGATTCCGGACAGCATCCGGTAATCCAAAGCGCTCAAGGAGAAATCCCTGTATACGCAGAACCGGTGATTCTCCGTAAAATGCAGCGTATTCGTTATTTTCATTCCATTCATTCCATCCCAAAAAAACGATAATCTATATCTACCAGTCTACCATAAATATCGACACCATGCGCATATAGAAGTGCACAAAAAAAAACCGCGCGTAAAGGGATTGTGACAAAGTCAAACCATTTTGTCAACAGCCCTGAAACCGCCGGTTGGCGCTGTATTATAAATCAAAGACGAAGCTTGTCCGGCTCCACCATCTGGTCAATCAGCGGAGAATGATGCAGATTCTCTTCCCACTCCGCGTTCTTTGCAGCCGGTCCTTCAATATGCTCCTGCTGCAGCTCTACCCAAAGGCGGATCAGATCATTCAGCTGAGCGGCGGCTTTTGTCGGGATCTGGTGTTTGACGTTTTTTTATAATTTGTACTTTGCTGTTAGGCAGCCCTTCATAAAGAGTCCGCGCATAACTGAAGAAAGACGAATCCTTGTCCCCGTAAACCAGCAGAACCGGCTGATGGATCCTCCTTAATTTGTCCGTACAATTATAGGCCAAGCTGTATTGGTAATATTCCCGGATATTTTGAATGGAACCGTGCATCGCACTCGTAAACAGATTTTTTACGGGTATATGCCATATCCGAGTTGCCCCAAGTGATCGCTGCGGCAATCAGCCTTTTGGTAAACCGGTTTGATAAGACCGCGGCCAACTTCAAGCGGAATTTGTTATAGAAATCTCTAAACTCCGACATCCCGCTGACGATAATGCTGCCTACAAAACGATCCGGATAAGTCAGCATCGCCTCAAGAGCGATCGAGCCGCCTGTCGAATAACCTAATAAATAAGCCTTCTCAATATTCAGAGCGTCAAGGAGCGACTTCATATCCTCCACGATCAGCGGATAAGTGACGGTTTGTTTGGAAGGCGCGCTGGCTCCGTGTCCTCTTATGTCAAAAGTGATGATTTTATACCGGTCGGACAGCTGAGCTTTCTGGTAATTGAAATTTTCACCTGTTAATAATGGAGGATGAATACAAAGAATAGGCGTCCCGTTTCCTGATACGTGATAATGCAGAGAGATGCCGTTTACACTGAGGAAGGGCATAAGAAAACCTCCAGCTATAGATTTCTTACATTTAGGTTGCCCCCTCGCGGAAGATTCATCCGCCCTGTTGCACCCTATTTTCTCCAAACCACATACGTGGAAGCGATACGGTCATGCAGCCCTCTTTTCTCCGGGTCGAAAGCGACCATCAAATAACCGATTCCCAGGATAAGGCCGGACACGAATTTGCCCACCACTTCCCTGAGCAGGGCAGTGCCAAACGAGACGGGACCTCCGTCTTGGCGGATGACCTGGATACCGACGACCATTTTGCCCAGGGTTTGTCCGTACTTGGCTGTTAAGATCACATAATAGGCCAAGGAAATAAGCAGGCTGAGAAGCGATACCCATAAGGGAGTGTCTCCCCTTGTTGTGCCGGTTGCCAGTTTAAGCACATAACCCACGATATTCATGATAATCCCATCCAAAATAACGGCGAGGAACCGGATCCAGAATCCGGCGTAACGCCGCGGAACGGTTTCGCCGGACACCCATCCTTCGCCGATCACAGAATTTTCACCAGAATACGTATTTTCCATGTAAATTCCCTCCTTATTTATTGATATAAGTAAAGCAGCCGCGGTCCGAGTGAAACCTCCGGCATGAAACCCTCAACAAGCTGAGACAGCGGCGATTTCAGCTTCGACTGCATGCCTCCGAACAAGGAACTCAGTGAAAATTTGTCCGAATATTTCACCACCCTGGCATTAGGCTGCCCGGTTTTGTCCTTCGCGTACTGTGTTGCGCTCTCCAGGCTCCCGAATCCATCGATCAAGCCCAATTCCTTGGCCTGCTGGCCTGAATACATTCTTCCGTCGGCTATAGCGAGCACCTTGTCGCGGGGAAGCTTGCGCCCTTTTTCTATGACCGTTACGAACTGCTGATAGCTCTCATTGACCAATCCTTGAAAAAAAATTTCTTTTTTCCTTGGCGGTCATTTCGCGCAGAGGCGAGCCGATATCCTTGAATTCCCCGCTTTTTATGGTATTTTCCTTGTAGCCGATTAAGCTGGCGGCTTTTTTCATAGTTGGGAACGGAGAAAATGACTCCGAGACTTCCCGTCAGCGTCGCCGGATTGGCGTAAATAAAGTCTGCACCCGCCGAGATATAATATCCTCCGGAAGCAGCCACAGAGCCATACTTACAGCGATGAGCTTGCCCGATTTTTTCACTTCCTCGATTTTATTATGTATTTCGTCGGAAGCCACCACCTCACCGCCCGGACTGTTCACCCGAATGACCACCGCCTTTACATCGGGGTCCTTCTGCGCCTGGTCCAGCTGCTTGATGAAGCTCTTGGAGCTGAAGCTGCTTGAAAATCCGGCCTGCTCCGCGATTGTGCCTTCCACAAACAGTTGCACGATTTTTTTGTTTGCCTCGGCCTTCGCTTACCGTCGTCTCGTCCCAGCTCGTCTTCCCATTGCCGCCTGACGATTTTGGCAGTATCGCCGTCAGTGCAACCGCAGCAACAACGAGCATTCCTATTACTGTCAAAGCCCACCCTCTTCTGCCCATGCTAACCTCCTTTAAATTCCCCAGCAAAATAAAGAAAGCCAGAGAGAAACTCCTCCGGCATTAATTTAGAACATTTTATAGCCTTTCGTCCGCAGCGTATTGATCGCCCACCCGCTGATATAAGCGCCGACCAGACCGCCTATGACAGGAATAAGATCCCCGGCACCGTAATCCGTAATATTCATTCCGCGCGAACCTGTCGAGTAATATACGGCAAGGCCGACGATCAAGCCGACATAACCGAATACGGGAAACCATGTCGTCTTCATCAACATATTGAGGATAAATCCGATTCCAAAAAAAAGCACGAACAGCAGAACCGTCACTATAATGAGCTGAAGCAGATTAATCAAACAAAGCACTCCTTTTTTGCCTGAAGATCACTCGTCCGTAAGCTTGTTCTTCAATTAGTGTAATCCGCCGGAACCCCGGTTGTCAACGATTGTCTGTTTGCCCTTTGAAACGGTTTTCGATACAATGAAACAATCATATAATAAGTAAAAGGAGTGTTATTTTCAAATGAGCGAAGCACTGCAGACGTTGGAAGCTGGTACGCCCTCCACGATTTCCATTCTATCGATTGGCCGCTGTGCACAGCGCCACCCAGGAGGAACGACGCCAGGCCGAAGATGAGCTTTACACTTTTCTTAAGCAGTGGAACATGGTGGAAGAGGAAAAGCGCGGCAGCCTCGCCGTATACAGTATTGTGGGACACAAGGCCGATTTCGTGTTTATGCACCTTCGTGAGAGCTTGCAGGAGCTCAGCGAGCTGGAAACCTCTTTTAACAAATCCTCTTTCGCCCGCTTCACCATACCGGCGTACTCTTATGTATCCGTTGTAGAGCTCAGCAGCTACATGGCCAAGCCGGGAACCAATCCTATGGAGGATCCGGACATTCTGGCCCGTCTGAAGCCTCAGCTCCCAAAAGCCAAGCATATCTGCTTCTATCCGATGAACAAGAAGCGTGAGGGCAATGACAATTGGTATATGCTTTCTTTAGAAGAAAGACGCGCGATGATGAGAAGCCACGGCATGATCGGGCGCACCTACGCGGGCAAGGTGAAGCAGATCATTACCGGCTCGGTAGGCTTTGACGATTGGGAATGGGGCGTGACTTTGTTCTCCGACGACGCGCTTCAATTCAAGAAGCTTGTCTACGAGATGCGGTTCGACGAAGTCAGCGCGCGTTATGGGGAGTTCGGCGAGTTCTACGTCGGCAACCTGCTCACTGAATCCACATTCAAACAGATGCTGAAAATATAAGTAAGCCATAAAGAAGCGGCAGCGCTAACGATTGTTTTACTAAGAAAAAAAACCGTCAGGTACAGATGATCCTGACGGTTTTTTTTCTTACTATGGTCTTAAGCGCTGTTGAAGCCGCTCCCTTTTATTCCTTGTCCTCTTCCGCCAGAACGGCCATCTCAGCTTCTGCCTGTGCCCGGCGCGATAAATATTCCTCGGTCTCCCGGTCCCGGGAGCGGCTCTTTTCCTTTAAACGTTCGATCGCGGGAAGGATTAGAGTGTCGATTTCCTTTTGCACGACGGCCGCAAGCTCATAGCGCTGTTGTGACTCCAAATAGCTTCCCACATCGATCAAACCGTTGTAACGGTCGAGCTCATGCCTTGTCAGCAGCCCCCGCACCTGTACGCTGCAGTGTCTCATTATTTCTACCCCCAGCCGTAGTATCGAGTTAGTCTAAAACCGCCCCTTGCGAATCACGAGCGGTATCCCTCCGATAATGTATAGGTAGCGAATATCCACCAGCTTCTTCATCCAGGCGGCCGCGTTTCCTTTGAGTTTACGGCTTCCCACGACACCTACAGCTTCGCCTTTGCCCAAAGAAGCTACAACGCCCTTATTATGGAACTGGAACTCCTTGGGCTGGCTGCCGCGGATGGAAGCGACCAGGTTATCGGCACAGTGTCCGCCTGCTGCATCGAAATTTGGGCTGTAGGCGGATAAGGCCTGCCTTCCTCGTTAAGCACCAGCGAGCAGTCTCCTATAATATAGACATTCTCATATTGAGGGGAACGAAGCTGCGGATCGACCTTAACCCGTCCGCGCATAGCTTCGAATCCGGCTTCCTCCAGAAGACGGTTGCCCCGGACGCCGCCTGTCCATACAACGGTTGCGGCTTTAATGAACTCATCCGCAGCCAGAAGTACGCCCTCCGGGGTGCACTCTTTGATCGCCGTCGCAATTTTAAAGGTAACCCCTTTATTCTCCAGCACTTCCATCGCGTATTTTACAAGTTCGGGGTCAAAGCCCGGCAGAGCGGTCGGAGCGGCTTCGACGTTGATGATTTTGACAAACGCTGGATCGACATCGAAATCCCTGCACAGCTTCGGAATGCGGTCGGCGAGCTCGCCGAGGAACTCGATGCCGGTGAATCCGGCGCCGCCCACCACGAAAGTGAGCAGATCCGTACGTTCGGGAGTCTGCTTGAAGCTGGCGAAGCAGTAATCGATATGCTCTTTAATGAAGCGGACACTGTTGATGCTGCGGATGCTCAGCGCATATTCTTTCAGTCCCGGAATACCGAAAGTCTCAGGCTCGCCGCCCAAGCCGATCACCAGGTAATCGTAGGAGAGCGTGCCGTCTGCAAGGATGACCTTTTTTTTCTCCTGGGGACGGATCTGCACCACTGTGGATTTATAAAATCAATTTTGAACTCATCGATCAGTTGAAGAATGCTTACGCGGGCATTTTCGGCATTGTCGGTGCCGGCTGCGGCATATGAAGGTGAGTGGTTATGTAATGGTAGTCATGCTTGTTGACCAGAGTGACATCAGCCTCATTATAGTTGAGTTCCTTCTGCAAACGCAAAGCGGTGCAAATCCCGCCGTAACCTGCACCTAAAATAACGATTCTGGGTATTTTGCTCATGCGGTTCCACTCCATCCATTCGTTCATTTATATATGTCTATTTTGTCCAACAAATATTGTGAAAAAATTACACAAACGATTGCACAATTCAAAGTTATTATTTTGCTCGGAAAGGAAAATAATAATAATCGCGCAGTAATTCGCTGACATCTCCTGTTAGGCCATTCACATGCCATCATATAATTTCCATTTTTTTAAATATCAAGTGTTATTTTTTTTATACAAAAAAAATAGAAATACGGTGAATTCGCTTCTTTCCTTCCCGGCTGTCGTTTATAATTAATAAGATGTTCGATCCAAGTCCCGGAGGTGCTTTTTTAGTGTCAAATGAGAACTCAGAAATCAATGTAGTCGATATCATCATCATAGGCGGCGGGCCTGCAGGAATGTTCGCCGGTTTTTTTACGGCGGGATGCGCCAGGCTTCGGTCAAAATTATCGAAAGCATGCCTCAATTGGGAGGACAGCTCGCCGCGCTGTATCCTGAGAAGTACATATACGATGTGGCGGGGTTCCCCAAGATTACCGCACAGCAGCTGGTGGAGAACCTGTCCATGCAGATGAAGCATTTTGACACAGAGGTCTGCCTTGAGGAAAAAAGTGCTAAAGCTGCGCAAAGTGGAAGAGCGGCTGTTTGAGGTGACTACGGACAAAGGCGTGCATTACAGCCGGGCCGTGATTGTCACTGCAGGTGTAGGCGCGTTCGAGCCCAGAAGCTGGAACTGCCGGAAGCCGTTTTATACGAGAAAAAAGAATCTTTACTACTTCGTCAGCGACCTTCAGCAGTTTGCGGGGCTGAAGGTCCTGATCAGCGGAGGCGGAGATTCCGCAGTAGACTGGGCGCTGATGCTGGAGCCGATCGCCGCGCAGGTTACGCTTATCCACCGCAGAGACAAGTTCCGCGCGCATGAGCACAGCGTGGAGAATTTGATGAACTCCAGAGTGAACGTGGTCACGCCCAAAGAAATCGTCAAGCTGGAGGGCGCGGACCGCATAGAAAAAAAGCAGTGCTGGCTGATGTAAAAAAGCGGGGAACAGTCAGAGCTGGCGGTCGATGCGGTTATCGTGAACTTCGGGTTCGTTTCTTCCCTCGGGCCCATCGCTGAGTGGGGTTTGAACATTGACAGCGGCTCGATTACGGTAGACTCCAGAATGGAGACGAACATACCCGGCATTTTTTGCCGCAGGGGATATCACTACCTATCCGGGCAAACTGAACCTGATCGCGGTAGGATTTGGCGAGGCTCCGACGGCAATCAACAACGCGAAAGTGTATATCGATCCCACCGCCAAGCTTTCCCCAGGCCACAGCAGCAACATGAAGCTGTAGCATCCTTACCGATATTTGTACGAAAAAAAGGGTATTCTATTCTTGTTTAGACCTCAAACACCAGTCTAACCAGGAGGGATGCCCTTTGTCTTATTACTGCCCCATCTGCAACGGTTTGCAAAGCTTGTCCGCACAGTGTCCGAAATGCCTTACGAGCGCGGAGGACTGCGGCCGTATGGACGATTATTTAGGCCCCTACTCTCCTTACCGGCAGGCGGAGGACATCAGCTTGTCCAACGGGTATGCGGACGTTCAGAATCATGTATGTATACATTGCGGCTACTGTGCGGAATGCGGCAGCACGTTCCCTGTGAGTGTAGGTCAATGGAGCGGCAATTTCAGCTGATTTTGTCGTATCTTGCCAGTTCTAAGGTCAGCTGTCTTCTCTTGATTTCCGCCAACAATAGCTCTAAAAAAATCGGCATCCAATTTTAAATCCACCGCTTTGAAATAAGATTCCAGCAAGGTTTCGTTGGAAATCACTTTCATTTAAGATCACCTGATTTTCCATTTTTTTTGGAATATTTTTTATCTCGTTCCTTATATTACCATGTATGCAAAAAATAGAACAATGTAACCGTTATACACAGCAATCTGTGTATATCTTGTGGACTACCTGTTGATATGTGTCATTTTATGTCTCCCGCCTAGGTGGATAATGTGGACAAAGTTATACACAGCCTCTGATCGGCAAAAAAAATAAAAAATATTTTGTATACCCTTGACAAGAATAAAGCATACTGCTTATGTACGATGAGTTAAGGAGATGGTAGCGTTGAACCATTCAGCGAAGCAACTCAAGGAGAGTCTTTTCTAACTTCATATAGAAGCGGAGGTGTGTGCCAAAGACACGATCCGGTGTTAGAAGCGATTCACCCGAGATTTCTGTAGCGAGAGTTTGAAAGAAAATCCCTCATCGTACAGGGGGCCCAACAGGGCCCTTTTTTTCTTGCGGTCAATGCGTCATCTTTTAATACCCCCTTTGTCCGCGCCCCAAACAGGAAAAAAATATCATCCACCTCTGAGCTCCATTGGCTGGCAACAGGATACCATAATGCTGGAATTCACAAAATGTGTTCACGTTTGAAATAAGCTAAAATAAAAAAACCTCCCAGATTTTGTGTATTTTGCTCATACACAATTCTGAAAGGTTTCAATTAAGAAATCCAACTTAGGCGCCATCAAGGTTGTTGATTCAAAAATCGATGATTATACGACGACCCAAAAGCGTTATACTGTTGCGGGTTCGTCATCGCATTTCTCTATCTTTCCAGCGTCAGCAGCCGTTCTAAAAGAGCTTCCACAGCCGCATGTCGCCACAGCGTTAGGATTGTGGATGGAGAAGCCTCCGCCCATTCCGCTGTCTTCAAAATCGATCTCCACGCCGTTGAGGTATTTGTGGCTTTCCTCGTCCACAACTACCTTCAAACCGTTCATTTCAATCACTTCATCGGATGCGGCCTGTTCGTCGTCAAAGCCCATTCCGTATGAAAATCCGCTGCAGCCTCCGGCCTTTACGCCCAATCGAAGAAACATGTTCGGAGTCTCTTCCGCGGCAAGCAGCTCTTTAATTTTATTTACAGCGGTTTCGCTGATCTTGATCATTGAAAATCCCTCCTGTCAACACTTTAAGGAATCGGTACTGCATTAAGTATACCTGTATTTATAGAATCCCTCAAGTGAACGGAAGAAATTAAATCTTCCGCCTGCAGAATTGAATCAACAGCTTGTCCAATTCCCGGCTGCAGCTCTGCACGTCCGGATGAAGGGGGCCATGTTTTTTCACCGAGCCGGTTCATCCGCTCCCTTAAGCTCTCTATTTCCGAAGTCAGGTTTGAGGAATTGTGATTAAACACTAGAACCGTTCCCATTTTATTCACCCTTCCATCGAAATACCAACAGTATAGAATTGTACATGATTTTACAAAATTTGAAAACCGTGTGTTTTGAAAAAAATCATGTTAAAAAAAATGTATATGTCGTCAAAATATTTCATATTGTTGCCGCCAATAGACTAAGGGTTTATAATGATAGGGAGATTTTTGGGGAATTATCGGACTGCATGTACATTTGTGCACCCGTTTCATCAGATAACATTGTACTATAATGGGCTGCGCACGTTTAAACAGGAATCATGGGAGGTAATAGTTTATGAGCTTGACCATAGAAAATGATCAACGCCGGATGGCGGAAATAGCGGAAAAGGTTGAAAACGGCGAAAGGTTGTCATTGCAGGACGGCCTGTTTTTTTGTATGAATCGGAAGATATACTGAGCATCGGCCAGATGGCGAACAAAATGAACCTCCGCATGAACGGAAAAAAAGGTTTACTTTATCGAGAATATGAGCTTGTACTTCACCAATGTGTGCGAAGCCCACTGCGCTTTCTGCCATTTCCGCCGGGACGAAGGCGAAGAGGGAGCGTACACCCTCACACCGGAAGAAATGTTCGAATTTATTGACAACCATTACCATCCCGGCATGAGGAGTTCCATATCACAGGAGGGCATAATCCTAATGTACCTTTCGAATACTATGTGAACTCCATCAGAGCGCTGAAAGAACGCTATCCCGATGTGACGATAAAAGCTCATACGGCGGCTGAAATCGAGTTTTTTTCTCGCGGATCAGCGGATTAAGCTACACAGAAGTGCTCCAAACGCTGCTGAAGGCGGGCTTAAGCACTTTGACCGGCGGCGGTGCGGAGATTCTATCCGAAAGATACCGCAAAAAAGATGGGGGTAGCAAAGCCACCACGGACCAATGGCTGCAGGTTCAGCGCAACGCCCATGCTTTGGGGATGCAGACCCACGCTACAATGCTGTACGGGTCGATCGAGACTTTGGAAGAGCGTTTGCAGCATATGATTCATTTGCGCGAGCTGCAGGATGAAACCGGCGGTTTTATGGTGTTTATACCAAACGCGGTGCAGCCTGCCAGCGTATCGGCGGGAATCAAAAGAAGAAACTCGGCCTTCGACGATTTGAAAACTATCGCCATTTCCAGATTGATGGTCGATAACATTCCGCATATTAAAGCCTACTTTATTAATTTGGGCACTCAATTGACCCAGGTGGCTCTTACCTTCGGGGCGTCCGATGTGCACGGTACCATTGTGCAGGAACGGATATCGCATGCGGCAGGAGCTCTGTCCCCGCAAGGATTAACCCGTGAAGAGCTTGTTTGGCTCATCAAGGCGCGGGACGCATTCCGGTGGAAAGGGACACTTTCTATAACGATATCCAAGTTTACTGATCTCCAGGGAATCCGCATCGTTTGTTCATAGATCCGCGGCGCCCGGGAACGGCGCAGAAGCGGGAATCTATACACAGAAAGGGTTTTACGATGAAAAAGCTTGTTATTTTAGGCGGCGGCTACGGCGGATTGACGATCGCGAACCGGCTGCTGGATAAAGACCTGCCCAAGGACACGATCATCGAGATGGTCGACAGAATGCCTTTCCAAGGGCTTAAAACAGAATATTACGCTCTCGCGTCCGGCACGGTGTCCGAAAGCGAGGTTCGCGTTGCCTATCCTGACGATCCTCGGCTCGCTCTCAGATATGGCGAGATTACTTCGATCAATCTGGAACAACGGCTGGTTCAGCTGGAAGGACAGGAGCCTTATCGTACGATTCACTCGTAATCGGATTGGGCTGTGTGGACCGGTACCACAATATTCCCGGGGCCCGGCAGTACACGAACAGCATCCAAACGATGTCAGCCACGCGCAAAACCTACCAAAACGTAAATGACGTGAAGCCCTACGGCCAGATTAGCATTATCGGCGGAGGGCTGAGCGGAGTGGAAATGGCGGCGGAGCTGCGTGAAAGCAGGCCGGACCTGAACATCCGGATTATCGACAGGGGGCCCAGCATCCTGTCCGCTTTCCCGGAAAAGCTGCAGAAATTCGCCCGCGGATGGTTCGAAGAGCATGACATCGAAATGCGTTCCCGTGTGTCTCTTTGCCGTATTGAGGGCGGAATTTTGCTGAACGGGGATGAGCCGATCTATACGGACTGTACGATTTGGACAGCAGGCATCCAGCCGGGCGAAGTCGTCCAGAACCTGAGCTTGCCCAAGGATGGCGCCGGCCGCCTGATCATTAACAAGTATCATCAAGTGGAAACGCACCCCGAGGTATATGTCGTCGGAGACTGTGCCAGCCTTCCCTTTTCTCCCAGCGGACAGGCGGCGATGGCACAGGGCGACCAGATCGCCGATGTCATCCTCGACCTGTGGAAAGGCGAAACCCCCAAGCTCGGCCAAATCAAGCTTAAGGGGGTGCTCGGGTCTCTCGGCAAGAAATCGGGATTCGGTTTGTTGGGCAAAAGCACTGTGATGACAGGAACAGTACCCCGGTTTATCAAGAGTGGAGTGCTGTGGAGATCCAAGCACCACTTCGGATGATCAGCTCTATTCCCCAAGCAGGTTGAACATCTCTTCCGCCTCTTTGATTTTGGCAAGGATGTTTTCATACAGCTCGTCAGCCGTCTCGGCGGACACAATCTCGCCGTTCACCAAGGCGTAAGGGTTTGTGTAGCACTCCCCGCAGTTGCCCAGGCAGCCGTATTCAATCACATCGTATTCGGGGTTATTTTCGAGATTTTTTTCATAATCTCATCCGTTCCATGATGCATATTGTTCGTACAAAATTCAATGATCGGTCTCATGTTGTGTTCACCAGCCATTTTATTTTTTAATGTAATTGTATTATAATAAGGTCATACCGAAGGCATATGTTAAAAAAATGGACTTCGAGTCTAAAGGGAGTTGATTTGCATGTCCGAGAATACACAAAGTACAACCATGTATGACGAAGTGCTTGAAGTACTTGATAAATTGCGTCCTTTCCTTCAACGCGACGGCGGCGATGTAGAACTGGTCGACGTAGAAGACGGAATCGTTAAATTGAGATTGATGGGCGCCTGCGGCAGCTGCCCAAGCTCCACTATCACTTTGAAAGCCGGTATCGAAAGAGCCCTGCTCGAAGAAGTCGAAGGCATTGAAGAAGTCGTTCAAGTATTCTAACATCATTCTATACACGGAGACTCACCTTAGGGTGAGCTCTTTTTTTTGTTTCGGGCATCCTCCAGTGGAAGGGGGTCTGACCAACGGTACAGCGCCGCAAAGCGCCTCAGGAGAACCCGGTCTGTGGCAGTTGCCGCGGCTTGTCCGATTTAACGTTCTTCTCTGGCCCCTTCGATCGTATTGCGGATCGGGTCCAAACCGCCGGAAACGTCAATAATATTCCCTGTCAGAAAATCGGATTGGGACTGACAGAGAAAGGCTATCGTCCGTGCCACATCTTCTCCCGTGCCTGGACGCCCAACCGGAGATTCCTGGTCGGAACCCCGCTCGACGTCCTCGATCCTCTTCTCTTTATTTTCCCCCCGAATGTCTCCCGGACACAGCATATTGACCGTGATGCCGTTGACCGCTTCTTCTACGGCCAGCGATTTGGTGAAGGACACCAGTCCGACCTTCGCTGCCGCGTATACAGCCCGGTGGGGCCACCCTCTCGCCTCAGCCGCATGGCCGAAGCCGAAATGGATAATGCGTCCCCAACGCTTCCGCCTCATCATCGGCAGGACCAGATAATCCAGCTCGATGACTCCCAGCAAGTTGCCGCGCATCAAGTAATCAATCTCTTCCGGCTTGTAGTCGGCAAAAAAACTCTTCTTTCCCTGATAAAAGGGCCGGCATTGTTTATAAGCACGTCGATTCCGCCGAAGCGGCCCTCGACCTGCCGCACCAGCTGCAGGATGTCTTCCGGCTTGGACACGTCCGCTCGAAAAGCTTCAGCCCGGACTCCCAGCTGTTCGATCATCCCGCATAATTCATAAGCTTCCGGCTCACTGTTCACATAATTCACTGCGATCTCATATCCCTGTTTGGCCAAATGGAGAGCGCTCATCCTGCCTAATCCTTTGGCGCTGCCGGTAATTAAAGCCGTCCTTCGTCCCTCTCCCATCACTTGGCCTCCTGTGCGCCGTTCTTTTAATTACTATACTACAGCGGAGAAGCTGCACTCAAGTTACCGGGGCAGAGGAAGTTCGCCTTGTTCGCTCATCTCCAGCACATATTGAAAAGTCAAGGAAACCGATTGGCACACCAGTTGCAGCCCTTGGCGGAGATCGAGCAAATTTTGGCGGATATCCTCCACCTGTATATGCATGAACAGATCAGGCTGGTCAGCAGCATGTCATCAATCGATTCCGCGTTAAACGAGTGGATTTCCATATTCCTCTGTGTTCGGAGTCTGTCAAGCGGCTCTTTTACACTCTCTTTCAAGTCGTACAGCTGCTGCTCGAATCGCGCATACTTGGCGTGGCCTCTCATCTGTCTGAGAACGGTAAAATACGAAAATTTGCGTTTGACCGATTCCGTCTTCAGCCCGAACAAGTCGTTCAGAAAAAAAATCCAAGCTTGTCAAGGATGGAGAACAGACGGATAAATCCGTTTTTTATAGAAATAAACGTACCGGTAATATTCGTCGCTCTCTTCCTGCGACATTTCATCGGTGAACTTTTTTGTTGATCTTCACTGCACATTTCTCTGCGGCAAACAAGCTTTGTTCGACTTCATCCAATGCTGCGAGAAACATCCTGCAGCGGATTTTGAATTTGTGCTTGCGGTCGCTGTCCCGAATATTGCCGTGGATCCAATTCATCCATTGTTTAATGCTCTGCAGCGCTTCCAGCAGTTCCCCTTCATCGCGCCGCCTTGGCATCCCGAACAGGCTTCTCAGCATTATGCTCTACCCCCGCGTTAAATGGATGGGAAAAGGCTCTTCCCGCCGTCCGCCTGAAGAACTCCTTCGTCCCCGGGCAAGCTGGCAAGAATGAGCCCTCTCCTGCTGCGTTTGTTGAAGATGCCGTGAATCGTACTAAGATAGTATGCGCCGGTAAAAAAAGGACTGCATTCCATCCCGGTTACGCAGCGTTTAAGCAAAATAATCCTTCCAGCGCCGATCGACGAGCTCGACAATATCTTCTCTGGGGAACAATTCGTCCGGATACCCCGGTTTCATTCTGGCGTCAATCAAAAGAGGCAGCTCGTAACTTACATGATGCCGTTGCAGAGAAGACTTCGCGTACATATCGCTGTCCGGGTTGAAGCGGGTAAATACCGTCCATAAAAAAAAGCGGTCTGGCTGCCGACAATGCCGGTACTGTCCGCCAGGATCACCAGCGGCCAATCTTGCAGCTGAGCGGCCGACTGCTCCAGCACCCGCTGGGCGAGGCCGGGATCCTGCTCGTAGGACGCGCCGGAGATGACCAGGCAGCCGGCGCAGTAAGGCGCAGCGCCGGTGATGCCCGGAAGCGCGGCGCCTGTGTAGGAGCGCGGCAGCTCCCTGACCAGGGAGCCCACGCCCATAAGCACGGCTTTACTGCCGTGGTTCAGCTTGTGGCCCGTGTAATCCAGCGTGTCGTGTGACGTGTTTCCGAACACGAACAGATCCTGGTGCGGGTTGAAACGCTCCAGTACGGTCTCGAGCAGCCTCGGGAAATCCGAGAGCTCGACCGCCTGATCGGTCACGATCAGGAATTTGGTCAGCGTCAGCTGGCCTTCGCCAAGGATGCGGAAGGCCGAGCCCAGCGCTTCGCGCGAGTAGCTCTCGCGGACGATGGCGGCGGCCAGCGGGTGGAAGCCGGTCTCGGCGTACGTCCACAGCGAACGTACGCCAGGCATCGCCAGCGGGAAAGCGGGTGACAGCAGCCGCTGCAGGAATTCGCCAAGATAGTAATCCTCTTGGCGCGGTTTGCCTACGACGGTCGCCGGGTAGATGGCGTCCTTGCGGTGCCACACATGATTGACGTTGAAAACGGGAAAATCATGTGTGAGCGAGTAGTAGCGAAGTGGTCGCCGAACGGCCCTTCGGCTCTGCGCATATGCGGCGGCACTTCGCCGCATATCGCGAATTCCGCCTCGGCGACGAGGCGGTGCCCGCCCATGGGGTTATCCACCATGGGCAGCTTGCGGCCGATGATCAGCGAAGCGAGCAGCAGCTCGGGCAGGTGCTCGGGCACCGGCGCAATCGCGGAGCGATCAGCGCGGGCGGGCCGCCGAGGAATACGGTCACGGGCAGGGAAGCGTTCTTCTTCTCGGCCTCGTGGTAGTGGAAACCGCCGCCTTGTGGATCTGCCAATGCATGCCGGTCGTGCGGCCATCATATACGTGCATTCGGTACATGCCGAGGTTATGGTCGGCGCCGTCCGGATGCTCGGTGTACACGAGCGGCAGCGTGACGAACGGACCGCCGTCCTCCTGCCAGCTCGTGATCACCGGCAGCTCGGACAGCGGCGACGTACGGTTGCATACCTGCAGAATCGGTGCTTCCGAGCGGCTCGCGCTCCGTATGCCCACTTTCAGCAGGTCGAAGATCATTTGGCGCTGGTTCCACAGCGCCTTGGGTGTGGGAGGAACCATGGTGTCCTTAGCCGCTATAATATCCTTCATCAGCTGCTCAGGCTTGGGACCGAACGCCAGGTCCACCCTGCGGCTCGTCCCGAACAAATTCGTCACGACGGGGAACGGGCTCCCTTTTACATTCGTGAACAAAAGAGCGGAACCTTCTTCCTCTATCACCCTGCGGTGGATCTCCGCGATCTCCAGATAAGGGTCTACTTGCGCGGAGACTTCAATCAATTGATTTTCTTGCCGGAGCGCATCAAGAAATGCGCGTAGATTGCCGAACGACATAGCCTTCTCCCTTTCCCTCAACCGGTTCCCATTGTAACGTCAGCATGCACAAGTAGCTGAGCAAGCCGAAAAGGCATGAAATCAACACTGTATGGAGCAAACTGGCGAGCAAATACCAGTCATGCCCAATCATATAGGTTAGGTAACCCCCGCTGAGCACCTGAAGTACGGTTAGAATTAAAGCGGCTCTCACCCACGAATAAAAAATTTGCGTTGCCCCGGTGGCTTTTTTCGTACATACAGAAAAAAGGGCCAGCACGGAGACAAGAAACAAGATAGCGGCCACTCTGTGAATGAAGACGATTGTCGTGGCTCCTTCGAGAGCGGGAACGAGCTTGCCGTTGCACAGCGGCCAGCCGATGCAGCCGGCGGTGGAGTTCGTATGCCGCACAAAGGCGCCAAGATAAACAACCACATAGCAGTAAACAGCGATGAGCCAAATTCCTGTGCTCAAGCCGCTTGAAAGCTTTAAAGGCTCAGTTTGCCCGGAATCCCATCCGCCATCCGCCGTCTTTTTTTGCCTCCGTAAGGAGAGTAAATGATGGCGAGCAGAAGAGTAAAGGCGAAAGCGATGAGAGAGAATCCGAAATGGAGCGCCAGAACGGCGGAAGACGTCGGCCAAACGACGGCCAAAGCGCCGAGCACCGCTTGCAGCAAAGTGAACAGCAAGGCGCCGGACACGTAGAATTTGGCATCGCTCCGTTTACTGTATATCCATACCAGAAGAGCCGTGGCCAGCAAAATCATGCTCACCGCGCCTACCACCAGCCGATGGTTATATTCAATGAGAGACTCGATCGTATAGGCCGGAATAAACCTCCCGTTGCACAGCGGCCAATCCTCTCCGCAGCCCCGTCCGGACTCGGTTTTCGTTACCAATGCGCCCATCACCAGAATGAGGAACATTCCAATCGCCGAAGCGTACGAGAATCTTTTCAAGTAGCTTGCATCCGCTCTTTTATAGTAAAATCAGAAGCTTGTTTCATTCATATCACCTGATTCCGTTATGCTAACATCGTCGAATGATGTCAAGTATTATTATATCGATATTTTTTTTAAGGCAAATCCATTTTGAATGTTACAATGCATTGACGGCACAAAAAAAGACACGTTCTTGGAGAAAGTGTCTGATGCGGGAAACTGCCGGGGTTCCGACCTGCGCATAACGGGTTCCAGCCGCTGTTGAACTTTGGTTCCCTGATTATGTCAGGTGGAAGGAACCAAAGTTCAAAGGCGGGCGCTCCGCACTTCCACCCCTTATGCCAGTCCTCCACGCAACGGTTCCCGGCGATATAGAGCACGTTCTAAGCCGAACGCGGCTTTTTTTTGTTAAAGAGATGGAAGAGAAAAAAGGCAAGAAAAAAACCGTAAAACCGCTACTTTGCCGCCGCGTTGGAAACTTCGATGGCACGGTCGAAGAACTGCTCGATCTCTTCCTTTGTTTTGCGAAGCTTGGAAACGAAGCGGACCAGCTCCTTGCCGCCGCGGAAAGCGATGAAGCTCGGAATGCCGAGGATGTTCAGCTTTTCACACAAATCCGCCATTTCATCCCGATCCAGTTCAATAAAATTGATCCTGTCGCCATACTTTTCTTCCAGCTCGGGCATGAACGGCTCAATGAAATGGCAGTCCTTGCACCAGGTCGCTTTAAAAAACGGCTATTGTCAATTTATCGGAGGCTATATTCTGCTCGAACACCTGCTCGTTGTTAACTTTTTTGCATGAGAAGCACCAGCCTTTGCCTTTGGATTGTTTTTTTGCTTTCGGTTTATACCGTTTTAACAAAGAATAGAACCGATGTCAATACATGCGCAAACGAACAGAGAGGCCGCCCATACATCATGGACAGCCACTCTACCTTCGCTTATTGGATTTCTTCGTCCGGTTTTCCCCAGAATTCCAGCAGCTGCCGGTCCTTCATGCAGTTCGGGCAAATATGCAGATGGTTCTGCATTAAGTTAGTGTCCGCTGTTTTTTTCGTCGATTCCGCACACTTCACAGACGTTTGGCATTGCCGTTTCCCCCAGCCGAATTTTCGGTATGCCAATCATGCAGGCTGCTTTCGACTATCTGATCCCCGGTTTCAATTTCAAATCCCAGCTCGAGAACAGCCTCCTCAAAATCGTTCAGCGAAGCCGATAACTCATCATATGAGAAAGTGACTTCCCCGCGGTTAAGGCTCACATTCACCTTATTGATGCCCCATATCTCATGCAGGGCTTGACTTACTTTGTCGGCATCGGATTGATCATTCATACCCTGAATAACCATGGTTTTTTTTGTAACCAACTAAACGCACCCTTTCATGAAAATCAGTGAGATTTGTTCAAACCGCGGCCCATGCCCTTTAAAAAAAATTCGTCAGCATTGACATGGAGGACAGCACTTCGGTTCGCGCAAGCTTTTGGCCATACCCCATAATCCCGGCTTTTTTCTTGTTTGGGTCCTTCTCGACAGCTTGCTCCACGCCCGCAGACACACCGTTCAATATGGTTTGAAGCTTCGCGGGATCCAGTGTGGTCAAAAAAATTGTACGGCTCCCATCCCGTTTTTTTATCAGCCGGTGCGCACCCGGTTTGTTCAACTGGCCCAGCCCGACGAGAGCGATTTGCTTCTTGTTTTTCAGCATGGCCTGGACAGCCTCCAAAATTCCCATTTTATGCAGCTCATCGAGCACATCCATGAATGCGAGCAGCGATTCGCGATGAGTGGAGGCCGCTTTTAGAATTTGTTGAATAGATTGGGCTTCCTCTTCCGCCTGATTCGGGACTTGTTTATCAATGTCGATAATCGCCTTGGCCAATGCTATCCCCCCCGTCGATAATTTCCGGAATCGGTATGTAATCCGACCGTTTCCATTTGTCTTCCACCCTGACGCCCAGCTGCGGCACACGATTTCCGTAACGATGGTTCTCGCGGGGAAGCGGCCGTTCTCCTTTCCGCTCCAAAATCTCCATCTTGACACCCATTTCTTTATAATTCGGAGTGTGCGTGACACGGTCGTGATAACTGCTTGTCAAATAGTTCACAGCCGACTGGTTCTCGTTTGAATTCATCGTCAGATATAATTCGTTGCCGTGTACCCGGTCCGTTACTTCTACCCGTACCTCCACATGGCCGTAAGGCGAGGTAAGCCGGACCAGTGCGCCGCTGTCTATGCCCCGTTCTTTCGCCAGCTCCGGCGATACCTCCAGCCATTCGGTCGGCACCTTGTGCGAAATTCCGTCGGATTTGTACGTCATATTTCCTTCATGGAAATGTTCGAGCAGCCGGCCGTTGTTCAAATGGAGATCGTATTCTTCTCCAGCTTCATAAGGAGGCGTCCACTCCACCGGGAACAATTTGGCCCTTCCGCCGGGGAATCCAAACTTCACGGTGAATAAAAGCGGCGTGTCTTGTCCATCAGGCGCAACAGGCCAAAGCAAACTGCTCCATCCTTCCAGCCGTTCGTAGCTGACTCCGGCGAAAATAGGCGCCAGGCTGGCCGCTTCCGCCATAATTTCGCTTGGATGCGTATAGTTCCAGTTTGCCCCAAAGCGATTGGCCACTTCCTGGAAGATTTGCCAGTCCGGCTTCGAATCGCCGAGCGGCTCGAAAACTTTATGGAAACGCTGGATGCGTCTTTCCGTATTGGTAAACGTCCCGTCCTTTTCCAGGCTTGGCGAAGCCGGCAGCACCACATCGGCAAAATGGGCGGTTTTGGAGAAAAAAGATATCCTGCACCACGAAAAAAGTCCAGCTTCTCGAAGGCGGCCTGAACGTGATTCGAGTTCGAATCGACAAATGCCATTTCTTCCCCGAATAAATACATGGCTTTCAGCTCGCCATTATGGATGCCTTCCACCATCTGGTGGTTGTTGTAGCCCGGTTTTTTTCAGGGAGCTGCACGCCCCACGCTTTCTCATAGCGAGCTCTAACCGTCTCATCCTGTACGGCTTCATAGCCCGGAAACCAAGCTGGCATGGTGCCAAAATCACAAGCTCCCTGCACATTGTTATGTCCTCTTAACGGATAACCACCCGTCCCGGGGCGTCCAAAATTCCCTGTGATCAGCAGCAAATTGCATATCGCCGTGCTTGTGTCCGTTGCGCCCATGTGCTGAGTAACTCCCATGGCCCACAGGATGCAAACGGTTTTGGCTTCGTGGATCATAGTGGCAAGATGTACTAAATCCTCTTTCGTGAGACCTGTTCTCTCTGCCGCGTAGTCCAACGTGTATTTTTTTGTATAGATTGAATGTACTGCTCCACCCCATCCACACGGCTGCCCAGAAACTCCCGGTCTTCCCATCCCTGATCGACAATGTACTTAGTGACGGCGGACAGCCAGATCAGATCCGTGCCCGGTTTAGGGCGAAGGAAAACGTCCGCTCTTTCCGCCAGCTCATGCTTTCTGAGATCGATAACCGCCAATTTTTTGACCATGGAGCTTATGGGCGCGTTTGACGCGTGTAGCTAATACGGGATGGGATTCGGCCGGATTGGCTCCGACAACAACCACCAGCTCCGAGCTGGCGATGTCGTAGATGGTCCCCGAATCGCCGCCGATTCCAACCGTCCGCATAAGTCCCGCCGTTGCCGGAGACTGGCAATAACGGGAGCAATTATCCACATTGTTGCTTCCCATGACGGCGCGTGCGAATTTTTGGAATAGAAAGTTTTCCTCGTTGCTGCATTTCGATGAAGCGATATAGCCGATAGAGTCCGGGCCGTGCGTTTCCTTGATCTCTTTCAGCTTGTCCGCAATCAGATTCAAAGCTTCATCCCATGTCGCTTCAAAAAAAACTTGTCTCCTTTTCGAATCAACGGCTTGGTTAACCGTTCTTCGCTGTTGACAAAATCCCATCCGAATTTTCCCTTGATACAAGTTGAAATTCCGTTGACCGGCGCTTCCGTCAGAGGTTGGATTTTCAGAATATCCCGGTCTTTCGTCCAAACCTCAAAGCTGCAGCCGACGCCGCAATAAGTGCAGACCGTTTTAGTCCGTTTGATGCGGGCCTGCCGCATGGCGGCTTCTACCTCGGATATGGCAAAAAAAATCTCCTGGTAACCGGGTTCCACTTCTTTAGTGAGGTCAATCATCGGCAGCAGTACGTCATTCGGAATCTTCGTCAGAATCCGGCCTCGCCGAGCATCGATTTTTCCATCAGCGCATTGCATGGACATACGTTTACGCAGTGCCCGCAGGATACGCAGGATGACTCATCAATGGGAACCCCGTTATCCCAAAGCACTCTCGGCCTTTCAAGATTCCAATCGATCGTCAGCGTTTCATTCACCTGCAGATCCTGGCAGGCTTCTACGCAGCGGCCGCAAAGAATGCATTGATCGGGCTCATAACGATAGAATGGGTGCGAGTTATCGGGAGGATACGGCTTTGGTTTAAATTCATATTTTTGATGCTCGACTTCCAAATATTCGGCCGTATTGTGAACGGTGCAATTCCCGTTGTTGTTGTCGCAGACGGTGCAGTAAAGCTCATGGTTCTGCAAAATCCTCTGCATGGCCTCAAGCTGCGCCTCCTTCGCCCTGGCCGACAGGCTGCTCACTTTCATCCCTGGCCGGGCTTTGGTGGCGCACGCCCTTTTTAACTCCCCATCCACTTCCACCATACACGTATCACAGGACTGGATGGCACCCAAGTTACCGTGATAACAGATATGCGGAATGTAATAATCATGGGACTCGGCCGCCTGCAAAATGCTCTGGTCAGGCTGACACAAGTAGTCCGTGTCGTTAATTTGTATAGAAAATGTCTGCTCCTTCATTTCGCACCACCTTGTCACTAGTCCATGTCTACTTATGCCTAACCCATATGGTTTCCGAATGATGGAAAAGCATACGCCGGCAGCAGTAAAAAAAACTTGGGCAGTGTGGCCATGGCCAAATACGAATTAGCGATGCGGGTCTATTGGAGGTATTTTGAACTAAAGCTGTTGGAAGCTCCTTTCTGATCTGAGCTGGATTGTATTTCCTGCAACAGAACTTCCGAATACATCCAATTTCCGGGCTGCCGTTTGCATTTCATACAACGGATTTTCGGTGAAAGCAGGGGAATTGGAAAATTCAAGCGAAAACACTGTACTTTC
>BBFE01000012.1 GCA_001313085.1 Paenibacillus sp. JCM 18996 | reverse complement strand
CGCGTCTCCGGGAGCTGCGTCTCCGGGGAATCCGGCACGGCGCGGCTGCCGGGAACGGCGACGGCTCCAAGCCGGCGAACGGACAGGACAAGAAAGATAAACAGGGCAAACAAGGCACAGGAGGAGCGAATTAATGCCAGAAGGAAGGATCGTCAAGGCATTAAGCGGTTATTATTACGTGCAGCCCGATGGAGAAGCTTCCGGCTCTGTCCAGTGCAGAGGACGCGGGATTTTGAAAAAGAAGGAGCTCTCCCTCTGGTCGGCGACCGTGTAGTCTACAGCGTGACGGAGAACGGAGAAGGGATGGTGGACGATATTCTGCCCAGGGCAAGCGAATTGGTCCGGCCGCCGATCGCCAACGTGGATTTGGTAGTTCTCGTCTTCGCCTGCGAGGAGCCTGCGTTGAACCTGCTTTTGCTGGACAAATTTCTTGTTCATGCGGAGAATGCGGGACTGGATACGGTGATCTGCCTTACCAAATGCGACCTGATTGCAGATCCAGAGCAAGTCGTCATTGAAAAGGAAAATATGAGTCTGGACTCGGTCATCCGGCTCTATGAACAGATAGGTTATGAGATGATTCAAACCAGTTCCAGGAAAAGGATAGGCGTGGACGCGATTATGGCTCGGCTGGCCGGTCATCTCAGTGTGTTCGCCGGTCAGTCGGGCGTCGGAAAGTCCTCCTGCTTAACGCTATGGTTCCCGGTCTGGAGCTGCAGACCAACCTCATCTCTTCCAGGCTCGGACGCGGCAAACATACGACGCGGCATGTCGAACTGATCCGGCTGGACAACGGCGCGGTCATCGCTGACACGCCCGGGTTCAGCCAGCTCGATTTTTTTACAGCTTGAGGTGGAGGAGCTGGGCTCCTGTTTCAAGGAATTCAACGAATATGCTCCGCATTGCAAATTCCGGGGCTGCAGCCACATGCAGGAGCCGGGCTGCAAGGTGATTGAGGCGGTAGAAAACGGACAGATCGCACTCAGCCGGTATGAACACTATTTGATTTTTTATGTCCGAGATGAAAGACGCCAAGAGGAGGTATTAATCATGCTCAGAATCGCACCATCGATACTTTCTGCGGATTTTTTCCAAGCTGGGCGAGGAGATTAAGGAGGCGGAGGAGGCGGGAGCGGACTGGATCCACGTCGATGTCATGGACGGGCATTTCGTGCCCAACATTACTATCGGCCCTTGATTGTGGAAGCCGTCAGGCCCCATACCCGTCTTCCGCTTGACGTCCATCTGATGATCGAACAGCCGGAGCGGTATGTACAGGCGTTTGCGGCTGCCGGCGCGGACCTGATCTCCATTCACGCCGAAGCCTGCGTCCACCTGCATCGAACGCTTCATCTGATCAAAGAAGAGGGAATGAAGTGCGGAGTCGTCCTGAATCCCGCCACGCCGATCCAAACTATTCAACATGTGCTGGCCGATCTGGATTATGTACTGCTGATGACGGTCAATCCGGGTTTTGGGGGTCAGCAGTTCATCGCGTCCATGCTGCCGAAGATACAAGAACTGCGGAATTTGCTGGACGGCTTGGGTCTGGTGGATATTGAAATCGAGGTGGATGGCGGAATCAATGAACATACGGCTCGCCTGGCGGTACAAGCCGGGGCCAATGTGCTTGTCGCCGGCAGTTCCGTGTTCGGCCAGCCTGACCGTACGGCGGCTATCAGACGGCTGCGCGGGTGACCACGTATTCATTTCTTCCTCTATATGGCTCGTAAATTCATACAGGCCGGGCGACCGAGAGCATAGAGCGTGCAAGGAATATCTCCTTATTTAAGCGCATAACTTATTTACAAGAGCGCGCCGCTTATGTATTTTTTTTGCTCGATGCGGATGCAGGCACTTTTTTACGAAGAGGCCGAATAGGATGTAACGGATGATTGCTGCCATACCCGAAAATCGTTAGGAGGGCTAACTATGAAATTCTACACGATTAAGCTGCCGAAATTTCTGGGCGGCATCGTCAAAGCGATGCTTAACACGTTCAGTAAAAAATTAGAGGGTTGCATACAACCGAACAGGGCCGGAAGCTCCATCCGGAGATTTTACATCCGCAGACGGAGCAGGGGAACGAGTCAGTGACTCGGGCCGGCGGCCCGATCCCGCAGCTTAATTACTCCGTAAAATGAAGCAGGACCTTCAAGGCTATTCCATTGGACTCAAGTAAAAGTCAATTGAATGTCTAGGAGGCCCCGGAGAAACTAAAAAAAGCACCCGTTAAGGTGCTTTTTTGTCTATGAATATCAGAAGTAAAACGGTTCCGAACAAGGATTCTGATATTTTCCGGATTGGCTCCGATTAGACGCGAGTGACTTTACCGGATTTCAATGCCTTGGCGCTTACATATACGCGCTTCGGTTTGCCGTTGACAAGGATGCGAACCTTCTGAACGTTAACGCCCCAAGAGCGTCTGTTTCTGTTGTTGGCGTGAGATACATGATTTCCGGACCCTGGCTTCTTACCTGTAATAACGCATTTACGAGACATGAGTTACACCTCCTTATTCCTAAAACACACTTAAATATAATAGCACAGAAAAAAAACGGTAAGTCAATGAATGAAATTTTACTTATCCATTTTATTTATTGCTTTTCTTATAGTACAATGGGGAATAGTCCATAATATCTCTATTGATTGAAGGAGATGAATTTGAAATCATGCCGATAGAACTCGCTAACGAGAATGGAAAAGTCATAGTAACCGATGAAGTTGTAGCCGTATTGGCAGGTTCAGCTGCACTCGATTGTTATGGACTTGTAGGAATGGCTTCCCGCAACCAGTTTAAAGACGGAATCGCGGAGCTGCTCGGAAGAGACAACCTCGGAAGAGGCGTCGAGATCCGCAATGTGGAAGGAAGCCTTGAAATAGACGTGTACATAATCGTGAGCTACGGAACCAAAATTTCGGAAGTGGCCCACAATGTCCAAACCAAGCTGCAGTATGTTCTGAACGATGTTATCGGCCTGCGGGTAGAGCAAGTCAACGTATTCGTGCAAGGGGTTCGCGTAGCCCGGTAGTCCAGGAAGGGGAATCATCTATTGAGTAAGCGCTTTAGTTCAATAAACGGAAATGATTTTTTTTATATATAGTGTTGGCGGGAGCGGAACCTGCAGTCCAAGGTGGAAAAGGTCAACGCGCTGAACGTGTTTCCGGTTCCCGACGGGGATACCGGCACGAATATGAACTTGACTTTGACTTCCGGGGTGGAGGAGCTTAAAAAAGAAAGCGGGCATCCATATCGGAAAAAACGGCGGAAGCGCTGTCCAAAGGGCTGCTCATGGGAGCGAGAGGGAACTCGGGCGTTATTCTTTCCCAGCTATTCCGGGGATTCGCCAAATCGGTGGCGGAATTTGAGCAGATTAATCCGCAGCAGTTTGCGGCGGCCCTCCAGAACGGTGTGGATACCGCGTATAAAGCGGTTGTCAAGCCTGTGGAAGGTACGATTCTGACGGTCTCCAAGGAAGCGGCCAAGCAAGCGGCGGTTTATTCGAGGCGCGCTGCGGACGTGACGGATTTAATGCGCGAGGTTGTCCGGTCAGGCAATGAGCACTTGCCAACACCCCGAATTTGCTGCCTGTGCTGAAGCAAGTCGGTGTAGTGGACTCCGGCGGACAACTGATGTTTATTTACGAGGGAATGCTGGCCGCACTCACCGGACAGACGGACGAAGCGGATCATGGAATTGATTCGGTAGAGGCTCCGCTGCTGCCCGGCCTGGCGGCGAAGCAGCCGATCGAGTCGCTTGATCTGGCGGAAGCAGCGCACCACCGCAGCGATTTTGCGCCGGCCCAGACGATGATGGCTACCGAGGATATCGAATTCGGATACTGTACAGAGTTTCTGGTGAACCTGGTGCCGGGCAAAGTGAAAGGGCTGACCTTCGACGAGGGGCGTTTCCGCAGAGAGCTCAGCAAACACGGAGATTCTCTCCTTGTCGTGGCGGACGACGATCTGGTCAAGATCCACATACACGCGGAGTATCCCGGTGAAGTGATGACTTTGGCCCAGCAGTACGGCGACCTGAGCAGGATCAAAATTGAAAATATGCGTGACCAGCATACCCATATACTTGAAGAGGCCAGGCACGCGTTCGGCAATTCGGCAGATGCGGACAGCTATGCCGTAGCGGTGGTTCACAGCGCGGGACCTGAACGAAAGCGGTACGGCATGATTACAGTTTCCGTGGGAGAGGGCATTTCAGAAATTTTCACCTCGCTTGGCGTGGATTATGTGCTGTCCGGCGGCCAAACGATGAACCCGAGCACGGAGGATATCGTTAACGCGGCTCGGGAGATTAGCGCGCAAACTATTTTTTTATTCTGCCGAACAACTCCAATATTATTATGGCGGCGCAGCAGGCCAAAGAGCTGGTGGAGGACAAAGAAATCATCGTGATCCCTTCCAAAACGATCCCTCAAGGACTGGCGGCCGTGTTCTCGTTCCAGGATTCCGCGGAGGCTGAGGATAACGCGGCCAGGATGACGGAGGCCATGGGGAAGATCAAGTCAGGCCAGGTCACCTTCGCCGTGCGGGATACGCAGATGGATGGCATAGACATCGAAGAAGGTGATTTTATCGGCATCCAGGACGGCAGGATCGTATCCGCCGAAGCGGATCTTCTGCGCTCCTGTGAGCTGCTGCTGAGCTCCATGCTGACTCAGGATCCGGAGATCGTTACGGTCATGACGGGGACGGATGCCGAAGAAGAGATAACGGAGCAGATCCGCGGCTTCCTGGCGGAGTCTTATCCCGATGTGGAAGTGGAGATTCATCCCGGGGGACAACCACTTTATTATTATATTTTTTTGCTGCAGAGTAAAAAAGTCAGGACAGGAAATCAGGAGGTGGCCAGCTTGGGCAAAATTCGCATCGTCACTGACAGTACGGCAGACATCCCCGCTGACGTGCGGCAGCAGCTTGACATTGAGGTGGTCCCGCTTAAGGTACATTTTGACTCGGAAGCATTCCTCGACGGAGTGACCATCACTTCCGAGCAGTTCATCGATAAGCTGGTGTCGTCCGCTTCGCTTCCGACTACATCCCAGCCTTCGCCCGTCGAGTTTCTTGACGTATACTCCAGATTGGGGGCGGAACCGGACACTCACATTATTTCCATCCATTTGTCTTCCGCGCTGAGCGGTACCTACCAATCTGCGGTACTGGCGAAATCAATGTACGAAGGCGCCGCCGAAATCACCGTGGTCGACTCCAAATCCGCCTGCTACGGGATCGGCCTGCTGGCAGCAGCGGCTGCACGCGCCGCACAGGAAGGACGGACGGCGGAAGAGATCGAACGGCTCGTTCAAACCTTGAGGTCGGATACGAGGATTTATTTTCTGGTCGATACGCTGCAGTACCTGCAAAAGGGCGGCCGAATCGGCAAAGCGGCGGCGGTTGTCGGCTCTTTGCTTAACATTAAACCGATTTTATCGATCGACGATGACGGGCAGGTGAATTCTGTCGATAAAGTAAGAGCCAGAAGAAGGCGATGGGCAGAATCGTTGAACTGCTGAAAGCGGAATTCGGGGATGCCAGGCTACATTTGACCGTGGCTCATGCGAATGCGAGGGAACAGGCCGAAGTGCTCGGCGGCATGGTCAAGGAGGCGCTGCAGGTGGAAATCATGCAGTATACAGCATTGGGCCCGGTGATAGCCACGCACGCGGGTCCCGGAACGGTGGCGGTATTTGTAAACAGGATGGAAGCCTATGCTTGACCTGCATCAAATTCCGGTGAAGATGGTCCGGGGCGTAGGGGTCCAGAAGGCGGAGGAACTTCAAAGCCTCGGCATACAGACCGTGGCCGATCTGCTGGAGTATTACCCTTACCGTTACGAAGATTACCGGATTAAAGAACTGGCCGAGGTAAAGGACGGAGATAAGGTCACACTTCAGGCCAAAATCGTCGCAGAGCCCGCCATCTATATGTACGGCCGCAACAAGTCGAGGCTGAGCTGTCGGGTTGTGGCGGACGGAGTTATGATTACGGCAATATGGTTTAACCGCCATTTCCTGCGGGATAGTCTCAGGCCCGGTCAAGAGATCGTACTGACCGGGAAGTGGGATCAGAAGAGGCTGCATCTGACCGTCTCCGAATCGGAGTTTCCCGGCAATGGAACTCCCCGGAGCGGAACGCTGCAGCCTGTTTACTCTGTCGGCGGATCGATCACGCAGAAGTGGATCCGCAAGGCGGTGAAGCACGCGCTCGAGCAATACGAGAGCGGCATCGAGGAGATCCTGCCGGAGGAGACCACCGGCAGGTACGGTTTGCTGCCGCGCCGCCGGGCGATTGCCGCCATCCATCAGCGGACGGCACGGAGGAGGGCAGGGAAGCGCGCAGGCGGCTTGTGTTTGAGGAGCTGCTGCTGTTCCAGCTCAAGATGCAGGCGTACCGCGCGCTGACGCACAAGCGTGCGGACGGGGTGGCGCACGAAGTGGACCTCCCCGCTGTGCGGGAGTTCGTGCGGGCGCTGCCGTTTCGGCTGACGGAGTCACAGCTGAAGGTCATCGCGGAGATCCTGAAGGATCTCCAGTCGCCTTTCTGCATGAACCGGCTGTTGCAAGGCGACGTCGGTTCCGGGAAGACCGTGGTCGCCGCGGTGTCGCTCTATGCGGTGGTGAAGGCGGGGCACCAGGGTGCGCTGATGGTGCCGACGGAAATTCTGGCCGAGCAGCATAAGCGTTCCCTGGACAAGCTGTTCGAGCCTTACGGCATCACGGTGGGCCTGCTGACCGGCTCGCTGACCGACCGGCAGAGGAAGGATGCGCTGGGGGCGCTGCAAATGGGGATGACTGACATTGTTGTCGGAACTCACGCCCTTATCCAGGAGGATGTGTACTTCCGCAATCTCGGACTGGTCGTAACGGATGAGCAGCACCGTTTCGGGGTACAGCAGCGGAGTATCCTGCGCCGTAAAGGGATGAATCCGGATGTCCTGACGATGACGGCCACTCCCATACCCCGTACGCTGGCGATCACCGCCTTCGGCGATATGGATGTGTCCACGCTGCGGGAGCTGCCGAAAGGGCGCAAGCCGATCAAGACTTACTGGGTGCAGCACGAAATGATGGACCGCGTCATGGGGTTCATCGAGCGGGAGGCGGCCGCAGGCCGGCAGGCTTATGTCATCTGCCCGTTGATCGAGGAGTCGGAAAAGCTGGACGTGCAGAATGCGATCGACGTTTATGTCCAGCTGCAGCAGCGCTTTCCCGACCTTAAGATAGGGCTTCTGCACGGCCGCCTGCCGACGCAGGAGAAGGATGAGGTTATGCGGGCATTCAGCGAGGGGGAGCTTCAAGTGCTTGTCTCCACCACGGTGATCGAGGTCGGCGTGGACGTTCCGAATTCGACACTGATGGTGGTCTATGATGCCGACCGCTTCGGCTTGTCGCAGCTTCATCAGCTTCGTGGCCGGGTTGGCCGCGGGGAGCATCAATCCTACTGTGTGCTGATGGCCACGCCGAAGACGGAGGTGGGCAAGGAGCGGATGAAGGCGATGACGGAAACAAGCGACGGCTTCGAAATCGCCCGGCGGGATCTGGAACTGAGAGGGCCCGGGGATTTCTTCGGGACGAAGCAGAGCGGGCTGCCGGAATTCCGTTTGGCCGATCTGCTGAATGATTTTGAAATCATGGAGCAGGCCCGCGATGAAGCCGCTGAAATGGTGAGCCGCGGGGAATTCTGGACGTCGACCCGGTATTTACCCCTGCGGCATTATTTACAGCGCGAGCAGGTGCTGGAGCGAGAAGTACTGGATTAAAACGTGCGAAGTTCCTTCGCCGAAGGAGTTACCGCCCTGGCTGCAGCTTTGCCGCTTCACCGGAAAAAAATTCCCGGCAGACAAGCACGCTGCGCGCCGTTTGTTCATATAATAATGAATGACTGTTTGGAACCAAAGGGACAGCCAAAGCGCTGGTCTAAGGTTACCGGCAATGGAGGTGGCGCAGGATGGGCTATCAAAATTTCGGGTTGGACCCCGGGCTGGTGGAGCGGGTGAAAACCAAAATGAAGAACCCGGAAACGAAAGAACGGGTGAAGATGATTTTGAACGGTGTGACGAAAAAAAGATTTGCAGGACAGGGTAAAGGTGAGAAAGTTTGTCAGCCTTTTGACCAAAGCGCTTGGGGAAAAAAGTGACGGAAGCGCAGGCCGAGCAGATGGTGAATTTCGTCATTTCGCAAAAGATCGATCCCAACAATACGTTTCATTTAATCAAGCTTTGGGGAATGTTCCGCTAAAGGGCACGTTCGCATGGAGCGGGTTAAGGAGAGGATCCTTGGCCCGTTTTTTTTCTTTTTTCTCAAATAGGCTGCCTCCTCTGGGTAAATCTACAGGATTCGCTCCAACATTGGAATAACATATAAGGAAGGACGGAAAATGAACTCCTTCGTTTCTGCATTTCTTTTAGAAAAAACATAAAGTGAAGACTGCGACAGGAGTTTTTTTTCAGATGAAGGGGTGAAAACGAGGATGCAGCGAAGGAAGCCCTCTAATGCAAAAGGGATCGATGTGTCTCACTATCAAGGTTCGATCGACTGGATGAAAGTGAAAGCGGCAGGAATCTCTTTTGCTTTCTTGAAGGCGACGGAGGGGACGACCTTTGTCGATGACCGCTATGCGGAAAATTTGCAAGGAGCCAAGCAGGCCGGTCTGATTGTTGGCGCCTATCACTTCTTTCGCGCTTCTACCGAGGCGGTGGCTCAAGCGGAAGCCGATTTTTTCATTGAGGTCGTAGGCCGCAGCGGCGGGTTCCGGCAGGTGGACCTTCCCCCCGTCATTGACGCGGAGGTCAGCGAAAATACCCCGGCTGCTGTGCGGGCTTGGGTTGACCGGGTAAAAGAGAAGACAGGAAAGACTTCAATCCTATATACGTATCCGTCTTTTATAGACGACTACCTGGGTTCCTCGCTCAGCGACCTTCCTTTGTGGCTTGCAAGCTACAGCAGAAATCAGCCCGCTAACCGGGGCGGTTGGGATCGCTGGGTGTTTCTACAATACTCGGAATCCGGCACGGTGCCCGGCATTTCGGGACCTGTCGACCTGGATGAATACAGTGGGAGTGTGGATGAGCTCATGGCCAGTTTACAGCCGTCGTACTTACTGACAGCGGACGATGCCAACAAGGTAATCGCCTTTTTTGTCAGCCGCATATCAGGCCACGGATGTGCCTGAGGCGCAAAAAAGAATTTCATCGGCTCGCCAATGAATTGCGCAAAGCTTCCGGCCAACCGGAGCAATAATTGTTTATGGCCCTTCGGGAAGCGCGGGAACAAACCGTGCTTCTTTGCCTTGAGTATGAATGTGCAGCTAGGTATAACCGTTCGCAAGTGATCTTTTGTCCATTTCAACCTAGATTGAGTAGGGTTCCCTTTACGGGTGCAAATATAAAGGGATTTCAATACTGCCTAAGCTTCAGTACGACCGGACAATGATCGCTGCCCAAGACATGCGTATCAATCTCTGCCTCTGCCACTTTGGTTCCAGCCGAGCAGACACGAGAAAATAATCGATCCGCCACCCGACATTCCGCTCTCGCACCTTCGGCATGTTGGACCACCATGTATAAGCATCCGTGCGGTCCGGGTACTGTTGCCGGAACGTATCGATGAATCCGGCATCCAGCAGTCGAGTCATCATCCCGCGCTCTTCCTCGGTAAATCCGGAGTTGCCGCGGTTCCCTTTCGCGATTTTGATGTCGATCTCCCGGTGGGCTACATTCAGATCGCCGCAGACGATTACGGGCTTACGCGAATCGAGCTCCTGCAGATACGGACGGAAGCGTTCTTCCCATTCCAGGCGGAAGTCCAGACGGGACAGGTCGCGGCGCGCATTGGGGGTGTACACATTGACGAGATAGAAGTCATTGAATTCCAAGGTGATGATTCGGCCCTCCGGCTCAGTATCTTCCTCCAAGCCATAGCGCACGGACAGCGGCTTCAGCTTCGTAAACACGGCCGTGCCGGAATACCCTTTCTTCTCCGCATAGTTCCAATATTGCGAATATTCTTCCCCCTGCTCCAGACAGATCTGCCCCTCCTGAAGCTTCGTTTCCTGCACGCAGAAGATATCCGCACCCGTCTGCCTGAAATAGTCGTTGAATCCTTTATTGACGCAGGCTCTCAGCCCATTGACATTCCAAGATACAAGCTTTATCATCGAGTCGGTCTCCTTCTAGCCTACATTCCTGTATAACTCTATCAGTATATCATAGACCGGCAAGCCAGCGGCGCTGTTATTGTCAGAATGTTCGGTTATAATGGGAATATGTTCAACTTCAGATGGCTAACGAAAGGAATATCGCCCATGGAATGGAATTATTACGATACGTTTATTACTGTAGCCGCGGATTGTCCGGTTGAGCGCGGTACGGTTCCACTCGAGCGGAGGGGCGGTAAAACCAAGCCCGCAATCGAGTACGAGCTGCTCGCCAACCATCCGTACACTTATACCCAGGAGGAACTGCTCTACGAGACGTACGTCCGGCATAAGCAAATCCCCGAACAGGATCTTCTGGCAAGGGGCACACAAATCCGCGTCGAATTCTACCGGAAGCCGCAGCCCTGTCTGCGGGCGTCGATGCTGCCGAAGAAATACGGATGGGGACTTCACTTCAATGCAGAAGGCAAAATCGCGCTTATACCCATGGAGTCGCCGGACTACGAGAGCTTCGTGTGCGGCGGTGCGCCCAACATATTGGCGGCTATGCGCAACAGCCGGCAGAAGTAATATTTTGCGTGAGAGAGGGCGGTGACTTAGATGGCGGTCTACATCGCACTTTGGCGGGGGATTAACGTCGGAGGCAAGAACATGATCAAGATGGCTGAACTGAGGCGATTGCTGGAGATAATGGGGCTCACTCGAGTACAGACCTATATTAACAGCGGCAACGCTGTCTTTGAATCGGAGGAAGCGGCAGAGCTCTTGAGCCGGAGGATCGAGGACGAAGTGAGCAAGTTGTTCGGAGTGTCTTCCAACGTCATGATGAGAACGGCCGAGGAGCTGGAGCAGATTGTAAGCCGATGCCCCTATTCGGTGGATGCGCAGTCGAACAGGAAAAAATATTCACGTGGGCGTGATGGCAGAGGCGCCTGTGCAGAAGCAGCTCGACACCCTTTCGGACGGCATCGGCCATATGGATGAGTTCTGCGTTTACGGGAGGGAGATTTATTTTCTGTACCGGCAAAGAATTCTGGATTCCAAGCTGGCGAACAACGTTCAGAAGCTGGGGAAATCGATTACGACCCGCAATATGAATACGATGGACAAGCTCCATGAGCTGACGCGGGGATGAAGAGGGCAGCTTCAGAAGAGGGACCTTTGTCGCGGCTTGACGAGATTCTGCAGAACTTCCCATACTTGAACGTGAAGCCGGCATGCAGGCACTGGCAGAAGCATTCACGTGTATGGCCTCTATTTAGCTGCAGCGTTTTCTCTATCCTGGCGGATCTGCCAGTTAAACCATGCTGGAAGAATTGTTTGTTCAGTCCATTGTACGGATGGTCAAGCGCATTTTCTTGGATTGCGGCGCGCCGGTGAATTCGAAGGGTGGAAAACGTTTTATTCGATTGTGGCGGGCATGGGTCTATAATGGAGAAGGGAGGGATCGCTATGTGCGGAAGATATACGATCACGGTGACGATGGAAGAGCTGATGCGCCGGTTTCTGATCGACGGGCCGATGCCCCCTTTTCACACTCCGCGGTATAATGTTGCTCCAGGCAGATGATTATGGCGGTCATCCATGACGGGGAGAAGCACCGGCTGGGGGAATTGAAGTGGGGACTCGTACCCGAATGGGCCAAGGACGAAAAAAGCGGGCTACACGATGATTAACGCTCGTGCGGAGACAGTCAGGACAAAGCCCGCGTTCCGCATCCCTCTTCAGCGCAAAAGGTGCCTGATTCCCGCCGACGGTTTCTATGAATGGAAAATAATAGAAAACGGCAAGCGCCGATGCGGATTATGTTTCGAAGCGGGGAGATGTTCGCGATGGCAGGCCTATACGATATCTGGAAGGCACCGGACGGGCGGAAATTAAGCACCTGCACTATCATCACGACGAAACCGAACGGATTAATGCGGGAAATCCATGATCGGATGCCGATGATTCTAAAGCGTGAGGACGAAGCGCTATGGCTTGACCGGGATTGCACGGATGGGGATTTCCTGGAGTCGCTGCTGCAGCCTTTTCCCGAGGAACTCATGTCGGCGTATCCGGTCGCGCCCATGGTGGGGAATGTCAAGAACGACAGCGTGGAATGTATTGCTGAGCTGAAATGACTTATGTGCGGGAGGCTGACACCTTCCGCCGACGCCTGTGGCAACAACGCTAACTCTTAAGATTGTATCAGAAATTGTAGACGTATAATGGGGTTTCAATCCAACTGATCGTACAATTTTTGATACAATTCGTTGATCGAAACCGCGTTCTGCAGGCAGATTTGCATCCGACGAACCCTTTAATTCATTGTTTTGGAGATGCTTTTGCTGGTATTGTCGTCAAAAGGGCAGACTTCACCTGTCTTCCCCAAATACACGATTGCACATGACGGTTATGCTGCTCGAATTTCGGGTGATCTGTTGTAATGCTGCGCAAATTTTTTCGACGCTTTTCAAGTAAGCCTTTTGCGTATGAGGGCTCAATCCTCGTAATTGCATATCCATGATCATTTTTTTCTCGAAGTGCTGTCATAGCTTTCCGCTCCTTTCACTAGGGCTTAAGAGGGAATGCAAAAATAGCGGAATAAAAGTTCGCTGCCGCAAAGCTGCGCAGTGTTCAGCCCCACCTCGCGCCCTAAGTGTTTAATCTTTAAGCGCCTGCTGTAAAATTTCGCCGGGTTACCGCTCGCACCCCTTTTTTTTCCAGTGAAGCTTCGCAGAATGTCATCCGGGCAAATCACCAAGTCATAGGTGAACACATAGGATATTGGGTAAATTCACATGATTTTCAGAAAAAAAAGGAGAAATTCGGATGAGTTACCCTTTGCCTTTGCCTGACGAAACGAATGCGGTTTCGCCTGCGAGCTATCGCAACGAGCCTACCATAGTCCCGCTTGCAGCATATCCGAACTTGCCGCCCGCAGCATACCCGAATATGCTTTATCCAAAAAAAAGCCGTTCCCTAACATGGCGGTGCCTGCCGGTTATCCGAACGGTGCGGCACCTGTTCCTTATCCGCTCAATACACCCCGCTGGCCCAATGTCCTGGACTTTTACTATGAAGCGCATCGGCCAATGACTCATGCTGAATGGCCTCATCCTGCCTGATCAATCCGGCATTGCGCGAGGCCTCTTTAAAAAACGGTGCGTCCCTGGGTTCATTACGGTCTGAACGAAGCCCAGTCGCAAGGCTATCCGCACGCGATGACGGAAGTGGCACTGATCGTTTATCTGATCGGGATGGGCTACGATTCAGATACGGCCTATAAAATCGTGGAATCATGGGAAGTCAATGAGAAGTTCCCGGAATAGCCGGCATCAAAAAAAGTCTGCTTCCTCATCAAGAGAAGCAGACTTTTTTTCGGTTTTCCCAACGCGTGCCTCCCCCCGGGGAGCTTGAGACGCTCTGGTCACATCCCATTTTTTCCGGTTATATGCCGGCGCAATTAAATAAACCGGATGGGAATCTCAACAAAGGATTTGCGTCCGGACTGTTTGCGCAGGCGGATTTGCAGCACATCATCTTTATACGAGGCTTTCCCCGATTTGGAGAGCACCGCTTTCGGCAGCGAGATGAGGTGCGGCTCGTCGACCCCAATAATGGTCAGCTTCAGCTGTGTGGAGCTCACCATGACCCGTACATTGTCGATATGTGTGCTGCCGGGCAGTTTGATTTTGACCAGAATGTAATTATGGGTTTCGAACACTTCCGACTGCAGGGAGGGAGAAGCCGCCGACTTCGTCCGTACTTCTGGCTTATGGAACGCTGAGCGGAGCGTCTGCTGCACATAAGACTCCACCCAGGACAGGTCCTGCGGATTATCGGACTGGGCCGGAGGCAGCATGCCGCCGAGCATCTCTTTGAAAGGGCCCCAGTCAAAGCCGAAAGGCCGCGGTGTTTGGTCGCTCACGTGGTCATCCCTCCTTGTGCCTGTTTCCGGTTTCCGAACAATGATTCCTTTTATAGAATATGATAACGGCGGTTGTTGGTGAATGATTTGTCTCCGGCAAACCATAAGAACGTCAGGGCGTCTTCCCACATACTATAAACAAGTAAAATAAACAAAGGGTGTTTGCCTATGCCATCGATTGTCGGGAGCTTCAAAGTCGTAAGTGTCAGCTCGGGATCGGTCGTTCTCATCGGAGATACGCTGCAGGTTGCGCCCGCCAGCACATCGAAAACTTTTGCGGGAGCAGGGTCTTTCAACACCGGGGATCTGGCCCATACGAATAACGCGATCAGTGCCACAAACACATCGGATAACGATATCCAGGATTCGACTCAGACCTCCAACGGGAACAAAGGGGTCAATGCCGGAGTGGCCAGCGGGGCCAGCTCTAGCGGAGCGGGCTCAGGCGGGGCGGTGGCGGCGCCATGAACCTGATCGTGCATCAATCCATCGTCATCCATCAGCTGCGGGTGGAAGGGATTTCGCATTCCTCCGTGCTGCAGATCGGCAGCGCCGGGGTGATCAGGGCGTTGTCCAACGCATACAACACCGGGGGGTATACCGAGCCGGCCCCGGCCTTAACGCAGGGCACTCCCCATTTCACAGCGCCTTTGGTGCCTCTGCCAACCCCTACTTAGCAGCCCGTTCCTATAAAAGCGAAGCCTCCCGTGTCATTTACTCTTTAGAGTTTATAAAGACCGGCGCCACAAAAGGGTTCGATAAAAGCGAAGCTTCCAGTGTCATGTCCTCCCTGTCCCGAAACATAGGATATACAGGGGGTGACATCGATTGTACATGGATCCGTATTTATACTCGCTGCTGCAGGGCATCTACACTCAGCTGCATTTGCAGGCCGATCAACTTAACAGAATGGAGCAGACGGTGGAGGCATTGCGGAACGAAATTGCCGAGCTCAGGCAACAGCGGGCTGTCACCGTCGATAAGATAGAATACCATTTTGACCAGTTAAAAGTGGAAAAGCTGGACGGCACCCTGAATATCGGCCTCAATCCGGATTTGGCCGGCAATATCGACGATCTGGCGGTAAACGGCACAGAGCCGCATATCCAGCAGCCCGTGCAGGATGCGAATTCCCCTTTCAGGGAGATCGCGGACGAGACGCATCAATATTTGGAAAAGGAAGTTCCGGGAGAAATCATCAGCCTGGAACAGCGGTATAACCGTCTCCTGGGAGACGACTACCGGAGCTTTATCGTCAATGACATCAAGAACCAGGTAGATGAACGAATCCGTTATTACATCGGCCAAATGAAGCAGGCGGCTCCGGAAAACACCGCGTCCCTTCATCGGGAAGTGATGGATAAAGTGAAACGGGACATCCGGGTGGCCATTGAAAGGTATATGAACACCTTCCCGGAAAGCCCGGACAATTCCTTAAAGAAAGAGGAGAAGCCATGAATGTTCAGGTTGTAAACAAGCAGCTGTCGGTAGGTTCCATCCACGTGACCGCAGTGGTCGGCGCTTCCGTGATTCTCGTGGGGGATACGGATTCCATCTGCCTCTCGTCGGCCTTCGACACGCCTCCGGAGTCTTACATTGTCGGTCCTCTCGCGCCGCTCGCGCCGCAAGCCTAGAATGACCATGGATAAGCGCGTATCGTTGGTGTCTAATGTTCACATTACCAACGTATTGTTCGCCTCCGTCGTCCAAATCGGGGATGCGGACGAGGTCACACCGGCGGCCCGCATTTTTTGCGCTGCAGCGGCAGTTTGCGGTGTTTATGGGGAACGAAGGGAATCTGAACCTTTTCCCTGTGTTTTTTTACCCTGACATTCCGCCTCCGGAGCTTGATATAGAAGTAAAGCTGACTACAGTGCACGAACAAAATACAATACGGGTCGATTATGTGGATGTTGCGGCCGTATCGGCCGCTTCCGTGCTTCAAATCGGCTCGAGCTCATCCGTAAACGGCAAAGTCCGTGTGATGAACATCCGCCAAGCGCTGGGCAGAGGTCCGCTGAAGATGGGAGCAGAAGCTGTGGCGGAGACCAAGATCAACCCGCCTGTTTGAATTTGCTTTCCGTTACAGTCTGAAGAGCGGCCGCGCCGCCGAATACTATAAGGTCCGGGATGCGTTCCCGGGCCTTATGTTTTTTTTACAAGGAATGGAACATCCTAAATAAAAGCGATAACGGTCCGGAGGAGATCATGATGAGCGCTAAAATTTTGATTGTAGAAGACGAGGAACAGATTGCCAGGCTGCTCAGCCTGGAGCTCACGCATGAAGGGTACGAGGTGGAGACCGCGGAAACCGGACGGGACGGCCTCGACAAAGCGCTGGAGCACCCGTGGGACTTGATCCTGCTGGATATTATGCTGCCCGGCTTAAACGGCATGGAGGTGCTCAGGCGCCTGCGGAATGTCGACGAGCTTACCCCCGTCATTTTATTGTCCGCACGGGATACGACGATTGATAAAGTGAGCGGCCTCGACCAGGGGGCGAACGATTATTTGACGAAGCCTTTTGAAATCGAGGAGCTGCTCGCCCGCATCCGCGCCTGCATCCGTACGCATCCCGCTACAGTCGAACGGCTTCAGCAGCAGCTTGTCGAGGAGGCCACCCAGCTGAGCGCGGACAGCCTGACCGTAGATATCCGGACCAGGGAAGTCCAGCGCGAAGACCGCAAAATCGAGCTGACCTCCACCGAGTTTGACCTGCTGGTCTTCCTGTTGGAGCATAAGAATGAGGTGCTTAGCAGGGAACAGATCATTTCGAAGGTCTGGGGCTATGACTTTATGGGGGACACCAATATTGTGGACGTGTACATCCGCTATCTGCGAAAAAAAATCGACCACGATTTTGACTCCAAGCTGATCCAGACGATCCGCGGAGTCGGCTATGCCATCAGGGTGAGCGGAGCATGAAGATCCGGAATAAAGTTGCCCTGCATACGTCCATATGGCTGCTCATTATACTCGTATTCGTCAACGTATTTGTAGGGATTCAATTTATAAGGCTGACCGTGAAAAATCAGGCGGGAACACTGCTGGAGCGGGCCCAGACGATTAAAGAAGACTTGGGTACGGCTGTGCTTCTGGAAAAGAATCAGGAGCAAGCGATCCGCAAATACCTTCCATCGGAGGGACTGATCCGTATTCTGGATTCTCGAGGCGAAATCCGCAACCAGTTGTATGAAGACATGGATTTACTGCAGGTTCCACCGAAATTTGACATTTCGCCGGGTTATGTCCTGCAAAGGTTCGATTCCCCGAAGGATAAGTCCAACCTGTTCGGGCAGAAGCTGGTTCTTGTGGTCTCAAGTCCGCTGTATGCCGGCACATTGCTCGTCGGATCGATCGAAATCGCCGTAAGGCAGTCCGATCTGGAGCAGTCTTTGGCCATTCTCATTTATGTGCTGCTGCTCTCCACGGTCGGCGCCTAAGTTTATCCGTGCTCGGCGGTATTCTCGTTTCGAGATACATTGTCAAACCCATCACGCGGATGATCGAAACGATGGAACAGGTTGAGAGCTCGATGACCTTCAAAAGGCTTCCGGTACCCGCCGCACCCGGGATGAGCTGGACAAGCTATCCTCTACTTTTAACCGGATGATGGACAGGCTCGAGGAAAGCTTTTTTAAAGCAAAGGCAGTTCGTTTCGGACGCTTCCCATGAATTCAAAACGATGCTGACTATTATGGAAAGCTATGCCATATGCTGCAGCGCTGGGGTATGAAGGACGAGAATGTGCTCCGCGAGGGGATTAACGTCATTTATAACGAATCGGTACGTATGAAGAAAATGACCCAGCAGCTGCTGGATCTTGCCTCCAGCGGAACGGAATCCTCCTTGCGGTAACGGAGTTCAATCTGGTGCAGCTGTGCCACGAAACGGCCAAACTGATGGAGAAGCTGTACGACCGGGATGTGAAGGTGAACGCGAAGGAAAGCGTCTATGTCGAAGGCGACCCTTTGAAAATCAAGCAGCTGCTGATGATTCTTCTGGACAACGCGCTCAAATACAGCCAGAAGCCCGTCAAAATCCGCGTCGCTTACAGCGGTCCGGAGCAGGCGCTCCTGCAGATCATCGATTACGGCATCGGCATCCCTAAAGAGGAAAAAAGACCTTATTTTCGAACGGTTCTACCGGGTGGATAAAGCGCGGCAGCGCAAGACCGGCGGCACCGGACTCGGCTTGTCGATCGCCAAAGCGCTGGTCAAGCAGCACAAAGGACGATCCAGATCCAAAGTGAAGAGAACCAGGGCACAGAGGTGTCGATCCAGCTGCCGCGGAAGGCTGCGCACGAGCCGGCGGATGAGCAGCCGGGGCAACAATAAAACGGCGGCCATTTGCATGACCGCCTCATGGGAGAGGAGAAACCGGACGAAGAGCTTATGGGGAAACGTAAGCTTTCTCCGCGGTTGTCTACGACAATTTTCATGTCGATAATTTAAGCATTAACTGGAAAGAGCGAAAATATACATGCGCTTTACAAATTTTTTTGTGAAATGAAACGGGAATATGGTACGATATCCATTAAAGCGCTGGCCGTATCCGAATCGGCGCAAGCGGCAGTCTACTCCTGGAAGCGGGTGGGAAAGCAATGAGAGTCATTTCGGGCAGGGCGCGGGGACGGTCGCTGAAGGCTGTGCCCGGCACAGGGACACGCCCAACGACGGACAAGGTGAAGGAAGCGGTATTTTCCATGATCGGACCTTATTTTGACGGAGGCGCAGTGCTCGACCTGTTTGCCGGCACGGGCGGCCTGGGCATTGAGCGCTCAGCCGCGGCATGGACCAGGCGGTGTTTATCGACATCGAGAAAAAGAGCATCGATATCATTCAGGAAAATTTGCGCGGAACCGGCTTTACGGAGCTCTCGGAAGTTTACCGCAACGAAGCGGGAAGAGCGCTGAAAGTGTTGGCCAAAAGGGGAGCCTCGTTCGACCTGGTGTTTCTGGATCCGCCTTACCGGTTGAAATCGATCGAGGAGCTCGTTCAAACTATGGAGACAGGCGGTCTGCTCCGGCCCGGAGCCATCCTTGTCATCGAAAGCGACGCGGCGGACGTGTACGACCATGCGATCGGCGGGGTCGGTTTCGACCGCAGGTCGGTGTATGGGGATACAGCGATTTCTATTTATCAATACATAGAATAACCCATAAGAGGAGTTGAAGCACAAATGCATGCCACACCCTCAGTAAAGACAGCCGTTTATCCGGGCAGTTTCGACCCGGTCACTTTGGGGCATCTGGATATTATCCAGAGAGCTTCCAAAATTTTCGACAAACTGATCGTTGCCGTCCTTAATAATTCTTCCAAGAATCCGCTGTTTTCAGTTGAAGAGAGGATCGAGCTGCTGGGCCAAGTGACAAGCCATCTGCCGAACGTGGAGGTCGACGGATTTCGGGATCTTTTGATCAGATATATGAACGCCAAGCAAGCCCATGTTATCGTCAGAGGACTCCGAGCCGTATCGGACTACGAACATGAACTGCAGCTGGCTGCGACGAACCGAGCCATGAACGAGGAGGTGGAGACGTTGTTCCTGACATCCTCGCCGAATTATTCCTTTCTTAGCTCCAGCATTGTCAAGGAGATCGCGAAGTATAATGGCCCTGTGGCAGATCTGGTGCCCGCTGAGGTGGAGGCGGCCTTGCGCCGCAAATATCAGGACAGCTGACGCAGCCTGAACCCGCTATGCCCCGTCCGGCGCCTTATGAAACAGTGCCACAAGGATTGACACTGCGAGCATGGCCAGGATAAACAGCCCTCCGGCCGCGAACATCCCGGGCAGAAGCTTGACGAAGTTTGCCGCACGGAAAGAATAGGAGAGCCCCTCATGCCGGGCGCCAAAGACAGTGAGGCTCGTTCCGAGCCAGTAGTTCATCGGCGTCCACAGGGCTGCGGTCAGCACGACGGCCAAGCCGGAATGAACGAGCCTGAACAGCGCGAATCGGGAGTAGCGCAGCCCGCTGCCTTGGAGCAGGCTCTTCGCCTGGAGATGGGAGGACAAACCGCCCCATCCGAGCAGCGCTCCCAGCGCCGCTGTCTGGAACAGCGCGGGCAGTCCCGGTGCGTTCGTCAACGCGAAAGAGCCAGGTGCACCTCAAGCATTCCCGACATCAGCCGCTCAGCGAGAGGGAAATGCCTGGCGATGCCGGTCAATCTGATTACATGAAGCAGTACGGAGAACATGATCATATATCCGCCGATAAGCATCAGCGACTGGATGGAAGAGGTGACGGAGTCGCCCAGCAGCCTGCCGAAGCTTCGGCCGTCTTTCAGTTGGGCCTCTTTCATGGCGGTCAGGCTTCTCGCAACCAGCGAACCCTGTGCGGTCCGGTTTGTTTCTTCTACACGGCTGCCCGGCTTCCCTCTCCATAGAAGCCCTGTCAAGAAAGCCGATAAATAATGCACCAGAGCCAGGATTACGCCCAGCTTCGGGTTGTGGAGGAATCCAGTTCCGATGACGGTGACCATTAAAACAGGAGAGCTGAGATGGGAAACGCCAAGCAGCTTCTCCGCTTCTTTATGCGTTAGCAGCCGCTGCTTTTGCAGCTGTGCGGTGACGGCCGCTCCGGAGGGTTGTCCCGCGGTAAAGCCCATGGCCAGCGCCCAGCCGCCTATCCCCGGAATGCCGAACAGCAGCCGCATGAGCGGTTCCATCAGCGCGCCCAAGCCGTGCACCAAACCGAATCCGATGCAAAGCTCCGACAGGATGAGAAACGGCAGCAGAGCCGGGAACACAAAGTTCCACCAGATCGAGAGACCTTCGAGCGAGGACCGGAAGGCGGCATCCGGGAACAGGATAATCATGACCACTACCGCAGCTGCAAGGAAACCTAACAGTAAAGTTACGTAAGGGCCGCGGTCCTTCGTTTTTTATGTTCGGCATTGTATTTTTCTCCCATCGTGATCCGTTAAGGCTTTTCTAAATACGTACGCCGGCTGCCAGCGGTTTAGACCACACCTGTCCAACATACAATAGATACAATGGGCAAAAGCTTGCCGGAAGGAAGGAGCTTTATATGAAAGAAGAAAGTAAACAAACGGATCTCCACCCCGGTCGCGGCCGGCGCACCCGCATGAAAAAAAACTGCCCCTCCTTCTTTCGGTTCTTCTGGGCTTGATTTTATGCTATGTGCTGGTCTTCATGCCCCTTCCTTTTTTATATATTGAAGCCCGGCACTTCGGAGCCTATCAAGCCGATGGTGTCGGTCAAAAAATCCGCAAGGGGAGGAAAAGGGCAATTTTATGCTCACTACGGTGTGGGTAGCCCAGTCGAATGTGGTTAATTATTTGTACGCGCTTGCGGACCCTTACCAGGAAATCAGGCCCAAATCCTCGCTGTATGAAAAAAGGGGAGTCGGAGAAGGAATACAACGAGCGCCAGGAATACATCATGATGGAGTCGCAGAGCAGCGCCATTCGCAACGCTTACCAAAAGGCAGGAATCCCTTACAAAGTCGTCAGCGACGGCGTGATGGTGCGCAAAGCCGAACCGGGCACGCCTGCAGCGGAGGTTCTTGTTCCCGGAGATTACATCGTCAAGGTGAATGATACGCCCATCAAGGACAGAAAGGACCTGGACAGCATCATCGGCGTCAAAAAAGCCGGGCGACACGATCCAGGTCACCTACAAACGCGCGAAGGAAGAGCAAACCGCGCCCATTGCGCTAGTCTCTTCCAAGTCGGTGCAGCCCGACGGCCCCGGTGCGAACGATGTGGAGAGGACCATTCTCGGAATCCAGCCGGCCGTGATCCAGAAAATCAGCGCGGAGGATCCCGGCAAACAAGTGGAAATCAAAGCGGGAGAAATCGGGGGGCCCTCGGCCGGGCTAATGTTCACGCTTGAGATCCTGAATCAGCTGCAGCCCGGGGATCTGACCAAAGGATACCGGATTGCGGGAACCGGAACGATAGACGACAAGGGCAATGTCGGGCCCATCGGCGGCATTCAGCACAAGATTATTGCGGCGGACAAACAAAGGGCAGAGATCTTTTTTTGCTCCGAAGGATATTTCGATCCCTGGCTCGGGTACAGTGAACAACTATTCCGACGCGGTGCAGCGGGCGAAGCAAATTCACTCCCCGATGAAGGTCGTGCCGGTCGGCACCGTCGACGACGCGCTCAAGTATTTGGAGGCCCTGCCCGCAAAATAGGCTGAACCCGGCAGGTAAAGGCTCGTCCGGGCAAAGAATTTGTTTTCGAATGTAAAGCTGAAAATGTTGACAAAATAGAATGAATATCGATATAATAATCGTTGTCTGTTTGGGGTGATCATAAATGCAAATTCATATTAAAGAGTTGGCGTCCAAAGCGAAACCCGTCCAATGGACGGAATCATTGGATCTGACCCCGCTGCTCAAAGAGCGATCCGATCTTATCGAGTTCGGGCCGGTGCACGCCGATCTGCAGGCAGGCTACAACGCCGGTGCGGTGGAAGTGGACGGAACGTTAAAGGCCAGCATTACCCAGCCTTGTTCCCGATGTTTGACTCCTGTGAAGCATGAACTGAATATTCCGCTGCACGAAGTGTTTATCCAGCGGCTAACCGAGGGCTCGGACGAGGATGAGGAAGACAACGTCCACCACATCACCGAAGACTCGATTGATTTAATGCCTTATGTGGAAGAGAATGTGCTGCTTGCCATTCCTTTCGTTCCCTTGTGCGATGAGGACTGTAAAGGCCTGTGTCCGGTATGCGGCGTGAACCGCAACGAACAGCCCTGCGACTGCAGTCAGGAGAAGATCGATCCGAGGCTGGCGGGTTTGGCGGACTTTTTTTAAATCATAACATGGAATCACGGAATTGTATTTTGAATTATTGTAAGGAGGTGTTAAATATGGCAGTACCTCAGAGAAGAACGTCCAAGACCCGTCGCGACAAGCGTCGTACTCACTTCAAGCTGGAGGTTCCGGGCATGGTTAAATGTGATCAATGTGGTGAATTGAAAGCAGCTCATCACGTTTGCAAAGTGTGCGGTTCCTATAAAGGAAGAGAAGTTGTTAAACAATAATGTCATGAAACGGCGCTCCGGGACGGGGGGCGCCGTTTTTTTGGTTGTGAAGGAACTTATGAGTTTCGGCGGCGGTGGAGAAGTGCTGGTAAATCAAATTTTGAAGGATACTGCGGCGTGAACGCAAAAAAAAAAGACCCCCCGATTGTGGCACAGTTTTTTTTGCGTTGGGACATTTTTTTTGCGGACTTGGCAATTGTGCGTATTTTATATATACTACGATTAGTATCTGGTAATAAGACAACGTACTATACGAGCCGGACTGCGCAGACACAGGGGGTGACGGCCATCGAACGGATGCCGAAACGGCAGCGCCAGCAGGAGTTGGCCCAAGCCATTAAAGATAACCCTTTTATAACCGATGAGGAATTGACCAAGCTGTTCCGTGTCAGCATCCAGACGATCCGGCTGGACCGGCTGGAACTGGGAATTCCCGAACTGAGGGAGCGCATCAAATTGATGGCCGAGTCTTACGACGAGGTAAGATCCCTGCCTTTAAGCGAGGTCATCGGCGAAGTGATCGACCTGCAGCTTGACAAGAGCGGCATCTCGATGTTTGAAATCAAGGAAGAGCATGTGTTCAGCAGAACGCAAATCGCCCGTGGGCATCACATATTTTCTCAGGCCAACTCCCTGGCTGTCGCGATCATTAACGATGAAATTGCGCTGACCGCGTCTGCAGAGCTGAGGTTCATCCGATCCGTGAAGCTGCACGAAAAAAATGCGTCGCCAAAGCTTACGTCCGATCGAAATCGAAAGGCAAAGCTAAAGTGGAAGTGCTGACGTATGTGGGTGAGGAACTTGTGTTTGAAGGAAATCTTCTCATTGTACACTCGGCGAAATAACGGTTATAGGCGATAAGGGGGAAAACTTTGTGCGGATTGCTGTTGACGCCATGGGGGGAGACCACGCTCCTTCGGCTGTTGTGGAAGGAGCCGTCGCTGCGGCGAAGGAATGGAACGATGTGCGCATTCTGCTGGTCGGCGACAAGGCGCAGATTGAGCCTTTTTTAAAGGAAAAGCCCGATAATATCGACATTATCCATGCGGACGAGACGATCACCGCGGAAGACGAGCCTGTGAAAGCCGTTCGAAGGAAGAAGAACGCTTCGATGGTTGTGGCGGGAAGGCTTGTTCGCGAACAGGAGGCGGATGCGATGATTTCCGCCGGAAACACCGGCGCTCTGATGGCAACCGGTTTGCTGATCATCGGCCGCATCAAGGGGATCGAGCGGCCTGCGCTCGCCCCGATGCTTCCCTCCGTGGACGGCCGGGGGACGCTTGCTCTCGATCTGGGCGCGAATATGGAGCTTCGCCGGAGAATCTGGTTCAGTATGCGGTCATGGGCAGCATTTACCGCAGCAGGGTGCACGGCATCGACAAGCCCCGCGTCGGCCTGCTGAATGTGGGGACGGAAGCGGGAAAAGGAAATGACCTGACGAAGGCGGCTTTTCCTTTGCTGGAGCAGGCGCCGATTCATTTTGTGGGCAATGTGGAGGCCCGCGATATTCTGAACGGCCCGTGCGATGTGGTCGTTTGTGACGGATTTGCGGGCAATATTATGCTGAAATCGATCGAGGGGGCGGCGGGAACGATTTTTTTTCCATGCTAAAGCAGGAGTTCACGCGGACTTGGTACAACAAGCTGGCGGCGGCGATTTTGAAGTCGGGCCTCAAGCAGTTCAAGAATAAGCTGGATTACTCGGAGCACGGGGGGTGCACCGCTGCTTGGCATCGACGGATTGTGCATGAAAAGCCACGGCTCCTCGGATGCGAACGCCTTCAGGAACGCGATACGCCAGACCAGGACGGCACTGCAAAACAGGCTGGTGGAGTCGATTTCCCGAGAAATCAACGTAGAGAAGCGAGGAGAAACGGATGAACGTTAAACCGGTGGGTATATTGGGTACCGGAAAGTATGTGCCGGAACGGGTATTGACGAATGAACAGCTGGAAACCATGGTGGAAACCAACAACGAGTGGATCGTAACGCGCACGGGGATCCGCGAAAGAAGGATCGCCTCCGCCGAGCAGGCCTCTTCAGACTTGGCGCTTGCGGCGTCGGAGCTGGCACTGAAGAATGCCGGCATTACCGCGGACCAACTGGATTTGATTATTGTGGCTACAGTGACTCCCGACATGTCGTTTCCTTCGACCGCCTGTATCCTGCAGGACAAACTTGGGGCTAAAAAAAAGGCCGCGGCTTTCGATTTGTCCGCTGCATGCTCCGGGTTTATATATGGTCTCGCGAACGCGGCGAATTTTATCGCGGTAGGGACGTATAAATATGCGCTGGTGATAGGAGCGGAGTGCCTGTCCAAAATCACAGACTACACCGACCGGAATACCTGCATACTGTTCGGCGACGGAGCTGGCGCGGTCGTGATCGGGGAAGTACCTGAAGGCCGCGGCTTCCGATCCTTTGAACTGGGGGCGGACGGCTCGGGGGGAGAGCTGCTGAAAATCAGCGGCGGCGGCTCCCGCTTACCGGTTTCGGAGGAAACTCTGAGTGCCGGGCACCATTACATTCAGATGGCAGGAGCGGACGTGTTCAAATTTGCTGTAAGAATCATGGGATCGGCCGCGGAAGAAGCTTTGGCCAAAGCGGGAATTGCCCGTGAAGACATCGATCTGCTCGTTCCCCATCAAGCCAATATACGGATTATCCAATCCGCCTTGAACAGGCTGGAGCTGCCCGAGGAAAAGTGTATGATCAATCTGGATAAATACGGCAACGTCTCTGCGGCTTCGATCCCTATCGCTCTGGCTGAAGCGGTCGAGCAGCAGCGCGTGAAAGAAGGCGATACGGTCGTGCTGGTCGGCTTCGGCGGCGGATTGACCTGGGGGGCTTCCGTCATCGTCTGGTAATTCGGAGAACCGCAGGCCAATGAACGGCCATGGAAAATGCGGGGCACGCAGGTTTATCGCCGGCACTTGGCTGGCAACTGCGGCCCAATATAAAAGCATCATTCGGAAAGGAATGGTTACGTGGTGAAGGGCAAAATCGCTTTTGTCTTTCCCGGCCAAGGCGCTCAAGCCGTTGGCATGGGAAAAGACCTGTTTGAGGCCAATCAGGCTGCAAAGCATGTTTTCGAGCGCGCGGACCGGGTCATTGGCGGCGGGCTTGTGGAGCTTATCTTTAACGGGCCCGAGGAAATGCTGAAAAGAACCTATCATACGCAGCCGGCCCTTTTAACCGTGAGCACGGCATTCCTGGAAGCGTTCAGGGAGTCGGGGATCTCCCCCGATTATGTCGCGGGCCACAGCCTCGGGGAGTACAGCGCGCTCGTGGCTGCCGGGGCAATTGAATTCGAGGACGCTTTGCGGACGGTTCGTTCCCGCGGCCAATTCATGGAGGAAGCCGTGCCCGACGGGCAGGGGGCGATGGCCGCCGTGCTGGGCGCCGAAAGGGAAGCGTTGGCCGAGCTGTGCCGCATCGTGACGAAAGAAGCCGGAACAGTGGAGATGGCGAACATCAACTGTCCGGGGCAGATCGTGGTTTCGGGCTCCAAGGAAGGGGTGCAGGCAGTAGTGGACCGCGGCAAAGAAGCCGGGGCCAAGCGGGTGATCCCTCTGGAAGTGAGCGGCCCTTTCCACTCTTCGTTAATGAATCCGGCGGCTGGCAGAATGCTGAAGGTAATCTCCGGGCTGCAAGTGAAGCGGCCCGCTGTGCCGGTGATCGCCAATGTGACCGCCAAGCCTTGCGAGGACACGGACGAGATCAAGCAGCTGCTGGTGGAACAAGTCGTTTCGCCCGTGCTTTGGGAAGACTCGGTGCAGTGGCTGCTCGGGCAAGGTGTCCGGACTTTCATAGAGCTGGGCTCCGGGACGGTGCTGGCAGGCCTGATCAAAAAGATCGACCGCACCGTTGAGGTCGTCTCGATCAACAGCCTGGATTCGCTTGAAAAAATTTCATGCCGATATCGGCGCCTAAATCGCATGAGCAGTGGAACAGGAGGAGAAAATCCTATGCTTCAAGGGAAAACAGCTTTAGTGACCGGCGCATCCAGAGGGATTGGCCGGGCCATCGCCCTGCAGCTCGCTGATGCGGGAGCAGACGTCGCGTCAATTATGCCGGAAGTGAAAACGCAGCCGCAGAGGTGGTGCGGGAGATCGAGGCGATGGGACGCAGGGCGTTCAGGGTGCGCGCCGACGTCAGCCAGGCAGCCGAAGCGGAAGCGATGGTGGCTGAGGCGTTGGAAACTTTCGGAAAATTGGATATACTGGTGAATAATGCCGGGATTACCCGCGACAACCTCATCATGCGCATGAAGGAAGAAGAATTCGATCAGGTCATCGCCACCAACTTGAAGGGCGTGTTCAACTGTATTAAAGCCGTTACGCGTCCCATGATGAAGCAGCGCTCCGGAAGGATCATCAATATATCCTCCGTTGTGGGGGTGTTGGGCAATCCGGGCCAGGCCAACTATGTTGCCGCCAAAGCCGGAGTCATCGGCTTGACCAAGGCCACAGCGAGAGAGCTGGCCTCCAGGGGAATTACCGTCAATGCGGTGGCTCCGGGTTTTATCGAGACCGATATGACGGATAAGCTGAGTGCAGACACCCGGTCCGCGCTGCTCACGCAAATTCCGCTGAACCGGCTGGGACAGCCGGACGATATTGCCAGAGCGGTGAGGTTTCTTGCTTCCGACGACGCCTCTTATATGACAGGCCAGACTATACACGTCGACGGCGGAATGTATATGTAGATATAACCCCGCAAAGCGACGTGAAGCTTCGGAGTGAAGTCCGTGTACTTTGCGGGGAGCCCAGAAAAAACATAGAAAAGAGGGCTATGGTAATTTGTTCTCAGTTTTCGTATAATACCATGGAGGAGGTGAGCCGGATGTCCGACGTTTTGGATCGCGTTAAGCGAATTGTAGTCGATCGTCTTGGAGTGGAAGAGTCTGAAATCTCTCTCGAAGCATCATTTAAAGAGGATTTAGGTGCTGATTCCTTAGATGTAGTAGAATTGGTTATGGAATTGGAAGATGAGTTTGATATGGAAATCTCTGACGAAGACGCAGAGAAAATTACGACTGTAGGAGAAGTTGTTGATTACATAAAATCACATACCTAGGTTTTCAGCCTTTGAAGCTCCGGCGGTTAACCGTTTGGCGGGAGCCGTCGGATTCAAACGTTGTCAACATGTAAAGTCCCGTCCTTAAACAGCGGGACTTCTCCTTTATTTCCGGTCCTCGTCAAAGCTTATTTATGCTTACACAGGACTTATAATATATATAATATAACGGGCTCATAGAGGTGGTGCGAGATGAAACGCAGAGTTGTAATAACCGGGATGGGCGTCATGACCTCCATAGGCAAGGATTTGGATACTTTTTTTGGGGCAGCCTTATGGAAGGAAAGTCCGGCGTCTCGAGAATCGAATCTTTTGACGTCAGCGAGTACAGTACCCAGATTGCCGCTGAAATCAAGGATTTCAATCCGGAAGATTATTTGGATAAAAAAAGAAGCGCGCCGAATGGACCGTTTTGTCCAGTTTGCCGTGGTTGCAAGTGAAATGGCCCTTAAGGATTCCGGTTTGACGATCGGCGGCAATATTGATGCGGAACAGATCGGCGTATCGGTGGGATCCGGAATCGGCGGGCTGGGCACGTGGGAAGAGCAGCATAAGATTTTGCTTGAAAAAGGCCCCAAGCGCGTTTCCCCGTTCTTTATCCCGATGATGATCGCCAACATGGCTTCCGGCCAGATATCCATCACTACAGGGGCCAAAGGTCCGAATACGACCACGGTCACCGCCTGCGCAACAGGCTCGAACTCCATTGGGGATTCCTACAAGCTGATCCAGATGGGTGAAATTGACGCCATGATCTGCGGCGGAGCGGAATCCACGATACGGCCGACAGGCTTGGCGGGATTCTGTTCAATGAGAGCGATGTCCACGCGCAACGACGCTCCCGAGAAAGCGAGCCGTCCATATGATATCGACCGCGACGGTTTTGTGATGGGTGAAGGCGCCGGAGTGCTCATTGTCGAGTCATTGGATCATGCGTTGGCGAGGGGCGCGAAAATCTATGCCGAAGTGATAGGATACGGCATGAGCGGCGACGCTACCATATCACAGATCCGGATCCTGACGGCGCAAGACGGTGTATGTTGATGGCGCTTAGAGACGCCGGCATCGATCCGGAGGAAGTGGATTACATCAACGCGCACGGCACGTCTACTTCTGTGGGCGACAAATCCGAAACGACCGCGATCAAGAATACTTTCGGAGACCACGCATACAAGCTGGCGGTTTCTTCAACCAAATCGATGACCGGCCATCTGCTGGGAGCGGCTGGAGGGGTTGAGGCGGTAGTGTGCGCCCTGACACTTCAGAACGGAATCATCCCTCCGACGATCAACCTGGATAACCAGGATCCGGAATGCGATCTGGACTATGTTCCGAATCAGCCCCGTAAAGCGGATGTGAAGATGGCGTTATCCAACTCCTTCGGTTTCGGAGGACATAACGCGACGATTATCCTCAAAAAAAATACGAAGCATAAATTACCGCCTCAGGAGAAAATTAATACTATATTGAGGTGGTGGACAGATGCATCAGGATCTTCAACAGCTTCAGCAAAAGCTGGGAATTTCGTTTGCCGGCAAGGATGTGCTTAAGCAGGCTTTTACACATTCATCCTATGTCAACGAACACCGGGCGACTCACCCGACGGATAATGAACGGTTGGAGTTTTTGGGGGACGCCGTGCTCGAGCTCACCGTTTCGGAGTATCTGTACAACCGGTATCCTGAGAAGGCGGAAGGGGAATTGACCAAGCTTAGGGCCTCCATCGTATGTGAGCCTTCGTTGGTCGGTTTTGCCCAGGACCTTGATTTCGGCTCGTATATTTTTTCTGGGAAAAGGCGAGGAGCTGACCGGCGGACGTACCCGTCCTTCATTGTTGGCGGACGTCTTTGAGTCGTTTATCGGCGCGCTTTACCTGGATCAGGGGCTGGAAGCGGTGCAGTCTTTTTTTACGGCGGCATATGTTTCCAAAGCTTGCGGATGAGGAACAAAGCAAAGTCGTTGATTACAAGACGATGCTGCAGGAATATGTTCAACAGCAGGGCATGGGCGTACTCGAGTACCGCATCGTAGAGGAACGGGGCCCCGCGCACGAAAGGGAATTCGTCTCGGAAGCCGGGATGAACGACCGGACGCTGGGCCGGGGAATCGGAAGGTCCAAGAAGGAAGCCGAGCAGCAGGCGGCCGCACAGGCGCTGAAAAAAAAGCTGGCCGGTGAGCAATAGAAGACAAGCAGCAGAACGGGGAAGCCGGTTTTGCTGCTTTTTTTGTTTGCCGCGGGTAATCTTCCGGGATCACCGCAAAGCAAAGTATTCGGATGAGCTTCGAAGGGTTAACGCCACTGTGAGGGCAATGTCGGCAGCACTTTGCTCTAACCGCTCAGGCTCCGATGCTTCACGCCACTTTGTCGGTTAATATAGCCTTTGGGCATAGAGCGAAGCGTAACGATATGTTACAATAGCGTTGAGGTGAGTCATTTGTTTTTGAAGCGTATCGAGCTTTCCGGTTTCAAGTCCTTCGCGGACAAGACGGAGCTGGAATTTGTGAAAGGGATCACGGCTGTCGTCGGACCGAACGGGAGCGGCAAAAGCAACATTTCGGACGGCATCCGCTGGGTGCTGGGGGGAACAAAGCGCGCGGTCTTTGCGGGGCGGAAAGATGGAAGATATTATTTTTTTGCCGGCAGCGACGCGAGAAAAGCTGTGAACTTCGGTGAAGTGTCTTTAACGCTGGACAACGGCGACGGGGCGCTTTCTTTGGATTTTGCGGAAGTGACGGTTACGCGCAGGGTCCACCGCAGCGGGGACAGTGAATATTTTATCAACAGACAGGCCTGCCGTTTAAAAGATATTACAGAGCTGTTCATGGACACAGGTATCGGCAAAGAGGCTTATTCCATTATAGGACAGGGCCGGATCGAAGAAATTCTAAGCACGAAATCGGAGGACCGACGGGTTATTTTTTTGAAGAAGCGTCGGGAATCGTCAAATATAAATCGCGCAAGAAGGAAGCCGAGAAGAAGCTTGGGGACACGGAGCAAAATCTGCTGCGGATCCACGACCTGGTGTCGGAGCTGGAAGACCAGATCGAGCCCCTTCGCAACCAGGCCCGGAAGGCCGTGGAATTCAAGAAGCTGAAGGAAGAGCTTAAGCACAGTGAAATTGCGATGTACGTCTACCAAATCGAGCAAATTTACATATCGTGGAGCGCAGCCAAGGAAAAAATGGCCGAGCTGGAGGAGAAGCAGGTGCAGCTGGCCTCGATCGTCAATCAGCATGACGCCAAGCTGGAAAAGCACCGCTATGAAACCCGCAGGCTGGAGCAGGAGCTGGAGACGCTGCAGGGCCATTTGCTGCAGATCAGCGAGGATTTCGAGAAATGCGAAGGGCACGGAGAGCTGTTGAAGGAGCGCCGAAGGAATATGGCCGCGAACCAAAGCCAGCTGGAGCAGACGGTGACCGCGCAGGAGGTCCGGATCAAGGAACGAACAGCTGAAATTGAGGCGATGCGGGAAAAAAATCATCAGGAGGTCGGTGGAGCTCGCCGAGTTTCAGGCGAAGCTTACGCGGGAGGAGGAACGGCTGCTGGGCGTGACGGGCGGCATTTCCTCCACTGCGGAGGACCATTTGAAGTCGGAGCTGCTGGAAAAGCTCAACCAGATGGCGCAGACGCGCAACGAGATCCGCTACGCGGAGCAGCAAATGGAGAGCATCAAGCGAAGGCTGGACAAGCTGGGCGAAGACCATGCCAGATGGCTCGAGCAGAAGGAGCAGGCGGGCGGTCGCCGAAAGGAGCTCAAGGCCAAGCTGGAGGAAGCGGTGCAGCGGATCGAAGAGGTCCGCACACGGTACGTGGACGTGACCCACGCTTTGAAAAATAAGCAGGCTCAGGTGGACGAGTTGCAGGGCACGGTGCGGAAGTGGGAGCAGCGGATTGACGCTCTCGTCTCCCGCAGGGATACGATGGTAGAGATGCAGAACGACTACGACGGCTTTATGCACGGGGTCAAAGAGGTGCTGAAAGCCAAGAACCGTCCCGACGGGCTGCGAGGCATACACGGCGCGGTGGCGGAGCTGGTCAAGGTTCCCGCGAAGGTGGAAATTGCGATAGAGACGGCTCTGGGCGGAGCGCTGCAGCATGTCGTCGTCGGCAGTGAAGCCGAGGGACGCGAGGCGATTTCGTTCTTAAAGCGGAGACAGCTCGGAAGGGCGACCTTCCTGCCTTTGGACGTCATCCGCGGAAGGACGGTGCCGGACGGAGAACGGAAGATACTTGGGAGTACGCCCGGTTTTGTCGGCCTTGGCGTGGACCTTATTTCGTTCGATGAAACTTATCGCCCGATTTTCTCCAGCCTGCTCGGCCATGTTGTGATTGCGGAAACTTTGGAGGATGCGAACCGGCTTGCGGCTAAAGGACAGTACCGCTACCGGGTTGTGACGCTCGAAGGGGACGTCGTCAACCCAGGAGGATCGATGACGGGAGGCAGCCAGCAGAAAAAGACGACCAGCCTGCTCGGCCGGCAGCGCCTGATCGACGAGATGGGCGCGGAAATTCGTAACACAGAAGCTGGGCTGGAGACACTGAAGCGGACGCTTCCCGGATCAAGCACGATATTACGACAGATATGATGACGATGGAAGGTCTGCGCCAGGAGGGGGAACAGAAGCGTATCGAGGAGCAGCAGGTAAGGGCTGAGCTGAACTCGCTCGAATCGGAGTTCAAACAGATCGAGAACCAGCTGGCGGCGTACAAGCAGGAAAGCGAGATGTTCGGCCTGGAGACGCAGGATTTCCAGGCTAAGAAGGCTGATGCGGAAGCGGCGCTTGCGAAGCAGCATCAGGAGGAAGCCGACCTGCAGGAGGCTATCCGCCAGGCCGAGATTGCGCGCAAGGCGAGCGAATCCCAGAAGGAAGAGCTGCAGGAGCAGCTCACGGAACTGAAGGTAAGCGTGGCGGCAGCCGCTCAGGAAAGGGCAACGCTTTCGGAGCAGCAGCGCCGTTCCGAAAGCGAGCTCCAGTCGCTGGGCGGGGAGCTCGCCTCCAACCTGCAGCTGCTGGAGCGGCTGCAGCGGGACCGAGAAGCGAACGAGAGCGAACTGTCGCGGCAGCTTGAGGAGCTGGACTCGCTCAGGCAGCGTAAGCAGAAGTGCACGGAGCAGATCGAGTTCAAGCGGGCGGAGCGCTCGGAATGGGTGCGCAAGCTGGAGCAGGAGGAGAGCCATACGCGCGAGCAGCGCAGCGAATTGAAGCAGGTCGAGGAACAGCTGAGACAGACGGAGGTGCGCGTGAACCGTCTGGATGTGGAGCTGGAGAACCTGCTCAAGAAGCTGTCGGAGGAGTATTTCTTGAGCTTCGAGCTGGCGAAAGAACGATACAAGGTGCCTGAGGACATCGAGGCGGCCCAAACCACGTTGAAGGAGCTGAGGCGCGGAATCTCCGCGTTAGGCGATGTGAACCTCGGGGCGATTGATGAATTCGAACGCGTCAATGAGCGCTATCAGTTCCTGAATGAGCAGAAGAACGACCTGATCGAAGCGAAAACGACGCTCTACAACATCATCCGGGAAATCGACGGCGAAATGTCCAAACGGTTCCGGACGACCTTCGACGAAATCCGCAAGCACTTCGTCGTCGTTTTTTGCGAAACTGTTCGGCGGCGGGAGGGCCGACCTGATTCTTTCGGAGCCGGACAACCTGCTGACGACCGGTATCGAAATTGTCGCTCAACCGCCTGGCAAAAAAAGCTGCAGAACCTGCAGCTGCTTTCAGGCGGAGAGCGTGCCTTGACGGCGATCGGGCTGCTGTTCTCGATTCTGCGCGTCAAGCCGGTTCCGTTCTGCGTGCTGGATGAAGTTGAAGCTGCGCTCGATGAAGCTAACGTGTCCCGCTTCGCCGAATACCTGCGCGAATTCTCCGAGCAGACGCAGTTCATCGTCGTCACCCACCGCAAAGGAACAATGGAAGAGGCCGACGTGCTTTACGGTGTGACGATGCAGGAAGGCGGAGTGTCCAAGCTCGTATCCGTGCGACTGGAGGACGAAGAAGCGATGATTCCGGCGTCCTGACGAAGCTGTCCCGGGACAGGAGAAGCTTTCCGGGAACCGGTTGTCCAGAGGCCTTGTATATTCTCTAGCTTTTAACCGATTGTTGCTCGGGATCAAATCAGATAAACTTTGGAGGCTATACGATGAGTTTTTTCAAAAAAAAGCTGAAGGAAAGTATTTCGAGCAAGACCGAGGCGGTCACTTCCAAGTTTAAAGACGGGTTGACCAAGACCAGGACGGCGTTTGTGGAGCGTGTGGAGGATTTGATCTTACGCCGGAAAAAAAATCGACGAAGAGTTCTACGAGGAGCTTGAGGAAATTCTGATCGGAGCCGACGTGGGGATTTCCACAGTGATGGACTGATCGACGATTTGCGGGCGGAGGTGCGCAAGCGGAAGATCGAGAACGCGGCCGAGCTGCAGCCGGTGCTGTCCGAGAAGCTGGTCGGCTTGCTCAAGGGAGACGAGGACAGGTCGCTGCGCATGGCGTCCGAAGGGTTGACAGTCATCCTGTTCGTCGGCGTCAACGGTGTCGGCAAAACCACCACCATCGGCAAAATGGCGCACCGCTTCAAATCCGAAGGCAAGAAAGTGCTGCTTGCCGCCGGCGACACGTTCAGGGCCGGAGCGATCGAGCAGCTTGAGACTTGGGGCCAGCGCGCCGGCGTTGACGTGATCAAGCAGTCTGCGGGCTCCGACCCTGCCGCGGTTATGTTCGATGCCGTCCAGGCCGCCAAAGCGAGAGGCGCGGACATTCTGCTGTGCGATACGGCAGGCCGCCTGCAGAACAAAGTGAACCTGATGGAGGAGCTTAACAAGATTTACCGCGTGCTTGGCCGGGAGGTGCCCGGAGCTCCGCACGAGGTGCTGCTGGTGCTCGACGCGACTACAGGCCAGAACGCGCTGAACCAGGCGAAGACGTTCGGCGACAAAACGGGCTTGACCGGCCTGGTGCTCACTAAACTGGACGGCACGGCCAAAGGCGGGATAGTAATCGCCATCCGCCAGGAGCTGGATATTCCGGTCAAATTCGTCGGCCTGGGGGAGAAGATGGACGACCTGCAGCCGTTCGACTCCGAACAGTTCGTTCACGCACTGTTTGCCGGTTTGATCAGCGAGGAAGCCGAGAAAGAAGAGGTGTAACGCCACAACGTACGCCTCTCCCGGCACGCGTTGTGGAGTTGCACGGCTGGTGGTCTCCCGCCACTGCAGCCCGGCGGAAGTTAGACAGCGGCACTATTCGATGCGTGGTTAACACTGACAAGGTTTAATACTTGACAACCGTCCGCAGATTGGGTACACTAGTCAATGTTGCTGTAAAGTGTTTTACGTTAACGGGGGCGAACGACTTGACCGATGATCATGTATTGGAGAAAACCAATCGAATCAACAGGCTGTTCGACTTTTACGAGCCGCTGCTGACCGAGAAGCAGCAGATGTTTCTCAAGCATTATTTCCATGACGATTATTCGTTAGGGGAAATTGCGGCCGAATTTAGCATCAGCAGACAGGCTGTCTACGAGCACATCAAACGTGCCGAACAGACGCTGACCGATTATGAAAGCAAGCTTGGGCTCGCAGCCAAGCACGAGCACAGAACGCAGATCGCGAATCGGCTGGATTCTGCGCTTGAGCGGCTGTCTGAGGACTCCGGCTCCTTGCGCGAGCTAAGGTCTTTAATCCGGGAAATGCTGGATTAGAGGATTCCACATAAATATGATGATGAAGTTCAGCAAATGAAAGAGGTGATCATTCATGGCATTCGAAGGTTTGGCAAGCCGTTTGCAGAATGTGTTCAGCAAGCTGAAAAGCAGAGGAAAGCTTACTGAAGAAGATGTGAATGAAGCCCTTCGCGAGGTTCGCCTGGCCCTGCTGGAAGCGGACGTCAACTTTAAGGTGGTTAAAGATTTTGTAGCCAAAGTCAAAGAGCAGGCGATCGGACAGGAAGTGCTGAAAAGCTTCACTCCCGGAATGATCGTCGTGGATATTGTAAATAAACAGCTGACCGAACTGATGGGAGGCACGCAGAGCAAGCTGGCGAAAGCGAACAAGCCTCCTACGGTCATTCTGATGGCGGGCCTACAGGGTGCCGGTAAAACAACCGCATCCGGGAAGCTGGCGCTTATGCTGAAGAAGCAGAATCACCGCCCTCTGCTGGTGGCAGGCGATATTTACCGTCCCGCCGCGATCAAGCAGCTGCAGGTGCTCGGTGAGCAGCTCAAAGTTCCCGTTTTCTCCATGGGGGATCAGACCAGTCCGGTGGAGATCGCAGCCAAGGGTTTGGAATTTGCAAGAGAAAATAACCACGACTACATGATTATCGATACAGCGGGCCGCTTGCATGTCGATGAAAGCCTGATGGAAGAGATCACAAACATCCGCGAAGCGGTTAACCCTGATGAAATCCTGCTGGTCGTCGATGCGATGACGGGCCAGGATGCGGTCAATGTGGCCGAAAGCTTCCACAAGCAGCTGGAGCTGACGGGCGTCGTGCTGACAAAGCTGGACGGCGACACCCGCGGCGGCGCAGCCTTATCGGTTAAAGCGGTCACCGGCTGTCCCATCAAGTTTGTCGGTATGGGCGAAAAGATGGATCCGTTGGAGCCGTTCTACCCCGACCGGATGGCCTCCAGGATCCTCGGTATGGGCGACGTACTCTCGCTTATCGAGAAAGCACAAGCCGGAATTGACGCGGACAAGGCCAAGGAGATGGAGCGCAAGATGCGCAACGCCGAATTTACGTTCGACGATTTCCTCGAGCAGATGGAGCAGGTGAAGAAGCTCGGGCCTTTGGACCAAATTCTCGATATGCTGCCGGGAGCCGGTCAAATGAAAGGCATGAAGGACTTGAAGGTGGACGATAAACAGATCGGCAAGATTACGGCGATCGTCCGTTCGATGACGAAGGAAGAGAAGTCCAAACCCGAGATGATCAATGCAAGCCGCAGAAAGCGGATCGCTCTCGGAAGCGGCAATTCCTTGCAGGATGTGAATCGTTTCATCAAGCAGTTTGAAGATATGCGCAAGATGATGAAGCAGTTCTCGGGCATGATGAACCCGAAAGGCATGAAAGGCATGAAGGGCTTGGCCGGCAAGCTGGGCAAAGGCTTCAAGTTCCCGTTCGGTTGAGGCCATCTTGACTTTGTGGGGACATTACAATAAGTGAATTTTATGTAGGAGGTGAATTTTTTTTCATGGCAACACGCATTCGTCTAAAACGTATCGGTGCTCACAAAGCGCCTTTCTACCGTTTGGTAGTTTCTGATTCCCGTTCTCCGCGCGACGGACGTTTTATCGAGGAAATCGGTACTTACAACCCGGTCGCACAACCGGCTCTTGTCAACATCGATGAAGAGAAAGCGTTGAAATGGCTGCAAAGCGGCGCTCAAGCTTCCGATACCGTGCGTTCCCTTTTCAGCAAGGCAGGCATTCTGACAAAGTTCCACGAGCTTAAGCAGCAGAAATAATCTGTTGTTCGGAGGGTACGATGAAGGATCTGATTACCGTTATCGCTAAAGCGTTAGTCGACTACCCCGATGAGGTGCGTGTGAATGTGGTTGAGAACGACGCATCCAAAGTTTACGAACTGTCCGTCCATCCTTCGGATGTGGCAAGATCATCGGCAAACAAGGACGCATCGCCAAAGCCTTCGTACGGTAGTCACCTCGGCGGCGGTCAAAGAGACGAAGCGCGTCTCCGTCGAGATTGTCTCTTAAGTTTTCTTGATAGAAGCAAGGGTTAGGATCCGTCCTAGCCTTTTTTCTTCTATTCCCGGGGACGCTTAAGACTCATTGTTCCACTCACACAAAAGTTCGGACGTTCCTATGACCTCGGGTTGAGCTAATGAAAGTTCGCACGTTTCCCATCACCCCGGGGTTCAAGTTCATGAAAGCTCGGACGTTCCGTTCCTTGCGGGTTTAAGTTAATTTGAGACGGAGGATACGGCATTGAAATCAAATTTATATACGGTAGGCAAAGTGGTGAACACGCACGGCATCAAAGGCGAGCTCAAGGTAGTGCCGCAGACCGATTTTCCGGATATCCGCTTCACCAAAGGCAGCAGGCTCGTCCTGTTTCATCCGGAGCAGCATACCGCCGTACCTGTTGTGGTGGAAAGCGCTCGAGAGCATAAAAAATATGCACATGGTTCTTTTCCAGGGCATGAATGATATCAATGTTGTGGAAAAATATAAAGGCTGGCTGCTAAAAGTTACGGAAGACGAGCTTGTGGACCTGGAAGAGGACGAGTATTACTATCACGAGATCATTGGCTGCACGGTGGTGACAGATGAAGGGGAAGAGCTCGGCACGGTGGAAGAGATTCTGAGCCCGGGAGCCAACGACGTATGGGTGGTGAAACGCCCGAAAGGGAAGCCGGTCCTTCTTCCCATCATTGACGAAGTTCTTCTGGATGTGGATGTTGAGCGGAAGCTGGTGAAGGTGCATATCATGGAAGGATTAATCGATTGATGAAAATTGACGTATTGAGTTTGTTTCCGGCTATGTTCGAAGGCGTGTTCTCTTCCAGCATTCTGGGGAAAGCGAGAGATAAGAATATCGTGTCCCTGAATGTCATCAACTTTCGCGATTACGCAGGCAACAAGCATAATACTGTGGACGATTACCCGTACGGCGGCGGCGGTGGAATGGTACTGAAAGCGGAACCGGTGTTCTCGGCCGTTGAAGCTCTGCAGTCGGCAGACGGCGTTCGCCCGCGCGTTATACTGATGTGTCCCCAAGGGGAGCGTTTTACGCAGGAAAAAGCGGAGGAGCTCGCAGCAGAGCGGCATCTTGCGTTCATCTGCGGACACTACGAAGGGTATGACGAGCGGATCCGCCAGCATTTGGTGACGGACGAGCTGTCGATCGGGGATTACGTGCTGACCGGCGGAGAGCTGCCTGCATGGTGATCATCGACAGTATCGTGCGTCTGCTGCCGGGCGTTCTGGGGAACGAGCTGTCCGCCGTTACGGATTCGTTCAGCACCGGTTTACTTGAGTATCCGCACTATACGAGACCGGTCAAGTTTCGCGATTGGGAAGTGCCTGAGGTGCTTCTGTCCGGACATCACGAAAATGTCGCGGCCTGGCGGCGCAGAGAGTCGTTGAAGCGCACGCTGCAGCGGAGGCCGGAGCTGCTCTCGCGGATTGAGCTGACCAAGGCGGACAGGCAGTGGCTGGAGGAGCTCAAACGGGAACTTGAGTCGGAAGCTGGAGAAAATGGCGGCTAGCAGGAAGCGAAACTTAATATTGTGTTTTAATGGTCGTTGTGGTAATATATCTTCTGTTATGATTGTTTTTTTTAATACGGTGGTCCTCTACGCGCTGACAGCTGAGATCCTTGCATTCATAGAAGCGGAATGAACACCTGTGTGGAAGGAGGGAGTCATGTATGAATCTGATTCAAGAAATTACGAGAGAGCAGCTGCGCCAAGACCTGCCGAATTTCCGTCCGGGGGACACTCTCAAGGTACACGTTAAAGTTATCGAGGGATCCCGCGAGCGTATTCAGCTTTTCGAAGGTGTAGTTATCCAGCGCCGCGGCGGCGGCATCAGCGAAACCTTCACTGTTCGTAAAATCTCTTACGGTGTAGGCGTTGAAAGAACTTTCCCGCTTCACTCTCCGAAGATTGATAAGATCGAAGTGGCTCGCCGTGGTAAGGTCCGTCGTGCGAAGCTTTATTATCTTCGCAGCCTGCGTGGTAAAGCAGCGAGAATTCAAGAAATTCGATAACGTAACCGGGGGCTTGGTAACAAGTCCCCTTTCGTTTTCTTTGTAAAGATTTTTTTAATAAGCGAGAGGGATGGATTCATGGGGCAGGAACAAGCTGCAGAACAGAAAAGCACAATAAAAAAGTGAAGCATGGGAATGGATCAAGGCTCTCCTGATCGCTGCCGCACTAGTGTTCATAATCCGCTGGTTCGTTTTTTTTGCTCCATTTATCGTGGACGGACCTTCGATGGAGCCTAACTTTTATACGGCGGAAAGGCTGATTGTGAACAAATTCATTTTATCGGTGCGCAAGCCGCAACGGGGAGAAGTCATCGTCTTTCACGCGACCAAAGATAAGGATTATATAAAGAGAGTCATTGCATTGCCGGGGGAAACCGTTCGAGTCGACGGAGACAAGGTCTATATCAACGGCGCCCAGCTGGACGAGCCTTATTTGAAGGAAGCTTTGGATGAAGCGTCGAAAAAACGGGAGACCCTACAATTCAACGAACTTTGCGGAAGCCAAAGTGCCGGAAGGCAAAATTTTCGTAATGGGAGACAACCGCTCCAATTCCCTGGACAGTCGTTCTTCGATGGTTGGGTTTGTCTCTTATGGCCAGATCGTCGGCCGGGCCGACTTGATTTTCTGGCCGCTTGAAAAGTTCGGATGGGTGCGCAAATAGTATAAACGGCCGATAACTTCAAGATGCCCGTATAAAAGATGAGGTGTGTGCATGACGATTCAATGGTTTCCGGGACATATGACCCGTGCGAAACGGCAGATCCAGGAAAAGCTTAAGCTGATCGACATGGCGATTGAACTGCTCGATGCGCGTGTGCCCGTTTCAAGCCGCAATCCGATGATTGATGAAATTTTACAGGGCAAGCCTCGGCTTGTCCTTTTGAATAAGTTCGATTTGGCCGATCCCGAGGTTACCCGCGAATGGGTGGACTATTTTGCGGAAAAGGGCCTGGAGGCTCTTCCAATCGATGCGGTTTCCGGCGGGCAGGTGAAAGAGATCATCCCCGTTCGAAGAAGCTTTTGGCGGAGAAGATCAACAAGCAGATAAGCAAAGGGATTAACCCCAGGGCCTCAGGGCTCTGATCGTGGGCATTCCCAATGTCGGCAAATCGACGCTGATCAACCGGATGGCAGGGCGCAAAATCGCGGCTACGGGCGACAAGCCGGGCGTCACGAAAGGACAGCAATGGATTAAGGTTGGAACTGAAATGGAGCTGCTCGACACTCCGGGTATTCTGTGGCCCAAGTTCGAGGACCAGAATGTGGGCTTGCGCCTCGCCGCGATCGGTTCCATCCGCGAGGAAATCCTTCATCCCGAGGATATCGCCTTCTTCGTCGTCCGCTATCTGCTTCAAACTTACGGTTTCTCTATCCAGGAGCGCTTCGGCATAGATGTGAAGGTGGAAGATCCGTCGGACACGGACGAAATCGTTAAAGTGATGGAGGCGGTTGGCCGCAAAAGAGGCGCTTTGATGAGCGGAGCCGCGTCGATCTGGAAAAAGCGTCGATGGTCATCCTGCGCGATCTGCGTGCCGGGAAGCTGGGCAGAATCTCCCTGGAGCGGCCGGACGGCTCTATTTTGGAAGGCTTGGATAAACAGGAATAAAGCAGGGAAGTGCGTGAATTCCATTCATGGCTTCTTTTTTTTTGCTTATTTTGAAATCTATGAATCCTGCGGAAACGGTAGAAGGGGGCATAGGGATAAGGTATAATGAGAGAATCAACGATTTTAAAAGCAAGGACAACGGCTAATACAGCCGGGAGGTACCCTTTAATGCTGGATTATGAACAAGACCTCTGGAGGCAGGGGTTTACCGCAATAGCGGGAGTAGATGAAGTGGGCAGGGGCTGTCTTTTCGGGGATGTTGTCGCTTCGGCGGTGATCCTTCCGGAAAGTTTTACGCTGGACGAGATTAACGATTCCAAGAAGCTGTCCGCCAAGAAACGGGAACAATTGTACGAGGTGATCATGGAGCAAGCTGTGTGCGTCGGCGTAGGCGTCGTCGATGTGCTCACTATAGAACGGATCAACATCAAGCAGGCGGCGCGGCTGGCGATGAAGCAAGCGGTGGAAGGTTTGCGGATAAAGCCGGAGTATTTGCTGGTCGACGCGGAAAAGGTGGATGTGCCGATCCGGCAGCTGGCGATTATACACGGGGATTCGCTTAGCCAGTCGATTGCAGCGGCGTCCATCATCGCGAAGGTGACGCGGGACCGCCTGTGTCTTCAGTGGGATCGGCAGTATCCCCAGTATGGAATTGCGATACATAAAGGCTACGCCACCAGGCAGCACAGGGAGAAAATTATCGAGTTCGGAGCTACGCCGCTTCACAGAAAGCTGTTTATCCGCAATTTGTTGATGGAGCAGGAGCAGCTGGAGCTATTTTAGAAAAAAAGGAGTACAGGAGCGCTGCTGTTCTGCCGATAAATCGGTGAAGGGGAGGTGTCGGATGAGCATCAATATGAACGGGATTTTGCGGGGACTGATCGGGGATTCTGCGCCGGGCGATGCCAAAACGTTTGAATTGAAGCCGGGTCAGATTGTAAAAGGGACCGTGCTGCAAGTGAGCGGCGACCAGGAAGCACTGGTGAATATAAACGGCATAGTGGTGAAAGCCCGGTTGGAGACGCCGCTTCAACCCGGACAGGTTACCACGCTGCAGGTTCAGCCTGAGACAACGGCAGGCGGCCAAATTGTGTTGAAGCCGCTGCAGCAGTCTGAGGGCCGGATCGCTGACGATTCCTTGGCTGATCTTATCAAGAACATGGGCTCAAAGATCTGCCCGCCATCCGAGAGATTATTCAGACGCTCCATCAGTCCGGAATTCCCTTGTCCAAAGAGACGGTGCAGCAGATCCAGCAATTGGCACGGCAGCTTCCGCAGGAAATGCCTGTCAAGGACATGCTCGAGGCGGCCGTTATGGCGCTCGGCAGAGGACTGCCGCTTACGCAAGCCACAGTCACTGCTATTCATCAGGCTGTTGCCGGGCAGCCGCTGCATGAAACGCTGAGAAACCTCAGCGAGCAGGTGGAAGCGGTGTTCAAAGACGGCAAGCCGGTTGCTGAAAGCATCCGTAGGCCGATGGAATTGCTGCAGACCGTGCTGCGGCAGATTGCACAGGCTTCTACTGAAGGAGCTTCTTCACACGGGGAAGCTTCGGCAGATTGGAGGATAGCGGGATCGTCGCCTGACGAGCTGCCAGGCAGTGAGGTCATGCAGGCGGCAGAAGAGGCCTCAGCGGGAGGGCCTGCTGCGGAGCAACGTGGCGGCACTGCAGGTTTAGGGAGTGAGGCGGAAGTTGTAAGCGACGGCAATGGCGTTAGGGCTGGAGGTACAGCAGCAGCGGAAGGTGCTCCTGGCGAGAAAGCCGGTGCTGTGAAGGGCTCGTTTGAAGCAGCGACCGCGAATGCAGATACGAATGTGAAGGACAGCCTGGTGAAAACGGCTAGCTCGAGCCTTGCGCCTGCGCCACAGGGGCCTCAAGGCACGGCGGATGTCGGGGAATCGGGGAGCAGGGCCGCCACTACGGGTCCTCAAGCTCCTGCGGCGTATGGAGCCACTGCAAGTCTCGACGCTTCCGAGTACCAGGGGGACTCTGCCAGCCTTGCAGCTGGCAAGGACGCTGATGCTTCCGAACTGTCGACTGCGATTGTTGCCAGGTCGGGTTCATTCAAAGCAGGCAAAAAAATACGGATCTTGTTACCGAGCGGATTAGGCTTTCCTCAGGCGCTAATACGGTTGAAGCACAAGTTGACCATCCATCCGCAGAACAACATAGCTCAAATCCGTCTCTCACGGCTTCTATTAATTCCGCTGCCGCCCCGTCAAACTCGGTTGATTCCGGTATCACGGCGGACCGTGCGGCCCCGAACGGGCAGCGAGCGGCAATTGCCGGACAAGGTTCCGGTTCGGAAGATGTGCAAGCTTCCTACAATTCCTCCAGGGAACAGGCTGGTTGGATCGAGCGCATCCTGAAGGCTGTCGGTCTGGACCATGAACAGCGGGTAAGCCGTCTCCCCGAGTCCGCCATGCCGCCGGCCAGGACGACAGCGGAAGGAAGCTCTTATTCCGGCGCTGCAGCAATCCCGTTAGCGGGTTCGGATGCGGATACGAAGTCAGTGACGGAAACGTTAAAAAAGCGCTCTGCTGATACTGGCTTCTTCCGACGATACTGCACCAGCTTTAAAAGAAGCTTCGCAGCAAGCGCTGCAGCAGGTGACGGGCCAACAGCTTCTGCTTAGAACGGATCGCTCCGCTCTCTTTTCGCATATGACGCTGTTTATCCCTTTCGTTAATGACAGCGGCCGGCAGACAGCCGCTGTTCATATTCAGTCCCGGAAGGGAAACCGGGGTGAGCTTGATTCCGAAAACTGCAGGCTGCTGTTTGATTTGAGGATGCATTCAATGGGTGACACGCTTGTCGACGTACAGGTGGTCAATAAAATCGTAAGCCTGCAAATTCATAACGACCATCCTGCGGCAACTACTGTGTTGGAAAGCTTCAGGGAAGAGATCTCGCAAGGGCTGCAGACCGGCGGGTACCAGCTTCTCTCATTGAAAAGCGGACCTTATCCGGAGCCGTCCTACGCTAACGAAGGCAGTCGCAACGACCACGGAGCGAATGAAGAAGAGAGGTATACGATCGACAAATCCAGGTTCTTTACGAAGCCTTACAAAGGTGTGGATCTTAAAATATGAAGGACAATGGCAAACAGGCGGCGACGGCGGCCGTCAAGAAAGCGGTGGCGCTTAAATATGCTCCGGAACATGAAAGCGCGCCGAAGGTTACAGCTAAAGGAAAAGGGATGACTGCGGAACAGATCATCCAAAAAGCCAGGGTCCATGGAGTGCCGATCCAGGAGGATCCCTCTTTGGTGGAGGTGCTGTCCAAGCTGGATCTTAACCAGGAAATTCCGCCGGAGCTGTATCATCTGGTGGCGGAAGTGCTGGCTTTTCTTTACAAGTCAGACCGCAGAATCCAGCAAGCCGGGCGGCCTTTATGAAGTCTTCCAAGCCGGACGGACGCAAGCGTTTGGGCACGCTCGGAGAAGATGCGGCGGCTGCGTATTTGCAAGAACAACAGTATCTTGTTGTCGATCGCAATTGGCGCTGCAGGAGCGGCGAAATCGATCTGGTTGCCGACAAGGACGGCCTGCTTGTCTTCGTAGAGGTCAGATCGAGGAGGAACACCGGCCGTTTCGGTACACCGCGGGAATCGGTCAATGCGGCCAAGCAGCTCCAGGTCCGCCAGACCGTACAATATTATTTGACGGTCAAAGGGATGCACGAGCGGCAAGTCCGCTTTGATGTCATTGGAGTACACTTCAGCAAAGAGGGTTTGTTTGAAGGCATCGACCATGTGCAGAACGCATTTTAAACCTGGATACGGAATGGAATGTCAGCCGGCTCAAGCAGTTCGGCTTTTTTTTCAATATCCTCATTTTCCTTCATATAAAATTCATAAACCGGAAGGAGAAGGCATCCTTCAAAGCGAATAGTAATGCAGGATTCTATTTTCGGCTGCGGCGGATGAAGAGCAACCCATATACGCCGTTTTTTTACCGGAACGTATGAGATCGCCAAATGATAGGGGAGAAAAGCAGAATGAACCATTTTACCAGAAAAAAAGCTTATGTTGGGCTTGGCTGCCGTTTTGTGCCTGACCTGTTTGCCGGAAGTGACGTCAGCTGCCTCGATGGATTCGATAGACAGCTCCATCCGGATGCTGGAGGCTCCGTCCCTTGGCCGTGTCCAGATCTCAAAGAACAGCTATTTCGAGCTCAAAGAGGCGCATCTTCTTTCGGACACTGGGCAGAGTGCAGTTACGTTCACGGTATCCGTGCATAACGGAGAGGCGTCTGACCTGATGTTCATCAACTATTGGATAAGGCTCAGCACCAAGTCAGGCAGCCAATTTTCTGTGAAAACGCTGCCAAGCGATAAAGACAAAAAAACCGGATCGCCCCGCAAACTACAGAGAATCTTCATTTCTACTCTTATGTAAACGATTCCACCAGCTTGTCCGATCTTTTGTTCCAATTCGTTAAGTGGGATTTCAGTTCTTACAATTATGAAAATAACATTGGAGAAATTTCCGTCAGCGACGAGTTTTCGGAAATTACGCCGGCTGGCAGCGGGCGTCTGCTGCAGATTGGCGGCACTGCGGTCAAAACGAATGTCAAGAAGCTGTTGATGAACAAAAAATGAGCAGACTTATTTACCGGCAGTCATATTGCAGTTCGAGAACGCCGGCGGCAGGAATGCCGTAATTCCACCGTATCAGTTCGCGATCCGCACGACGGAAGGCTATATGTATCCGTTGGAGGCCAAGGGGCTCAAGGATCTTACTATAAACCCCCGGGTTACCAAAGAGCTGGAGCTCACCGGATCCGTTCCTGTTTCCGTCAGTCCTGACGGGTGGCAGCTGATCATGCTGGATTCGGTCTCGATCGACAACAGCGTAAAAAAAATAAATGTGCCGGTCGCACAGTATCAGCTTCCTAACGTAAGCGTGACGGAGAATGTGTCCTTGGGCAAGGAGTACAGTTTTTTCGGATAAAGCGGGTGTGTACAATGTCAAGCTGAATGCACTGTATCGTTTGCCGTGGGAGGACCAGGACATCGTAACCGCTGATTTGTCCTTGTCGAATAAGGGGACGGATTCTTTGCCGATCCCCGACTTGACAGGATATTTTGAGCTGGATGGAGCGGTAAAGGTGGATGCCAAGCTTGTAAGAACCGACAAGGTGATAGGCCTTTCTCCAGATCAATCGGCAAGTCTGCAAATAATGGGCAAAATACCTTATACAAATACTTTTAAAACGGTAAGGCTTGTCCTGCAGGAAAAAAAAGAAAATCCCGACAAAACGATCGATTTGCTGGAATTCTCTCACAGCTCCGAGCTAATGGCCATTCCTTATATCGGCAAAGGCGAGAAGTATACCACCCGGAGCATTGGACGCCTGGCGGCGTATATGCCTAAAGCCGTCAACACCTACAAAGGCGATTCAGCCGACGTGTATTCCGTTTCCCTGCAGATCGAAAACCTGGAAAAACGTTATGCAGACGTCACCAAACTTACAGCGCTCTTGAAAGCGCCGGACGGCTCCGTATTTCCTGCTGCGATAGCGGAAATCAAATCCAAAATCGGCCCCAAAAGCAAAGCGCTTCTTAATATTTGGTCCACGATTCCGAAAGACTATCCGACGGATGCAATGCGCCTAATCATAGGCGAATCGGTTGCGGATAACAAGCTTGCCGGAAAAGAAGCCAAGGTCGACGGCTATGTGAACGCGGTTGAATATTGGCTGCCTTCTGAGGATGCAGGCGTAAAACAGGATTTGAACAAGGTTGCGATCTTTCCTTATACCTTCACATTGGGCAAAATCAATACCTGGCTCGACCGCGAGGGGGTGAAGCTGATTTTTTAACTATGAAGTCACGAAGAATCTGTCAGCTGAAACCAACGTCGACGGACATAAGCTGGTCCTGAGCCTGGAGGATGAGAAAGGAAGCATTAATTTCACCAAAGAATTTAGTTTGAAGGATCTCGAACCTAAAACGGGAGACGAAACCGCCTCGTCCTCGGCTTTCTCTTCAGATAAGTTGAAACTAGGTAAGGAAGAAGGCTATAAGATTGCCGTTAAAGATCCCAGTCTCATATTCAAGCTGGAAACGCTGAAAACCTACAATTTGAAGCTTTATGACCAATATCAGGGCCAAATGAAGCTTCTGGCTGTAAAGAAAATCGACTGGTTCTCGACAACCGATTAAAAAAATGGGCTGCTTCAAGAAGCAGAAGAAATCTGCTGGCAGGAAGCAGCCTCTGTCTGTCTTAGCTAAAATGAGTATAATTACAGGTCGCTCAACATCTGGATCAGCAAAAAACGGCAAGGTCCCAATCGACACCAGTGCAAACCCGAATCCTTTAAAAATCGCCGCGATAGCATTCATTAGTAATCCCTCCTTATTTTGTGTCCGTTTTGTGACACACTCCAATCATAAAGCTTTCTCCGCCAAAAAACATTAAAATAAGATGAGTTTTACATAAAATTATTTATACCAGCGATCTTATTGCGGACGGCAAATTATTTGCAGGCGGTTATGCTAAAGGTCGATTTTATGGTCAAAGCTCCGATATTGGACCGCTTCGGCTATATGCTGAGTGCTTATTGTACCGCCGCCTTCAAGATCCGCTATCGTACGTGCGATTTTCAGAATCCGGTCATGGGCGCGTACGCTTAATCCTAATGCGTCAAATGTTTGCAGCAGCAGTTCCTCCGCATCGGGCGCCATCTCGCAAAATGTTCTCAGCATTCTTCCTGTAAGTTCACCGTTGAACTCCACCGCCGAATATTTGTATCTTTCCGTCTGGATTGTATGGGCCGCCTCGACGGAGGCGTACATTTCTGCGGAGGAGAGCTGCTTCTCCCGTGTTTTCAGCTCGTCATATTCCATCCGGGGAACTTCTACATGCAGATCCATCCGGTCAAGCAGCGGCCCCGAGATTTTGGAGCGGTACTGCAGGATTTTGGCCAGCGAGCAGGTACACCTCCGGATTACGGTTTCAGAGCCGCGGTAACCGCAAGGACAGGGGTTCATCGATGCGGCAAAGATAAAGTGGGAGGGGAAAGTATACACCGCCCTCGCCCTGGATATGGTGACCTGCCGGTCTTCCAGCGGCTGACGGAGCACTTCCAGCACATTCCGGGAAAATTCCGGAAGTTCATCTAGAAACAACACGCCTCTGTGAGCCAGGCTGGCTTCTCCCGGCTTTGGGATCGAACCGCCGCCTACGAGCCCCGCTGCCGAGGTGGTATGGTGAGGCGAACGGAAGGGCCGGCTTTGGATCAACTGGGCTTTGATTTGGCTGAGCTTGCCCGCTGCGCTGTAAATCCTTGTCACTTCCAGCGCCTCCTTCTCCGAAAGAGGGGAGAGGATAGAGGGAAGACGTTTAATGAGCATCGTCTTGCCTGTGCCCGGCGGGCCAATAAGCAGGATATTGTGCATCCCGGCCGCCGCAATGGTCAATGCTCTCTTCACATGATGCTGGCCCCGCACGTCCGAATAGTCCTCTTCGTTGTGTGAGCCGGCAGGAGAATATACTAAAGGACGCGAATATTTCGAGTCATTAAATATAATTTCCTGCTCCATACCGGCAGCGAGCTGCTTTAAATGTTGAAGGCCGCATACTGCCATTCCCTCAACCAATGAAGCTTCCCCTTCATTTTCTTTCGGCACGATGACTTTCGCGATCCCTCTTGATTTGGCTTGCGCGACCATGGAAAGAACACCCGGCACAGGCCGCAGCGAACCGTCCAAGGCTAGTTCTCCCAAGATCAGGCTCTGTTCCAGCTCAGCCCCCTTGATTTGTCCGCTTGTCAGCAGTATGCCGATGGCTATGGCCAAGTCGAAGGCGGAGCCTTCCTTGCGCAAATCGGCTGGGGCAAGGTTCACTGTGATCCGTTCCAAGGGGAATTTGTAGCCGCAATTTTTTCATCGCCGCCCTTACCCTGTCAATGGATTCCCGGATGGCCGAATCGGGCAAGCCGACTATACTTGTCTGGGGCAAGCCGCTGCTCAGGTCGATTTCCACTTCGATCAGGCAGCCGTCGATACCGTGGAGGCAAGCGCTGAATACTTTTCCGTACACCAAAAAAACACCTCTATTCTAAGGAATGATGCATTCCATAGACAAAAGGTGCTTCCTTATTGCCATCGCATTGGTTTAGATCTCTTTGCTCTTACAATAAAGATGCCGGCCGGTTTTGTCAACGCCTTGGAGATAAAAAAATGGCTCGGCTGGAGATACTAGCGCCAAGAGGTGATAAAATGGAGGAAAAAAACCGTATTATTGTCCTGACTGCCGTTCCAACCGTGTAAAATTCAGCGTGATAACCAGTTATTCGCAAAAGTTTCTCAAGAACGCGGTTACCGGGGCCATCGAGGAGTACTACAATCCCGAGCAGGTGGAAGCGCCGGAATTAAAGATCCAATGCTCTGTCTGCGGCTTTGTCGGCAATGAAATGAGATTCATCAAGCAGGCTGAACGGCAGCCTCGTACGCAGACGATCACAAACTCCTTTGTTTGACGGACAAGAGCTAAACTGACAAGAGGCTGTCCCAAAAGTAAACTTTGGAACGCCCTCAGCGACAAAACATGTTGAAATAAAGAATAAACCAAGGAGCTAAGCGGATTGTAGACGCTTAGCTCCTTGGTTTTTTGGCGTCCACCGCTGCTTTCTTGAGCAGATTGTGGGCGAGGGAAAGCCACCCGACCTCCAGACTTACTTTCGGTAAGCCTCGAAGCAGGAACCTTTTGAAACCTCGGTTATTCTTCATATCGCCAAACACGGGCTCCGGCTCGATCATGCGCCTCACTGCCAGGGCATAGCCTTCTTCGCTGCGGAGCTTTTGACTGGCTTGGTTCTTTAGCCGCAAATACTTCATGCTAACTTTGATCTCGCGATCACCTTGGGCTTTCGTACACTGCGGCTTCAGCGGACAGCCCTCACAACCGGCACTTCGGTAGTGACGGTATTCGATTTCGTATCCACTTTCCGTTTTCTCCTTGCTCAATCTGCGGAAATGGAGCGTTTGCCCCGCCGCGCATGTCCACGTATCTTGCTCGCTGTTATAGGTCCAGTTGTCGATCTTGCTAATGTCCTTTTGCCATGCCTTGCTTTTTTTCACGGTGATAAGTGCTGTATTTGACGATGGCACTGATTTCGTTCTGCTCCAAGTAGTCATAATTCTCTTCACCGCCATAGCCCGCATCGGCGATGACGTTGTTTGGCAGCTTACCTAACTGCGATTTTACTTTTTTTCGAGATGAGGGATGAGACAGCGCGTATCAGTAGGTCGCTGGTGCACACTGTAGCCGACAATGAATTGATGTTCGGTGCCGATCTGCACATTGTAGCCCGGCTTAAGCTGGCCGTTTCGCATGTGATCTTCTTTCATTCGCATGAAGGTCGCGTCATGGTCTGTCTTACTGTAGCTGTTTCTCGCGCCTAAAATTTTTTTTCCTGTGCCTCGTACTTATGGAGGCGAGGAAGCAAGTCCTTGCGGAGGATGCGCACCGCTTTCTTTAGCGGCTTGTCTTTTGGCTTCTCCTGCAGGCGCTCCTCCAATTGCTTGACGGCATGCTCCAGCTTTTCACTCGTGATGGCGGAGGACTCGCCCAACTCGCGAAGATCCTGGCCCCCGTTCACTCCTTCTTCTTGCTTCTCGGCTTCCTCAATGGCGGCGAACAAGGTCTGCACTTTCTCCTGGAGCTTGGCCTTCTGCTTCACGACAGCTTCCCCCAAACAAACGTATACCGGTTGGCATTGGCTTCGATCTTGGTGCCGTCCACAAAGTAGTGCTCCAGTTGCACGTAGTTCTCATCAGCCAGGAATTGAAGAACTGCGGTGAACACCGTTTCCAGTACGGTTTTCATTCGTTCCGAGCGAAATCGGTTGATGGTTCGGAAATCCGGACGTTGCCTGCCAGCGATCCACATAAACATAATGTTTTCGCGTACGGCCTTGGCGATCTGGCGAGAGGAGTAGATGCGCTGAGTGTAGGCGTAAATGATGATTTTGGTGAGCATCTTGGGGTGATAGCTGTCTCGTCCGCCCCCGGGGTAAGCCGCGTCGAAGATGGCGTCGTCCAGACGATTGACTGCAGCATTGACGACGCGAACGAGGTGATTTGCGGGAATATCCTCTTCTAAGTCCATTGGCAGGCAAAGTTGATCCATGGTATATTGAATGTACAAAGAAACCGTTCCTTTCGTAAATGGTGGGTGGTACTTCCATTTTAACAAAGAACGGTTTCTTTTTTTGTTTACAAAAAAATGAGAGGCTTCCCTCAGTCATTTTTTTATGACTTGTTGGGACAGCCCCGTTGTATTTCCATGAAAATAATAAAAAATCGGCAGGATTCTAGTTCTCAGAAAATTTAGAATATATAAAATTGTTATTTACGATAGAAAAAAAAGAGGAAACTGTCGAGAAAAGATGGTACAATTAAACAGGTATGCTGGAAAAGCCCCAGGCTTTATAAGAATTCGCAGGGAAATTTTTTTGCAGTCCGCCGAATAGATTTAGGGTTGTTTTTTCATCCTTGAATAACGTCGACAGGCGTTCTTCTTCGTTTTATTTTTTGCAAGCTACTACTGTTGGGAGGATTTTTGCAAATGAATATCCATGAGTATCAAGGCAAACAGGTACTGTCCCAGTACGGAGTCAAAGTACCCCAAGGCAAAGTGGCATTCACTGTGGATGAAGCGGTACAAGCCGCCAAAGATTTAGGCACATCCGTAGTTGTGGTCAAAGCGCAAATTCATGCGGGAGGCCGTGGCAAAGCGGGCGGCGTGAAGGTTGCCAAAAGTTTGGACGAAGTTCGTACATATGCCGAGCAGATTCTGGGGAAAGTGCTTGTCACTCACCAGACCGGTCCGGAAGGCAAAGAAGTGAAGCGTCTGCTCATCGAGCAGGGCTGCGACATTAAGAAAGAATACTACGTGGGTGTGGTCATCGACCGTGTCACCGGCCGTGTAGTCATGATGGCGTCCGAAGAGGGCGGCACGGAGATTGAAGAAGTGGCCGAGCGCACGCCTGAGAAAATTTTCAAAGAAGTAATTGATCCCGCCGTTGGTTTGCTGCCGTTCCAAGCCCGAAAGTTGGCTTATGCAATTAACATTCCTAACGAGCTGGTTAACAAAGCGGCTAAATTTATGATCGCCCTATATACTGCATTTGTGGATAAAGACTGCTCCATCGCAGAGATCAACCCGCTGGTCGTAACAGGCGACGGCGATGTAATGGCTCTCGACGCGAAGCTCAATTTCGACTCCAACGCATTGTTCCGCCACAAGGATATTCTGGAGCTGCGCGACCTGGATGAAGAAGACGACAAGGAAATCCAGGCTTCCAAATTTGACCTCAGCTATATCGCGTTGGACGGCAATATCGGATGCATGGTGAACGGCGCCGGTCTCGCCATGGCGACTATGGACATCATCAAGCACTACGGCGGAGACCCTGCCAACTTCCTTGACGTAGGCGGCGGCGCTACGGAGGAGAAAGTGACCGAAGCGTTCAAGATTATTCTTTCCGACAGCAAAGTAAAAGGAATCTTCGTGAACATTTTCGGCGGTATTATGCGCTGTGACGTCATCGCAAGCGGAGTCATCGAAGCGGCCAAGCAGGTGAAGCTTGATCGTCCCCTGGTTGTGCGCCTGGAAGGCACCAACGTTGATCTGGGCAAAAAAGATGCTGAACGAGTCCGGCTTGAACATTGTCGCTGCGGATTCGATGGCGGACGGAGCCCAAAAAAATCGTTGCTCTTGTGAAGTAAGGACAAATATTTCGGGGGATGTGAAAATAGAATGAGTATTTTGGTGAACAAGAATACAAAAGTCATTACTCAAGGAATCACCGGTTCCACAGGAATGTTTCACACAAAAGGCGGCCTGGACTACGGGACCCAAATGGTCGGCGGGGTAACGCCGGGAAAGGGCGGAACCAAGGTAGAGATTTCATTGGAGAACGGCACTACCGTTGAACTGCCCGTATTCAATACGGTAGAGCAAGCCAAGAAGGAAACCGGCGCGACAGCTTCCGTAATTTATGTTCCTCCGGCATTTGCCGCGGATTCCATCATCGAAGCGGTCGATGCGGATCTGGATCTGGTCATTTGTATCACCGAAGGCATTCCTGTCCTCGATATGGTGAAAGTCAAGCGTTATATGGAAGGCAAAAGAACCGTCCTGATCGGACCGAACTGCCCGGGCGTCATTACTCCAGGAGAGTGCAAAATCGGGATTATGCCGGGATACATTCACACTCCCGGCCATGTAGGAGTTGTTTCCCGCAGCGGAACCTTGACTTATGAAGCGGTTCATCAGCTCACTACCCGCGGAATCGGACAATCCTCTGCAGTAGGTATCGGCGGAGACCCGGTGAAGGGCTGCGAGTTCATCGACATCCTGAAAAGATTCAACGAAGATGAGGACACTTACGCGGTCATCATGATCGGCGAGATCGGCGGAGCTGCGGAAGAAGAAGCGGCTGAATGGATCAAAGCCAACATGAACAAGCCTGTGGTCGGATTTATCGGCGGTAAAACAGCGCCTGCCGGCAAAAGAATGGGACATGCCGGAGCGATCATTTCCGGAGGCAAAGGGACAGCCGCCGAGAAGGTGGCCACTCTTGAAGCATGCGGAATCCGCGTTGCCGCTACTCCATCCGAGATGGGTGCGACACTGGTAGCCGTTCTTGAGGAAAAAAGGCCTGCTGGAGAAATGCGTCACCAAAAAAAATAATATTTTCTCAAAAGGTAAGCAACCTTTCATTTCCCTCAAGGGAATTGAAAGGTTTTTTTTGAAAGGGGAATGGACAATGGAGGCAAGAGACGTAATATTCGGGGCACGAGCTGCCCGGGATCGGCTGGAAAACGATTTTAACCCTTATAAACGCTGTGGAGGATCTTCCTTCCCTATTGTGTATGTCTGCCGCACAGCTGAAGTCCTTTGGACTGCGGGAGGATAAAGCCAGAGTAGTGTCGGGACAGCTGAACGAGGAATTTATCCTCGAACGGCTGGGCTTATACAGGAAGGAAAGCGCTCAGATTATAACAATTTATGACGCTGATTATCCTCCCATTTTGAAGCAAGTTTCCCAGCCGCCGTGGATTTTGTATGCCCTAGGCCGAATGGAGCTGTTGGGAGAACCTTCTATCGGCATTGTCGGCACAAGGACACCCACCGCTTACGGCAAGAAGATGGCGGAGAGCCTGTCGTTTGAGCTGTCCCAAGCCGGTATGGCGGTGGTGAGCGGCTTGGCGCGCGGCATAGACACGGAAGCTCATCTTGGAGCGTTAAAAGGAAAGGCTGGAACGATCGCTGTGCTGGGCTGTCCCGTCGATCAGGTGTATCCGCCTGAAAACCTCTCATTATACAGGGATATCGCCGCGCAGGGTGTGCTCATTTCCGAATATCCGATAGGAACGAAGGTGCATCCGGGCCTTTTTTTTCCGCTGAGAAACCGGATTATCGCAGGATTGAGCCTGGGAGTGCTTGTAGTGGAAGCGGCGGAAAGGAGCGGCTCTCTCATCACCGCAGATCAAGCCATGGAAGAATCGAGGGACGTATACGCCGTGCCCGGTCCCGCCACCTCGCCCAAAAGCAGGGGCACGCTGCAGCTCATCAAACAGGGAGCCAAGATGGTTACGGAAGCTGGCGACATTTTGGAGGAATACGGTTATGCATTACCTTCTCAAGAGGTGGAATCCTCCCGGCAAATTCACACTATTTTGACAAATGAGGAACAATTGGTATACGATTTAATACATTCGGAAATTCTTACATTTGATTCCTTATTGGAAACGACACGATTTGATTTTGGACATTTACATGCAGTTCTGTTATCGTTAATTTTAAAAAAACAAGGCAAAATTACTGCCTGGTTCCGCATATACATCGATTTAACATAAACTTATTATTTTCGGTTTGGGAGGAAGGTTAGGCCTATGGCAGATTCTCTAGTCATTGTGGAATCACCCGCAAAAGCAAAAAACCATCGGTAAATACTTAGGCAGCAAATACATCGTGAAAGCATCGATGGGGCACATCAGGGACCTTCCCAAAAGCCAAATTGGCGTAGAAGTCGATAAAAAAAATTTCGAACCTAAATATATTACCATCCGTGGAAAAGGCTCCGTACTCAAAGAATTGAAAGACGCCAGGAAGAAAGTCAAAAAAAGTATTTCTCGCGGCCGACCCGGACCGTGAAGGCGAAGCCATTGCCTGGCATCTGGCCCATTACCTGGAGCTGAATGAAGATGAGGCCTGCCGTGTCGTTTTTTAACGAAATTACGAAGCAAGCGGTCAAGGACGCGTTCAAGACGCCGCGCAAAATCAACCAGGATCTTGTAAACGCTCAACAAGCCCGCAGAATTCTCGATCGTCTGGTCGGTTACAAAATCAGCCTTTATTATGGAAGAAAGTGAAGAAAGGGCTGTCGGCGGGGCGGGTGCAGTCGGTTGCGTGCAAGCTCATTATCGACCGCGAAAATGAGATAAAGTCGTTTGAGCCTGAAGAATATTGGACGATTACGGCTCAATTGATCAGCAAAGGAAGTCAATTTGAGGCAAAATTTTATGGCATTAACGGTCAGAAGAAAGAGCTGCACAACGAGGCAGAGGTTAAAGACATCGTAGACCGTATCGCGAAAGCCGATTTTGTAGTGAGCGAAGTGAAGGAGAAAGAGCGGCAAAGGAACCTTCTCCGCCGTTCATAACTTCCTCCCTGCAGCAGGAAGCCGCCAGGAAGCTCAACTTTCGCGCAGCCAAGACGATGTCTGTGGCCCAGCAGCTTTATGAGGGGATTGACCTCGGCAAAACAGAAGCACTGTCGGCTTGATCACCTACATGCGTACCGACTCGACACGGATCTCGCCTGTTGCCCAGGAAGAAGCGAAGGAGTACATCCTGAACAAATACGGCGGCGGATTCTATCCGGAAACGCCGCGTGTTTATCTCAAGAAAAAAACGCCAACGCCCAGGACGCTCACGAAGCGATAAGGCCCAGTTCGGTTGGCAGGGAACCGGAGTCGGTGAAAGAGTATTTAAGCCGGGACCAGTTCCGGTTGTATAAACTCGTCTGGGAACGGTTCGTGTCAAGCCAAATGTCCTCCGCCATACTCGATACAATGACGGTCGATTTCACGGTAGCCGATACGACCTTCCGTTCTGTCGGATCGAAGCTTAAATTTGCTGGATTTATGAAGGTTTACGTTGAGGGCAGCGACGATGAAACGACGGATGATGAAAAGCTGCTGCCTCCTCTCAAACAGGGCGAGTCCATCAAGCAAAGCAAGCTAGATCCCAAGCAGCATTTCACCCAGCCGCCGCCCAGATATACGGAAGCACGCCTCGTAAAAGCTTTGGAGGAACTTGGAATCGGGCGGCCGAGCACTTATGCCCCTACCTTGGAAACGATCCAAAAGCGCGGATATGTGGCGATCGAAGAGAAAAAAATTCGTCCCGACCGAATTGGGCGAGCTGGTCATTCAGCTGATGGTGGAGTTTTTTTTCCCAGAAATCCTTGATGTCGAATTCACCGCTCATATGGAGGACGACCTTGATCATGTGGAAGAAGGGAAGGAAGATTGGGTAAAGGTTCTGGACTCTTTCTACCGATCGTTCGAGAAGCGGCTTGAAGTGGCGGAAGAAGAGATGAAGGAAATTGAAATCCAGGACGAAGTCTCAGATGAAGTGTGCGAAAAAAAATGCGGCAAACCGCTGGTCTATAAAATGGGCCGGTTTGGCAAATTTCTGGCCTGTTCCGGATTTCCGGACTGCCGCAATACCAAACCGATCGTCAAGGACATCGGCGTCACATGCCCTTCCTGCGGAGAAGGACATATTATTGAACGAAGAAGCAGAAAAGGACGCATTTTCTACGGCTGCGACCGTTACCCTGAATGCGAGTTTGTTTCCTGGGATAAGCCGGTAGACAAACCTTGCCCTCATTGCGGTTCATATATGGTCGAGAAGCGGACGAAGAACGGTACCACTTATCAGTGCACACAGTGCAGCCATAAAGAAGAAGCGCAAGAGGAAGAAGCTCTGGATGAGATGTAGGATGAGCTGTGAAAGATGAAGCTTTGCTCCGCAAAGCTCAAAGTTGATGCTTATGATGACAGCTTTGCTCCGCAAAGCTCTTAGGAGGAAACCGCTTTGTCAGACTTACAGAAAGTTACTGTGATCGGAGCCGGCCTTGCAGGAAGCGAGGCCGCATGGCAGATCGCAAGCCAGGGCGTTCCGGTCATATTATACGAAATGCGCCCGGTGCGTAAAACGCCGGCGCACATTTCCGATAAATTCGCAGAGCTCGTCTGCAGCAACTCGCTGCGCGCCAACGGCTTGACCAACGCGGTCGGCGTGCTGAAGGAAGAGATGCGCAGAATGAAATCACTTATTATGAAAGCGGCCGACGAAACGGCGGTACCGGCGGGAGGCGCTTGGCAGTGGACCGCGACCTGTTTTCCGACGCCGTGACGTCCACTCTGCGGAACCATCCGCTGATTGAGGTCCGCAATGAAGAAGTGGAAAGCCTGCCGGAAGAAGGAATCACCGTTGTCGCTACCGGACCGCTTACGTCTCCCACGCTTTCCGCACAGCTGAAGGAGCTGATGGGAGAGGAATATCTTTATTTTTTTACGATGCGGCGGCTCCTATCGTGGAGAAAGATTCCATCAATATGGACAAGGTATACCTTGCATCCCGATATGACAAAGGAGAAGCCGCGTACCTGAACTGCCCGATGACGGAAGAGGAATTCAACGCTTTCTATGACGCTTTAATCACTGCCGAAGTCGCGCCGGTTAAGGAGTTCGAGAAGGAAATCTACTTCGAGGGCTGCATGCCGATCGAGGTGATGATGAAGCGCGGCAAGCAGACTGCGCTGTACGGCCCGATGAAGCCGGTGGGCCTGGTCAACCCCCACACAGGCAAGCTGCCTTTTGCTGTAGTTCAATTGAGACAGGACAACGCGGCAGGCACGCTGTACAATCTCGTCGGTTTCCAGACCCACCTCAAGTGGGGGGAGCAGAAGCGGGTATTTTCCATGATTCCGGGGTTGGATAACGCTGAGTTTGTCCGCTACGGAGTGATGCACCGCAACACGTTCATCAATTCGCCGAGCCTTCTGAAGCCGACTTATCAGTTCAAGAACAGGGATACGCTGTTTTTTTGCCGGACAAATGACCGGGGTGGAAGGCTATGTCGAATCCGCGGCATCGGGCTTGATTGCGGGGCTTAACGCCGGACGAATGGCTAAAGGACAGGAAAGCCTCGTACTGCCGGCTGAAACCGCGCTTGGAAGTATGGCGCAGTATATCACCACAGCCGATTTCAAACATTTTCAACCTATGAACGCCAATTTCGGACTTTTCCCGCCTCTGGAGGAACGGATAAAGAACAAAAAAAATAAAGTATGAACATATCGCTGACAGGGCTTTGGGAAGTATTCAGAATTTTTTTTCACAACTTTTACACAAGTCAACTTGTTAGGCTAAGCCTCGGCGTGTTACTATAATTTTTTTGCAATATTCCAAACAAAAGATGCAATCTTTGCTCAAGCACCGAGCCCGCGAGCTTCTTTCCCGCATTTGCCGAGGATTGACGGTTATCGTTTCCAGGTGGCCATTCCCTTTTTTTTCACCGACAGAGAATGGGTGAGCACAGGATTGCTCTTGTCTTTGCTAAGGGCAGGAATGTTAGTATTTCGTAAATTATTCAAATGAAGGCGGCTCATTCATAAAAGGGGGGTTGAACGTTGGAACAAACCTTTCACGCGACGACCATTTTTGCCATCAAGCATAACGGTATGGGGCTATCGCCGGAGACGGCCAAGTGACCTTTGGCAACAGCATGATTATGAAGAACAGCGCCAAGAAGGTAAGACGGCTTTACAGAGGGAAAGTGATTGCCGGCTTTGCCGGGTCCGTTGCGGATGCCATTACTTTATTTGAGAAATTCGAGAACAAACTCGAAGAGCATCAGGGCAATCTGCAAAGAGCGGCAGTGGAGCTTGCGAAGGATTGGCGCTCCGACCGCGTGCTTAGAAAGCTGGAGGCGATGATGATCGTGATGGACGCCAGGGGCTTTTGCTTATTTCCGGCAATGGCGAAATTATAGAACCTGACGACGGCATCGTCGCGATCGGCTCTGGAGGAAGCTTCGCGCTGGCTGCAGGAAGAGCGTTGTACCGGTATGCTCCGCACATGACTGCCAAGGAAATCGCCCATGCCGCCCTGACTATGGCTGCGGAGATTTGCGTTTATACTAACAACAATATCATTGTCGAAGAACTGAATTAGAGCCGGTCTATTTCGTAATGATCAGGAGGAATGACTGTGAGGAATGTTTCTCTTACCCCGAAAGAAATCGTAACGGAATTGGATAAATACATCGTCGGCCAAAAGAATGCGAAGAAGTCTGTAGCCGTGGCGCTCAGAAACCGTTACCGCAGAAGCCGGCTGGAAGAGTCGATCCGCGACGAGATTATTCCAAAGAATATTCTTATGATTGGCCCTACTGGCGTCGGCAAGACGGAAATCGCGAGGAGATTGGCCAAAATCGCGAACGCTCCTTTTATCAAAGTGGAAGCCACCAAGTTCACGGAAGTCGGCTACGTCGGCCGCGATGTGGAGGCGATGGTGCGCGATCTTGTGGAAACTTCTATCCGTATGGTGAAATCCGAAATGACGGAGAAGCTTAAGGATAAAGCGGAAAACCTGGCCAACGAGCGTCTCGTGTCGATACTGGTGCCTAATCCCAACAAGCAAAAAACAGCAGCGCAATCCGCTCGAGGTGTTTTTTTCGGAGGCCAGAATGTAAGCAGCGACAATGAAGAGCAAAAGGACAGCCAATTGAGCGCAAAGAGAAGTGAAGCGGCTGCCAAGCTGCATCAGGGCGAGCTGGAGGATGAGATCATCGAAATCGATGTAGAGGACAATTCCCCGTCTATGATGGATATGCTAGCAGGGCAGAACAATGAACAAATGGGAATGAATATGCAGGAGCTGTTCGGAAATTTAATGCCTAAAAAAAACGAAGAAGCGCAAGCTTTCCGTCAAGGAAGCGCGTAAAGTGCTGATTCAGGAAGAAGCCCAGAAGCTGATGGATATGGACGACGTTATACAGGAATCCATCCGGAGAGCGGAACAGAACGGTATCATCTTTATCGATGAGATCGACAAAATCGCCTCGGGAGGCAGGGGGCACGGCCCGGATGTATCAAGAGAAGGCGTCCAGCGCGACATTCTGCCAATTGTGGAAGGCTCTACCATCATGACCAAATACGGTCCGGTCAAAACGGATTACGTGCTCTTTATCGCGGCGGGTGCTTTCCATATCGCAAAGCCTTCGGATCTGATACCGGAACTGCAGGGACGCTTTCCGATCCGGGTGGAGCTGACCAACCTGCTGCAGGAGGATTTTATCAGGATATTGAAAGAACCGCAGAACGCGCTGACCAAACAGTATACGGCACTGCTCCAGACCGAGGGGCTTACAGTCGAATTTTCCGACGGGGCTATCGAGGAGATCGCGCGGATTGCCGCGGAAGTGAATCAGAACACGGACAACATCGGAGCGAGGCGGCTGCATACGATTCTGGAGAAGCTGCTCGAGGACTTGTCCTTTGAAGCTTCCGACATTAATCTGGATAATTTTACCATAACGCCTGAATATGTAAGGGAAAAAATTGTCGGATATTGTTCAAAACCGCGATTTAAGCCAATATATTTTGTAACGGAACATTTGCAAAAAAAACACAACCGAGATGGACATTTTTTTTAAAGGAATTGTTGGAGGCAGGAACTAATGAGTTTGTTAATGAAGACCAGGACGTTAAACCGGCTTTTGCAGAAGGAAGCGGGCCATGCGGTAAATTTCGTGGAGATGGCTGAAGTGCTGGGCGGGATTATAGAATCGAACGTGTATGTGATAAGCAGAAAAGGCAAGATATTGGGATTTTCCATGGCCAACGAGTTCCGCCCCCAGGATGAGCAAAATCTTATCACGGAAGACCGCAGAGTTCCCCCGGAGTATAACGACTATTTGCTGCGCATCGAAGAGACGGCATCCAACTTAAACCGTGAGGACGCGGGCAACAATGTAAAGGACTTGGACCGCACCCTGCTGGAACAAAAAATTCGTCACTGTGGTGCCGGTGCTGGGAGCCGGCGATCGGCTCGGCACTTTGGTATTGACGCGCAAAGAGAAGCCTTTTATCGATGACGATTTGATCTTGGCGGAGTACGGGGCAACGGTCGTGGCCATGGAAATCGTGAGAATGAGAGCCGAGGAGAACGAGGTGGAAGCGAGGAGCAAGGCCGTCGTGCAGGTTGCGGTCGGGTCTCTTTCTTTCAGCGAGCTGGAAGCCGTTGAACATATTTTTTGAGGAGCTGAGCGGCAAGGAAGGACTGCTGGTGGCAAGTAAAATCGCGGATCGCGTTGGCATCACCAGGTCGGTCATCGTTAACGCGCTGCGCAAGCTTGAGAGTGCGGGCGTTATTGAAACACGGTCGCTCGGCATGAAGGGAACTTACATCCGTGTATTGAACGATCAGCTGCTGCAGGGATTGGAACAATTAAAAGGTTAAATGTAAATAGTTATTTCGGAGCACAAAGAGCAGGCCCTGTCTGAAAAGATAGGGCTTTTTTTTCTTATTGTGTTCAGCGCTTCATTTATTCACTATTTAGTATAGAAAGTTTTTTTCTAAGAATAGACAATTCTTTTAAAATTTTTTTTGTATTTATTTGTCGAACAAAGGAGGATTATTCCACTCAAACGTTGAATAATCTAGAGCACACTACTACTTGCGAAAGGGATGGCTTCGTTTATGTTCTTATTGAATAATCCCGGTTTTAATCTGCTGGAAAATTCCCTTAACGCTTCGGCACTCCGGCAAAAGGTAATCTCAAACAATATCGCAAATGTCGACACTCCTCTGTTCAAACGATCCGATGTTCAATTCGAAGAGCTGCTGCGCAAGCAAATGGACAACCAGCAGACATTGACGGGTATCCGCACGGATTCGAGACATTTTAATATCGGCAATGCTTCGGCACCCGTGACAGCTAAAGTGGTTGAAGACAGAAACACCGCGCTGAACAACAATTTGAATAACGTGGATGTGGATTATGAAATGAGTTTGATGGCCAAGAATCAACTCACTTACAATACGATCATTCAGCAGGTGGGCGGCGAGATTAAACATCTCCGTACAGCGATTGGAGGAGTCCGATAATACATGAGGTTAACAAACGGTTTCGACATCAGCGCCTCGGCTTTAACCGCTCAGCGCCTGCGCATGGACGTGATTTCGTCAAATATCGCCAATGCGGATACGACTCGCGGCAAACTAGTGAACGGCAAGTGGGAGCCTTACCAGCGCAAGCTTGTGACACTGGAACCCAAGACGCAACAATCTTTTGACCAAATGCTGAAGAACGCCATGACTGACGGCACAGGCGAGGGGGTTAAAGTTACGAAAATTTTTTTGAAGATACGGCGCCCGCAAAACCGGTCTATAATCCGAGCCATCCCGACGCGGATGCGAACGGATATGTCATGATGCCGAATGTCGATGTCATGAAAGAAATGGTGGATATGATTTCGGCCAGCCGCTCCTATGAGGCGAACGTAACGGCGCTGAACGCGTCCAAGGCGATGATCACGAAGGCTTTGGAAATCGGAAAATAATACAATCACAGATGACAGGGTGGGGGAATGGATATGATTAACGGCATTGGTAGTATGCCTCTCCAGGCTGCCCAAGCAGCGCCGAAGCAGTTGTTCGCACAGACGGGGGCTTCGGAGCTGTCGAAGCAGTTCGGAGGCTTCCTGACGGAGGCCATGGACAAGCTTAATGAGCAGCAAGCCCGGGTGAACAGCCTCGATCAACAGTTTGTCACGGGGCAGACCTCGGATGTTCATCAATTGATGATCGCTACGGAAAAGGCGTCGCTTGGATTGGAATTGACGGTTCAAATTCGCAACAAAGCTGTGGAAGCCTACCAAGAGATCATGCGAACTCAATTGTAATTCCTTAAGCGGCTGTCCGATTTGTAGATGAGGTGAGAAAGTGAACGAAACGTTAGCCCGATACTGGGCGCGAATCAAGCAGTATTGGAATGGATTCAGCAGGGCGAATAAAATAACGATCGTCGCATCGGTATTGATCATGATCGCGACGATCGGCATTATCTCTTACAACTTGTCCAAAACAGAGTACGCGCTCGCCTACACGAATTTGCAGCCCGGGGATGCGGCGGCGATCAAGACTTACCTGGATACGGCAAAAAAATACCGTATCAACTCAGTTCGGACGGAAAAAAGCATCGGGGTTCCAAGGAATATGGTCGCGAGCGTAAAGCTGGACGTCGAATCGCAAGGATTGAACAAGAACGGCAATGTCGGTTACGGCGCTTTTGACTCCAAAAGCAGTATGACTACAAGCGACAAAGAATTCAATGTAAAATATATCAACGCGGTTCAAGGGGAGCTGCAGCAGTTAATTAACCAGAATCAAGCCATCGGTTCATCAAAAGTGCTGATTTCTTTGCCGGAACCGGATCGCTTCCTTCCTGCCAATCAGGACAAAGCGTCCGCTTCGGTCGTGCTAAATATCAAACCAGGTTATGTATTGGACCAAGCGAAGATAGACACTTTTTTATAATCTGGTATCTCACAGCGTCAAGAATCTTCCAACGGAAAACATTACCATCTCTGACCAGAACGGCGATATGCTTAATTTCTCCAAAGGACCGAATGCTACCGGCGGCGCTTCGGGATCGCTCCAGAATACGCCGGCCCAAATGTTCTCAATTAATAACCAGTACCGCAACGATGTGCAGAAGACGGTGCAAACGATGCTGGGCAATATTCTGGGCAAGGATAAAGTCATTGTCAGCGTGTTCAGCACCATGAATTTTGACGAGCAAAAAAACGAGCCGCAAGATGGTGACCGCGCCTAATCAGATTGACCAGAAGGGCCTGGAAATATCGTTGCAGGAGATACAAAAGAACTACACCAGTGACGGCGGCGCCGCTGCCGGAGGGACTCCCGGTACGGGGGGGACGGACGTGCCTGGTTATCCGGGAGCGACCGGTTCGGGCAAATCCAAATCCGAAGAGGTTTCGCGCACGGTAAATTACGAAGTGAACCATATCAATGACGAGATCACGTACTCTCCATTCGTTGTTAAAGATTTAACCATTAATGTGGGAATTGAACCACCAAATAAAAATGATCCGAATTCTTTATCTCCACAAACGATCAATGAAGTGAACAAACTGCTGGTCAACATCGTAAGAGCGTCACTGGCTGATTCCAGAGTGACCTACACGGAGGCTCAGTTAGCGCAGAAAGTATCCGTGATGGCGACGCCTTTTGCAGGTACTGCAGCCGCCGCAAGCAGCAACACCAATTCCAGCTGGCTGCTGTACGGAGGGCTCGGCGCATTGGCGACAGCGCTTCTCGCGGGTGGAGTTTTCTTCTGGATGAGAAGAAAGCATAAGCGTGAGGAAAAAAGATGAGTTTGCAGCCGCGCCTCCGAAAGCGGAGTATCCGACCATTGATCTTGAAACTGTATCTAACGACAATCAAGTCCGCAAACAGCTCGAATCGCTCGCAAAGAAGAAACCGGAGGAATTCGTCAACTTGCTCCGTACTTGGTTAGTCGATGAATAGGGGTGTCATGTTTGGCCAGAGTTCAGCAACAGGGATTAACGGGCCGCCAGAAAGCTGCAATACTGCTGATCACCTTGGGCCCGGAGGTTTCTGCGCAAATATTCAAACACTTAAGAGATGAAGAGATCGAACAGTTAACTTTGGAAATCGCCAACGTACGCAAGGTTGATAATCTGGATAAGGAGTCCATTCTGAAGGAGTTCCATGAAATTTGCTTGGCGCAGGAATTTATTTCTCAAGGCGGGATTGCCTACGCCAAAGAAGTTCTCGAGAAAGCGTTGGGCTCGCAAAAAAGCTATCGATATCATCAACCGGTTAACGGCTACGCTGCAGGTCCGTCCTTTTGATTTTGCCAGAAAAGCGGACCCTGCCCAAATTCTTAACTTTATCCAGAATGAGAATTCCCAGACGATCGCTTTGGTTCTGTCTTATTTAAAATCGGAGCAGCTTCCATTATTTTGTCCTCGCTGCCGCAGGAGAAACAGGCGGATGTCGCCAAGAGGATTGCGCTCATGGACAGCACATCTCCCGAAGTTATCGCGCAGGTGGAAAGAGTACTGGAGCAGAAGCTGTCCGCAACCGTAACCCAGGACTACACTTCGACCGGAGGGATTCCGGCGATTGTTGAAATTCTGAACGGCGTCGACCGCGGAACGGAACGGACCATCCTCGATTCCTTGGAAATTCAGGATCCCGAGCTTGCGGAAGAAATCAAGAAGCGGATGTTCGTCTTCGAGGATATCGTGCATATTGATAACCGCTCCATACAGCGCATCATTCGGGACCTGGAAAACGCCGACCTGCAGTTGGCTCTGAAGGTGGCCAGCGAAGAAGTGCGCGAGACGATCTTCAAGAATATGTCCAAGAGGATGGCGGAAACGTTCAAAGAAGAAATGGAATATATGGGACCTGTCAGACTCCGGGATGTGGAAGAAGCCCAGACCCGAATCGTGGCCACGATCCGCCGTTTGGAAGAGGCGGGTGAAATCATCATCGCCCGGGGTGGAGGAGATGATATTATTGTCTAACGTCATAAAAGTATGGAATTACTGCTCGGTTGATGACGCCATGATTGTTGAAGCTCCCGCAGCCCTTCCTGTGGAAGAAGCAGTGCAAGAAGAAACGATGACTGCCGAAGAGATGGAAGAACTTCATAAAGCACAGTCGCTGAAAGACAGATCCTGCTTGATGCGGAAACTTACGCGGAAGAGCAGCTCAGGCACGCGATGCAGGAAATTGAACAGCTGAAAGAGCAAGCCGGGCACGACATACAGATGTGGTGGGAAGAACGCAGAAAGCTTGACGGCGAAGTGTTGGAAGAGTCCAGAAGCAAAGCATTCGGCCAGGGGTATGAAGAAGGCCTGGAACAGGCCAGAAATGAAGTGCAGCAGAAGTATACGGACATGCTGTCGGAGGCAGGCCAAATTCTTGAACAGTCTTACGCTTTAAAAAAGCCAGATTATCCAGGAAGCGGAGCCGTTCCTGATTGAACTCAGCTGTGCTATTGCGGAAAAAAATTATCGGACGCCAGCTGACAGTTGCACCAGAATGGATCGTGCAGTATATTTCACAGCTGCTATCGAGAAGAAGGGAAAACGGAGCCATTACTTTGTGTGTTTCACCGAAACATTTTCAATATATCCAGGATGCCAGGGAAGAGCTTGCACTCGCGCTGGATTCCCAAGCGGAGCTGCAGATTATTCCCGATGCGTCCGTTAACGACCAGGGTTGCGTTATCCGTTCCTCCTTTGGAAGCATAGATGCAAGGGTGGACGCTCAATTGAAGGAAATCAAAACCGTACTGCAGAGTATGGCGGTGCGAGGCGGGGAAGTGGCTGAGGATGGGTAAGATACCCCAGGCAGCGAAGTACATCGAGCAGCTCCATCAGTTGGATCCGATCCGTGTAAACGGGAAAGTGACTCAAGTGATCGGCTTGACGGTAGAATCGGAAGGTCCCGATGTGAGCGTCGGTGACGTCTGTCTTATCTATCCTTTGAAATCCGCCAAGCCGCTGAAAGCGGAGGTGGTCGGATTCCGCAACAATAAGGTAATTCTGATGCCTCTCGGAGAATTGCATTCGATCGGCCCCGGCTGCGATGTAGCAGGTACAGGCAAGCCTCTTACCGTCCAGGTCGGTCACGAATTGTTGGGCAAAGTGCTTGACGGCTTGGGACAGCCGCTGGACGGGACGTTTTTGCCGCCCAGAATGAGCCGTTATTCAACCCATAACCAGCCGAGCAATCCTTTGTCCAGGCCGAGGGTGCTGGATCCTCTGAGCGTGGGCGTCCGCTGCATAGACGGTCTGCTGACTATCGGCAAGGGACAGCGTGTAGGCATTTTTTTTGCGGATCCGGCGTAGGTAAAAGTACTTTATTGGGGATGATTGCCCGCAATACTTCCGCCGATGTCAATGTCATCGCGCTGATCGGCGAACGCGGCAGAGAGGTGCTGGACTTTATCGAAAGGGACCTTGGCCCCGAGGGTTTGTCGCGTTCAGTCGTAATCGTCGCCACATCCGATCAGCCGGCTTTAATCCGCATCAAGGGAGCTATGATCGCCACCAGCATCGCCGAATATTTTCGCGACCGGGGCTTGAATGTGATGCTGATGATGGACTCCGTTACGCGGTTTGCCATGGCCCAGAGAGAAGTGGGACTGGCTGTAGGAGAACCTCCTGCAACAAGGGGATATACTCCGTCGGTGTTCGCGATGCTGCCGAGCTGCTGGAACGATCCGGAAACGGCGCCAAGGGTTCCATTACCGCTTTTTACACCGTGCTTGTAGACGGGGACGATATGAACGAACCGATTGCGGACGCAGTGAGGGGAATACTGGACGGGCATATCGTACTGAACCGGGGAATAGCGAACAAAGGACATTATCCGGCAATCGACGTGCTGGCCAGCGTATCCCGCGTAATGAAGGAAATCGTGCCTCCGGAACAGATGGAAGCGGCCGAATTCCTGAAGCAAATGCTGGCTACTTACAGAGATTCGGAGGATTTGATCAATATAGGGGCGTACCAGAAAGGCTCCAACAAAGACATAGATATGTCGATTGAATTTATTCAGTCCATTAACGATTTTACCAAGCAGAAAACGACCGAAAAAAGTATCATATGAAGAATCGCTGCAGCGGTTAATGAACGAATTTTACAGGAGATGACTTGATTCATGCGGTTTCAGTATTGCTTCCAGAAAATTGTTGATTTAAAGACGAGTGAAAAGACGCAGGCCGAGTGGGTGCTGTCTGACGCGATAGGGATCCTGCGCAGGGAAGAGGGGCGTTTAAGTGAGTTGCATGAAATCAAGGAGCAGCTGCGCGAGGATTTGAGCCAGGCGGCCACCCAGCGTGCCAGAGCTTCGGAAATGCAGCTGCTGCAGCAGTATGTGAACCATTTGGACTTGCAGATCAAAAGAAAGAAGGATGAAGTGGACAGCGCCCAGGAGTCGGTGGATGTCCGGCAGCACCGTTTGACCGCGTCCCTGCTGCAGGAAAAGGTGTGGCTCAAGGCGAAGGAGAAAGCCCACCAGCAGTTCACCGCAGAATCCCGCAAAAAAAGAGCAGATCATGCTGGATGAAATGGCGGCCAACCGTCATACAAAGCATTAGCCTGAAAGACGGTAAAGGAGGTGGAGGACGTGGCTAAGGAGAAGGCGGATCCGGAGGCTGGCTGGAAAGAATATTGATATGGCTCATTATTCCTCTTGTTTTTTACAGCCGTGCTGGTCGGCGTGCTGTTCTCGATCTTCGGTTACGACGTCGCCGGCAGCTTGATGAAAACGGTCCGTTCGATTCCGCTTGCAGGTACCATGCTTCCGGACGCCAAGGGAGCGGGGACGAAAACGCCGCAGGCGGCCAGGCGCAGTCGAACAACGACGGCAAGCAGGTAAGCGAGTTGAACGGAAAGCTGGCCTCAAAGGACGAACAGCTCAAGAAAGCGGAGCAGGACAATCAGCTAAAGGACCAGACGATCAAGGATCTGCAGAGCAAGGTTTCGAATCTGGATGAGAGTATGCAAGCGAAAACCCAGACCGATGAAGAGTATTCCGCACAGATCCAGCAGCTCGCGTCCATGTATTCGAAGATGACTCCGAGTAAATCGGCGCCAATTATAGAGAACATGACCCCAAACGAAGGGGTTCTGATCCTGAGCGCGATGAGGCCGGACGACAGGGTAAGGGTTTTGGAGAAGATGAACCCGAAGAGAGCGGCGGAAGTCACTTCGTTGTTAAAGGATCCGGTGCCTGTCAAGGACAGGCAGACGGCGGCGCTTCAGGAAAGGGCAAAGCTGAATGAAAGCCAGGCGTCAAAAACGGGAGCCCCCATGAGCAGAGAGGACGTCGGCCAGACCTTTGCGAGCATGACGCCGAGGAGCGCGGCCACCGTACTGTTGGAAATGCAAAAAATCGAATCCGGACAAAGTGCTCGCCATACTGAATTCAATGGACAGCGCTTCTCGATCAAAAGTCCTTACTTCCCTATCCGAGCTATCGAAGGAGACGGCGGCGCTGATCACTTCCCGTTTGGTTGCTCAGAATTGAGACGAGATGTTGGTCGTGGAGACGAAAATGATTGAAAGGAGGTGAAAAAAATGAATCTATCGATAAATGTTCCGGTGAATCTTTCCGCTGCCATGCCTGCGGCCGGCAATACGGTTTCTGCGCTGACTGAAAGTGCGGGAACGTCTCCATCCGGAGCCTCGAATGACGCTGCCGGTTTTGGTTCGGTCATTGGAGAGCTTTTGACACCGGATCATCAAGATCCTGCGAAGAAAAAACAATGAGCTTATGTCACTGCTCGCAATGATGCAAAGCTTGCCTTTGATGCAGCTGCCCGTACAGGAGAAGCCCCTGCCGCCTTCAGAAGCTTTGGCGATGGTAAGTAGTGTACTCGACAGTGGAACGCCGCTTGCGGAGCTAATCATTCAGGATGCGGATATGCAGTCATGGCTGCAAAACGCCTCAAAGCTGCTGCAAGGCACAGCGACGGATGGCAATGTAGCATCCATGATCATTGTCAAGACGAATGCTCCTGCCGACGATGTGCCTACAAAAAGTAAAAAATATGGATAATACGGCCGTACAGCCGGCAAACGGACTCACCTTTTCGCAGATTAATCTGCAGGACGCGCGGCGGATTGTGAAAGAAGTGCTCGATTCCGTCAACAATACTGTTTCCGTCGATCCGAAACTGCAAAGCCTGGCGGACCGCCTGCAAATGGTGACCCAGACGTTCCACGACCTATTGTCTTTGTTTAAAGTGGCGGAACCCTCTTTGATGAACGGCCAGCCGTATGAAATGGCGCAGGTCAACTCATCGAATGCCCATCATCCGGAAGATACGGCGGGTGCCCGCAATTTTGCTGTCAACGCCAGGCCTGCATTCTCTGCTACCGTATTGAGCGGCCAAGAGGAGCGGACTAAACTGTCCGGCGGCACTGCGGTTGGATTGACGGAAAACGGGCGTTCAGGAAAAAAAACTTCGACCTTGAGAAGCTTGCGGCCAAGAGTTTTATTCCAACCCTCGTTGTTCAGTCTGAGAAACCGGAGGCTTCCCCGGCTTTAAAAGGGAGCCCGGCTACTGACGATCAATACGGCTTGACGGCCGATACAACCATCTCTCCTACTGGAGATAATGGCAGCCCGGTTCAGACCGTTCCAGTTCATGATCTATTAAAGACGATAACTAACGAACCGATGCGCGGCCCGCAAGCTTCACAGCCTGTTCCCGTGGAACGCTTTACGGAAGAGATGACAGGCATGGTGATGAAAAAAAATTTCAAACTTAGCGTGAAAGACGGCGTTACGGAAACAAAATTATCTTTGTTCCCTCAGCATTTGGGGCACGTGGATGTCAAGTTGACCATGCATAACGGCCAGCTCACTGCCCAGTTCGCCGCCGAATCCGCAGCGGCCAAAGAAATGCTGGAGAACCAGCTGCCGCAGCTGAAAACTGCGCTTCAGAATCAAGGACTGCAGATCGATAAGCTTGAAGTGACGCAAAACCAGAATTACCAATCGGCGGGCATGTTCCAAGAGCAGCGTCAGCACAATAACGCAAACTTCTCCTGGAAGCCCGGGAAAGGCCGCAACAGTAGAACCGGCGAAGAAGCTGATGAGTTCGCTTTGGAGTTAAACGACGCAAAACACGCGGCTGCCGGCCGATGGAATTCCATTACTTTTGATGTAACGGCTTGATTTATAACTTACTATTCCGGGAGGTGATGATGTGCCAAGTGTAAATCCCGTGTCAGGGAATGTTAACGATCTGATGCAGACGAAAAAAAGCCGGGAAAGAAAAAAACCAACAACCTGGATAAAGATGCTTTTTTTTGAAAATCCTGATGACCCAGCTGAAAAAACCAGGACCCGTCCCAGCCATTGGATGATAAACAGTTTATCGCTCAGATGGCAACCTTCTCTTCTCTTGAACAGCTGACCAATATTTCAAGCGAAATCAAAGGTCTTCGTGAAGCGATGGGGATGACATCCAATTTGATCGGCAAACAGATTACATGGCTAAAACCGATTGGAAGCCCGGACTCCAAGGAAATGTCCGGAATTGTCGATTCCATTCTTATGAAACAAGGCAAGCCATATGCCGGAGTCCAAGGGGAAGAGGTTCCTTTGTCCGGAGTGGTGAAAATTGCCGCCGTTGAGGTGAAGCCATGACGGAACGCATATCGATTGGACAGTTATATCCGCGCGCCGCACCGCCGGCCTCAGTGGGCAGAATGCCTGCCGGTTCCTCGGCAGCCGAATCCGGAGCCAGGACATTCCACGAGGTATTGCAGGAGCGGTTCGTGCGAATCAGCCAGCATGCCGAGCAGAGACTGAAGCAGAGAGGAATAGATCTGCAGCCGGAGCAGCTTGCCAAAATTGAAACTGCGATTGAAAAAAGCGGCATCCAAGGGAGCGAAGGATTCTCTGATGCTGATGGATGACACGGCGCTGATTGTCAATATCAAGAATAAAACCGTTATTACAGCAATGGATTTTGCGTCCATGAAGGACCACGTGTTCACTCAAATTGACAGTGCTGTGGTCATATCGTGATAAATATACAAGGCCGGACCGAAAAGGAAGCCTTTCAGCTGCAGACCGACCGAAGCAGCTGACATTATTAAACCAATCTCTTGAGGAGGAAATTGCAATGTTAAGATCGTTATATTCCGGAGTTGCCGGCATGCGGGGATTCCAAACGAAGCTCGACGTCATCGGCAACAATATCGCTAACGTCAATACGGTGGGTTACAAAGAAAGCAGGGTTATGTTCAAAGACATGCTCAGCCAGACGGTGTCCGGCGTGACCGCTCCGTCGGCTGCCAGCGGCGGAGTGAACGCCAAGCAGATTGGACTCGGCTCAACGGTGGCCTCAATCGATACAGTTCACACACAGGGCAGCGCAATGACTACAAACGTGGTCACAGACCTGCGAATTGACGGGGACGGGTTTTTTTTGCAGTCAGCCCCGACGGCACGACGGCCAGAGCTCTCTTAACCCGCGCGGGCAACTTTACGGTGGATGCCAACAAAGACATCGTGAACGCAGATGGTATGTACCTGTTGGATAACGCGGGAGCCAAAATTAATCTGGGCACCGCTACGGCTTTCTCCATCTCTAAAAAAACGGTGAAATTGTGACCGTCGACAGCACCGGTGCGGCAACTCCTTCGACAAACAAGATTGCTGTTGTAAAAGTCGCCAATCCTTCCGGCTTGGAAAAGGTCGGAGGCAACTTGTACCGGGTGTCGCCTAACGCGGTCTCGGGCGGCACGCCGGATTGGACAACGGTTCCTAACGATCCAGCTGCTGGAACCGGCGCCATCATCTCGGGTGAACTGGAAATGTCCAATGTGGAGCTAACAGCGGAATTTACCGAAATGATTGTTGCCCAGAGGGGCTTCCAAGCGAATTCCAAAATTATCACTACTTCGGATCAAATTCTCCAAGAGGTTGTCAACCTCAAGCAGTAACAATAACCGGATAAGGGGGGGGAATTGTAAGTTTCTCCCCCGTTTATTATGGAGGCAGCAATGATATCCCTTACTCGTCTGAACGGCAAGAAGATCACGGTCAACGCCTTGCTGATAGAAAGCATCGAGGAGACCCCGGACACCATGATCACGTTGACGACCGGAAAGAAAATTACCGTACTCGAGAATCTCGATACGACCATCGGCTTAATCCGGGAATATATGAAAGACATTGGCGCAGTGAGAGCATCGGTTCAAAGTTTGCGTACGGAGGAGTTTTAAGGAATGAAGAACAGGTTATTCATCATGATGGTAGCGATTCTGCTGTCTATCACATTAATTATGACCGCCGCCTTTGTGTTGTGGAAGTATATGGAAACTGGGAGTTCCTCCAGCGCTAATCAAGCGAATAGCCAGAAAGCAAATGCTAAACAGCCTACAGCCACTGAAATAAAAGATAACACTGTCATTGTCAAGGATATTTTGACGAACCTTTCGGGCAATGACAAATTTATTAAAATCAGCTTTGCCTTTGAATTGGACAGTAAAAAAAGCGAAAACCGAGTTTGAAACGCTTGATTTTATCGCCAAGTCGAATATCATCTCCACTCTGGCGGATACAAAGTCGGACCAGGTGCAGGGCAGCAAAGGGCAGGCCCAACTGATTTCCGTCTTGATGAATAAAATCAACCCCTACATGAAAGAAGGAAAGCTAAAGCAAATTTACATCACGGACATGGTGCTTCAATAACATCTCGAAGCTTTCAGAAATGGCTTGCAAGGGGGTGACTTAATTGGTTGATGTTTTATCGCAAAATGAGATCGACGCTTTGCTGGCGGCGCTGTCTTCGGGCGAAATGGACGCAGAGGAGCTTAAAAAAGGAAGAAACGCAGAAAAAAGGTCAGGTCTTACGATTTTAAAAGAGCGGTTCGCTTTTCCAAAGATCATATCCGAAGCCTGACACGCATTCACGAAAATTTTGCGCGATACCTTACGACGTACTTTTCAGCCCAGCTCCGCACCTTCGTACAGATCAATGTCGTCCAGGTTGAGCAGCTGCCTTATGACGAGTTTATCCGCTCGATTCCGAAGATGACAATCCTTAATATTTTCGAAGCGGAGCCTTTGGAGGGGCGGATGGTACTCGAGGTTCATCCCAACGTCGCTTTCGCGATGCTGGACCGCTTGCTGGGAGGAACGGGCGTCTCCCCTACGAAAATCAGCGCTCTCACGGAAATAGAAACGATTGTGATAGAGAGAATCTTCAGCAGGGCGTTTGAAAGTCTGCAGGAAGCGTGGAAGACGGTGATTGATATTTCTCCGAAGCTCGAGGCGATGGAAACCAATCCGCAATTTATGCAGATCGTGTCTCCCAACGAAACCATTGCGCTCATCTCGCTCAGCACCAAAATCGGGGATACTACGGGGATGATCAACTTATGTATTCCGCACGTGGTGATTGAACCGATCATGCCGAGGTTATCCGTCCACCATTGGTTCGTTTCCGACAAGAAAACGAAAGTGCCGGAAGAGGTCGAGGCGCTGCAGCAAAGATTGAGCAGAGCCAAACTCCCACTAATCGCCGAGCTGGGTTCTTCCCAAATCTCCGTCCATGAATTTTTTTTGAACCTTAGCGTTGGCGATGTGATCCGATTAAATAAACCGGCCCAGGAACCGCTGGAAGTGAAGATCGGGGGAAAAAAACGAAGTTATAGCAAATCCAGGCGTCGCCAAAGGCAAGGTGGCAGTACAAGTTTCCGAGATAGTAAGTGAAGGAGTTGAGATCAATGACGAATCATAAAGATTATTTGTCCCAAGAGGAGATCGACGCTCTGCTGAAGCAAACCTCGGAAGGCATCGGCGGCGCAGGCAACGCCGGCGCATCCCCTGCGGTTGACGATTACCTTACTTCCCTGGAGCAGGACGCGTTGGGCGAGATTGGCAATATTACATTCGGCAGCGCGGCTACGGCTTTATCAACTCTGCTGGGAAAGAAAGTGGACATTACCACTCCCAAAGTTTCCGTCATATTGCGCACGGAGCTGAAGAAGGAATTTCCGGAGCCGCATGTGGCCGTTCATGTAAACTATGTCGACGGCTTTGATGGAATCAACCTTCTCGTCATTCATGCAAGGGACGCGCAGGTGATCGCCGATCTAATGATGGGCGGCACCGGTGATATAAGCGATAAGGAGCTGGATGAAATCCATATCAGCGCGGTGCAGGAAGCGATGAACCAGATGATGGGCTCCTCGGCTACATCGATGTCCACCATATTCAACCGCTTTGTGAATATTTCCCCGCCGGGTATCGACATCCTTGATTTCGAGAATGGCAAAAGCTCGTCGGGCCTGCTGCAAGAGGAAGTTTTTTATTAAAGTATCGTTTCGTCTTACGATTGGCGATTTGATCGATTCTTCGATTATGCAACTGCTGCCGGTAGCTTTTGCAAAAGAGATGATCTCGATTCTGATGGGAGGCGAACCTGAGCCTGCTCCCGAGCCGGAATTGACATCCGCTGCTCGGCAAGCTGACCAAGCCCCGCAGCCGGGTCACCAGGAGCCTTCGTATCAGCAGCAGATAAGCACGCAGCCTACGGCCCCGCCGCAGACATATCCCGAGCCGACTGCGTACCAACAACCGGCGTATCCTCAGCCTCAAGCTTCAATGGGCAATATCAATGCAAACCGTAATGTAAATGTCCAATCTGTGCAATTTTCCAATCTGCCGGGCGGTCCCGCAGCTCACGGAGATGAAACGAATTTAAACCTGCTGTTGGACATTCCGCTGAAGGTGACCGTCGAGCTGGGCAGGACGCAGAAGGTGATCAAAGATATTCTGGAGCTTTCCCAGGGGTCCATCATTGAGCTTGACAAGCTGGCAGGCGAGCCTGTTGATATTCTTGTCAACAACAAGCTGATCGCCAAAGGCGAGGTTGTCGTCATCGACGAAAATTTCGGTGTACGTGTAACAGACATCGTAAACCAGTGGGATCGAATTCATAAATTACAATAATAATTCGTAGGGGGATTTACAGAATGGCAAACCGGGTTTTAATCGTAGACGACGCAGCATTTATGAGAATGATGATCAGGGACATCCTGAACAAGAACGGTTATGAGGTTGTAGGAGAAGCCAACGACGGCATGCAGGCAATTGAAAAGTATAAAGAACTGCAGCCGGATCTCATTACTATGGATATTACGATGCCGGAGATGGACGGCATTCAAGCCTTGAAAGAAATCAAGAAAATCGACGCCAACGCCAAGGTCATTATGTGTTCCGCAATGGGGCAGCAGGCTATGGTCATCGACGCCATACAAGCCGGAGCGAAAGATTTTATCGTCAAACCTTTTCAAGCTGACCGCGTGATCGAAGCCATCAAGAAAACGCTCGGGTAATGGGCCGTGGCAGACAGCGGATTCGTTAACGGGACCAATCCGGTTTTTATGATCGTGCAAGTCCTGGTCTATCTTATCGTTATTATCGGAATTTTTTATGCTTATAGTTAAATTTCTCGCCAAAAAAAACCAGTGGATGTCCGCAGGACGGGCTGTACGCACCTTGGGAGGCGTCGCTCTTGGACAAAACAAGTCAATCCAGATTGTCAAAATAGGCGACGCGCTGTATATCGTAGGAGTCGGAAACAATATTCAGCTGCTTGAGAAGATCGCAGATACTGAAGCCGTGGAACAGCTTATCAGGCAGATTCAGACTAATCCGGGGCCTGTTAAGCTTCCTTCGGCGGGCGAGTGGCTCGGAAGGCTGAGAAGAGGGGGGCAAAGCCGCGAGGCGGAGGAAGTCGACCTGGATTCTTCTTTCCAGCAGGTGTTGCTCGACAAGATGAACACACTCTCGGACAGAAAGAAAAGAGTCGCGGATTTGCTGAAGGATGAACATAATCAAGATCGGAAGAATGACAACTATGACAAATAAACGAATAGCCGCTCTTGTTTTGACGGTGTTCCTCCTGGTTTCAGCCGGGGCCCGGACGGCCTTTGCGGCGGATCCGATCCCTAACATCAACATCGATATAGGAAGCGGCGGAGGAGCTGCGGGATCGTCCAGCCCGGTGTCCCTCATCCTGCTGCTGACCGTGCTGAGCCTGTCTCCGTCCATATTGATTTTGATGACAAGCTTCACAAGGATTGTGATCGTGCTGGGCTTTGTAAGAACCTCTCTGGGAACCCAGCAGATGCCGCCAAACCAGGTGTTGATAGGCCTTGCTTTATTCTTAACTTTTTTTTATCATGTCACCGGTGCTGGGAGAGATCAACCAGAATGCCCTGCAGCCTTACATGAACGGCAAGATCACCCAGACGGCGGCGTTGGAAAAAAAAGCGGCGGTGCCGATAAAGAAGTTTATGTGGACCCATACGCGTTCGAAGGATCTCAAACTGTTTCTGGATTACTCCAAAGCGCCCGCTCCCAACGGGCCGGAGGATGTGCAGATCACAACGCTTGTGCCGCTTACGCGATCAGCGAGTTGAAAACGGCTTTCCAGATGGGCTTTATGATCTTTATTCCGTTTCTCGTCATTGACATGGTGATTTCTTCCACGCTGATGGCTATGGGGATGATGATGCTTCCGCCGGTGATGATTTCGCTTCCGTTTAAAATCCTGCTTTTTTGTCCTGGTGGACGGTTGGTATTTGGTAGTAAAGTCCCTGCTTCTCAGCTATAACACATAATTATGCGCAGGCAAAGGGAGGAAAAGCAGGTGAGTTCAGAGTTCGTCATCCGGATCGCGGGGGAGGCCATCTATACGGTTTTGAAAGCTAGCGCCCCTATGCTGGTGCTTGCCCTCGTTGTGGGCCTGGCCATCAGCATTTTTCAAGCCACAACGCAAATTCAGGAGCAAACGCTGGCATTCGTTCCCAAAATCGTAGCCGTGCTGTTCGGTGCTTTAATCTTTGGGCCCTGGATATTAACAACGCTCGTCGATTTCACCTACAATCTGATGAACAATCTTCATAAATTTATCTCTTAGGTCGTGACCGGATGGAGCAGTTGTTACAATATTTGCCCGGCTTTATGCTTGTTTTTTTGTCGAATTACCTCGTTTTTTTCGTCGTTGTGCCCGTGTTTTCTTCGCGAAATGTCCCGATGACGTTTAAGGCGGGGCTAAGCTTTTTTTTATCACTTATGTCACCTTCGCGGCAGTCGGGCTGCAGCAGCCGGTGCAGATGGACTCGCTGTTTGTTGTATCAATACTGAGGGAAATGCTGGTCGGTCTCCTGCTGGGATACATCGCTTATATGTTTTTTCACGGCGGTGCAGATGGCCGGATCGTTTATGGATATGCAGATCGGCTTCGGTATGGCAAGTATCATCGACCCGATCACCGGTGTGAGCAGCCCGCTGCTCGGGAACCTGAAGTTCATGCTGGCCATAGAGCTGTTCTTGACGTTCAACGGACATCATTACCTGCTTCAGGCGATCATGGACAGTTACAAATGGATTCCCTTATCCAACGATTTATTCGCAAAAAAATCTACAGCGGCCAAGTGACGGATTTTATCGTAAAGACGTTCATCAGGATGTTCTCTCTGTCGCTGCAGATGTCCGCCCCGATCGTGGTGGCGATGTTCTTTACGGATTTGGGGCTTGGGCTTTTAGCCAGGGTCGCCCCGCAGTTTAACATTTTTTGTAGTAGGCGTTCCCGCAAGATTATTATCGGCCTGTTGCTGCTGATTTTGCTGTTTCCCGGTTTTATCGGATTGTTCGAAGATTTGTTCAAGACGATGCTGGACTCCATGCAAAAGCTGATCCTGCTGCTGCGCGCGGATTAATGCCCGAATTTTCACCGGAAAAGGGACAAAGGAGGTTCCGTCTTGGCCCGTTTTCAACTGCAGCTGGACCTTCAGCTGTTTTCGCAGGAAAAAAACCGAACCCGCTACAGCGAAAAAAGAGGCAGGACGCGCGTGAAAAAAGGCCAGGTTGCCCGAAGCATGGAGCTTCCGGCCGCGTTTATCCTCCTTGTGTCGTTTATGTCGTTCTATATGCTGGGCGGATTTATGAAAGAGCGGCTGATCAAGCTGTTTACCACCATTTTTTTCAAATTTACCTGCTTTGGAACATCGATAAGGAAAATGTGCTGGTGATCTATAAAGATATGCTGATGCAGGGCCTGATCCTTCTCGCCCCGATCCTTGCCTTATCGGTCATTGCGGCGGTCGCGGCCAATTATGCCCAATTCGGACTCCTGTTCACGACAAAGACGCTCGCAGTCAAGCTTAACAAGATTAACCCGATCGAAGGCGCCAAAAAAAGATTTTCTCAATGCACGCTCTCGTCGATTTTGTAAAAAACCATCGTGAAATTGCTCGTTATCGGTTTTATGGTGTACACCACCCTGATCAAAGAAAAGGAAAAGCTGCTGGAGCTTGGCCGTATGCCCATAGAGCAAATTTTTTCAGTATACAAGCTCCGTCACTCTGAATTTGGGGATTAAAATCGCGGTGTGTATAGTGGTCCTGGCTCTTTTTGATTATCTGTACCAGAAATATGAACACGAAAAGAATCTTCGCATGTCCAAGCAGGACATCAAAGATGAATATAAAAAAAAGTCGGAAGGCGATCCGGTTATCAAAGGAAAAAATCAAGAGCAAGCAGCGGGAAATGGCCATGCGGCGGATGATGCAGGAAGTGCCCAAGGCCGATGTGTCATCACGAATCCCACTCACTTTGCCGTAGCGGTACAGTATGACGCCGGCGTTATGCATGCGCCCACCGTGATCGCCAAGGGAGCCGATTTCACGGCGTTAAAAAATAAAAGACCTGCCAAACCGCACGGTATCGTCACAGTGGAGAATAAACCGTTAGCCAGAGCCCTTTACGCCCAGGTGGAAATCGGCGAATCGGTTCCGGCGGAAATGTTTCAGGCGGTAGCTGAAGTGCTGGCCTATGTGTACAAGCTGAAAGGCAAATCCATCGGATAAGGAAAGGGGTTGCTGATAATGAAATTAAAACCGAAAGAGCTTTTGACCCTGGTAGGCATTATCGGGATCGTCTTAATGATGGTGCTGCCCCTTCCCACGGTATTGCTGGACATTTTTTTTGGTCATTAACATATCGCTCGCGCTGATTATTATCCTCATCGCGATGAGCACGGTGGATACGCTTGAATTTGCCATCTTCCCTTCGCTGCTGCTCATTACCACCCTGTTCCGGCTGGCGCTCAACGTTTCGACGACCAAGAATATTCTCGCGCACGGGGAAGCCGGCAACGTGGTCCGGTCGTTCGGGGAGTTTGTGGCGCAGGGCAACATTGTGGTCGGATTTATCGTATTTATCGTGCTGGTGCTCGTGCAATTTATCGTTATTACCAAAGGGTCCGAGCGCGTGGCGGAAGTAGCCGCAAGGTTCACCTTGGACGCGATGCCGGGCAAACAGATGGCGATCGACGCCGATCTCAACTCCGGGCTGATCAATGAGCATCAGGCCAAGGAAAGACGGACGCGGATCGCCAGGGAAGCGGACTTCTACGGAGCGATGGACGGTGCCTCGAAGTTTGTGAAAGGGGACGCAATTGCCGGCATAATCATGCTGTTCATCAACCTGATCGGCGGATTTGTGATCGGGATGGCGATGAAAGGCGATTCATTCCCGACAGCGGCGTCCACATACTCGATTCTGACAATCGGCGACGGTTTGGTGAGCCAAATCCCTGCGCTGCTCATCTCTACCGCAGCCGGTATCATCGTCACCCGTTCCGCTTCAGAGGCAACCTGGCCGAGGATTTGTCCGTACCAGTGATGAAGTATCCGCACTTGCTTTACATTGTGGCAGGGACGATCTTCCTGTTAGGAGTGTTTACCCCGATCCATAACATCATTACTGCTCCTATAGCCGGGTTGCTCGCGTTCGCCGCATATAAAATGCAGAAGCAGCTGAACCGGAAGCAGGCGGAAGACGAGCAGCTTGTCGAAGAGCAGCAGATTGAGGAGGTACGCTCTCCGGAGAGTGTCATCAATCTGCTGCAGGTGGATCCGATCGAATTCGAGTTCGGTTACGGGTTGATTCCTTTGGCAGACACTGGGCAGGGCGGAGATCTTCTGGACCGCATTATCCTTATCCGCAGGCAGTGCGCTTTGGAGCTGGGACTCGTCGTGCCGGTCATCCGGATCCGCGACAACATCCAACTGAGGCCTAACGAATACATGATCAAAATAAAAGGAAACACCGTGGCCAGCGGCGAGCTGCTGTTAAATCACTATCTAGCGATGAGCCCGGGGATCGACGACGAATCCGTAGTCGGCATCGACACCGTGGAGCCGGCGTTCGGGCTGCCCGCCCTTTGGATCGACGAAAACACGAAGGAAAGAGCCGAGCTGTCCGGATACACTGTAGTCGATCCGCCTTCCGTGGTGGCCACTCACCTCACAGAGGTGATCAAGCGCCATGCCCATGAACTGTTGGGCAGACAGGAGACGAGAGCTCTGATTGACAATATCAGGGAAACTTATCCGGCGCTGGTGGAAGAGCTCATTCCAGGCCAATTGTCGATCGGGGAAGTGCAAAAGGTACTGATCAAGCTGCTCAAGGAAAAAAATCTCCATCCGCGACATGGTGACCATTATGGAAACGCTGGCCGATTACGCGGGCTACACCAAGGATCCGGAAATTCTGACGGAATATGTGAGACAGGCGCTGGCGAGACAGATTACCCGGCAGTTTGTGGCCGACGGCGATTCCTTGAAGGTGGTCACGGTGGGACCCGCCCTGGAGAAGAAGCTGGCCGAGTCGGTACAGCAAACCGACCAAGGCTCTTATCTGGCGCTCGACCCCAATTCATCCCAGCTGATATACAGCAAGCTCTCGGAGCAGCTGACCAAGCTGATTCAGGCGGGCCAGCAGCCTGTGATCCTGACGTCGCCTACCGTACGTATGTATTTGCGCCAGCTTCTGGAGCGCACCATGCAGGACATTCCCGTTCTGTCCTACAGCGAGCTTGAGCCAACGTCGAAATTCAAAGCATGGGAGTGGTGAACTTATGAGAGTGAAAAAATATATTGTGGATTCCATGCCCGACGCGCTTCAAAAAAATCAAGCTTGATCTGGGTAAGGACGCGGTCATTCTCAATACGAAGGAACTGAGGACCGGCGGTTTTCTGGGAATGTTCGGAAAAAAAGAAGATCGAGGTCATTGCCGCAATTGACGAAAGCGTGGGAATCAGTGAAGCTCCCGGCGCACCCGTGCCGAAGGGCCCGGCATCCTATAAAACGCCCGTTCATGCTGCAGCCAGTTATGCCGCTTCTTCCCCTAATCCGGTCAAAAGGGAACCGTCCGTAGCTGTAATGGAAGCGGCGGAGCATTTAAACTTTGCGGAGGCACGGGAAAGCGCAGCCGATTACGGGGACGCGCCCGCCGCTTCCTCTCCCTGCTCTATTGCCCCGAAGGATCTTTTTTAACGAAGCGGAGCGTTTGAAGCGGGAAATGCTCATTCGCAGAAACAGAAAAAAAGCCGCTTGCCGCCATGAAAGGCAGGGAAGACCTGCTGCTGGACGAAATCCGCCAGATGAAGGCAATGGTGCATAAGCTATCCTCTCCAGGCGAGGAGGCCCCGGCTCTGCCCGAACCATTTCAAGTGCTGGAAGCCAGGATGGTCGAGCAGGAAGTGGAGCCTGCGATTGCCCGGCAGCTGGTCGATCAAGCGCTGCAGGCCGCCGAGGAGCATGGGGCGCCGGCAGGCTTCTCCGAAGCGTATGAACACGTGGCGAAGCAGCTCCTTGGCGTCCTCCGATCGGACGAGCCCAAGCCGATCGCCCAGGATACCCGTATCGCCCATTTTGTTGGGCCTACCGGTGTGGGAAAGACCACAACGATTGCCAAGCTGGCGGCGGAACAGGTGTTGAAGCATCGAAGAAAAGTCGGTTTCATCACCTCCGACACGTTCAGGATTGCCGCCGTGGAACAGCTCAAGACTTACTCTACCATTCTCAACGTTCCGCTCGAGGTCGTCTTCTCGCCCCAGGACCTGGGAAAGGCTTTCCGCAATCTGGAGGACTGCGACATCATTTTTATGGACACGGCCGGGCGCAATTTCCGCAACGAAATGAATGTTTCGGAGCTGAACGCGCTGCTGGGCAGCCGCGGGAAGAGCGAGAGTTTTCTGGTGCTGAGCCTGACCATGAAATATAAGGATATGAAGGCGATTACCTCCAATTTTAATAAATTCACACTTGACAAGGTGCTCTTTACCAAAATGGATGAGACCGACACTTACGGCTCTATTGTCAATCTCGTACACGATTTCTCGCCTTCTTTGTCCTACGTGGCCTATGGGCAGAACGTTCCGGACGATATCTCGCAGATCGACGAACAGCGGCTGATTGCCGGATCCTGGGGGAACAAAGCGATGAATGACCAGGCGCAAGGGCTGAGGAATCTGGTGAGCGAGCAGACGGATGCTCCAAGCCGAAAGACGAGGATCATTACCGTCACCAGCGGCAAAGGGGGAGTGGGCAAATCCAATTTCACCCTGAATTTCGCTCTTGCTCTGCAGTCGAGGGGATACAAAGTTCTTGTGTTTGACGCCGATATCGGCCTTGCCAATATTGATGTGCTCATGGGAATTACCTCAAAGTACAGTCTGTATCATTTGCTGAAAAAGCAAAATTCCATATGGGAGATCATCCAGAAAGGACCGCTTGATCTGCAGTTTATCGCGGGGGGCTCCGGCTTTAACGACCTGCTGCGGCTGACGGAGGAAGAGCTGAATGATTTTGCGGAACAGGTGAACCTGCTTAACGGGTTTGTGGATTTCATCATCTTCGACACGGGGGCCGGTTTATCCAAGGAAACATTAAAATTTATCATTGCCGCAGAGGAAACCTTGGTCGTAACCACACCAGAGCCGACAGCCATTACGGACGCGTATGCGATTATCAAAATGGTCAACGCCATGGAGCTTGAGATTGATTTCAAGCTGGTTATCAACCGGGTCACTGATCCGGGGGAGGGGAAGCAGACTGCCGACAAAATCGCTATGGTGGCCAAAAGATTCCTCGGGATTGACATTCCGACACTAGGCTACGTGTACGACGACGCCAATGTCTCCAAAGCGGTAAAAAAAAGCAGGTGCCTTTTACCTTGATGTATCCCGCATCACAGGCGTCCAAAGGGATTTATGATATTGCCCAGCGGTTCATCTCTGGACAGCAGCACACCGCCCAATCCGACACCGGAGGCGTAAAACGGTTCCTTTCCAAGATGTTGAAGCTTTTATCCTGACGCCGCCCGTTCTCGTTTAAGAATAATTGTTGCGGCAGGCAGTCACATGAGGTGTGTATCGATTGGCGCGTTATAAAATATTGGTTGTAGACGACTCTTTGTTTATGCGAAAGCTGATTTCCGATCTGATTGCCGGCGATGCCGCTTTTGAGGTGGTTGATACGGCAAAAAAACGGAAGAGAAGCGATAGAGAAAATTCATCAATGGAAACCCGACGCGGTGACGCTCGACATTGAAATGCCAGAACTGAGCGGCCTTGAAGCACTTAAGCTTATAATGAAGGATTGTCCGACGCCCGTCATTATGCTGAGCAGCCTGACGCATGAAGGCGCGGCCGAAACGATCAGGGCATTGGAGCTCGGGGCGTTTGATTTCGTCAATAAACCGTCCGGTTCTATTTCATTGGATTTATATAAGGTAAAACAACTCCTTTTAACAAAGCTGCACTCTGCCGTCCAGACAAAAGTTAAATGCCTGCAGCCTGCTAGTGAAGAGAGGAAGCCGATCCCGCGAGAGCCTAAGCCGGCCGCGGCTGAGCCGAGGAAAGGCGCCATCCTTGCGTCCTTGCCTAAGCCGCCGGGAGCCAAGGCTGTAAGCCATCTTATCGCGTTAGGCATATCGACAGGGGGGCCCAGGCGCTGCATGCCATGTTTTCGCAGATTCAGGCTAACTTCCCGGCACCCATCCTCATTGTCCAGCATATGCCTCCCAATTTCACCAAATCGCTGGCGCAAAGGCTGGATAACTGTTCCGCCATGAAGGTAGTTGAAGCGGAGCAGGGAATGATCCTGGAGAACGGGACGGCTTATGTGGCGCCGGGCGGTTATCACATGAAATTGGCCAGAGTCAGTGCTGGGGCATCCTACCGGATCGAGCTGAGCAAGGAAGAGCCCGTTTCGGGCCATCGGCCTTCGGTTGAAATGATGTTCCGCTCCCTGCTGCCTTTGAAGGAATTAAAACGGCATATCGTGCTGATGACCGGTATGGGCAGCGACGGGGCCAAAGGGATGCTCGAGCTCAAACAGGCCGGAGCCGTTACGACGATTGCAGAATCGGAGGAGTCGTGCGTGGTGTACGGTATGCCGAGAGCTGCGGTGGAGCTGGGCGCGGCAATGCATGTGGTGCCGCTGGGCGGTATGGTCAAGAAGCTGGAGGACTGCGTCAGCAGGTAGGGACCGGGAATAGAAAGCTAAAGGGGCGGATGCTGCGTCTCACATCTACATACTAAATTTTTTTCGGTGGTGAAGCGATTGTGGAAATGAACCAATATTTATCTCTGTTTATTGATGAATCGAGGGAGCATCTTCAAGCGATCAACGAGAATTTGCTCAGCCTGGAGAACAGTCCCCAGGATATAGGCATACTGCACAACATTTTCCGCTCGGCGCACACGTTGAAGGCATGTCGGCCACAATGGGCTATGAGGATTTGGCTTCTCTTACCCATGAAATGGAGAACGTGCTGGACCTGGTCCGGAACGCGAAGCTGGAGATGAACCCTTTCATATTTGACTGCTTGTTTCAAAGCATCGACGCTTTGGAATCCATGGTGGGCGATATTATCGGCGGCGGCTCGGGCCAAGCGGATGTAACGGAAATTGTCGTATCCTTGAAATCGATCGTAACCGGCGATTACAAGAAGCCGGAATCCCCCTCCGGAAAGGTTTCGCCTGCCGCATCGGGCGAAGATGCTCTGGACGAGTTCCAGTTTTCCATTCTGCTGCAGTCCGTGGATGCCGGGATGAAGGTCTTCCGTGTGGATGTGGCGGTCCGTGAGGACTGCTTCTTGAAAGCCGCGAGAGCTTATATGGTGTTTGATGTGCTTGAGCGGAACGGGGAAGTGGTGAAAGTTCTGCCTTCCGTCCAGGACATCGAACAAGAACAGTTTGACCGGACATTTTCCGTGTACTACATTTCGGAAATCGATGCGGCAGAGCTGCAGAAGGCGATCGAGAGCGTCTCCGAGATTGAGTCGGCTCAGGTGACAGCCGTCACAAAGGAAAGCCTGGAGACGGCCGCAGCAGCAGCTCCGTCGTCCGCAGCTGCTGCTGCGGCTGAG
>BBFE01000011.1 GCA_001313085.1 Paenibacillus sp. JCM 18996 | reverse complement strand
ACAACCGGTAATACGGTGGCTCAGTATCAGTACGATGCGTGGGGAAATATTCTTTCCCAAACCGGACCGATGGCTTCCTCCAACCCGTATCGTTATGCAGGTTATCGTTATGATACATCAACAGGGTTGTACTATCTCATGGCTCGATATTATGATGCAGCGGTAGGGCGATTTGTCACTAGGGATACGTTTCACGGGTTTGATAAGGAGCCATTAAGTCTAAATCAGTATGTTTATACAGCAAACAATCCTGTAAATTTGGTTGATCCGACTGGTCATTTCTATAAAGCTTTCAACTTCGGGTTCGATAGCTATTTTGCAGTTAGGGTTACTTCGGAATTTGTACGATTCTACCTCAAGATGACTATCGGTGGGCTATCGCTACTAGGCCTTTCGATCATAATCGGTGGAGAAGTTGGTGTTATTGCTGCTCAACTTATTAGATCTATAATAGCACCGAGGCTTTTAGCCATAGCGGGAGCTTGGATTGCCAATAAAGTAGCAAGCTTCGCCATGAAAACCTCAGTAAAGGGAGCTTTTGACCAAATTGCAAATGGATTCGACACCAGTTACCCATATAATGATGTGATAAATAGTACGGTTTATGTTTGGCCATATTTTAAAGTTATCAATCATTTATCTGGAAACGTGTCATATATCTAAACAAGTTATGTAGACACTGGCATCGGTTGGTGCCGGTGTCTACATTTAGATCCGTTCATTCATTTTCAAGGTTAATACTAATATGAAACACTAGATTGACAGCGGACCAAGCTTTTAAAAGGAAAACTAAAGAAATGGGGTCGTTACTATATGTGGAGGGAAATGACATGGATAGAATTTTTTTCAAGTTCATTATTATAAGGTTTATCATTATTTTGTGTCTAACTTTGATTATTGCTGCTATTCTGTATTTCCTTGGATTACATTTTAATCCTGTTGGTATCTTTGTTGGGCTGGTTATAGTTTACATCTTCTTACTTTTAATCAAATTATTCTATTTTTTAATTAAGTCCGGTAAAATCATATTATCATGGTGTATGTGAATGTTGGTTTTCCAAAATACTGTATAGAGGAATTTTAAGCTATATCTCTAACAATCCGAAGCAGCACGCGGCGGCGGATTGTGATTTTTTACAAGCCACGGTTCGCTCCATACACCAAATCCACAACGGGGACCTTAAAGATAACTTCACATCTTTGTCGTAGATGATTACCTTTTCCAAATACTGTAAAACAATCTAAATAGGCAAGTTTACAAGGATAGCCTTTAGTGACTTCGAATTTTGTCATGAGTTGGTGAATAATCCGACTATCCCTACCTCAAATTGAGTTCGTGTACCTCAGCTACGAGGTGAGCGGCGCCGAGAATTGTTATCGCCGGTATTTCTAGGAGTTTTATGAATAAGAGTAGGGTTGGCACTTGGTGACAGCTTCGCTGGTACTACCCCGAGTTGTATGAGGCTCAGTATCAATATGATGCATGGGGGAATATTACCTCTCAAACAGGTACGGTGGCTTCTTCTAACCTTATCGCTATGCAGGTTATCGATTTGATGAGTCAACAGGATTGTACTACCTCATGTCTCGATATTATGACGCTGGGGTGGGGCGATTTATCACACGGGATACGTTCCACGGGTTGGAGATTGACCCATTAAGTCGACGCTTACGATACCAATGACAATCGCACGAGTGTGGTGACGGGCTTTGGAACTATTTCGTATCAGTATGATGCCTGGAATCAATTGACACAGAATATGTTGTGAATTTGCACATTAATCCGGCAAAGGATTTGCAAAATAAAAGTGCAAAAAAAACCAACCTTTTTCCGATGGTTTGCAAATTAATTGCGCACGAACGGACAACCTTTTGCACATAATCACGGTATTCCCGCTGACATATATATACAAAAAAGGCAGCCAGGAACGTGGTTCCCAACTGCTTTTTTTTCTCTTGCCAGCGCCACGGAGTTTCCTGTATACTCCGTTTACAGCCCTCTAACGCTGTAGCTTTTTTTTCGGATGGAGATGAAATATCGTCGTATTGGTGAAGATGACGAAGCAATACAGCGTGCGGCCTTGTTTCTGCATCTTGATGCTCCCCTCCTTTCGGGAAGAAGTGGAGCGGCGCCTTGCAAGATACACGTTGTTAAAGAGAAAGGCCGCTTGCTCGCCTGCCATGTCAAGTTCGGTCTGTGAGGAAGCCCGGAATTGGCGGGGCAGGCGCGGCCAGCAATTATGATGTCGCATCAATTTGTTCGGCTTTCCGTAAGAATCCATACAGAAATTCGACAAAATCACAGCCATATTTTGAATAATTTTTTTTCAGTCCGAGGTGTGGTTGAAATAAATAATCCCCTACGAAAGTAGGAGGAAAGCTAATTTGATGGTGCAAGGAAACCCTTGTCCTATCTGCCTCGCGAATGCCGAGAGGCTATTAAAAAAATGAACGAGGTGACCTACTAGGGCGAGTTATAATTGGGTTAGTGACGGGTATAGCTGCCCTAATATGTACTCTTGTGGTTAGCTTAGTAAAAAAAAGTCGTAGAGATATAGTGACTCAATCTAAGCTTATACTAAAAAATCACCTTGTAATGTATTCTGTTCCAACTGGACATTTTTTTTAAAAAACAACGGAGAGTGCATTTGAATGTCAGACAATATCTATTTGAAAAGTCAACTGGACACGAAAGAATTGCTGCTGCTTGATGCGGAAGTTAAAAGAAGCGGGAAATCGATGCTTGTGGCGTATGTGCTCTGGTATTTCCTTGGCGTTGTCGGCGGGCATCGCTTCTACTTGGGCAAAAAAAGGATCGGCAGCAACGATGCTGATTCTATCTATTACTATTGTTGGCCTGATTGCTACGGTCATTTGGTCACTGGTAGATGCATTCCTGACTTACAAGATTGTGAATGAAACCAACAAGCAAATCGAGTCGCGTCTTCTCGAGCAGATCATTCATCGCAGTAATCATCGTGCGGAAGGAGACTTGTCTGTACAATGACCTCCCGATTCGATCTGACGGAAAAAGAATTATTGATCCTTGAGTCCGAACTGCGGTTCACCGAAAAGTCACTGGGACTCGCCTATTTCATGCTGCTTGGCGGACATTTGGGGCTGCATCGTTTTTACTTGGGCAGAAGAATTACCGGTTGTATCCAGTTAATATTATTTATCATCTCCTCGTTTCTATATTTCTTGCCACCCATTTTTTTTCATTGGACTCCCCAGTTTCCGGGAATGCTTTAATCACCCCTCTATTATTGACTGGGATAACTCTCACCATTTGGATTCTGATTGACCTTTTTTGTGCTGCCTAGGTATGTCAGAGCCTGGAATGCCGGAGTGGAGCGGGAATTGATCGATAAAATGCTTCTTCTGAGAGACAATGAGAATATCAAATAGCGGCTGCGCAAGGAGCAGGGGAATATGCTCACACGAAAAGCTCGGCAGCTCCTATTCGTGCGATTGACGACATCCAGGAGCAGAAGCATAAAGCTGGACTTATTTGTACGCGTTGCCACAGCCTTACAGTTGTGCGGTTTGGAAACTACGTGAGAACGTGAATAGCTACCATAGCCATCAGAAACGCTGGATGGACCGATTCAACGGCGTTGCGACGAAGTACCTGCAACATTATTTGGCTTGGTTCCGTTATATTGATAACAAGGAATATGAGAATACTGCGTTGAATAACAAGGTTGAGGTGATATTCTTTGATAAAAGCTGAAATTATTCTCGTATTTATAGCCACTATTCTTATAGTCGGATGTCAGGCAAATAAGTCTCCTCAGGCTACTCAACAAAATAGCAGTGGCTGGTGATAGCGACAGAAGGAGTAAAATGGTTTCAAGATAAGGATGCTTTGCCTTTCGATGAAGCAATCAAAAAAAATCCCTTTTGATGTGCAACAGCCGCAACTGCCATTTATAGTAACCCACAAGGCTGCTGGCATCATGAATGCCCCATTTGACATGATTAAAATAACTTATGCCAACGAACAAGAGGGGCTTCAACTAATATTAGCTGAATCAAATGCTACGAATAAATCATCACCCAAGGGAACGTTAGGACCTAATCTCAGCGACGGTTCGCAAACTTGGATTCAAGGAGACGAAAACTTCAGTGGATTGTATTGGAGACGCGATGGGCACACCTATTCGTTAGCGTCAAACAAAATTGAGAACGGAAAATTTGTTCCTTTATATGATGAGTCTAAATTGATTGAGATTGCGAACACTATAAAGTAAAAGGATGGCAATTAGCCGTCCTTTTTTTGGGGATTGCATGGCAGGAAACTCATTGAAATCAACCTCGAATTTGCTGTTGCTCAAAAAAACAACAACGAATAATAACATAGCCTATAACAGTAGTTAACTTTGTTGCCGTGGTTTTGAAAGATTTACCCTGGTGGACAGTAAGTGTGGTCTATATTCTGATTGGAGCTGGAGTTGCTCACTTAGGTTATAAGTGGCTCAGCTGAATGCCCATATCGTTCAGCTTCAACCGGATTTGAAGCACCAATGTCTCAGCGTCACCCGGGGTGTTGATGATGTCCGTCTTGTCCATATCCACGGTCAGCACATCGGACGCTTTATAATGTTTGCTTACCCATTCGTCGTATCCCGACCACAGCTTGTAATAATAGTCCACCAACGCTTCATTCTGCTCGAATTCCCGGCCCCGCAAACCGATTCTGTACAATACGGTATCGAAGGACGCTTTTAAATAGACCATCAAATCAGGGGCTTTCTTCGGCAGCTCATCCAGCTCGGCCATCATGTTATCAAGCAGACTCTCATAAACCCCGAATTCGAGTTCGGATATTCTGCCCAAATCTTTGTTGACTTTGGCGAAATACCAATCCTCGTAGATGCTTCGATCCAGCACATTGCTCCGTTTAACAAGAGCCTGCTTGATGGCGCGATACCTGGTGTCCAGAAAATAAAGCTGAAGCAGAAAAGGATACCGGTATTTCTCTATCTCCTCGGGCGTTGCCGTATAAAATAACGGAAGAATCGGGTTGTTGTCCACATCCTCATAGAACACTTCCGAATTCAATTCTTTGCCAAGCAGACCAGCGACGGAAGTTTTGCCCAAACCGATCATTCCACCAACTACAATCACTGCCATACTTCCCCTTTCCCCTTTTACCCGAAACATGAAATTTAGGCGATCTTCTTGTGAAGGAGTTTTACCATGTTAAAATCTAACCGTCCAACCGGCTTTCACCTGCCGTCGGGTGTAGGAAACACCGTGGACCTTCAGTCCATACTCGTCGGTGAGAGTGATGATATCTCCGTCGTCCCGCAGGAAAGCTTTAGGCAGCTGGACCGTGAAATGCTGGGCAGGCAGAATTTCCCCCTGCAGCTTGAAGGCCTGATGAATCCGGTTCATCAGCGTCCACCCCGTTAATCCGACGGACCGGTCGGACCGGTTCAGCAGGGTTACAGTCTCCCCCGCCGAGGAGCCTGCCGGTTTCACCAGCGCGGCCGTAATAAGGATCGCTTCGTCTGCCGGGATTTCACGGTTATCCGGAGGGGACGGCGGCAGGACGGGATTCTGATTTATAGCATGGCCGCTCTGGTCATCCGTATGCCACGATTGTGATTGAAAAGCAAGAAAGGTCGCTATCCATCTCTCCTCGGAAGGAAAATGGATCAGCAGCCCGCCGTCCTGAAATACTCCGTCATCCTTCCTGAATTGGGCCGTATTTCCCTGATTCATATGGATGTCGTGAATGCCGTTGCCGGGGAGAAATCCGAATATTTTATCCTTGGTGGAGGGTTCCGGTCCCCAGGCGGCGCCAAAAGCATACAACACGGCGTCCTTATTCAGGATAGCTCTTTGAATGTAAATATCGAGCTTCTCGTTCAGATCGTTATCCTGCCCGGGCACATCAAAAGACAGCGGCACCATCCGGCCGGGTTGAAATAAATTGCTGCGGATATAATCCAGTGCGGTCCCGCCGGGCCTGCTTTCCAAACGAGTAAAACCAAAAGGAAGCTTGGCCGCTTCCGAAGTGACCGGATGGGAGAAATGCTCATCCGTATAATAAAGGATTTCAGACGGGCTCATCTGCGATTTCACATTCACGGCAATGCGATAATGAATCTCTTGCGCCACCACATGAATCTGATAGTGGGCGTTATCGTTCGTGCCGACACGCCGGTCAATGGCTTGGCATTTCAATACTCCGTAATGTTTAAGCATCGTTTCTCCTCCACTCTCCGTATGGATTCTATACGCCGCAGCGACATTTTAGGCGCTTATTGAGTAGCTTCGGTTCTCTCGTCTGAATGCTTGTGCCATTGCTCAACCAATTTATCCAACCGGGCAATTTGATGGCCGTAATCATAGATGACCGCCGCCACGATCGACAACCTGAGCTTGCCTTCCTTGGAAATGCCGTAAAGATCCATATAGTCTCTCATGAACTGGTCATTGTCTTCCTCGATCCGGGTGTTGTCATAAGTGTCAGGCTTCAGCTTGTTGTCAAATTTCATCAGCACGTGCTCATGGTAATGGATCAAATGCTCTACATGGTTGTCAAAAAAATTCATTCAGCTCCGCCGTCCGGCGCGCCTGAAAATAGTGCTCCTCGACGGTTTCCAGGATATCCCAGCCTCTTTCCGCGGCCGCCAGCATCTGTTTGTACACGACCATCAGCCTGATATCGGAATGCTTCCGCCTTTTCAGCTTCTTGTGCTCCTCTTCAAACAAAGTGTACCGGTCGCCTAGCGTTTTTTTACGGCGCTGCCCAAAGCCTGCTTTTCTCCCTGATACACGTTTTCCTTCATATCATTCGAAATAGACGTCCTGAGAAGCACGGAAAGCTGGCCGAACACATGACGCACGGTCTCGATATATTTCTCTTCCGGCTTGGGCGGCAGGAATAGCGCGTTCACGATAAAGGCCGCCCCGATCCCCGTCATAATCAGCACAAACCGCGTCAAGGCGAAAGAGTAATGCGCCGGAGCGTTCATAATGGCGGTGACCGTCACCAAAGTAAGGCCTATGGAATCTTCCATCTTTAGGCGCAGACAAATGATAATTACGATAATGCATACGATTCCGACGGCTAAAGGATTATTCTGAAAAAAAATTGCACGCCGATCCAGGCAGAATAGCGCCCAGCGTATTGGTCTGCACCTGCTCCAGAATGTGCCTCCAGGAACGATAAATCGTGGGCTGCAGGGCGAAAATGGAGGCCACCGCCGCGATAATGGGCGGGGATAAATTCAAAAAAAACGCGGATATATACAGCGCAAGACTTACCGCTACACCCGTTTTGAGCACGCGAGCGCCAAGCTTCACAAAAGATCCCCTTTCTGAGCAGTAGTCTAGTCACATTGTACACGGAACGGCGAAGCCAATGCAAAATGCACGGCGTTAAAAAAAGCCGGTTACCCGGCTTGTCTTTACTCTCTCGTCAACCCTTCCAGCTCATCTGCCTCTTTCTGCTTATTCTTTATTATGGGAGAGTCCGAGCTGCCGTACTCCTCGACCGTCCCCCAGGCGCTGCTGTCGTCAATTTCATTCTCTACGACACCGTCTTCCTCCTGGCGGCCATGGATCATCGGTTCCAGCACTTCCTCCTCCACTGGTCTCTGTCTGTCCGGATTACGGTTAGACGCGTGCTCCACGCAGTAAGCGGTGTAGGGGACCGCCTCCAATCTTTCATAGGGAATCGGCTCGCCGCATTCCGCACATAGGCCGTATTTACCCTTCTTCATCCGCTGCAGCGCGGCCTCAACTTCTTCCAGCTGACCTTCGAGATTATCGTGTATGGCCGTATCCCGGCTGCGTTCGAACGCTTCCGTGCCGATATCCGCCGGATGATTATCGTAAGCCGACAGCTCTCCTGTCGAATCGTTCAGAGATTCCGCTTCACCCGTGTGTTCCACAACCTCCTGCAGGTCGGCCTTCTCTTCCAGCAGGCGGGTTTCCAGATCTTTCAACTCGGTTTTTTTGTCAATGTACTCATATGGCCAGCCTCCCTAATGGAAATTATTCTTCATAGGCGATGCTTATCCTGTATATACCGTAAAAGGCGAACATTGACTCACTTTCGGCAGCCGCCCCTCAGTTTCAGGCCCGGTACGGATGACTACAAACAATCCTTAATCTGCTGCCAGGCAGCAAGCTTCTTTTCAAACGAAAGCGTATGGGCCGGAGAAGACGACGGCAGCCGGATCAGCTGCTTTCCAGCCAGTCCATTCAGCGTCGGAGCTGCCTTTTGCATGAACAATTTGCAGGCCGCTGCGCCGTTGAAAAAACAGACATCGGATGCGTGGATAGTCCTCCAGCAATAGTCCAAAATCATTGACGACAGGATTGCGGATTTGCGCATCCAGGCTCCCTGCACGCTCACATTCGCTCAGCACATCCCATAACGCGATTCCCTGGGCAAGAGCAAAATCCGTGCGGGCTTCATAATCCCCGTTAGGCTCCCGGCCAAAAAAAGAGCGTACAGCAGCCTCCAGAAATGATTGCGTTCGTTGCCGTAATATTGGACTTTACTCAGCGATATTTTTTTCCGGGCATCGAGCCCAAAATAAGTACAGAGCAGCGGTCGTTTATTAACGGGGGAAATGCGGTCAGCTTCATCGGCTGTTGATCCTCCTTTATCTTGGCAGCAGTCAGGTGTAAGCATGTGCCTGGAAAGTTCCTGCCGAATAAGGTAACATGGATAAGATACAATTTTATAAGGGGGCATCCATGTGGAAGAAGCCATTATAGTCGGGGCAGGTCCATGCGGCATAGCCGCGGCTGTAGAATTGACCAAAGCGGGAATCTCCCCGCTCGTCATAGAGAAGAATTGTCTGGTCTACTCCATTTACCAGTATCCGACGAACCTGCAGTTTTTCAGCACTCCGGAGATGCTCGAGATCGGGGATATCCCCTTTGCGACGCCTAACGATAAGCCTTACCGGCAGGAAGCGTTGGCCTATTACCGCAAGGTGGCCGAACATTACCGGCTGCGGATCCATTCCTATGAAACCGTGACCTCCGTTGTCAAAGAAGGGGAACTTTTACGTCTGCAAACGATTGACAAAAGCGGCAGTGCAGTAACTTACTCCGCCCCTTACGTCATTCTCGCCACAGGCTATTTTGACCATCCGAATCTGCTTGGCATTCCCGGAGAAGAGCTGTCCAAAGTCACCCATTACTACAAAGAAGCCCATCCCTACACGGGAATGAAGGTTGCCATCGTGGGAGGCAATAACTCCGCCGTAGACGCGGCGATGGACTTGATCCGCGTAGGCGCGGAAGTCACCATCGTTTACCGGAAAAGCGACTATTCCCCTAATATCAAGCCTTGGGTGCGGCCGATTTTCGAAAGTATGGTAAATAAAGGGCGCATCCGCATGTTGTTCAACTCACGGCTGGCCTCCATCGAGCAGGATTCGGTGACCGTCGAGACGGATGGAAGACAGTACAAGGTGGACAACGACTTCGTGCTTGCTATGACTGGCTTCCGTCCGAACCGCAGCTTCCTGGAAAAGATCGGCGTTAAACTTGAGGGAGATTATCTGATTCCCGAGCACGATCCGGAGACGATGCAGACCAATGTAGAAGGTCTCTACATAGCCGGCGTCATCTCTTCCGGCGCCAACGCGAATGAAATCTTTATCGAAACAGGGCGCAAGCACGGCCTTTGGATCGCGCAGCACATCATGGCCCGCAAGAGCCTGGTTTGAGTCGAAGAGGAGGGGCCGATGCCCCTCCTCCTATTATTACCGTCCGCCAGCCCTTCGCTATCATTATGTATAACGCTTTTTTTGTACAACGCCACCAGAATGAGCAGGAAAATTGCATAAATACACAGGATCAGCAGTGCACTCTTCCAATCCGTAAACATGTGCCCGCCGACGTAGGCATACACCAGCATGCCGGGTATTTTTTCCCGCTGCGGTCGCAATTACAAAGGTCAGGAACGGCACTGAGGAGATCGCCATGTAAGTATTGATAATGTGCTGTGGAACTAAAGGAATAAGCCTGGAAGCAAGGACCGAGATAAACGGCTCACGCTCGACAGCCTCGGTGAGACGTTCCACTTTATCATAGCGGAAGAGAAGCTCTCTGCCCTGCTTGCGAAAAAAAATACCTCACGATAAGGAACATCAGAAATGAGGCCGTGAGCGAACCCGCCCAACTGATTGCGGCTCCCCACAAAGAACCGTACACAAAACCGAGAATGCCGATAATCAGGCTGAACGGAGCCACCGGAAAAAAAACAAAAGAAAGCGGCGATCAAAACGGCCATTGTCAAAGGCAGAGGTTTGTTCCTCAAAAGATCCATGATTTCATTTTTTTATGGCTGAAGGCTATGCAAATGATGGAGAGATAAAGCAGAAGGACAATCCATTTTTTTCATGCGAATCACCGAGCGTTTCAGTTGTTTTTTTCCTGGTTGGTTTATTCCAGTTGTTCAATTGCTGGACGAATTCACGGGAATTGCGGAAGCCGGCTGATTTCAGAGTTTCAACCACGTCGCTTTCAAATTCTTCATCCCCGGTCGGAAACCCTTTTCTTTTTTTTAACCAGTCACAAACATCTTTTTTTCAAGCTTTTTTTCTTGCTTTTATTCAATTTCATCAGCCTGTCTACCTTTTTTTTGTATGCGGACCGGTACTATAACCTCTTTCATTTACACTGCCCCTTTCCGGATTTCGCGCCTGTTGAAAAAAAAGCGATGCACAAGGACAGCCAAACTCCGCTCGCCAAGTACCCTGCCATCACATCGCTGGGGTAATGCACCCCCAAATAAATGCGGCTTAACCCGATCATCATCGTCAGCAAGGCGCAAACGAGGAGAAGAATCAATCTGCCCATTCCTTCGGCATGCCGCCATAAAAAAAATAAGCGGTTGTGGCATATAACGCAAACGCAGCCATGGAATGCCCGCTCGGAAAACTGAAACCCGTGATATCGATCAACCTGTGAAGATTGGGCCTTTCCCGATGGAACAGCAGCTTGAGCAAAATATTCAGCACCTCGGAGCCGACAATCGACCAAACAAATAAAACGAGCTCTCTGCGGTGCCCTAATACCTTGTACAGATAAAACATGATGACAAGTGAGAGAATGGCCACCACGAGCACCGATCCGACAAAGGTAAAAAACTTCATGACCCGGGTCAGTCCGGGCGACTCCAGACCTTGCACCAAAGCAATAAGCCTATTGTCAAAACGGGGAAGCTGCCCAACCCCAGAAGTACCGCAACCAGCCCGAATCCCAAAGCCAAAAGCAAGCTTACCATAAATGCCCGTTTCGATTGTATCATAAAATTCATTATGCGTGCCCCCGCTGCCTGATCTCGCATCCTTACAAGCTTAAATGTATTTTAAACCAAAAGCCGGCCTTCTAACACATTCTGGCAAACAAGTCAGCTATTCCTCTGCATTACTCGCTGCCGCCAAATATCATAATTTCCTATACAAAGTAAAAAACCGCACGCTATGAAGCGTACGGTTCGTTTTGCTTTTGCCTGCACATTATCTATCGCGCCAACTGGACTCCCAATTGTGGTATTCTTTTTTTCCGCGTTGTCCTTCGAATGCCCATAGCGCTCCTGCAGCTTGCCTACAAGCTTGTCCTTCTCTCCGTCAATTACATCCAGATCATCATTGGTCAGTTTTCCCCACTGCTTTTGGGCTTCACCTTTTACTTGTTTCCATTTTCCTTTAAGAACGTTGTTATCCATTTCGGCTCATCCCCTTATATGTTAGTTTCAACGACCTATTCCTTTTTTACCCACGGCATAGGCCTTTGAAACTTCAACAAGCTATAGGCGAACATCACCCGTCGCTCGGAATACAATGAACAGTATTGAATAACCGACATTCAGGAGGAACTTGTGTATCGAGACCACCCTCATCACACCCATGGGGCTGCCATCAGTTCGCCTACCGGGAAGCTGGCTCCCCATGAAACGCTTGAGCTCCACGAGCTCCTTGCCCTCAAATCGAACGCCCTGATTCAAATGAAGCTGATATTGCCCAAAATCAAGGATCCTGAGCTAAAACAAATCTACCTGCACGCCATCCAAGGCACGCAGCACGCTATAACCGAAATTATGCACCTGCTGCAGCACAGACCCCATATCACTTAGAACGGAGATGCGACAATGTTAACCATGGAAGACCGCTTTGCCGCCGGAACACTGCTCGGAATTGCCAAAAAAATGGAGTACATGTTGAAGCTTGGGCGATCACAGAAACTTCCACTCCTCAAGTTAGAGAGGCGCTCGTCCGTCAACTTCAGACGGGAATCGGGCTGCATGCGCAAATTTTCAGCTATATGCTGTCCCGTGGATTGTATCCGAGCTATCATGTGGAACAAGAGATCCAACAAGATTTCAAAAAACGCACAAACCGCTCTTCACATGCCTATCCAGGCGTAATGAACAGCCAAAACTACGCTATCGCCCTTGTCCGCGCGGCCGCCGTGCAGACGAGGGCGATTTCGTGCTTTCACCGGTCTATCTCCGGCCCTCCCACTCTTCGTAGAACTCCTCCAAATACTGCACCATGAACTCATGGCGCTGTTCCGCAAGCTTTTTCCCGTACTTCGTGTTCATCAAATCTTTAAGCTTTAACAGCTTCTCATAAAAAAATGGTTCACAGCCGTATCGTTTCCGCTGCGGTATTCCTGCTCGCTTAGTGTCTCTCTCGGCCGGACAGCGGGATCGTGGATCGGGCGGCTCTTCCATCCGGAATAGGCAAACACTCTGGCGATGCCTATCGCCCCGATCGCATCCAGCCGGTCCGCATCCTGCACGATTTGGCCTTCAAGAGTTTTCATCGGCGGGCGGCCGCCTCCTTTAAACGACATTGAGCCAATGATGTCCAGCACTTGCTCCGACTCTCTGCTTTCTGTCCCGCTTTGAGCAAACCACTCTCGCAGCTCCTGCCAGGCCAGTTTTACATCGTCATTCAGCTTTTCATCGACCATATCATGCAGCAGAGCTGCCAGCTCACAAACGAACACATCGGCTTTCTCTTCTTTGGCGATCTCAACCGCCGTTTGCTTCACTCGGTAAATGTGCCACCAGTCGTGTCCGCTGCCTTCCCCTTCCAATTTGTGCTTCACGGCTTGCTCCGCAGATTTCAAAATCGACTGTCTATCCATTTGCATGCTCCTTCTCGCAATCCCAATATTTCACAAAATATTCAAATTGCACTTGCAATACCTGACATAAAGTGTTATATTAAAAGTGTGATACATCAAGGTTTTCACCACATCAAACACCTATTCATCGCTATAAATTCTGTCGGACCGGAAGATCAGAGATCTTTATCAATGATGAAGAACAGGAGTGATGAGCATGGAAACGAAGCTTCAAATTCCTCAAGGCGAAGAGAAAATTTGGGTGGAAATGACTGTAAAAGAAGCGTTAGCTTTAAGCGGAAATAAGTTCAACCAGGACCACCAGCTGGAAGCGAGCGCCATCAAGAAAGTGCGTCTTTCATTAGAAGACAAATTGCTGTCCAACCAATGATAAGAAATTGGCCCTCCTGATGCGGGATCCGCTCGGAGGGCCTTTTAATGGCATTGAAAGCCGCTCCTCCGCGGAGCGTCCTCTGTCCTCTGCCTTATTACAGCTTTAATACCGTCCTGCCCCGTACCTGTCCCTTCAAAATCGCAGACAAAACTTCCGGCAGCTCCTTCAACTCTACTTCCTGTGAAAGCTCTTCTAAGGCGGCAGCCGGTTTCCATTCCTCGGATAGAAGCTTCCATATCTGCTTGCGCACATCCATCGGGCACAACACGGAGTCAACCCCCAGCAAATTCACTCCCCGCAAAATAAACGGATACACTGTCGCCATCAGTTCCGTTCCCCCTGTTAATCCGCTGGATGCGGCGGCTCCTCCGTACTTTGTCATCCTCAGAGCGTTCACCAATGTTCGGCCGCCTACAGGATCCACGGTGCCGGCCCATTTTTTCTTTCAGCAGCGGTTTGTCCGAAGCGTCGATCCACTCGTCCCGTCCTATGACCTCCGAGGCTCCGAGCCCTTTCAGGTAGTCATGTTCTGCTTCCTTGCCGGTACTGGCTGTCACGGAATAACCCAGCTTGGCCAATATCGAGACCGCCATGCTGCCGACTCCGCCCGTCGCGCCGGTCACCAAAACGGGGCCCTGCTCCGGAGTCAGTCCGTTCAACTGCAGCTTTTGTACCGAGAGAGCGGCGGTAAACCCAGCAGTTCCGATGATCATACATTCTCTCATCGTCAGCCCGGCAGGAACCGGCACAATCCAGTCGGCAGGCACACGGGCCAGCTCGCTGAATCCTCCCGAATGGGACACCCCAAGGCCGTAGCCGGTGACAAGAACCTCATCGCCAGCCCGAAAGCGGCCATCCTCCGATTGCATAACGGTTCCCGTCAGATCGATTCCGGGGATAAGCGGATAGCTTCTTGCGACGCGGCTCTTGGGATCGCAGGCTAATCCGTCTTTGTAATTGACGCTGGAGTAGGCCACTTTCACCACAACCTCTCCGGGCGACAAATCGTCAATGCTCATGTTTTCAACCGCCAAAGAAATGTTATCGCTTTCTTTTCGCGCAACCAAAGCCTTAAAGGGTTCGTTCATTCCATTCACCCGCTTCTATAAGTTATATAGTAAGATGCTCCCCTCATTTTACCATATAGAAAGCGTTTAAATCTAATTGATGTTACCGGCGCCTCCTAATGGGCACAATAAAGCGTCACAATTCGCACGAAGCTCATATGAGCTTCGTGCGAATTGTGGCGCCCTTTTTTTCACTAGTGTGTGAGATCAATCGTCTATTGCAATAATTTTAAAGTTTCGCGGATGAAGGCCGGCTCGTCTTTTGGCGTCCGGGAAGTGACGAAGTTGCCATCTACGACCACCTCTTTATCGACGAACTCAGCTCCGGCGTTTCGCATATCGTCCTGCAGCGGAGGGTAGGAGGTGATGGTTTTCCCTTTTAGCAGACCAGCGCTTGCCAGAATTTGCGGCCCGTGGCAGATGGCTGCGATCGGCTTGCCGCTTTGGTCCATTTGCTTGACGAAAGAGAGTACATGCGGGTCCAGGCGCAGATTCTCCGGGGAAGAGCCTCCGGGAATGACCACAGCGTCGTAATCATCCGCTTTGGCCTCGCTAACCGCCAATTCCGTCTTGTACGCGGCGGATTTATTTTTTGCCATTAAGCTCCTCGCCCTGCTTCAGTCCTATAATAACCGCCTCATGTCCGGCCTCTCTAATCTTCTCGTATGGCTTCTGCATTTCGGAATCCTCAAAACCGTCGGCTAACAAGAAAGCTACTTTACTCATAAACTTGTCCACTCCTTTTTTTGCGGGTTTTTTTCGGAATATGGGTCCTTTTTTTGTATTACCCCGGATGGACAATAATTAAACTGGACAATTGTTTACATAATTATTGTTATGTTAACTATTGTCTTCATTTCTGCGTATGAGCCTGGATCAGTTCCATTTTGAGATTCCATAGTTTCGTACTCAGGTCGACAGGATATATTTCAGGGTTCAGCTTACGCAAATATTCCGGCCAAAAAATATTCGAGTTGGAGTTTATGGTGTTTGCGAATCTGGTCAAGATCAGGCATTGGATACACCAGCTGTCCATCATTAATAATCGCTCTCAGCATCGGAATCGCTTCGTATCGATCCACAAACTTATAAATATAAGGATGCACCGGGTCAAAAAAAAGCTTAATGCGCTTCCCTTCAACCACATCCATTTCGTCAATTAACGCGATATAATCGGCCTCCGCCTTGCCGGACTCCTGATTAATAATCCGATATACCTGCTTAAGCCCGGGAGTCGACACCTTTTCCGGATTGCCGGACAGCTTGATCGTAGGAATCCATTCCCCGTCTTTTTTTCCCTCGCCACCATTTTATATACTCCGCCAAGTGCCGGCTGGTCCGCCGCGGTTATGAGCTGAGTCCCTACACCCCAAATGTCGATCCGGGCTCCCTGGGCTTTCAGGTTCAGGATCGTATTCTCATCCAGATCATTGGATGCGCAAATTTTCACATCCGGGAATCCGGCTTCATCCAGCATCCTCCGGGCTCTAATCGACAAAAAAACGACAGGTCGCCGCTGTCCAGGCGGATGGCGTTCAGCCTCTTGCCTTTACTCTGAAGAAACTTCGCAGCTTTAATCGCATTAGGAATTCCGCTTTTTTAAAGTATCATAGGTATCGACCAGCAATGTGACGCTATCCGGCAATGCCTCGCAAAAAACGGAGGAAGGCCTCCTCTTCGGTTTCATGGGCCTGCACCCAGGCATGCGCATGGGTGCCTTTCGCAGGGATATTGAACATCATCCCGGCTCTCATGTTGGATGTCGCATCAAAGCCGGCGATATAAGCCGAGCGCGCTCCCCAAACCGCCGCATCCGCCTCCTGCGCCCTTCTTGTGCCAAATTCCAGCAGGACGTCGTCACCGGCAACTTGTTTGATTCTGGACGCCTTGGTCGCAATCAACGTCTGGAAGTTTGTAAAATTCAACAAGGCCGTCTCCACAAGCTGGGCCTCGAATACCCGCGCTTCTACTCTGATCAAAGGCTCGTTAGGAAAAACCAGGCTCCCTTCCTCCACGGAATAGAGAGAACCGGTGAACTTGAAATTGCGCAGCTCCTCAAGAAAGCCTAGGTCATAATGTTCTTCCTGCCTGGACAGATAGTCCAATATTTCATCATCAAAGGAAATGTTATGTAAATAATCGATTACTCTCTGAAGCCCGGCAAAAAAAACCGCGAATCCGTTGCCGAAAGGCAGCTTGCGGAAAAAAAAGGTTTCAAACACCGCTTTCTTGTTATGCGTTCCGTGGACCCAATGGGCGTACATCATATTGATCTGATATTTATCCGTCTGAAGCGCTAAATTTTCCATAGTTACAAGATCACCCTGCCTCGTCGAAAACATAGTTACTCTTTACCATACCCAAAAAATCGGTTATCCGAAGTAAGATACGAAAAAAGGCGGTACGGAGAATATTCCATACCACCCGCTGTCCATACGACTTATATTATTCACTGCAGGAAGACGGATCCTCGGAACTCCCTGGTTCGACATTGATCAAGTCGGATAAAGAATCGCGTATGACCCCCATCACGAGTTGAAGCAAATAGTTCAAGTCTTCCTGTGTTTGTTTAAATTCACTCACGATCGGAATGCCGTCCAGTTCATCCTGCAGGCCGTCGATTTCACCTTCGATTTTCTGCACCATCGCCGGATTTTGGAACGATTCGAAAGCTACGGCTTCCTTCTGCTTTTTTCTTAATGTCCTTAATTAGCTGCTGAACACGGTCGTTGGAGCCGATCTGCTTCTCGATTTTCCGAAAGATTTGAACCTCGGAGGAGGTGGAGATCAATTGCGCCAGCTCTTTGGCCTTGGACAATATATCCTCGCGAACGATCAATTCCGTATTGGTGTAAGTTTCCATGCCATGAGCGTTCAGCTTCGGTTGTACGTTGGACATCGCTATCACTCCTAAAGGGAATCATTGAATAATTAATCATATTAAATGAATGGCTATACAGCGGCATCCACCGGCTCGGCAGCTATTTCACCTTTAAGCACCCAAGTTTGGGTTTTCGTAATTTTCACCTGGATGGTCTGCCCGATCAAATCTTTCGAACCCTCGAAATGCACCAGCTTATTCGTTCGGGTACGACCGGAGAGCACATCCGGATTGTTCTTGCTCTCGCCCTCCACCAACACTTCCACGATCTGGCCCAGCAGCTTGTCATTGCTCAGCTTGCTGAATTCATTCAGCGTTTCGTTCAGTCGCGTGAGCCGCCGCTTCTTCACTTCCATAGGAACGTTATCCTCCATCGCCGCGGCCGGAGTGCCTTCCCTTGGAGAGTAGATGAATGTAAAAGCGGAGTCATAACCGACTTCTTTGACAAGGGACATCGTCTCTTCAAACTGCTCGTCGGTTTCGCCGGGGAAACCCACAATGATATCCGTAGTCAGCACGACATCAGGGATCGCCTTCTTAATTCGTGCGACGAGTCCAAATAATGCTCGCGGCTGTATTTACGGCTCATCTTCTTCAGCACATCGGTGCTGCCGGACTGCACGGGCAGATGGATATGCTCCATCAAATTGCCTTTTTTGGGCAAGGACCTCGATCAAACGTCCGTCAAAATCCCGCGGATGGGAAGTCGTAAAACGAACTCTCGGGATATCGATTTTGCGGATATCGTCCATCAAATCCCCGAAAGAATATTCGATATCTTCAAAATCTTTACCGTAAGCATTCACGTTCTGGCCCAGCAGCATGATTTCTTTAAAGCCTTGTCTGGCGAGGTCCCTCACTTCCGACAGGACGTCCTGCGGCCGGCGGCTTCTTTCTTTGCCGCGCGTGTAAGGAACGATACAATAAGTGCAGAACTTGTCGCATCCGTACATGATATTGACCCAGGCTTTGATGCCTTCGCGCTTCTTTGGCAAATTTTCGACGATGTCGCCCTCTTTGGACCATACTTCGATCACCATTTCCTTGCTAAACGCGGCTTCTTTCAGCAGGTTCGGCAGTCTGTGTATGTTGTGCGTGCCAAAAAATAAGATCGACGAAAGGATGCTTCTGAAGGATCCGGTTCACCACCGCTTCCTCCTGCGGCATGCAACCGCATACTCCCAGTATAAGAGACGGCTTGGCAGTCTTCAGGTGCTTCAAATGGCCGAGTTCGCCGAACACTTTGTCCTCCGCATTCTCGCGGATCGCACAGGTGTTGAGCAGAATTACGTCCGCCTGCTCGCGGTCATCCGTAGGCCTGTATCCCATCTGCTCGAGCATACCCATAATCGTTTCCGTGTCATGCTCGTTCATCTGGCATCCATAGTTCTTTATGTGATAACTTTTTTTTCCCATCCCGAATTCTTTCATCTCTTCCGGAATTTCAAAGTCATACAATATTTTTTTATATCTTCCTTGCCGCGCTTTTTTTGCAGCCGTTAAGGAAGGAGGTTGAAAATATGTTTCATAGTCTTTGGTTTCCTTGCTCACAGGTGCTGCACCTTCCTTCTATTTAAAACACTTTCCAGTGTGAAAAAATCAAGCATCCTGTGAATTATAACATTTTTTTCAATCATTATATCCATCCTCATAATTTCAATCTTCACTATGCTTTAAACCATGCCGAGTGTCTGTTAGATCGCCGAACGAAGCCGGCCGCAAGGAAGAACAGCGCGGAAAGCAGCATGGGAACCGGCAGCAGGGACAATGAAAAAATGAAGAGTGGTTCGTTCCGAAATATAGCCTACCACCATTGCGCTCGGGATATCGCCCAATAAATGCATTATCAGCAGGGCAAGCGACTGGGCCGTATTCCATACCGGCGTTTCCGTTACGTCGAACACGAGCGCGGAGGCTACACCGACATGCCATAACATGAAGAACGTCGAGAAAAAAACAAAAAAACAACATATTGTTCACAGCCAGACCGGCGAATAAAAAAATCCCGCAGACAGCGCCATCGCCAAAGAGAGTGCGTACACCCGGCCGCGGGGATTGCGCTTTTGCAGCGCATCGCCGACCCAACCGCCCAGCGGGGCTCCGAGCAGACCGGCCGCCACCTGCATAGCGCCCGCAATCATGCCGGCGCGGTCAACCGTATATCCGAAACTGCGCTCAAACAGCGATGGGGCAAACAGGACAATAGCGCCGAACGCGAAGCTGATACCGGCGTATCCCAGACAAGCGCATACATAGGCGGGGTTGCGCAAAAGCGAGGCTACGGCCGCAGTCCCAGCCGCACTCCGGCTTTGCCGGAAGCTGCCATGCTGCCAGCCTGAGCTCCAACTGCAGACGCCAGGTGAGAATGGCCAAGAACAGACCGGGCAGCCCTACCAGCGCGAAAGCGGTTTGCCAGCCCGCCGAGACTCCGACCATACCGCCCAGGACGACCCCTGCCGCCCCGCCGATCGGCATTCCGAGATTAAACAGTCCGAGAATAAAGGACCTTCGGTTTTTTTAGGGAAATGCCCGGACAAAATCGTGCTGGCCGTAGCCACATAAGCCGCTTCCCCAACTCCGACAAGCGCGCGAAACGCAAATAAAGAGCTCATCGACCAAGCGAATGCAGACAGCATCGTGGCAACGCTCCATACTGCTACGCCGATCGCGGCCACTTTGTTAGGTTTCCAACGATCAGACCATATGCCGAAAGGAAGCGCCGTAACGGAATAACTGAGCATAAAGGCCGTGCCAAGAGCGCCAAGTGCGATATCCGTTGCGTGAAAATGCTCCTTTAACAGCGGCAGCACGCCCGACGTGATGTTGCGGTCCAAATAATTAACGATATTAAGCAGTAAAAAATAAAGTGAACAGCCGTCCCAGCTTCAAAGGTATTCCTCCCGCGATAAAATCCTCTTTTTTACCTATTGTACAGCACTTATGCAGTTCCATGTGTTTTTTTTCCACATTCACGATTTTTTGGAATATTTCCTGCGTAACCGGATATAATTCATCGGAGTCCGGATCGGGTGCAGGCAGCAGGTGCTTCAACAATTGGTGTGCTTCCTCATTTAACGCGTACCTGTACTGATCCTCACTCAAAGGCGGCAGTTCAACTTTTTTCTATCAATTTCTTTTCATCATCAAACAGAGATTTGGAACTTTTCTTGTCCTTCCATTCATCCATAACCTCAGCAAATTTGGAAAAAAACGGTGCCCCCACTCCGTCATTATTTTCTTGTCCATGCCTTCTGCTTGCTTCCATTCGAACAATATACGCTGTATTTCCAATGAATGAAGATAGATCAATTGAATCTGGTACAGCTGCTCTCGATAACGATCCAGACGGTGCCGTTTTTTTCGGAGCAAGGGACTGAATTTTAAAGCTTGTAGCGCCTGCGACGTTCTCTCTGTAGCTTCATCGACGTGATCATACATCCTGCGGGTCGTTTCTTTCAATTTATCGCCTGTTTGCGCATGCAGGTCTCGCTTTATCCACCCGGAAAGCTCCCTGAAATGTTCAGCCAGGTCAGCTGTGGCTTGATCCAAAGATTTCGCTGCCTGTTTCGTAAAGTCCGGGGGAAAAAAAACGAACATGTTGATCAAAGTTGCGGCAGCCGCTCCAATAATGGTTTCCACAATACGATCCAGACCATAAGTGTTATTTCCTTGTCCGACGGTGAGAACCAGCAAGGCGCTCACAGCAATCTGCGAGAATGCGTAGTTCCCGAATTTAAAAAAGCTTTGCTGCAGCCAATGTGAAAAAAGACGATCAGGCCGATGCTCCAACCGCCTATTGTTACATATTTCGTAGTCCATTCCGAGATAAGGACGCCGGCCACAACGCCCAGTATCCGTTGGTAACCTTTCCACAAGGACTCCTCCACCGTGACTTGCAGACATAAAATCGCCGCCAGCGGCGCAAAAAAAAGGATGCTTGGAACCGATCTGTTGGGCAATTTCCCATGCGATGACGGCTGCGAAGGAGGTTTTCCATATTCGGTTAAAGGAGTACAATACGTCAGAGAGGTTCGGATACTTCATGAAAAGCCTCCTTTCTTCTACAGATTATTCACTCCTTCTTACACAATACTCGTCAGCCGTGAAGCAGTATTTTCTCAATCATTTCTCAAGTTATTCCACAATTTCCCCGATATCTCCGGTTTTCAGTCCGGCTGCGTTCGCTTCATCGGTATCGATATGCATGTCCAGAGCGAATTGATACGAAACCCTTGCCAACACTTGGTCGAAAATGACTCCGCGTTCCCCGCGGGCTTTTACCTTCAGCATCTGCTTATCCCGAATTCCCCATCTCTCGGCATCGCTTGTATGGAAATGGATATGCCGCGCCGCTACGATAACTCCTTCTTCGATTGTGATTTCGCCTTTGGGGCCTTTGATCGTCATTCCGGGAGTTCCTGCAATATTGCCTGACTCTCTGACCGGAGCGTGTATGCCGATGGAAAAAAAAGCGTCCGTTCTGGAGATTTCAAACTGCGTAATGCGGCGGGCAGGTCCAAGAATTCTCACATTCGCAAAAGAGCCTTTGGCCGATGACTTCCACTGTTTCTTCACAGGCATATTGGCCCGGTTGGGACAGATCCTTTAGAACATGCAATTGATACCCTTCGCCGAATAAAGCCTCCACATGCTGCTGCTTCAGATGAATATGGCGAGCTGAGACGCTATCGGAACTTGTATCATACTGAACCCTCCTAGGTAAATGGTTATCCCTCAACATTTTGTATATTCTTCCTAGATTATAATGGACTGCAAAAGAAAAAAAGCATACGGGATACCCCATATGCCTCGCAAAATTCACGCGAACTACTTGAATTCGGCCATCAATTTTTTTTCAAATTGATCTTGTGTAAGACGAATGTCCTGCTGTGCCAGAGGTTCATCTCTGAATCCCGCAACCTGCTCCTCGTAGCTTGGCTTGCTCTTGTCCTGATAGATAACGCCTGTCAGCATGCCGCCGGTTTCCATCAACTTGGTCATAGCGGTAATACGGTTGGAAGAATCGTACCCTTCCACTTCGTCAAGATCAACAATGTTTTCCTTAAACCAGTCGTAAGTGTTCACTTTGTTGAAAGTAACGCAAGGGCTGAAAACGTTGATCAGGGAGAAGCCTTTGTGCTTCATTCCTTCCTCGATTACATGAGTCAGCTGTTTCAAGTTGGAGGAGAAGGATTGGGCTACGAAAGTAGCGCCTGCCGCAAGAGCCATTTCCAACGGGGCTAATGCAGATTCGATCGAACCGGCAGGCGTGCTTTTCGTCTTGAAGCCCACACTGCTTCGAGGGGACGTCTGCCCTTTGGTCAAGCCATAGATTTGGTTATCCATTACGATGTAAGTCATATTGATGTTGCGGCGGATCGAATGGACGGTGTGTCCCATCCCGATCGCGAAGCCGTCTCCGTCTCCGCCGGCGCAACCACAGTCAAGTCACGGTTTGCCATTTTGAGCCCCTGTGCAATCGGCAAGGATCTTCCATGGACACCGTGGAAACCGTAAGCGTTGATGTAACCGGAGATGCGGCCGGAGCATCCGATACCGGATACCAGCGCAAGCTGCTCTGGCTCCAGGCCCACGTTGGCAGCAGCTCTTTGAATCGCCGCTTGAACGGAGAAGTCTCCGCATCCGGGGCACCAGTTAGGCTTCACATTGTTACGAAATTCTTTGAATGTTGCCATATTAGATCAGCTCCTTGCAGGCTTTATGAATTTCAGCGGGTAAGAAAGGATTTCCGTTATATTTCAGCAGGCTTTCCAGATTATCGGGGCTGCCTGTGTGCAATTTAATCAACGACGCCAATTGTCCTGTAGCATTGTTCTCAACCACGACGACTTTCTTGGCTTTATCGACGTAAGACTTGATTTGCTCAGCCGGGAACGGGTGAAGCAAACGTACGGTAATATGGTTCGAAGTTACATTATCGCCGGCTAGTCTTTTTTTCTTGCTTCGTCAATCGTTCCGCCAGTGGAACCCATCCCGATCACCAGTAGATCAGGGTTGTTATGAGGAGCGTCGACCAGGATCGGATTGGTTACTTCGATATGTTTAAGCTTCTCCAAACGCTTATCCATCATTTTCTGACGGTTGACCGGGCTCTCGGACGGGCGTCCAGCTTCATCGTGCTCAACACCGGTCACATGGTGGATACCGTTCTTCTGGCCGGGGATCACGCGCGGCGACACGCCGTCCTCACTGAACTCATAGCGCTTGAACAATTTGTTGTCTTCAATGGCAGGCAGCTCGCCGGATACCAGTCTGCCGCGGTCAATCGTAATTCTGTTGTAATCGAACAGCTCGGAGGATTGTTTGCCCAAGGATAGCTGCAGGTCTGTTACTAGAATAACGGGACATTGATATTTCTCTGCCAGATTAAAGGCTTCGATAGTGTCATAGAAGCATTCTTCAATGGTGCTGGGCGACAATACGATCTTGGGAATCTCGCCGTGCGTACCGTAGATCATCGCGTTGATATCGGATTGTTCCTGCTTGGTAGGCAGACCTGTGCTCGGACCCCCGCGCTGAGTGTCCACGATGACTACAGGCGTTTCAGTCATTCCTGCAAGGCCGATCGCTCCATCATCAGGGAAAGACCCGGGCCGGCGGAAGCGGTTAAAGTTCTTACACCGCCGTAGTTGGCGCCTATCGCCATAGTGACCGCTGCAATTTCATCTTCGGTTTGGATAACGGTACCGCCGAATTTAGGCAGTGCTTTAATCAAGTACTCCATAATTTCGGAAGCCGGGGTAATCGGGTAAGCAGGCATAAAACGGCAGCCCGCGGCTACAGCGCCCAGACCGATCGCATCGTTCCCGATGATAAATAGCTTCTGTTTGCCGTCCGCAGGGGCCAATTGGAATTCGGACAGCGGACCGCCGGTGAGTTCCAATACGAACTCGGCGGCTTTTTTTTACTGCAGCCAGGTTCTTCTCTACTACTGCAGCGCCTTTGCGGCCGAATTCTTCCTCAACAGCTTTGTTGAACACTTCCAAAGGAAGGCCGAGCAGAGCCCAGGAAGCGCCGGACGCGGCCATGTTCTTAAACAGTGAAGAACCGAACTCTTCCGCGATGGCTGTGATCGGGACAGGGAACAGACGGGCGTTCACTCCCTCCGGTACAGTCGGATTGAATTTGGCGTCCGCTACTATGACACCGCCAACGCGAAGCTCGTGGGAGTTCAAATCGATAGTCTCCTGGTCGAATGCGACCAGGATGTCCAGGTCGTCCGATATCGCACGAATCGGCATGGTGCTGATCCGAATCTTGTTGTTCGTATGTCCTCCTTGATTCGGGAAGAAAAAATGACGATACCCGTATAAATAATAGCCAAGGCGATTCAACGCGGTCGAGAAAATTTTATCCGTACTCTCTACCCCTTCACCTTGCTGACCTCCGATTTTCCACGAAAGTTGGTTAATCACTACGAGTCAACTCCTTCAAAGTCGCTAGTAAAAGTTATAGTTAATAATATTCAAGAAAAAAAGAGATCATGCCGGTGAGGTGCCGGGCGAGTTCTGTCTGGTATGGACAAAAAAAATTTCCAGCGCAGGCTGAAATCAATTGGAAACCGCCCTATATGCGGCCAGTAGATTCGCATGTTAAGAATAAATAAAAAAAATTCTCTGCCTCATCAAAGAAATTTTATGCTTAACTATACTAAATTGCAAGCACTTTCCAAAAGATCGAAAGATAGTATTTCGAGATGAAATCCATGCCGGCATGAGATCATTGATCGTGTACCTATAGTCATTTTGTGAATATTTAGCAATCAACCCGGCAGCCGTTCGAGCAAAAAAATTTCCTCCAATTGAGATAAGCAAAACACCGCACCTGCTCTTCCTTGTAATGCTTCAGCAGTGCATTGATCAAATTTTCATACTCCCCTGCATTCTCTAGTCCACGCACATGATGATCCGTACCGTCAAAATCCGATCCGAAACCTACATTATACTCGCCTCCAAGGCCGCAAACGTGGTCAATATGCTTCAGCAGATCCGAGATAGAAGCACAGCCTTCCCGCTTGGCAAACTTTGGCACAAAGGTAATCCCGATCCTGCCTCCCGTGGCGACAATGGCCTTGATCTGGTCATCCCTTAAGTTTCTCGGGTGAGGGCACAGCTTATATGCGTTGGAGTGCGAGGCGATGAAAGGAACGTCGGTGCGCTCAACCAGTTCCCAAAATCCCGCTACGGAAATATGGGATACATCCATGATCATTCCCAGACGCTTGCACGTCTCGATCAATTTTCGTCCTTTTAGTGTAAATCCGCCGTTTCGGGGCTCCATAATCCCATCTGCGGCCCAGTTCGCGTAATTCCACGTAAATCCAACAGCTCTGACTCCTAGCTGGTACAGCGTTTCCAGGTGGCTGACCTGTCCGTTTAGCCCCTCTACTCCTTCTAAACTCAGTATAGCCCCAATTTGGTTATTTTTTTCAGTCTCTCTCAAATCTTTCGCTGTCCGGATTAAGATAAGTTCATTTGGGAGCGAGGCCGCAATTGTATGCAGAATATGTACGCTTTCCAGCACGTGGTTGATATTCGGATTCAGGATGGATTCAGGCAAATACACTGCAAAAAAACTGAACAAGCGCGCTTATATTTTTTTCAAACGGCTAAAGGTTACATCCAGGTTCGATCGGTCATCAAGAAAATTACAACGTGGATTTGTCAGCATTCTGCTTAGCACATCGCAGTGGGCATCTATAATTTTCATCCTGTATTCCCCCTAAGACAGCATTGTAAGTTCGGTTCTTTTTTCTATGCGTTGCTCGCGCTCCCGTAGAAGCACAACAAACCTGACTACCATTAAGGCAATCAGGTCAGTTTATGTGAAAGTCCCATATTACACTTCAGGTCTACCTGGGCTCAACAATGAGTTTAATGGCTGTCCGGTCTTCCCCGTCGATGACGATATCTGTAAAGGCTGGAATACAGATCAGATCAACTCCGCTGGGCGCTACGAATCCTCTTGCGATAGCTACCGCTTTAATTGCTTGATTGAGCGCACCGGCACCGATGGCCTGCAGTTCGGCAGCGCCGCGTTCACGCAGCACGCCGGCGAGTGCACCTGCGACGGAGTTTGGATTGGATTTTGCTGAAACTTTTAATACTTCCATGAAAAGTACCTCCTCAGGAATGATGGATGGATTCCAGTACCATAACTATTCTTGAATTCCTGGAATAATTCCTTTCGAGAGAAAACTTTCAGGCAAGCGTACCCAAACTATTCAAACATTAAATCGTCCTCAAACATTCGAATGAGCTGAATGCTGCGGGACAGTCCGGTTTGTTCATCCATATCAATCAACACGGCGTGGAAGTGCCAGCTCCCTTCATCGACCACAAACCTCGCCGGCAGCTGTGTCCGGAATTTTTTTGCAGCACTCCTGTCTTTTCCATACCGAGAATGCCGTTCTGAGGACCAACCATTCCCACGTCCGTTACATAAGCGGTCCCGGAAGGCAGAATCCTTTCATCATGGGTCTGTACATGGGTATGTGTTCCGACAACAGCGGATACTCTGCCGTCCAGATGCCAGCCCATAGCGATTTTTTTTCTGATGTGGCCTCCGCGTGAAAATCCACCAACACGCTTTTTTCGCTTCTTATTCAACCCTTGCAGAATTGTATCCGCCGTCGCAAAAGGGCAATCAAGAGGTGGCAGGAACGTCCTGCCTTGCAGATTGACAATGACGAGTTCATGCTGGTTTACCGTGATGGTGGTAAACCCTCTGCCGGGCGTTCTTGCCGGAAAATTGGCCGGGCGAACCAATCGCTGCTCGTCCTCGATAAATTCAAAAATGCTTTTATTATCCCAGGTATGATTTCCCATCGTTATGCCATGCACACCGAGATCGAAAAACTCCTTAGCTATAGCCTGCGTTATGCCGCGGCCGCTTGCTGAATTCTCTCCGTTGACAATAACGATGTGAGGATTATACTTACTTTTTTTTAACCTCGGAAGCACCGCTTTTAACGCTTTTCTTCCGACGCGCCGACGATATCACCAATGAACAGAACCCTGATAACCATTCACCTTCCTGCTATTCCGTCAATATTCGCTATTCGCCCATTATAGTATTTCCTGAACCGAAAAGAAAAGTGGCCCCATCGAGCCACTTTTCTTCGTTTATCTCGAATGCATGGACAGGGGCTGAGCAGCCTTATTCCAAGCTTCGGATTGATCTGATTATTTAGCATATTCAACTGCCCGGGTTTCCCGGATGACGGTAACCTTGATGTGTCCAGGATAATCCAGTTCGCCTTCGATTTTCTTTGTAATATCGCGCGCCAGGCGGAAAGCTTCGGTATCGTCTACCTTCTCAGGTTGAACCATGACGCGCACTTCGCGTCCCGCTTGGATGGCATAGGATTTCTCGACGCCTTCAAACGACTCCGAAATTTCCTCCAGCTTCTCCAGACGCTTGATATAAGTTTCCAAAGTTTCACGGCGGGCTCCCGGCCTTGCGGCGGATAATGCATCCGCTGCGCCGACCAGCATCGCAATAACGGATGTGGCTTCGCAATCCCCATGGTGTGAAGCGATACTGTTAATGACTACTGGGTGCTCTTTGTATTTCTTGGCGAGTTCCACGCCGATCTCAACGTGAGAACCTTCAACTTCATGGTCCAGTGCTTTACCGATGTCATGCAGAAGCCCGGCACGTTTCGCCAATGTCACGTCTTCTCCAAGCTCGCCTGCCATAAGTCCAGTCAAGTAAGCAACTTCCATCGAATGTTTCAGCACGTTCTGTCCATAGCTGGTTCTGAACTTCAGTCTTCCGAGGATTTTGATCAAATCCGGATGCAATGCATGGACACCGGTCTCGAATGTTGCCTGCTCACCGTATTCCCGGATTCGCTCGTCAACCTCTTTACGGGATTTCTCCACCATCTCTTCAATTCGAGCAGGATGAATTCTCCCGTCGGCCACCAGCTTTTCCAGAGAGGTTCTTGCAATCTCTCTCCGGATGGGGTCAAATCCCGACAGAATGACCGCTTCGGGCGTATCGTCAATGATCAGGTCAATTCCAGTCAGCGTCTCCAGTGCCCGGATATTGCGGCCTTCACGGCCGATGATCCGTCCCTTCATCTCTTCGTTCGGAAGAGTAACCACTGAAACCGTAGTTTCGGCTACATGATCCGCAGCGCACCTCTGGATAGCAAGCGTGATGATTTCTCTTGCTTTCTTATCAGCTTCTTCCTTCGCCTGCTGCTCGATTTCCTTAATCAGCTGGGCGGTCTCATGTCTGACTTCCTGCTCCACATTGGTCAGGATAATCTCTTTGGCGTCTTCCATAGTCAAAGCTGAGATTCTTTCCAGCTCAGTCACTTGAGCTTTGTAGAGCTCATCAATTTGCGATTGGGTTTCTTCAATTCGTTTCTCTTTGTTGGCGACCTGCTCTTCTTTTCTTTCAAGAGATTCTAATTTTTTTATCCAGCGATTCCTCTTTTTTTGCAACAATCGTCTTTCTTGTCGTTGGGTTTCGTTCCGACGTTCACGAATGTCTTTTTTCAGCTTCTGCACGAAGTTTGTGCACTTCGTCTTTCGCTTCCAGGACCGTTTCCCTCTTCAGCGCTTCCGCCTCTTTCTTGGCTGCTTCCAAGATTTGTTCGGCAGCTTTCTCGGCACTGGAAATTTTCGCTTCGGCAAGAGATTTGCGGATAAAATAACCAATCCCTAAGCATAGAACACCAACAACGAGAGCGATCAAGTAGATCATCTTGTTCACCTCCTCGTTGATTCCTCCAAGGGGTTAGCTTGGGATAATTCGGTTTTTTTAATCCGTGGAATTATAACTTTTCATAAATCAAGTAAAGTAAAAAAAATTGGCGATTTTACTTCGTGAATTCCATGCCAGTGGGGTGTAACAAAGAATTCACATAAAGATATTATACATCCACATTTTATCTTTTGTCGAAGAAGCTTGTCAAGCATTGCTCTTTAATGGAAAACCGCATAAGTGTATTTCGCTTTAGTGGAACTCCTCAAATTCATCGGCGCTCCGGCGATCTCTCTTATGACCCGCTGCACTATTCCCACGGGATAACCCCGTCTCAGCAGGAAAGAAGCTGTTTTTCTCTTTCGCTGAACAAGCTCGCCGCTTGTCGACTCCCACTTCATGGAGCCTAAATGAAAAGCGTGCGGGTACTCATCTTCCTCCTTGATCTGCCCGACGGTCTCGAGAATGATATCCTTCCCCACACCTTTTTTGCTCAAGTTCCTGACGTACCAGCCTGCGTCCTTTTTTTTGCTCATGTATCCTGTGTTCGCTCCACATTCTGGCAAAATCCGCATCATTCACATAGTTTTGCTCTTTCAAGCTGCGAATTACAATCTCAATGAGCTCGGGCTCGAAGCCTTTTGCTTCAACCGCTCCCGTATCTCAAACCCCGTACGGGGCTTTCTTCCCAAGTACCGCAGAGCCTGGGCGTAAGCCTGCTGCTTCTCGTCTTCATGCAGCATCTCCTCCATCTGCTCCCGGTTTATCTCGGTACCTTTAAATATTCTATATTTGATCATTACATCTTCATGTATGGAAAAGGAGAAGCTGCCATCAATATAAACATTGTACCTGTGCTGGTTCTTCTTCTGTTTTTTCGACCATGGTGACGACAGACGGGACCTCAGACACGGGAAAACCACCTCACTAACAACGAACGCACCTTTACAAGCTTAAAGGTGCGTTCTCAATATTACTCCAAGCCTAATGCCAATGCTTCATCTTCGTCTTCTTCGTCAGCAGTGAAGCCCGCGGGAACGCCTCCCGTCAAGTTGCTGACCTCTCTGATCTTCTTCTCGATCGTCTCGGATATTTGGCGGTTCTCTTTGAGGAACTGCTTCGCGTTCTCGCGTCCTTGCCCAAGCCGTTCGCCTTCGTATGAATACCAGGCACCGCTCTTATTAACGATATCCAACTCAGTGCCGATATCGATAATGCTTCCTTCGCGTGAAATCCCTTCGCCATACATTATGTCAATCTCGGCCTGCTTGAATGGCGGAGCCACCTTATTCTTCACAACCTTGATACGAGTGCGGTTTCCTACCATATCGTTGCCCTGCTTGATCGTTTCGACACGGCGCACGTCCAGGCGAATAGTGGAATAGAACTTCAAAGCTCTTCCGCCCGGCGTAGTCTCCGGATTGCCAAACATAACCCCGACCTTCTCCCGCAGCTGGTTAATGAAAATGGCGATCGTCTTCGACTTGTTGATTGCGCCTGACAGCTTGCGCAGCGCCTGGGACATCAGGCGTGCCTGTAAACCTACGTGCGAGTCTCCCATCTCGCCTTCGATTTCCGCTTTGGGCACCAGCGCCGCGACGGAGTCAATGACGATGATATCCACGGCTCCGCTTCGGACAAGGGCCTCGGCAATCTCCAACGCCTGTTCTCCGGTATCCGGTTGGGAAAGGAGCAGTTCATCTATGTTAATACCAAGTTTGCTCGCGTATAGTGGATCTAAAGCGTGTTCTGCGTCGATAAATGCCGCTTGTCCGCCAACGCGCTGCACTTCCGCAATCGCGTGCAAGGCTACTGTCGTCTTACCGGAAGATTCCGGCCCATATACTTCAATAATTCTCCCCCTTGGATATCCCCCGATTCCCAAAGCGATGTCCAGGGCAAGAGAGCCGCTCGGTATGGTCTCTACCTGCATGTGGGCGGATTCTCCCAGCTTCATGATGGAACCTTTACCGAATTGTTTCTCTATCTGGCGCAATGCCATTTCTAAAGCGGCGCGACGATCTGACAAAACACTCACTTCCTTTTATCAATGTTATAATACTATCATACCTTCTTTTACCTACATTTACAAGCATTTTTATCGAACATATATTCGTAAAATTGCAGGTGCCAAGAAAACAAAAAAAACCGCAACAAAGAAGGATTCTTCTTGTTACGGTGCTTCCGTTTACTTTTCCATTATACTCTAGACAAGGGCTCACTGCAAGAAAAAAATAACCATCTGTCTGAGGCGTTGATATTTGCCTAGGACATCCTGCTTTCGCTCCCGAGCTTTTGCCCCGTCTTAGATTCGGCTCGCGTTAGCACACTCCCATCCCGCTCCAATGATTTAAAGCTGCTTCACCCTGCTCCAGAGCCGGTACAGCGCGTTCTTTGAAGCCCGCAGCTTGATCATTTCGCGGTTGCCCGACAACTGCAGCTTGTGCACCGTTGTATCCGCTCCGCGCTGGGCAACGCCAACATAAACCAGCCCGACCGGCTTGCCTTCGGATTCCGCAGGTCCGGCCACGCCGGTGATGGATACGGCCCAATCCGTATCCATCAGCTGAAGCAGCTGCTCGGCCAAACGAAGTGCCGTTTCCTCGCTCACCGCTCCGGCCGTGTCCAGCACGGATTGCGGCACATTCAGCAGACCCTGCTTCACTTGATTGGTATAGCATACCACCCCGCCCTTAAACACCTCCGAGCTGCCAGGCACCGTGGTGATCATGTCGCTTACCATGCCTCCCGTGCAGCTTTCGGCGGCAGCCAAAGTCATGCCTTTCTGCTTCATGAGGCGACCAGAGCCGACTCCAAAGAGATATCCTGTTCCGCGTAAATATAGTCCCCAAGACGCTTCCTAATCTCGCTTTCCACGGATTCGATCTTGCGGAACGCTTCCTCCCTGCTCTTCGCTTTGGAGGACAGCCGGATAGTCACTTCGCCTTCCTTCGCATAAGGAGCGATCGTAGGATCCGTCTGGCCGTCGATCAAATCGATCAGCTGATGCTCAAGTAAGGACTCGCCAATTCCGGCGAATTTCAGCATCTTGGAATATAGCGGCGATGAATCGGGCATTTTGGAAAGAATCCAGGGCACAGCGTAATGCTCGAACATCGGCTTCATCTCTTTCGGCGGACCCGGCAGCACCACAAAGTGCGTCCCTTCATGGGTGAGCCCCATTCCGACCGCCATACCGGTGTCGTTGGGCAGAGTGTCTCCGCCTGCCAGCAGGTGCGCCTGCCGGATATTGCTTTCCACCATCTGTATTCCCCTGGCACGGAAAGTACCGGCGATCCTCTCTTCGGCAGTCCGATCCACAAGCAGCGGCCGGTCAAGAAGCTCCGACAGAGCATCCTTGGTCAGATCGTCCTGAGTGGGTCCCAGCCCCCCGGTGCAAAGGACAAGATCAGCCCGTCCGGCTGCCAGACTGAAAGCTTCTTTTAATCTTGCAGCGTTATCCCCCACGACGGTCTGGAAATAAACGTCAATTCCCATGTCAGCACACTGCTGAGATAAGTACTGAGCGTTTGAATTCAGAATCTGCCCGAGCAGCAGCTCGGTTCCAATGGCGATGATTTCCGCTTTCAATGCCGCAACCTCCCCGTATCATCCAAAATACCGTGCGAATAATCGTCAGGTTTGCTGGTTCAACAGCTGCTTCGATTTAATAAAATAATCGATACCGGAATAAATGGTAATAATTGCCGCGATCCAGCTTGCGAACAGATCGAAGCGGAATCCGATAAAAAAACAAAAGGAAAGTTGTTGATCAAATGCGCGATAATCGCGGTAATCTGGGCTGCCGTCTTCCACTTGCCCCATTGGCTTGCCGCTATGACCACGCCTTCGGTCACGGCAATCTGCCGCAGCCCGGTGACCGCAAATTCGCGGCTGATTATGACAATGGCGATCCAGGCATCCAGTTTCCCCATCTCCACAAGAGAGATCAGCACAGCGGAAACCAGCAGCTTATCCGCGAGCGGGTCAAGCAGCTTTCCCAGATTGGTAACAAGCTTCTGCTTTCGGGCAATATATCCATCCAGACTGTCGGTGCTGGCGGCAATAATGAAAATGATCGCTGCGATAATCTGGTTGTAGGTAATAACGAAATCATGGAAATGGATTACTGGAGTTTTCAGCTTTACCAGCAGAAAGAACATGATGATAGGGACCAGAAAGATCCTCGCTACGGTAATCCGGTTGGCCAAATTCATGAAACAGCTCCCCGGAAAGATCAAACTCAAACGAATGCGTCACCCGCACTCTCGCGATTTCGCCGATTCCGGAATTGCATTTGGAAACAAACACTTCGCCGTCGATTTCAGGGGCGTCATATTGCGAACGTCCAACATATACATCGTTGCGGCCGTCATAGCGCTCGATCAGAACATCGATTTCCTGGCCGACCCGCAGCCCGTTGCGCTTGCCCGCGATTTCTCTTTGCAGCTCCATCAGCTTGCTGACGCGGTACTCTTTTACATCATCCGGAACCTGGTCGGGCAAGCGGGAAGCAGGCGTATCCTGTTCTTTGGAATAGGCAAACACGCCCAAACGGTCAAACTGGACATCTTTAATGAACTGTTCCAGATTAGCAAAATCCTGCTCGGTTTCCCCGGGGAATCCTACGATAAGGGAAGTTCTGAGAGAAACGCCAGGTATTCTTGCGCGAATTTTCTCTATGAGCGCGCGAATCTCTTTGTCTGCCGGGTCTTCTCATCCGCTTAAGGATGGAATCCTCGCTGTGCTGCAAAGGCATGTCGATATATTTGCATATCTTCGGATTACTGGCGATAGTATCGATCAACTCTTCCGTAAAAAAATCCCGGATAAGCGTAGTGCAGCCGAACCCATTCGACTCCCGCCACTTCGCTCACTCTGTTCATCAGCTCCGGGAGCTTGAAGCCGTCATACAGATCAGTCCCATAGTTGGTGGAGTCCTGGGCGATAAGGGAAATCTCTTTCACGCCTTGGGAAGCGAGCAGCTCCACTTCATCAAGAATAGACTCCATGCTGCGGCTCCGGAAGCTTCCCTCATGATGGGAATGGAACAAAAGGTGCAGGCGTTGTCGCAGCCTTCGGCGATCTTAACGTAAGCCGTGTAACGTGGAGTAGCCACCTTCCGTGGAAGCTTCGCTTCATAATTAAACACCGGGTTGCCACCAGCATCGGTTTTTTCCCGGCCAAGCTTTATCGATAATATCGTTTATCTTGTCAAAATCACCCGTGCCCACGATCCCGTCTATCTCGGGCATTTCCTGCATCAATTCCTGCTTGTACCTTTGGGTCAGGCAGCCGGAGACGATCAAAGCCTTGAGGCTCGCCGTCTGCTTCAAATCCGCCATATCCAGAATCGTATTGACCGATTCCTCTTTGGCGGCGTCTATGAAACCGCACGTATTGACGATAATCACGGTGGCTTCTTCTTTGTCCTCGACCAAGGTGTAACCGCGTTCATTGACCAAACCGGACATAATTTCGGAGTCCACCAGGTTCTTCTCGCACCCCAATGTGACAACCTTCACTTTTTTCTGTCATTTTTTAAATCCTCCATCATCGGCCCATTACAATTCTTATCCAGTATAAACTATGCCTCGCAGGGGTGTCAAAAAACGTGAACACCTTTGCCGGCGCAGGCTGACAGGGCGTCGGATATCGCTTATCTAAGATTCAGGAACTGCAATTCCAGCGGAATATCCGCCTTTCTGAGCAAAGCTATCACTTGCTGGAGATCGTCTTTGCTTTTGCCGGACACCCTGATCTGGTCTCCTTGGATTTGGCTTTTTTTACCTTAAGTTTGGAATCCCGGATCAGATTATTGATCTTCTTGGCATTTTCCTGATCGATTCCCTGCTTTAGCTTGATTCTCTGCTTCACTGTGGACGACGCGGCCGGTTCAATCTTGCCAAGGTCCAAATTTTTGAGGGAAATGCCCCGTTTCGACATCTTGGAATAAAGAATATCCAGCACGTTCTGAAGCTTGAAGTCATCGTCGGAAACGACGACAAGCTCCTCCTTCTCCAATGCGATGCTGCTTTTGCTGCCCTTAAAGTCAAATCGTGTGGCAATTTCCTTCTCCGCCTGCTGAATGGCGTTGTTCAACTCCTGCATGTCCATTTTCGACGCGATATCAAAAGAATTCTCGGTACTCATCGTTCCGCTCCTCTCTAATGTCCTTAATATTCTGGATTATAACAGGCTTAAAACAAGAAAAAAAAGCATCACTGCCGAAGCTGATGCCTTCTTGCTTAAATTATGTCCGCACGCTGCACGGAAGTATCGCGGAAAATCTCCATAATCCCGAGCACAATGTGCGCCAGGCCGAAGCCGAAAATCCCATAGCCCCATGCGCCGGGAGTCAAGTACCAACCGATCAGGCTGACGATGACTCCCAGTCCGGTAACGATCCAACCAGCGGTCATACGCATTAACCTCGCTTTTCCGAAGAATAGTTCAGGTCATTCCTTAGTATAACCAGGGTAGGCGGAAATTATGCCTTGAGCTGATTACTGCAGATTTAACTGGAACCTTCTTGGATTTGGGCTTTCTCCCATATTCAACGGGGTTCCGTTCACGGTAATCTGCACAGCGTTCGCCTTACCCACATTAAGAAAAGCAGAACCTTCGACTTCCCAGGTTTTGTCCGGATCGCCCATCTTTACTGTGCCCTGCTCGATCGGCTTCCTGCCGTTCGCCACAGAATCCAATTGGAACCAGCAGGAGTCGCCGGTCACCTTCATTTGAATGGTCAGCTTGCCGGTGTTGGTAATCGTGTAAGTATAAGTTTCCCTTACATTGTCAGTCTGTTTCACTTCAGCTGCAGCCGCAGGAGCCGGTGCGGGAGCGGGAACGATAGGCTCTTCCTTCTTGGGTGCGCCGGCAGGCGGCGTTGGCGTCGTTGCCGCAGAAGGGGCTGGAGCAGGCGCCGGAGTCCCCGGCTTGGCCTCGCCCGGATCCTTCCTTGTCGTAATTTGATTGCCATCTTCAGGTAATACGCTGTTGCGAGGTTTAGAATATACGCTTACAAAGTAATAAACGATTCCGATAATCAAAACGACAAAAGCGATCATCAAGAAAGTGGAAGCCCATTTGCCGCCTCTTTCCGCCTTCTTGTTCGTGCTTCGGGAGCGCAGCATAACCTCAGCCGCTGCCGCCGTCGACTGCGGGGCCGGGTTTGGAATCACATTCTGATACATTTGCAGCACTTCATTCGGGTCTAATCCTACCGCCTCGGAATAGCTCTTGATAAACGCCCTCACGTAAAAAAAATTGCCGGGAAGCACCTTGTAATCTCCCTCTTCAATGGCTTCCAGGTACCTTTTGCGTATTTTCGTCACTTCCTCCAAGGTTTCAATCGACATTCCTTTCTCCAGCCTAGCTTTTTTTCAAATGGGCACCGAGATCAGACAAGACTGTTCACCACCAAATGAGTATTAGAAATCTTCATTCATATTTTTTCAGAAAAATGTTCGTAGGTTATCTCCTCATCGGGAGTATTGCGTAGCTCGACGATCATATTGAATGTATTGTAATCGTAGTGCGACTCGCGGACAAAAAAAATGTCCGGATGCTCGATCACCTTCGTAGAAGGCATGGCCATGATCTCCTGAAGGAGGCTGTAATGCTTTTCATTCGACCGGAGTGTAGAAACGATGCCGTCTATGATGAAAATGTTGTTCGGGTTCATCTCATCCTCGGACAGCTGGCTGCGTACCGTTTGGCGGAGGAGAGTGGACGATACGAAAGTCCATCTTTTATTGGAGCATACGCTTCCCGCGATAATCGATTCGGTTTTGCCGACCCGAGGCATCCCTCTTACGCCTACCACCTGGTTACCTTCCCTTTTGAACACTTCGCCCATAAAATCCACTAAAATCCCTAACTCGTCGCGAGTAAAGCGGAACGTCTTCTTATCGTCGGAATCCCGTTCTATATATCTTCCATGCCGCACTGCTAGAATATCCACCAGCTTTGGCGGCCTTAAAGCCGTAACAGTAATATTATCCACTTTTTTTGAGCATTCTACCCATTAAATCAATAATCTCATCGTCATGGGTCTGCAGAAGCATGCCGCGCTTACGGTCCTCCACCCCGTTGATCGATACGATGTTAATGTCCAGCATACCCATAAGGGAAGCGACATCACCCAACAGGCCTGGCCGGTTTTTTGTGAATTTTGTACTCCATGTACCATTGCTTCTTTTCCAACCTGACACCTCTTCTTCTACTCGGTTCGGGTAACTAAGAATCTTTTTTTCTACAAAATTCGCCATAATCCTTTTTTTTATTTAAAAAAGATACTCTTCAGGTGTATAAGGCTCCGTTCCCGAGTGCCACTTGCTCTCCCGGATAATCTTCGGAACTCCCTGCAAAACCCTGGCCACTGGACTTCGCCGGCGGGCACGACAGACATATCCACCACAGGAATCCTGAGAGAATTGATTTTTTTTGGCGGGACGCGGCATCGAGGGAAGAATAAATGACGATCCAGTTGCTGTGATGCGCTCTGGCATTGAGGGTCAGCTGGTTGAACCAATCCGGGCTCAGATCTGTCTTCACGGTATGGTCCTCTTCTTCGGAAGGGGACCATTGGACAGGCACCGGCATGGAGGAAGCGGTCACCCATTCGATCTGCTGATTCCCCTCCAGCTGCGTTCTTACCCACTGCTGCCGCTGTCGGAGACGGCTTTCGCATCCAGCTTCTGGACATCACATTCGCCTTGCCCGCGGGCAGCGCTGGCTCATTTCCGTTCTGCAGCACAATCCATTTGGCCTGTTTCAATTTATCGGCTTCCGCGAGAGCGCCCGCTGTCAGGCTCTTTCCTGCGGTCACAATATAATCATAGGTCCGGGCTTCGATTTTCTGCTCCAAATCCGGTTCGAAACCATTTATATCCCTAACCCATTCGTATGTAATCTGAAACCCGTTCCATCCGCTCAAACCGGATTGAATGGCAATTTTCTGTTGGTCAGACAGATCAGGCCCTGTTATGACGAGTGCGGAAAATTTGTTATGCAGAAGCTCCGGCTGAATTTCCGGAAGCTTATTACCGCAGGCGGAAAGAGCCAGGACGGCCGCGAGCCCCAGAATGCCCTGCAGCAAGCGTGTATGTTTCATGTGTGCTTCTCCTCTTGGTGAGTAATCAACTTACAGTATACCACGATCTTTCAGAAAATCTATATGTCGGTTTTACTGGAAGTGAGAAATCCTCCAAAACTGAAGATAACCTTCGGAGCATATACCGACTACTTTTGGGTGCGCCGCTGTATTCACAAAAAAAAGGGCCTTCCTGCGGCAGAAGATCTGCTTGGAGGAAGCCCTTTCCGTGTTAGGCGTTGTTTTTTGGCCAGTTTTACCATAATGCCTGCCAGCGCTTTTCTTTGCTGCTCGTCGCTGACGTCCCAAAGTTCTTTCAGAACACGCTCTTCCCTGTTCTCCGGATCGATTTTGTCTGCCAGATAATCGCCGATTTCAAAGGCGAGCTTAGAGATCGTCCCGTCGTTCATTCCGACAGCTTCCGCTTTTCTCACTCTCTCGCCGAGGAAATCTTTCCATTTATCATACGAACTAAGCACAGTGGACATGTGGTGAGCCTCCTTTGATTGCTTGAATTGTACTCCGAACAATAGTACTTTCTGCAAAAAAAGGGGCCGGATTATAACTGGAATCCGCTGCCTGTGACTTAAGTCAGCCACCCTCCGTTAGGAGAAATCACCTGGCCCGTGATATACCCTGATTCAGGCAGAGAAAGAAAGTAAACGACGGAGGCTATTTCGTCCGGTTCCGCGAACCGGCCTGCGGGAATCTCCTGCCTTATGGCGTCTTTCTCCCGCTCGTCGAAACCGGACATCATGCGAGTTTCCACAGGACCGGGGGCTACAGCGTTCACGGTAACACCCGAAGGCGCCAGCTCTTTGGCCAGCGCTTTCGTAAACGCGTTGATCCCGCCCTTGGCGGTGGAATATGCGACTTCGCAGGAGGCGCCCGTGATTCCCCAGATGGAGGATACGTTGATGATCCTGCCGTATTTACGCTTCACCATTTTTTTCCATGAATATTTGGCTGCACAGAAATGTGCCCTTCAGGTTCACGTTCATAATATAGTCCCAATCTTCTTCGGAAACGTCTGAAAGCAGGCTGTAGTGGCTGACGCCCGCGTTGTTGACCACGATATCCGGGAGCATTTGATGGGCTTCCAGCTTTTCTTTCATCCGCAGGATCTGTTCTTTGGACCGCAGGTCGGCGGTGACCGTCATGACATTCGAGCCCAGCTGCAAACACCTGCGGGCGACCTCATTAGCCGATTCGTGCGAATTCAAGTAATGGAGAATGATATTCATGCCCACCGAGGCAAACCGCTCCGCTATCGCTGCGCCTATGCCGCGGCTGGCCCCGGTGATAAGTACGGTCTGGGACGTGAACTGCTTGTCGCCGTTCATTTTGCTTCACTTTTCACAATGGACACCGCGGACTGTTCCCAATCAAAATGCTCCCTGAAGCGCCGGTTTACTTGCTCCAAAGACAAGCTTTCATACACAGGAAGAATATCGAAAAAAATCGATGCCCTTAAACTGGTAGTTGGTAAATTGATTGGCTATGGCTCCGGAGAATTCAGCATTCTGAGGAAACCTCCGATCTTTTTTCTTGCGGGTCCGCTTAAAATCTTCATCTTGAAAGCCTTGCTGCGCTATTCTCGCGGTTTCTTCCTTAACCCTGGCCAGCAGAGCCTCCGGATCCGGCGTGTCGCCGCCGATAATAGAGAAAGAATAACCTTCATTGCTATTGTACTCGGAACCGAAGTTATCGAAAATAAGCTTCTCGTCATACAGCTTCTGGTAGATCTCCGAGCTTTGGCCGAACAGCAGGTCGAGCACCAACTTCGTGCACAGCTCTTTCTCCAGCAAAGCTCGGCCCTTCTCGTCGGAGGTTTTCTCCTTAAAGCCAAACAAGCATTTCGGCAGGGACACAGGGAGCGAGATCCGTCTTACTTTCTGATCGACTGCGGCAGGCTCCTCAGGAAAAAAATGCGGTCGATTTCCCCCTGCTTGTCAAACGATTTGGCAGCCTGATTTTTTTTCCACAAGTTCAAAGATTCGCTCGGGATCGACCCCGCCCACAACGAACAAAGTCATATTGTTCGGATGGTAAAACGTATGGTAGCAGTCGTAGAGCAGCTCTTTCGTAATTTTGGATATGGACTCCACCGTGCCGGCAATATCGATATGAACCGGATGGTTTTTTGAACATCGCCTCGATTAATCCGAAATAAACCCGCCAGTCCGGCTGGTCCTGGTACATTTTAATTTCCTGGCCGATGATCCCTTTTTTCCTTCTCCACATTCTCATCGGTGAAATAAGGGTTCTGCACAAAATTAAGCAGGGTGGTCAAATTAGCCTCAATCTGTTCCGTAGCCGAAAAAAAAGGTATGCGGTCCGGTCAAAGCTAGTGAAGGCGTTGGCTGACGCTCCTTGTGCGGAAAATGTGGCAAAAAAACGTCGCCTGTCGGCTCCTCGAACATTTTGTGCTCCAAAAAAAATGGGCGATCCCGTCCGGAACCTGCAGCGGCTGTTGGCCTTCGACTTGAAAATGGTTATCGACGGAGCCGTAATTGGTCGAGAAGGTCGCGTAAGTTTTTTTTCAAAGCCGGCTTTAGGCAGCACGTATACTTTGAGCCCGTTGTCCAGCTCTTCGAAATACAGCGTTTCTTTCAAATTAGGATAAGGAATGGCTTGCATCGGCTATTCTCCTTTCCGGTCCCGAAGGAAATAGATCGTATCGAGCTTGGTCTTCCGGGCCGCTTTGGCGATATCGTCAGAAGTTGCCTGTTCCACGGCTTCGATCAGATCAGAGACCGGGCGCTCTCTGCCCGATAGTATGGAGTTGAAATCGTACGCTATGATCTCAAATGCGGAATCCTGCATTTCTTTCAGCTGATTGCGGATCATGGCCCGTGTCTGGCTCAGCTCGGTTTCGCTGTATTGTCCGCTTTCCATCGCCTCCAGCTGCTTTTTGATAATATCGGTCGCTTTATCGTAATTGTCCAGTTCAATGCCGGATTGAATCGTCAAAATCCCTTTATGGCCGTCAAAACGGGACGAAGCGTAATAAGCCAGGCTGTGCTTTTCCCTTACGTTGGTAAACAGCTTGGAATGGGGATAGCCGCCCAGAATGCCGTTGTACATTAATGCCGCCGGATATTCGTCGCTGCCGTATGTAATCGGTGTGCGAAGCCCCATATTGAGTTTTCCCTGGTTTACGTCCAGACTTTCCACGACGATGTTGGGCTCTTTGTCCGCGGGTGCGGAAGCTTTGACCGTATAGTTTTTCTGCTCGCCAGCCGAGAGGTCCATAATCTCCCCGATCATCGACTGAACTTCTTCCAAACTCGTGTTGCCGACGACATACAGATCCAGAGGTGCTTTCTGCAGCAGATCTCTGTACTGGGCAGACAACGATTGGGGAGTGATCGGCTCAAGGTCATCAATCCGGCCCAAAGGGTACAACCGGTAGGGCTCATTCTTGCACATTTCCTCTATGCAGCGTTCGGCGGCGTAACGGATTTTGTCATTGACTATGGATTCGATCCGTTTTTTTGGACGGTTGTCTTCTCGGAAGAGACGTATTTCTCCACAAAATGTCCGTTCTCAAGCGCCGGCTTCGTCACACACTGCCCCATAAATTCGAGCGCCTGCCTTAAAAGCGGATTCGACTCCTTCACAAATTCATCCTGGATAATGTCCATGCGGAATTGAACGATCTGGTAATCTCCCCGCTTGTAGACGTCGAACCCGAAGCCCGCTCCATAGAGATCGTCGAGCCTTTCGCGGAACCGCCGAGTATCCGGATATGTGGACGAGCCCCTCCTTAAGACAAAAGGAATCAACGCTGTCGGCGTCACTTTGCTTTCGTCCAACGTTTGCCCGATATACATCGAAATCGCGTACGTTTTAAATTGGTCGGTCGGCAGCACATGAATCCGCAATTGGTTCAAGGCACCTCGCTCGAATTGAATGGTTTTCAATGGGACGGTCTCCCTTCCTGCGCGTTAGTCGATAGCTTTATACCATTATATTCCTTTACAAAGAGAAGAAGCAACCGAGCCGGTTACTTCCTGTTTGCCTTGTAACTTAAGTATGTTTATCTGCAAAAAAATATGCTTCCCGATCGTCTTGACCTGAGGCCTCGACCAGATCCATTTGGAGGTAGCCGTCTCCGGGTTAAAATAATACAGGCATCCGCTTGACGGATCCCAGCCGTTTAGTGCGTCCCTTACCGCTTGTTTCGCCCTGTCGTTAGGCGTCAGCCAGATTTGTCCGTCCGCAACCGCGGTAAATGCCCCCGGCTGAAAAAAATAACTCCGTGGACTGTATTCGGAAACTGCGAGGAATTGACCCGGTTCAGAATGACCGCCGCAACGGCGACCTGTCCCTCATACGGCTCACCTCTGGCTTCGCCGTATACTGCGTTAGCCATAACATTCAAATCCTGCTCCGAGAGCCCTAGACGATTGGAAGAAGTCATTGAGGACGGCGCCGCATCCGCACCGCCCCCGCCGCCCGATGCGCGGTTTGCTTTAGGCACATCGGCTTCTGTCGGCCTCCAGCTCTGCGTTGCCTGCCACAGCTTAAGCTTGGTTTTGTCCCCCAGCACTCCGTCTACATCCATCCCAAAGCTGCTTTGGAACCATTTGAGCGATTTTAAAGTATTGTAACCGAACACGCCGTCTACATCGCTTTTGTAATAGCCGAGGAATTTCAATCTGCCCTGCAGCTCAACGACATCTTTGCCTGTGTCGCCGTATCTGATTACGGTTTTGCTGAACGTCTCCTCCGCCTGTTTACCGCTGCCGCTTCTTTGTAACTCAATCCCTACGGTGAGGCAGGCAACCAAGAGAAGCGTGATCCAGAAATATCTTTTTTATCATGCGAGTAATCAACCTTTCTCCATAGTTGGTGCTTACATCCTGTTTGCCTTTATTATGAGAAAGGGGGATGGCTTCTATGCAAAAAAGATTCCGTACAAAGGCAGCAGCGCTTTCCATTGGCGAAAAGCGCTGCGGTCGCGGTTGGCTTTGTGAGCCTGCCATATAAATTGACTCAGGAGCTTAAACGGTTGTGCTGCTGGTATTGTTCCAAGGTAACCAGTACTTCCCTCGGCTTGCTGCCCTCGTAAGGGCCCACCACCCCTTTGGATTCCATGGAGTCGATCAGCCTCGCCGCGCGCGTGTAGCCCACCCGCATGCGTCTCTGCAGCAGCGACACCGAAGCTTGCTTGGCTTCCAGAACGATTTGCACCGCTTGATCATACAGCTCATCCTCAAACTGTTCGCCGGCCTCCTGTGTTTCTTCTACCTGGGGAACGAGCTCTTCCTGGTATTGAGCCTGTTCCTGCGTTCTGCAGAAGTTTACGACGGCTTCCACTTCCTGGTCGGACAGGAAAGCGCCCTGCACACGGACGGGTTTGGATGCGCCGACAGGCAAATACAGCATATCTCCGCGTCCCAACAGCTTCTCGGCGCCGACCATATCCAGGATCGTCCGGGAGTCCACTTGCGAAGACACGCCGAAAGCGATCCTCGAAGGGATGTTTGCTTTGATCAGCCCTGTAATGACATCCACGGAAGGACGCTGGGTTGCGATGATCAAGTGGATTCCCGCCGCGCGCGCCATTTGGGCCAGGCGGCAGATGGAATCTTCGACGTCGTTCGCAGCAACCATCATCAGATCGGCAAGCTCGTCCACAATAATGACGTAATACGGGAGCGGAGCTTCAGCTTTGGTTTCATTCAGAATCGCATTGTAGCCTTCGATATTCCGGGTGCCGCTCTTGGAGAAAAGCTCGTAACGCTTTTCCATCTCCACAACGATTTTCTTGAGCGCGAGCGAAGCGCGGCGAGGATCTGTCACTACAGGAGCCAGTAGATGAGGAATTCCGTTGTAAACGTTCAATTCCACCATCTTGGGGTCGACCATTAGAAACTTCACTTCGTCAGGCTTCGCTTTGTACAGAATGCTGGTAATAATTCCGTTAATGCAGACGGATTTACCGGATCCTGTCGCTCCGGCCACCAATAAGTGGGGCATCCTGGCCAAGTTGCCGACAATGGGCTGGCCGGAAATATCCCGGCCCAACGTGATTGAGAGCTTGGATGCCGCATCCTGAAAAGCGTTCGTCTCCATCACTTCCCTCATCGTTACAACCGAAACCTCGGAGTTCGGCACCTCAATCCCGATCGCGGACTTTCCCGGGATCGGAGCTTCCATCCTGATATCCTTGGCAGCCAAAGCCAATGCGATATCGTCCGTCAAACCTACGATCCTGCTGACTTTGACACCGACGTCAGGTTGGATCTCGTAGCGTGTTACCGCCGGCCCTCTAACCACTTCAAGCACCTTCGCGCGTACTCCGAAGCTTTCCATTGTGGCTTCCAGCTTGCGGGCGTTCGCCTTGTAATCCGATAATTCGCCGCCTTTGCCGGCTCCGGGCTTGGACAGCAATTGCAGCGACGGCAGCTGGTAAGGAGCTGGATTCGGCCGTGGAACCTGCTCTTGAAACCCCTCCTGCTGATCATCCTCTGCCAGCTCCGTTCCTTCCGGTTCAGGCTGCTTCTCGTTCAATACCTGCTCTTGAAAATCGCGGATCAACGGCACAAAATCATCGTCATCCGAAGGAATGTCGATCTTGGGCGGCGTACTGTCGCTGCGGAAGACGGTCTCTTCCTCCATCGATTCGCGTTCATCGTGGTTTGATTCCGGCAGAACATCGTCCATCTTGTTCTTCTTCGAAGTTGGTTTGAGCAGATCGAAGAACATCGGGGATTTCTTTTTTGGCTTTCGGTTCCGGCGTGTACAGTTCTTCGTCGAATTCATCTTCATCCAGAGGAAGCGGTTCGCGGTTCGCAGCTTTTTTGGCCTTGGAAGCAGATGTTTTTTGCAGGCCGGAGCAGCTTGGAAAAGCCCTTCCACTGCTCCTGCATACCCAACCCCATCGTATTAAATCGGCCGCGGATCTTATGCATGACCTCCACATAGGAAATGCCGGTGAATAAAAGAAACCCGATCGCAAACAAAGTAAACTCGATTAATTTGGATCCGGCCGTGTCGAAAAGAAAAAAAAGCACACTGTACAGCAACGCACCGGTCATACCTCCGCCTACTTCATGCGTCAAAATATCCATCGCTTTGTTCGTAGGGTGAAGGCCGTTCATCATGCTGCGCCACGTTTCGTTCCATATCATTCCCGCCGTGAACTCGCCGTTAGGTACAAATGGTCGAACAGGCTGATATGTTCATCAGAAGCAATCCGAGCACAAACAGCAGCGCCCCCACTTTCCTTGTCGACCATAAAGTGGGCCATGCCCTTTTAATCATGACATACAAGCCTATATAAATAAAAAATCAACGGGATCAGAAAATCCCAGGTGCCGATCAGGAAACGAAACAAATACGTAAGAGAGCGGGCGACTGAGCCATTTCTGGAAAGAGCGATTACGGAGAAGGTCAAGATCAGGATACCGTAGAGCTCGTATTTAAGATACGATTGCAGAGATTTAGCTTTTTTTCCTGCTTTTGGCCAAGCAGAATCACCCCCGATGTATGATTATACCATATCGACGGTGACCATGATAGGTGCCTGGGCCTTGTCTTCGTTAAGGATAAAATTCAATCATGCTGCCGGGAGCCAGACGTCCGTCCAAAAAAATGCTTCGGATCCATGCTCAGCACACGTACAATTCTCGCCTGCTGAGGCTGATCATCTCAACCTGCAGCGTTACCCCGTTATAGTTGATCTCACTGTAAGAAACGGCGGAATTCTCCAGTCCATCCAACACTGTGTCCATCGGCAGCAGAGTGTCAAAAAATCATTGAACGACCCCCGCATCAACACCTTTCCGGCGTTCGTCAATCATCCGGTTTAAGCTGCGATCGCTTCGCCTACTCCGCCTACGCTGTCGATGAGTCCATGCTTCACTGCGTCCTTGCCGATGACCGTCGTACCGATGTCGCGTGTAAGCTCGCCGGTTTTAAACATAAGCTCCTTGAATTTTTTTCCTCCGTAACATTTGAGTGGCTCGTCACGAAACGGATCACTCTTTCCTGCATTTTTTTCCAAATATTCAAATGTCTGTGGAACTCCGATAATCAGCCCGTTCAAACGGATCGGATGGATGGTCATCGTCGCCGTTTCGGCAATCAGTGAATAATTCGAGGAAACGGCTATCGGCACGCCGATGCTGTGACCGCCGCCCAGAACGAGCGTAACGGTCGGCTTCGACAGCGAAGAGATCATCTCGGCAATCGCCAGACCGGCCTCAACATCTCCGCCTACCGTGTTTAAAGTGATAAGAAGCCCCTCGATACTAGTACTTTGCTCGATCGCTACAAGCTGAGGGATCAGATGCTCGTACTTCGTCGTTTTGTTTTGGGGAGGGAGTACGATATGCCCTTCCACCTGGCCGATCACGTTCAAACAGAAAATGTTGGATTCTGCCGCCGGCGTCTGTGTCTGCCCCAACTGTTGGATATTGTCCAGGACCGGATTGCGTCTAATGTCTTCTTCCTGGCGGGACGGATCATTGCCCGGCATAAACGGCGGATTGAGCTGCGGATTCTGCCCTGGATTAGGTACGATGCCCGGGTTCGGGCCGGGGATAGGCCGGGGCCCGGGTTCGGCCCGGAAACGGGCCTTTGTGTATGTTCGTTCATAAGCGCCTCCTGTTTTTTGCAAATGCTCAGTTTAATCATCCGTCTTAGTATGGAATGGGAAGCGGAAAATAATCCCCGGACGACTCCCCCAAAAGTGAAGCAAACCTTCGAAGCATATGCCGATTAGCGAACTTTCTTTAACGTTCAAAAGAGCCCTTCCGGCGTTGCCGAAAAAAAAGCTCTTCTTGCTTAAGTGACTAAGCTATTGGTTTATACTTCCATAATAATGGGCAGGATCATCGGCCTTCTTCTGGTTTGTTCATATAGGAAACGTCCAAGTGCATCTTTCACATGAGTTTTCAGCGATGCCCATTCATTGACATTCTCGCTCATCAGCTTGTTTAACGTGCCGGTCACGATCCGGTTCGCTTCATCCAGCAGCCCTTCGGATTCCCGGACATAGACGAACCCTCTCGAAATAATATCAGGCCCGGAGAGAATCGTACCGTCCTGCTTGCTCAAAGTCACTACGACAACCAGGATTCCGTCCTGGGAAAGCAGCTTCCTGTCGCGCAGAACAATATTCCCTACGTCGCCGACGCCCAATCCGTCGATCAAGACATTGCCTGCCTGTACCTTGGCGCCTTTGCGGGCCGCTCCTCCCTGGATTTCTACAGTGTCGCCGTTATCAAGGATGAAAATATCCTCTTTGGCAACGCGACGGATTCAGCCAGCAGCGCGTGCATTCGCAGCATACGGTATTCCCCGTGGATCGGGATGAAAAACTTTGGCTTCATGATGTTCAGCATCAGTTTCAGCTCTTCCTGCTTCCGTGCCCTGATACGTGAACACCTGTGATCGAGCCTGGGCCATAGATTACATTGGCGCCGATTCTCATCAATTCATCCACCGTACGTCCGACATACCGCTCATTTCCCGGAATCGGGGTTGCCGCAATAATTACGGTGTCGCCGGGCAGAATATCCACCTTACGGTGTGTAGAGCGGGCCATCCGGGTCAGCGCGGACATAGGTTCGCCCTGGCTTCCTGTAGACAGTATTGCCACGCGGTCCGCCGCCATTCGATTGACTTCCTCGGGCTCCACCAGCATACCGTCCGGAATGTTCAAATAACCCAATTCCGAAGCGATGCCGACCACGTTAACCATGCTTCTTCCGATAACGGTCAGCTTCCTGCGTGTCGCTACACAAGCGTCGATAACCTGCTGAATCCTGTGAATGTTGGAAGCGAATGTGGCTATAATAACGCGTTGTTTAGCTTTACGGAATACATTCTCTATCTCGACCCCAACGCCGCGTTCAGATCCTGTATGTCCGGCACGCTCCGCATTCGTGCTGTCAGACAGCAGAGCCAAAACGCCTTTTTTTACCGATTTCCGCCATCCGGTGAAGGTCTGCATATTGCTCGTTTACCGGAGTCTGGTCGAATTTGAAGTCCCCCGTATGAACGATGTTTCCTTCCGGTGTTTCCAGGCAGACTCCCACCGAATCGGGGATACTGTGGTTCGTCTTAAAAAAATGTCGCTGTAATCGTTCCAAGCTTGATTTCCGAATCAGCGTTAATGAGTATCCGCTTAGTTTCTCCCAGCAGGTTGGCTTCCTTCAGCTTGGTCTCGATGAGCCTAAAGTCAGCTTGGTGCCGTACACCGGAACGTTCAGCGATTTTAACACATAAGGCAAGCCGCCGATGTGGTCCTCATGACCGTGTGTGATGAGGATTCCCCTTACTTTATCACGATTCTCCGTTAGATAGGAAATATCTGGGATTACGATGTCAATCCCCAGCATATCCTCCTCAGGAAATTTCAACCCGCTATCCACGACAACGATATCATTAGCATATTGAATCACATACATATTTTTTTACCGATCTCACCCACGCCGCCAAGGGCAAAGATCGTAACTTTCTCTATATTCTTCTTTGACAAAACTATTCCTCCTTAATTAAATTGACGACGATCTCCTTATGAACTAAACCAATGAGATACCGCACTAGTCACTTGCCATCATTATACATGAAAAAAAAACACCAATTACAAGTTACCCCGGAATCAAAGGTGCAAATCAATGCCGACACTCAAACCATGAACGTAGATAATAATATTCCCAAAAAAAAGAAAACCGATGCCATATGAGCATCGGTAATTGCGTCCGAGGGCATTGCCTTCTAAACTCCTGCATAACAAAGCGATGTGACATCATATCAGCTTAGTGCTAAAGCAAGCCGCGGATGAACTCGGCTTCCTGTTCCGTCGCACCTACCAGGGGCAGGCGCACGCCCCCCGCATTCTGTCCTTTTAACGACAGGGCGTATTTGATCGGCGCCGGGCTCGGGAACGCGAACATCCCTTTGAACACCGGAAGCAGACGCCCGTTCAGTTGTGCCGCCTCCGCCACTCTGCCGGAAGTAAAAGCATCCATCATCTGTTTCATTTCTCGTCCGATGACGTGGCTGGTGACACTGACAACGCCGTGTCCCCCGATCGCAAGCACAGGCAGCGTCAACGAATCGTCTCCGCTGTACAGCAGAAACCCTTCCGGCGCGCCGGCAATAATCTCCGTCATCTGGCCCAGGTCCCCGCTCGCTTCTTTAACCGACACGACATTGGCAATTTGCGCCAATCTTAACACGGTTTCCGAGCTGATGTTGGAAGCCGTCCTGCCAGGGACGTTGTACAGCATAACGGGCAGTGAAACGGACTCCGCAACGGTTTTGAAATGCCGGTACAAGCCCTCCTGCGTCGGACGGTTATAATAAGGCGCCACCAATAATAGCCCGTCCACGCCGAGCTTTTCCGCAGCTTGCGAAAGGTGAATGGAATGCGCCGTATTGTTGCTTCCTGTGCCGGCAATGATTTTGCATCTTCCGGCGGCATGTTTGACCGCTTCCTCGAAACACTGAAGCTTCTCTTCGTCGGACAGAGTGGGCGATTCGCCGGTTGTACCGCAGATTACAAGCGCATCGCTGGCCTGCTCTTCGACCAAATAATCGATAATGGCTCTGTATTGTTCCCAGTTAATCTGCAAGTTTTCGTCAAAAGGGGTCACCATTGCTGTAACTATTCTTCCGAAATCCATTGCTTATCCTCCTAATGCTTGCTTTTTTTTCATATCGCTGCAGGACGTTACTTGCTCAGATTAAACTGCTTATGCAGCGCTCTGACCGCCTTGACCATGTCGTCTTCATGGACCAATACCCATATGGTCGTATTCGAGTCCGCCGATTGAAGATAGAGATTCCCTCTTCCGTGAGCGACTCCACTATCCGGCCATAATGCCGGGAACACCGTTCATCCCGCCTCCAATGACGGAAACTTTGGCGCAATGCTCCAGCGTCTCAGGCTGAAAGCCCAGTTCTCTCAAAATGCCAACCGCGCGCTCCGATTCATGGTCGAATACGGTGTAGACGACACCGGAAGGATTGACATTTATGAAATCCACGCTGATCCTGTTCTGGGCCATCGCTTTAAACACTTGCAGCTGCAGGTCGTATTGGTCCGGCTCCGCGGTCACCCGCACCTGCGTCACATGGGCATAATGGGCGATCCCGGTGACAAAACGGTCCTGGATCTCCCCGCTGCCTCTTCCGAGCGCATCGGTATGAGTGACCAAGTTCCTTCGCCTTTGGAAAAAAAGTGGACCTTACGCGCACGGGGACATTCGCCAGCATGGCGATTTCCACTGCTCTGGGGTGGATCACTTTGGCTCCGGAATGCGCCATGTTGCAAATCTCGGCAAAAGAAACATGGGACAAAGGCTTGGCGTCTTCGACGATACGAGGATCCGCTGTCAGAATCCCGTCAACGTCCGTGAAGATTTCCACCATCTCGGCCTTCAGCGCAGCTCCTAAAGCCGTTGCGGACGTATCGCTTCCTCCGCGTCCCAGCGTAGTCAAGTCATTACCGTTGGTTATTCCCTGAAAACCGGTTACGACAACGACGTTTCCCCGCTCCAGCTCTTCTTCAATCCGGCCCGGCTGAATGGACTGGATCTGAGCGGCGCCAAAACTATCGTTGGTAAAGATCCCCGCCTGGGCTCCCGTAAAAGCTACCGCAGGGATCGAACGGGAGTTCAATTGGCTGCACAACACCGCGGCGGAAATCGTCTCACCGCAGCCAAGAAGCATATCCTTTTCTCTTGCAGGCAGACTGTTTCCATTGTTTGCGATCAGGTCAAGCAGTGTATCCGTTGCATAGGGCTCACCTTTTCTTCCCATAGCCGATACGACGACGACAAGTTTATATTCATGTTTAAGGGCGTCTGAAATATGTTCGATGACGTGTTCTCTGGCTTTGGCAGTGGAAAGGGAGGTGCCTCCAAATTTTTTTTGCACCAAGATGCGCACACTTTGTTCCTCCCTTATTGCTTTTAGTAAGCTGGTGCTCCGAAAAAAAAGCTCCCGCTGCCGGCAACCTTTCCCGAGAATCTTCTGTATGAAATTACTGCTCTAGTGCAATATATTCGGCGATCTGCACAGCGTTCCATGCAGCGCCTTTTAATAAATTGTCGGATACGATCCACATGTTCAGCGCACGCGGATTGTTCAAATCGCGGCGCAGACGCCCGACGAACGTGTCATTCTTGCCTGCCGCTTCCGCAGCGAGCGGATATACCTGCTCCTGAGGGTTATCCTGCAGGACGATTCCCGGGGCCTCGGCAAGCAGCCGTTTCACTTCCTCCAGGTCAAAATCTTCATTCAATTCCACATACACCGATTCCGAATGTCCGTATACTACAGGAATTCTTACGCAGGTAGCGGTGACCTGGATATTGTCGTCCCCCATGATCTTCTTCGTTTCACGGATCATCTTCATCTCTTCCAACGTAAAGCCGTTATCCTGGAACTTGTCGATCTGGGGAATCGCGTTGAAAGCGATTTGGTGCTTCACCGTCAGAGAGCCGACCGGCAGGATTTGAGGATCGACCTCGGTACCGTCGAGGACTGCTCTGGATTGTCTTTTCAGCTCCTCGATCGCCTTGGTTCCGGCTCCGGATACGGCCTGGTAAGTGGACACGATGATTTTGGAAATGCCAAAGCGGTCGTAAAGAGGCTTTAACGCGGCAACCATTTGAATGGTGGAGCAGTTCGGATTGGCTATAATGCCCTTATGTTCGTTAATTTTGTCGATATTGACTTCCGGCACAATCAGCGGAGTTTCCGGATCCATGCGGAACGCGTTCGTGTTATCAATGCACACCGCACCGTGTGAAACCGCATGCGGAGCAAGCTCTTGGCTGACAGAGCCCCCTGCGCTGAAGAGGGCGATGTCTATTCCCTTGAAACTGTCCGCCGCAGCTTCTTCCACTACGATATCCTTGCCTTTAAAAGGAATCTTCGTACCCGCGGATCTGGCGGAAGATAGAAGCTTAAGCTGCTGGATCGGAAAATTCCTTTCCTCCAGGAGACGGATGATTTGTTCCCCTACTGCGCCGGTTGCTCCGACAACTGCAACGTTAAACAATTTTTGATCGGACACGATGGCCTCTCCCCTTATTCTGAAAAAAATTCGGTAGCTTGATCTAAGTATATTTGCAGAAAGCTCCTACAAGAACGCGAGGGACGCTGCAGCGTTTTCTCCCGGGCGCCATTATAGAAGCTGTCTCTGGCAAGGTGATATGTGAAAAAAATAATGCCGGTACGGGAAGCCCTTTAATATTGGAACCTTTCAATTAACACAGGCTGAAGCTGATTGCCTCAAGCGCCGCTTCACAAGTTTCCACGACCAGATCCATTCGTGCGACCAGCGAGTTGGGCTTAGCCGCAGGCGCGTCTTGGCCGAAAGGAACAAAATAAATGTTCTTCGTAATAAGCAGCTTCGCAATATTCATGGAATTCAATCCCAGACCGTCATTCGTTGAAATCGCGAGCACCAAAGGCCTTCCATTCCGCAGCTGAGCCTTGGCGGCCATCAGGACGGGACTTTCCGTCATGGCATTGGCCAATTTGGAGGTTGTGTTGCCTGTGCACGGCGCAATGACCATAACATCAAGCAGCTTGGAGGGACCCAGCGGTTCTGCGTCCACTATTGAGGCAATAATGTCGTTCCCGGTTATATCCTTCAGCTGTTTCTGCCAATCGGCAGCTTTGCCGAAACGGGTGTCCGTCGTCATGACGGTGTTCGAGATGATAGGCACTACTTTGGCCCCCGCATCCACAAATCTCTGGATTTGCGGCATGACTTCCTCCAAGGTGCAGTGCGATCCGGTTAAAGCATAGCCTACAGTTCTTCCCTGCCAATTCATTCCACATTTCTCCCCTTCTTCACATCTTCGAGAACCAGTTGACTTAACGTATTGGCTATAATACGTCCAGCGCTTTTGGGTGCGACGATGCCGGGTAGACCGGGCGCGAGAATAGCTTTGACGCCTCTCTTCTCGCAAAACGGAAGTCCGTTCCGCCTGGCTTGGAGGCCAAATCTATGATCACGGCGCGGTGTGGAATATTGGTAATAATCTGTGCTGTGACTATCATAGTCGGAATCGTATTAAAAAAGCAAGTCAATATTGGACACGTTCTCGTACAGATTTTTTCGTATAAAACGGCTTAAAACCCATCTCCCAGGCGCGTGCGTAATCCTCCGGTTTCCGCAGTCCAACCTTTACGTTGGCCCCAAGCCCCAACAGCGCGCGAGCCATCGTAATTCCTGTCCGGCCAAATCCGAGCACCATACATTGTGAACCGTGTATCGTTATATCCGTGTTCTGGATCGCCATCATAATGGCGCCTTCCGCTGTAGGAATGGAGTTGTAGATGGCCACGTCGTCCCGGTCAAAAAGTTCGACCAGCTCGATGGCAGTCTCGGCGCAGAGCCTCTTTAAATAAGCTTCGCCATCGGTATATACCTTGGCATGCTTGGGAAGCGACTGGATAAGCTCCTCCGTCAGAATGATTTCCTCTTGCGAAAAAAAATCGAATCGACTCTGCTTCATCATCCGTCCCGACAGCCGGCAGAAATACGGCGTCCATGCGGGATAGAACCTCCGCCGTCAGTTTCGTTTTGGTGGTACCCGTATACTGGTTCTGCAGATTGTCGAATCCGATCAGCGAAATGGAAGCGTCCAGCTCCGAAAATTTTTTTTGTATCACTTCCAGCTGCCTGGCGTCCCCGCCAATGAACGCCACATGAACTTCGGTAAGCATAAAATTCTGTACTCCTTTCCCGAGGCCGTTATCACCGTTCGAGTAAGATCGTCATCGTCAACGCGTACAGTTATCCTATGCAGCCGCCCAAGGCGAGGTTACAGCTAAGGTTACATCCCGGCTCACTAAATTTCTTTTATGTAAAAAAAAGACCGGGCACCGTCCTGCAAACGGCGATCGGTCGTATGATCTTCTTTATTACTGCCTGCCTGTATGTCCAAATCCTCCGGCGCCTCTCTCCGTATCCGTCAATTCCTCCGCCTCGCTGAGTTCAACGGCGGGAACCACGGCGAACACCATCTGGGCGATGCGCTCGTTGCGGCTGATTGTAAAGGGCTCCTGGCCCAGGTTTACCAAAAGCACCTTAACTTCTCCTCTGTAGTCCGAATCGATCGTACCCGGCGTATTCAGGCACGTGATTCCATGCTTTAGCGCAAGTCCGCTTCTCGGCCGGATCTGCGCTTCCAGCTGCGGGGGCATGCTCATCGCAAATCCCGCTGGAATCAATCTTCTTTGGCCGGGCTCAAGAGTCACCGGCTCCGTTACGGCAGCATGGATGTCAAATCCGCTGGCCGCCTCGGACATTTTACGCGGCAGAGGCACATCCTCATTGCCTGGAAGCCGTTTAATTCGAACCGGATACGACAAGCTGATCCCTCCTGAAATCCGCAATCGCTTTGTCGGATTGGCCGACCATCGCCGCTGCGAACGGCTGCGAGAACAGCTTGTTCGTCATCTCCCGGATATGCTCCATCTGCACTCTCTCGATCCGCGCAATGAGTTCGTCCAGCGTAAAGTGCTTTCCTAACATCAGCTCATTTTTTTGCCTATACGGTTCATCCGGCTGCCGGTGCTTTCGAGACTCAGGATCAAGCTGCCTTTCAGTTGCTCTTTCCCTTTCTTTAATTCCGCGTCGGTGATCCCTTTGGCGATAATCTCCTGGAGCATCTCCATCGTTACCTTCAGCACCTCCTCTGTCTGCTTGGGAGCCGTGCCTGTATAGATCGTAAACAAACCGCTGTCCAGATGGGAAGAATGATAGGAATACACCGAGTACGCGAGACCCCGTTTCTCCCTGATTTCCTGGAATAGCCTTGAGCTCATTCCGCCGCCGACGATATTGTTAAACAGTATCATGGCATACAAGTTGTCGTCCTTAAGTGAAAGACCCGGCAAAGACAAGCAAATATGATTCTGCTCCGTCTTCTTGGAGTGGAACTCCAGCTCGCTCAGAAACTCGGGCTCTTCCAGCAGGGAAGGCTCCCCCTTCACTTGAAAACCGCTGAAATGCCGCTCGATCAATTCCTTCACGCTGTCATCGATATTCCCCGCAATCGCGATCACTGTGGTATCCACGGTATAATGCCCGCTCATATACCTGCGCAGTCCTCAGGACCGAAAGAATTCAGAACCGGTTCCGTCCCCAAAATGGAATATCCCAGGGAATGCTGGCCGTAAGCCGCTTTGGAGAGCAGGTCGTGCACCAGGTCGTCCGGAGTGTCCTCATACATCGAAATTTCTTCCAATATCACGTTGCGCTCTTTTTTCCAAATCCTCCGCGTCCAGCCGGCTGTTGAAAAACATATCCGCTAGCACATCCACGGCAATCGGCAGATGCTCGTCCAGCACCTTGCAGTAATAACATGTATATTCTTTAGACGTGAACGCATTGACATTACCTCCGATGCCGTCGAATACCTCCGCGATATCTTTAGCCGAATAGCTTCCGTCCCTTTAAATAGCATATGCTCGATAAAATGAGAGATTCCGTTCTGTGCGGCATGCTCATTTCTGGAGCCCGTTTTCACCCAGATTCCAAACGACACCGAACGGCATGTCGGAATAGGTTCCATGATAACCCTTAACCCGTTGGATAGTTCATATTTGATCAACAAGGTTCCTCCTCAAGTCTATTTTCAAAGCGACTCCGCAAAAAAAACGATGAAATTCCACGAAATTCGATTCTTATGTATAATATCAAAAAAGCGTTCGTTGTCTCAACTGCGGGAATCCTGTCGGATGAGAGCGCCTCGCTTACGGTACCCAAAGCAAGCCCTTTTTTGCTTGATCGTACGGATCATCTTTTAAGGCGGCGCTTGCGGAATCCGTCGGATGCATCAAGATCAGTGCTCCCGGCTCGGTCTGCCTGGATATCTTCTGCACTATGGAGTCCGGGCTGGGATGCTTCCAGTCCACCGTGTCAACGGTCCACAAGACCGTCGTCAGCTTCAACTCGTGGGCGATCTGCACCGTCTCCTCATTAAAGTCGCCCGATGGCGGTGCGAACAGCGTATTCCTCACTCCCAACCCGGTGAGCAGCTTCTCGGTTTTTTAATATTTCCTGCACCGCCCTCTCCCTGCTGATTCGGCTCATGTTTTTTATGGGAATAGGCGTGGTTGGAAAGCTCGTGCCCCCGCTTCGCGATTTCCAGCGCCATCTCTTTATTTTGGCTTAACCAGCTTCCGTCCAAAAAAAAGAAAGTGCATCGCACGTTCTCTTCTTCCAGCGTTTTTTAAAATCGATGGCAGGTATTCATTGCCCCAGGCCACATTTATCATAATGGAAGCTATTTTCTTCTCGGGATTTGCCCGATAGACCGGCTGCGCCCCAAGATCCTTCAAAACAATGGACGGGGGAACTTCCTTCATGATATAAGTGATAGGTTCCGCGGCAGGCTTCTGCATAGCGAGCTTCCATGTCTTTTCCACATCCACTTCCAATCCGTTGTAACCAGGGATCGCTTTCCATACCCGGTCGATCCTCGCGTCAACAGCCGGGATTTTCCTTTTTTGAAGCTTCCTCCTTGATTTGTTGCAAAAGCTTCTGCTCGTCCACTTTCGTTCTTGCGTTTTGGGCAAAGGTTACTGCGGCCGCGTCGATCTGGAACGGTTCGGACAACACGGCGTGCTCGGTTTGTTTTTTTTAATATGGCCGATGAAGCTCTGCATGCTGGGCGATTGATTGAGTGCCGCCAGCAGGGCCGCCGAAGACAACGCTAGCCCCCATAACTTCGAGTATTTCATGGTTACCTCCCTAACCGCAATCGTTAACGATACATATGAGGGAAAGGACAAGTTTAGACCATAAAAAAAGCTCCTGACACCCCGCTTCACAAAGTGAAGCAAAGCTCCGGAGCCAATTGCCTTATTATTGCATTAAAAAAAGAAACAGATTTCTCTGTCTCTTTCAGTGTTTTATTTTATTGAGCCGGAACTTGGGGAGCAAGAGCGGCCTTGCGGGAAAGGTTAACTCTGCCCTGCTGGTCAATCTCCGTTACTTTTACTGTGATCGTATCCCCTACAGCTACGACGTCTTCCACTTTGGCTACACGTTCGGTGGACAGCTGGGAAATGTGGACCAGTCCTTCTTTACCCGGCAAAATTTCCACGAAAGCGCCAAATTTCTCGACACGCTTGACCGTACCCAGGTAAGTCTCGCCTACTACCACTTCCTTCACGATGCCTTCGATGATCGATTTCGCTTTCTCGTTCATTTCAGCGTTGGAAGAAGCGATGAAAACGCGGCCGTCCTGCTCGATGTCGATCTTTACTCCGGTTTCCTCAATGATCTTATTGATAATTTTACCGCCTGCGCCAATGACTTCGCGGATTTTGTCGGGATTGATGTGCATGGTCAGAATCTTCGGCGCATAAGGTGAAAGCGCGGATTTCGGTTCCTGGATGCGGCTGAGCATTTTGTTAAGGATGAACATTCTGCCTTCTTTGGCCTGGGCCAGAGACTGAGCCAGAATATCCCTGTTAATGCCGTCGATTTTGATATCCATCTGCAGGGCGGTAACCCCTTCCGCGGTACCTGCCACTTTAAAGTCCATATCCCCGAGATGGTCTTCCATCCCTTGAATGTCGCTTAAAATCGTATAATGCTCGCCTTCTTTGATCAGGCCCATCGCGATTCCCGCAACCGGAGCCTTAATCGGAACGCCCGCATCCATCATCGCCAGAGTGCTGGCACAGATGCTGGCCTGCGAAGTGGAACCGTTGGACTCAAGAACCTCGGAAACAAGGCGGATCGTATAAGGAAAATCGGTTTCGGACGGAATCACCGGCTCGAGCGCTCTTTCCCCCAACGCGCCATGGCCGATTTCGCGGCGGCCCGGCGGGCGGAGCGGTCTCGCTTCCCCGACGCTGAACGGAGGAAAGTTGTAATGATGCATAAAGCGCTTGGTTTCTTCCAGATCGAGACCGTCGAGGATTTGCACGTCGCCAAGCGCGCCTAGGGTACAGACGCTCAGAGCCTGGGTCTGTCCGCGCGTAAACAATCCGGAGCCGTGAGTGCGCGGCAGCAGGTTAATATCGCATTCGATAGGGCGGATTTCGTCAATCTTCCTTCCGTCCGGTCTCACTTTGTCCACTGTAATCAGACGGCGGACTTCGTCTTTAACAATATCGTACAGAGCTTCTTTAACGTCCTTAAGCTTCTCGGGCTCCTCGGCATAGACTGCCGTAAAATGCTCGACCGCTTCGGAGTTGATGGCGTCAATCGCTTCGGCGCGCGCCTGCTTCTCGGCGATGCTGACGGCTTCCTGCAGCCTGGCCGCTGCAAAGCCGCGCACTTCGCGGTTGACATCGGCGTCGACTTCATGCAGCCTTACTTCCATCTTCGGTCTGCCGGCTTCATGGACAAACTCCTCCTGAACCGCGACGATTTTGCGGATTTCGTCGTGCCCGAACATGATCGCTTCCAGCATCACTTCTTCGGGGACTTCCTTTGCGCCCGCTTCCACCATCATGATGGCATCCTTTGTCCCTGCCACTACCAGGTGGATGTCGCTCGCTTCAGCTTGGACTGTGGTCGGATTAATTACGAATTGCCCGTCGACACGGCCTACAATGACGCCGCCTACAGGTCCGTCAAACGGAACGTCGGAAATGCTTAACGCGGCCGATACGCCGATCATGGCGGTGATTTCGGGAGGACATTCCTGGTCTACGCTCATGACCATGGCAACGACCTGAACGTCGTTGCGGAAGCCTTCCGGGAACAGCGGGCGAATCGGGCGGTCGGTGAGACGGCTGGCGAGAATCGCTTTTTTTTCGCTGGGTCTGCCTTCTCTTTTAATGAATCCGCCCGGGATTTTCCCAACGGAATACAATCTTTCCTCGTAATTTACGGTGAGCGGGAAGAAATCCAGATCCTTTGGCTCGGATGAAGCGGTTACCGTACATAATACCGCGGTGTCCCCGTATTTGGCCATCACCGCACCGTTAGCCTGCTTGGCCAGGCGCCCCGTTTCCAGAATGAGCGGGCGGCCTCCCAATTCCATTTGCACTCTTTTCTCCATATGTACCTCCTAGTAGCATGCTGATAAAAGCTATAGCTGCAGACGAGCTTAATTATAAAAATAAATTCTCACACTTATCTCCCGTCTCAAGGGTAACCGGCCGGTGCCGTCTGCCAAAGTCCGCGCCAATTGTCCGGATGATTAAGGGCATTAAGTATAGAGCCCGGACGGCGGCACTTTCTTAACCATGGAAAGTAAGCGGCTTGCGTCGTCCATCTAAAGACATATTCTGCATAATAGACAGTATTTCCTTCTTTTGCGGATTAATTAACCCTGCATTCCATTTTTTCTTTCATAACAGGAAAAAAAGCAACCAGCTGTAGATGCCTGGCCCGGTTCGGGACCTGCACCAACATACAACATGGTTGCCTTTAGCATCTGATTTATCTGCGCAGACCAAGCTTTTCAATTAACGCGCTGTAACGCTTAACGTCTTTGTTCTTCAAATACGCAAGCAGCTTACGGCGTTGACCTACCATCTTCAAAAGACCACGGCGGGAATGATGATCCTTCTTGTGCTCTTTCAAGTGGTTAGTCAAGTTAACGATGTTCTCCGAAAGGATAGCCACTTGTACTTCCGGAGAGCCAGTATCCGTATCGTGTACCTTATGCTCTTCGATCAACTGATTTTTTACGTTCCTGTGTCAATGACATCCCAGTCACCTCCTGAATTTTTTTTGATCCCTGAAAATCCCCTTCAGCCAGAGTAAGCCGGTGATAGCTACAATCCATGCCGAGGTTCTGTCGAACAGCGGAAAGCTCCACTGACAACGAAAAAATAGTATATCATACATCCGGTAGAAAAGTAAATGCCATTTCAGTTTCCGGCAAGAATCTGTCGGGCCTGCTCCGCATCCCGCCGGATTTGGGCGACCAGCTCGTCGACGGAATGAAATTTCTGCTCTTTGCGAAGATGAGAAACCAATTCGACCGTCAGCATTTTACCGTACATATCCCCCTCAAAATCAAACAGATGGACCTCGTAAGTACGGTGCAGCCCGCCGCCGAAAGTCGGTTTGAAGCCGATGTTCATCACTGCATTATAGCGTGCTCCGTCGACCGCAGCCCGTACGGCGTATACGCCATTTGCAGGTGTGACGTACCCCTCGCCGGGCTGCATGTTGGCGGTCGGAAAACCGATCGTTCTGCCTCTGCGGTCTCCGGTCACTACAATGCCCGATAATTGATAAGGACGGCCCATATAGCTTGCGCGAGCTCCACATGGCCTTCTTCCAGAAAAGAACGTATAGAGGTTGAACTCACTTTGCGGTCCGCGATCTGATAAGGCCGAACGATTTCCACCTCGAACAGTCCCGACGCCAAGCGCTCCATCGTATCGGCTTTTCCCTCCCCTTTGTAGCCAAAGGTGAAATCGAATCCGATTACGGCTGTTCTCACATGAAGAGGAACCATGACCTCCTGCACGAATTTCTGCGGTGAAACCCTCATCAGTTTCTCGTTGAAAGCGACAACGTAACTATAATCCACACCGAGAGATTTAAAGATAGACAGTTTGTCTTCCAGAGGAGTGAGCCCCTGCTGGTACCGATCCTGGCCAAGTACGGTCCTTGGATGCGGATCGAACGTCATGATTGAGGCGGGAACTCCAAGCTGACGTGCACGATCCAAAGCGGTGCGAATCACCTGTTGATGTCCAAGGTGTACTCCGTCGAAATCTCCGATCGCCATCACCTGGGAAGCCGGAACATGCTCCAATACGGAAGCTGCCGGGGGGTATGCCATATGGATAACCTGCATGATTAACGTTCACCTGCAATTCTTAATCAAGCAGCCTATCTGTTTCACAAGAAAACTTTATTAGGCTGCAGTGTTTGTAGTTCGGAGTTCCATTCAAAAAACACCAATAAACTTGTTCTCATGCGTATATACTCTGGCGTTCATTGTGGAAGTCCGCCCGGAACCGGCGGATTGGGCTTGTGCAACATCAGATGCACGCGCTTCCGGCCTCGTCACATTCATAACCTTGCGGCCGTGCAGAGCATGAACGCTTTGCGTTTCTGTCAACTGAATCCTGGGCAGATGCCGGATCGCGATGTCCATCGGAATCAGTTCATCCTGCAGTTTTCCTGACTGCTGAAGCTCCTCGATCCGCTCAAAGGTCAAGCACTGCCGCCGGGTGATCGAACCTGTCGATGTGCGGACCAAGTCAGCCATCACCGCGGGGTATCCGAGCATCTTGCCGATGTCCGTACACAAGGTGCGAATATAAGTGCCTTTGGAGCAGCATACCCGAAAACGGATTTCCGGATGCGCCTTGTCCAGATTGGCTTCGAGCAGTTCGATTTCATGAATGGTCACTGTCCGTGATTTGCGTTCCACCTGTTCGCCCTGCCTCGCAAGCTCGTACAGCCTCTTGCCGTCCACTTTGACTGCGGAATACATAGGAGGCACCTGCTCAATGTCCCCGGTGAAAGAACCAAGTGTTTCGGATAACCGCTCCGCTGATACATCGGCGCGGTCCACTTCCGAAATGACCGTTCCTGTCATGTCTTCGGTGTCTGTAGCCAGTCCTATAATCATACGAGCCTCGTACTCTTTCGGCAGCTCCTGAATATATTCTACCAGACGCGTAGCGCGGCCGATACACAAAGGAAGGACACCGGTCACCTGCGGATCCAGTGTTCCCGTATGTCCAATCCTTTTGTTGCGGGTAATTCCTCTTACTTTGGCAACTACATCGTGGGACGTGAAGCCTTTGGGCTTCCAAACGGGCAGCACTCCCTCAAGCTCCGGCTTCATGCAGCGACTTCCCTACTTCCTGTACCATCTTGCGGACCGCCTCTTCGAGAGTTCCCGTAAGCGTGCAGCCAGCCGCTTTCACATGGCCGCCGCCGCCCAGCGATTTCGCGATCTGCGCCACATCGACTTTACCCGCTGAACGAAGGCTGACTTTAACCGTCCTGTCGTCCCTCTGCTTGAACAGCAGACCGACTTCCACGCCTTCGATATTCCGTGGATAATTGACCAGCCCGTCCAAATCTTCGTTGGAAACCCCGGTTTCGGCGATATCCTGAGTGGAAACGCAGATCCACGCAATTTCGCCCGACTCATCCAACGATAGAGTAGCGAGTGCTTTGCGGATCATGGACACTTGGCCGAAGGTCAGTTTCTCAAGCACGGTTTCGGCGATCGAGCTACCCTGCACTCCTTCGGCGAGCAGCTCCGAGGCGATCGCCATGACCTTGGCCGTTGTGTTGGAATACCGGAAACCGCCTGTATCTGTGAGCAGACCCGTGTACAAGCTTGTGCTAAGCTCAGGTGAAAGCTCGACTTCCAGCTCATGCGCTAAATCATACAAGATTTCCACGGTGGCGGCGGCGTCCGGTTGAATAAGCTGTACCGTGCCGAAGCCGTCGTTGGTGGGATGATGGTCGATGTTCAAAAGCTCCGCATCATCGTCAAAGCATTCGCTGACCTGCCCGATCCGCGAAAAATCGGCGCAGTCCACCGAGATTACATGCTTGTACTTGCGTGCAGGCACATGAGTCGAATAATTCCGCACCTCGGTATAACCCCATAAAAAATCGAACTTCGCCGGCAAACTGCCTTCATTGAACATAATGAAGTTTTTTTGCCCAGGGAATGGAGCAGCCAGCCTACCGCAGACGTTGAGCTGGCTGCATCTCCGTCCGGAGAGATGTGGGATACTACCAGATAGTCGTCATGCTGCAGAATGAACTGTTTCGACGCCTTTAATTGGGCTGCATAAGATAAATTTACGCTCATGGACTCACTCTTCCCCATCGTTGATTTGATGGAGAAGCTTTTGAATATGGCTGCCATAATCGATGGAAGCGTCGAACTTGAACTGCAGCTCGGGAGTGACGCGAAGACGGACGCGTTTGGACAATTCCGATCGGATAAAGCCCTTTGCGCGGTCCAGCGATTTGAGCGTTTCCGACTTCTGTTCGTCCGTTCCCAGCACGCTTAAAAAAATACTTTGGCCTGCGACAAATCATTGGTCACATCTACACCGGTGACGGTGATAAATCCGATTCTCGGGTCTTTCAGTTCTGTCTGAAGAATGGTGCTCAGCTCTTTCTTAATCTGTTCGCCTACTCTTCCCACACGTATTTTCGCCATTCAAATTCACCTCTCAACGGTTTCCATGACGAACGCTTCAATAATATCTCCCTCTTTGAGATCATTGTAACGTTCAAGCGTGATCCCGCATTCGTAGCCTTGGGCCACTTCTTTCACGTCGTCCTTGAATCTCTTGAGCGTATCCAGCTTGCCTTCGAAAATGACGATTCCGCCGCGGATCACTCGGGCTTCCGCATTACGGGTTATTTTGCCTGAAGTGACCATACAGCCCGCGATGGTGCCCACTTTGGAGATTTTAAAGATATTTCTAACTTCAGCATGCCCTATGACATTTTCTTTATATACAGGATCGAGCATTCCTTTCATGGCGGACTCGATCTCTTCGATCACCTTGTAAATAATGCTGTGTTGGCGGATGTCGACCTTCTCCTGCTCGGCGGTTTGTTTGGCCGCAGGCTCAGGGCGCACGTTAAAGCCGATAATGATCGCATTGGAAGCCGATGCCAGAATAATATCGGATTCCGTGATCGCGCCTACACCGGTATGGATGATTTTGACGCGGACGCCTTCCACGTTGATTTTCTCCAAGGAGCCTTTCAACGCTTCGACCGAGCCCTGTACGTCCCCTTTGATGATAACGAACAGGTCTTTCATTTCGCCTTCTTTAATATGCTTATACAAGTCATCCAGAGTAACGCGCGAATTCGTGCCAAGCTCGGCCTGCCTTGCAGTAATCGAGCGCTTCTCGGCGATGTCTCTCGCCTTGCGCTCTTCTTCGAATACAATGAACAAATCTCCGGCTTGAGGAACTTCCGTTAATCCAGTGATCTCTATCGGAGTGGACGGACCTGCGTCTTTCAGGCGTTTGCCTTTGTCATTGACCATTGCCCTTACACGCCCGAAGGATGTGCCGGCAACGAATACGTCGCCGATCTGCAGCGTACCTTGCTGCACCAATACGCGGGCTACCGGTCCGCGGCCTTTGTCCAGCTCGGCTTCGATGACCGTTCCTCTGGCGAGACGGTTAGGGTTCGCTTTCAGTTCCTGCACCTCTGCAACGAGAAGGATCATCTCGAGCAGGTTATCCAAACCGATGCGCTGCTTCGCAGACAGGTTGACGAAGATGGTATCTCCGCCCCACTCTTCCGGAACCAGCTCGTACTCGGTCAATTCCTGCTTGATTTTGTCCGGATTCGCTTCAGGCTTGTCGATTTTGTTAACGGCGATAATAATCGGCACCTTGGCCGCCTTCGCGTGAGAAATCGCCTCCACGGTTTGGGGCATGACACCGTCGTCCGCCGCAACCACGATAATCGCGATATCGGTCACTTGGGCTCCCCGTGCGCGCATGGTCGTAAACGCGGCGTGGCCCGGTGTATCCAGGAAGGTGATTTTCTTGCCGTGTGTCTCCACTTGGTAGGCGCCGATATGCTGGGTGATTCCGCCCGCTTCGCCTTCAGTCACGTTCGTGTGGCGAATCGCGTCGAGCAGAGTTGTCTTACCGTGGTCGACGTGTCCCATGATCGTTACGACCGGAGGCCGCTCTTCCAGGTTCGCTTCATCTTCCACTTCGGCTTCAAGCTCGAAAGGATCCTGCTCGACCGGCAGCTTCAGTTCGACTTCCACCTTGTATTCTTCGGCCAGCAGTTGAATCGCGTCAAGATCCAGCTCTTGGTTGATCGTAGCCATGACGCCGAGGAACAATAGCTTCTTGATGACTTCGGAAGCGTCTTTATGGAGAAGCTTCGCCAATTCACCTACCGTCATATTGCCGCGGACGATGATTTTCTTCGGCGTATTGTCGATCTTTTCTTTCTTTTGCGGCTCCTGCTGGTAACGGCCTCTGTTATTCTTGTTATGCGGTCTGTTGTTATTGCCGCGGTTTCCGCCCGGCTTGTTGTCGTCGAAACGTTTACCGCCGCCGACAGTAGTCGGCTTCGCTTTCTTGCTTGGCACCGGCTTGCCTTTGCTGATCGTCAAATCGTCCATATCCTCCGCGATCGCCGGAGTCGGTTTTTTCACTATAAACGGCAGGAGCCGCATTATTGCGGTTACCCGCCTCAAGAGGCCTGCGGTCACCGGGACGCGACCCGTTGTTCGGACGGTTCTGGTTACCTTGGCCGCCTGGGCGATTCTGTGCGCCGGAGCCGCCGCCCGGGCGGTTCTGGTTTTGTCCCTGCGGGCGGCCCGATTGGCCCGATTGGCCCGACTGCCCATAAGATCCCCGGTTGCCCTGGCTGTTTCCTTGGTTCTGCGGGCGGCTGCCCTGCTGGTTTCTGTTATCTCCGCGATGCTGCCCTTGTCCGCCGCCTTGCCCTTGCGTTCTGTTCTGGCCGCCGCCCTGTCCGGATCCCGATTGCTGCGGTCGTCCGGAGTCCTGGCGTTTCACAGGTTCCTCCGTCCGTTTCGCCGGCCCGGGTGTAGTTTGCTGGGTTTGTGGTGATTTCATGTTGTTCAAATCGCTCGGTTTCCTCTCTTCTGCAGCCCTGCTTGACACAGCCAGCTTCTCGCCCGCGGATGGCGCACTGCCCTCGCCGCCCGATCTCTTGGCTGCCGCATTCGCTTTAATATCCCGAAAGAATCTTTCAACAGCGTCCACCGCTTCGTTCTCCATTACGCTCATGTGATTGTTTACGGGAATGTTTAATCTCTTTAATATCGTAATAATTTCTTTGGAGCTCATATTTAAATTTTTTTAGCATACTCGTAAACTCTTAATTTATCTTTGCTTTCCTGTTTACTCAATACCTTTCACCTCCGCAGGTTATACCTGACACTTCTGCAGCATCTGGGCAAATCCCGTATCCGTGACACCGATGACCACCCGCTCGGCTTTGCCAATCGAAGCGCCCAACTCGGCCCGGCTGAATACCTCCAATATAGGGACATTGTAGTAGGAGCATTTGTCCCGGAATTTCTTCTTGGTATTGTCGGAAGCGTCCTCAGCGATAACAACCAGCTTTGCTTCTCCCGACCGGACTTCCTTCAGAACGCTCTCATCTCCGGTGACGAGCTTTCCCGCGCGCATCGATAATCCTAAATACGAAAGGAATTTATTGTTCATCGCTCAGCTCTTCTTTAGCCGCATTGAATTCGTCCTCTACCCGGATAAAATCTTGCTCAAGCGTGTCGTAAATCTCGGAGCTTACCCCACGCCCCAGAGCCCGGTCGAGAGCTTTGCTCTTTTTTGGCGAGCTTGAAGCAGGATACTTTCCCGCACAAGTAAGCCCCGCGGCCGGATTTTTTTTCCGGTCAAATCGATCAAAATTTGATCCTCAGGCGTCTTCACGACCCGGATCAATTCTTTCTTGGGCATCATTTGTTGGCAGGCAACGCATTTGCGGAGAGGAATCTTTCTTGGTCTCATGCCGTCACCTCTTTAATCGATGCTGACCGAATCTTGGTGCATCTCTTCCATGTGCGTCTTGGGCCTGCCGTATTCCAGTTCCGCCTGCGTTTCGCTCTTGATATCTATCTTCCACCCGGTCAGCTTGGCGGCCAATCTGGCATTCTGTCCCTTGATCCCGATCGCCAGGGAAAGCTGGTAATCCGGCACGATGACGCGGGCCATTTTTTCGTTCGCGAAACGTTCACTTCAAGCACTTTGGACGGGCTCAGCGCATTGGCGACATACTCTTCTACGCTGTCCATCCAGCGGACGATATCGATTTTCTCGCCTCTCAGTTCATTCACAATCGTCTGCACTCGCAGTCCCTTAGGTCCCACGCAAGAACCGACCGGATCGACTTCCGGGTTTCTCGAATGAACCGCCAGCTTCGAACGGAAGCCTGCTTCTCTAGCCACGGCACGGATTTCAACGACACCGTCAAAAAAAATCTCGGGCACCTCGAGCTCGAACAGCCGCTTCAGCAAGCCGGGATGGGTCCGGGACAAAATAATCTGCGGCCCCTTCGTCGTATTCTCGACTTTCGTGATAAAGGCTTTGACCCGATCGCCGTGCTTGAACTTGTCCGTCGGCATCAATTCATTGAGCGGCAGCACCGCTTCCACCTTGCCCAAGTCGATGAAAACGCTGCGCTGGTCCTGGCGCTGCACGATTCCTGTCACGATATCTTCCTCTTTATCGATAAAAGCGTTATAAATCAAGCCTCTTTCCGCTTCGCGGATGCGCTGCGTCACCACCTGCTTGGCAGTTTGCGCCGCGATGCGGCCGAAGTCTCTGGGAGTCACTTCTATCTCTACGATATCGTCAAGCTGGTAATTGCCGTTGATTTCGCGAGCCGCGTGCAGAGAGATTTCAAGGCGCGGATCCAGCACATCCTCCGTCACCGTCTTGCGGGCGTAGACTCGAATCACTCCGGTCTGGCGGTTGATGTCGACTCTCACGTTCTGCGCGGTATTGAAGTTCCTTTTATAACTGGAAATGAGAGCCGCTTCGATCGCATCGATCAGAATCTCCTTGGCAATGCCTTTTTTCTCTTTCAATGTCGTTTAAAGCTTCGATAAAATCGCTGTTCATGGGAACACTGCTCCCCCTTTCTTAAAATCCCCGTTAAAATACGATCGCCAACCTGGCGCCGGCCACCTTGGAGGTCGGAATAATGTGCTTCTTTTTTTCTTCAATGTAACCATCGTCATTTCTTCCTCGTTGTAAGACAGCAGCGTACCTTCGAATTCTTTCGCCCCATCCACCGGTTCGTATGTAGTCAGGAACACATTCTGTCCTACTGCTTTGACAAAATCCTGAGGCTTCTTCAGCGGGCGTTCAGCCCCGGCGAGGACACTTCCAAAAAAATAGGCCTGGGGAATCGGATCCTTCTCGTCCAGGCGTGCACTCAGAAATTCGCTCACCCGGCCGCAGTCGTCAATATCTATGCCTCCGTCTTTATCGACATAAACACGTAAAAAACCAATTGCTGCCTTCTTTGACAAATTCCACATCGACGAGCTCAAACCCGTTCTCGCTGAGATAAGGCGCAACCATTTCTTCAACTGTCGATTGTATTTGTGCAGAACTCAAGTGCCAACCCCCTTCTGGAATCGTTGTTGGATTATAGTTGGTATACTAAGCGGACTGCCTCATGCTTCATAAGCCAAAAGGCTATATTAAAATGTAAAGAGTGGGTTGCCCCACTCTCTGATCACGGTAGATATCATCATTATTACCAAAAAAAATATTATAACATAACCACCTTCAACCATTCAAGAAAAAAACATTGAGCACCAGGGCAAAGCTTGGAAGCTTCACTTTTCTCAGCAATATTGCTTTCGGGCTCCCCGCAAAGTACCAGAAATAAACTTTGAAGCTTCTCTTCGCTTTGCCATGTTTAGAACAGGGAGAGCTGGTTGGACTCAGGCAGTCCCCTGAAGCATCCCATCGACCCGAGAATCTCTACGATCGTCTTGGAAGCTCTGGAACGTGTCTGGAAATCCTCGATCGACAGGAACTCCCCGCCTTCCCTGGCGGCAGCAATATTCCTGGCCGCGTTCTCTCCGATGCCCGCGATTGCGGAGAAGGGCGGGATCAAAGCGTCGCCGTCGACCTGGAACCGGGTTGCGTCGGAACGGTAGATATCGATCGGCTTGAATCGGAAGCCCCTCGCCGTCATTTCCAGCGCCATCTCGAGCAGCGATACCATCGATTTCTCCTTCGGCGCCGCCTGGAACCCTTTTTCCTCGATCTCGACAAGCTTCTTCAGAATGGCGTCATACCCTTGGCAGAGCAGCTCCAATTCAAAGTCGTCCGCTCGGACGGAGAAATAAGTCGCGTAGTAGGCGATCGGATAATAAAGCTTAAAGTATGCCGTACGCACAGCCGAGATGACATACGCCGCAGCGTGCGCCTTAGGAAACATGTACTCGATTTTCTCGCAGGAATCGATGTACCAGGCAGGCACATTGTGCTTCTTCATATCTTCCTTCCACTCTTCTGTCAAGCCCTTGCCTTTACGCACGCTCTCCGTGATCTTAAACGCCAGCCCCGCATCCATGCCGGCCTTATAGATCAAATAGAGCATAATATCGTCACGGCAGCCGATGACCGTCTTGATGCTGCAAATATTTTTTGCGGATGAGCTCCTGGGCATTGCCGAGCCAAACTCCGGTGCCATGGGACAGGCCCGAGATTTGCAGAAGGTCGGCAAAGTTGGTCGGCTTTGCTTCCTCGAGCATCTGCCTTACGAACTTCGTACCCATTTCGGGCACGCCGTATGTGGCGACAGGTGTCCTGATTTGCTCCGGCGTGACGCCAAGAGCGTCGGTGGAATGGAACAGGCTCATCACCTTGGGATCGTTCATCGGGATGCTCGTCGGATCAACTCCGGTCAAATCCTGCAGCATTCTCATCATCGTCGGATCATCGTGTCCCAGAATATCGAGCTTCAGAAGGTTGGCGTCGAATGCGTGATAATCGAAGTGAGTCGTCTTCCAATCCGCGCTCGTATCATCAGCGGGAAATTGAACCGGCGTGATGTCGTCCACCTCGATATAATCGGGAACGACGACAATCCCGCCGGATGCTGGCCTGTGCTCCGCTTCACACCTGTACAGCCGGCAGCGAGTCTGGAGATTTCGGCGTTGCGCCACTTTTTGCCGTTGTCTTCTTCATACTTCTTCACATATCCGAAAGCTGTCTTCTCGGCAACCGTTCCGATCGTTCCAGCCCGGAATACGCTCTTCTCGCCGAACAGCTCTTTTGTGAAATTATGGGCGACAGGCTGGTATTCCCCCGAAAAGTTCAAGTCGATATCGGGAACCTTGTCCCCTTTAAAGCCGAGGAACGTTTCGAACGGGATATCCTGGCCTTCTCCCTTGAGCTTCCCACCGCAATTGGGGCAATCCCTGTCCGGCAGGTCGAATCCGGAAGGGATCCGGCCGTCCGTGTAAAACTCGTGGAAGGTGCAGCTTGCGCAAATATAGTGCGGCGGCAGCGGATTCACTTCGGAGATGCCCAGCATCGTCGCTACAAAGGAGGAACCGACGGAACCCCTCGAACCGACCAGGTATCCGTCCTGGTTCGATTTTTTTCACCAAACGCTCGGAAATGAGATAGTTGGCGGAGAAACCGTATTTGATGATCGGCACCAATTCTTTTTTCCAGGCGCGCGGTAACGACCTCGGGGAGATTTTCGCCGTAGATGCTTTTGGCCGTGTTATAGCAAGTGCTGCGTATTTCGTCATCGGCACCGTCGATAATCGGAGTAAACAGCTTCTGCGGGAAAAGCTCGATTTCCTCGAATTGGTCGGCAAGCCCGTTCGTATTTGTTACCACGACTTCAAAGGCCGTATCGGCTCCGAGGAACTGAAATTCGCGCAGCATCTCATCCGTAGTGCGGAGATGGGCGTCGGGCTTGCGGATATCTTTCAGCGGGCTGAAACCCGTGATTCCATGGATCGTGATGTCTCTGGATATTTTGTCGCGCGGATGGAGATAGTGCACATTGCCGGTGGCAATGACCGGTTTCCCCAGTTTCCGGCCGATATCCATAATTCTTGCAACTGTATCCTCCAGCTGAGCTTTACTGCCCACCAGACCTTTTTTTCCACTAAATGCATGTTGTAGTCCGGAGGCTGGATCTCAAGCACGTCGTAGAACTCCGCCACCTGTTCCGCTTCTTCCACGGATTTGTTCAGGACCGTTTCGAAAAAATTCGCCTTTCTCACAGCCCGAAGCAATCAGCAGCCCTTCCCTCAGCTCAATAAGCTTGCTTCTCGGAATACAGGCTGTTTTATGATAATACTCCGTGTGGGAGAGCGAGACGAGCTTGAACAAATTCTTCTTGCCCGCCGCGTTCTTCGCGTAAATGCAGCAATGAAAAGGGCGGGTATTGCGAAGATCTTTACCTATATTATCGTTGAGCCGCTCCAAGTTGGTGAAGCCCTGCTCGGCCGCTTCCTGGATCAAATGGAACAGGACATTGCCGAGTGCTAAAGAGTCGTCAATGGCTCTGTGGTGATTTTCCAGGCTGACTTTAAACTTGTCGGACAGCGTGTTTAACCGGTGATTCTTCAATGCGGGAAAAAAAAGCAGCCTTGCCAGCTCAAGCGTATCGAGCACCGGGTTCTCCATCTGAGGCAGTCCAAGACGCTTGCAGTTTTCCTGGATGAAGCCGACATCGAACCTGGCGTTATGAGCAACAAGCGTGCAATCTTGGGCAAACTCCACAAAAGCGGGCAAAATATCCGAGATATCCTTCGCGTCCTGCACCATTTCGTCCGTAATATTGGTCAGCTGTGTGATGTGATACGGAATTTTCTCGTGGGGATTGACGAATTCGGCAAACCGGTCGATTTCCTTGCCGTCCTTCATCTTCACTCCCGCAATTTCGATAATTTTGTTGTTGATGACCGAAAGACCCGTAGTCTCTATATCGAAAATGATATATGTATCGTCCTTCAGCTCTCTGTCTTTGGCGTTTAGAACAAGGGGCACTCCATCATTGACCACGTTGGCTTCCAGGCCGTAGATCATTTTGATGCCGTGCTTCTTTGCAGCCTTGTTGGCGTCCGGGAACGACTGCACCCCGCTGTGATCCGTTACGGCGATCGCTTTGTGCCCCCATTTGGCGGCAAGCTTCACATACTGGTCGATCGTGGCGATGCCGTCCATCGCTCATCGTCGTATGCAAGTGAAACTCCACCCGCTTCTCTGCCGCGTTGTCCATCCGTTCAGGCGGAGCGCTCACTTCGTTGATGTCCGAAGGATCATGACAAGCTCCGGCACCTGCATAAAGCGGTCGTATTCCACCTTTCCCCTGGCCCGGATCCATTTGCCATTGGCTAACAGGCTGAGAATTCTGAGGTCCTCTTTATTTTTGGCAAACACTTTCATCATCAAGGAGTCCGTGAAATCGGTCAAATTAAAGGTAAACAAGGTCATCCCGTTCTTCAATTCCTTGGTGTCCAGACCGAATACCGTCCCCTGAACCGCGATTTTCTTTTCTTCCTCCTGAATCATCTGCAGAGGCACCGGATTGTCTTTGATCTCGTAGCCCAGCATTAAAGAAACATCCGCTTCGAGAAGCGGCAGCGCTTCCTCTTTCTCTACCTGGCTCATGATCTCTTGGGTGACGAACTTTTCTTCCTCTTCTATCTGTTTGGCGAACTGCTCGAACACTTCGACGTTCGATTCGCTCACTGAATATTTCACATGCAAGGTACGGGAAAAAAAATAGTCGTTAAAAAAAACTCCGGATGAACTGGTCCAGGTTCTTCTTTCTCGCCAGCTCCATTCCTATCGCGTCCAACATGATCAAGTGGATAGTCTGATCCTGCACTTCTACCTTTGCTTTAGTCAGCCAGCCGTTGATGGATGCCGCTTCCCGCTGGACCCACTCAATAAACAAACTCCAATATTCCTCTACAAGCTCAGAAGAGGACACCGACTCTTCAAACCTGACCACAAAACGGATTCTTGCAATATGCGAGAATTTGTCCTGAATCATCTTGCAGAAGGAGCGGTAAATATGCTGCGGAACGAGTGTCGATTTCACCAGGCGGAAGGTCCATTCCCGGTTGGACCTGCTGACTTCCACCGTGTCTATGTATCCGTCCATAAAGAAACTGTTGATCGTTTCAAAAGGAACCTCGGCCTGCTGCATCAGCAGCTCAAACCGGGTCCTTTTTTTCCGCCAAATTGCTCATGACTCGGTTTTCCTCCCCCAATACAGAACCCAAGAACAAATCCCCCAAAAGTGAAGCAAGCCTTCGAAGCCAATTCCGTTAGAGCAGCTCGCTGCTCGCACCGAAAGTTACATCTGCAACACGAATGTGCTACGGGGAAATACTTCGATAAAAAGCTTTCGGTACTACTTTTGGGGGAGCCCCCTTCATCCACAGAAATTGCTTCCCATAATTTCCTATACAGAAGCAAAAGGGCAAAGAAGAATTGGCATCCCTTTGCCCTTCATAAAACTTATTTAATATGCTTTACCGAATACGACCGTGTGCTTGGCCTGCTCTCCGCAGACTAGGCACTTGGATTTCTTCACCGCAGGCTCGAAAGGAATGTTCCGGCTCGTTGCGCCGTTCTCTTCCTTGACCTGCTCTTCGCAGGCGTCGGAGCCGCACCATCCGGCCAGAACGAATCCTCTCTTCTGTTCCAGGAAGTCGTTCATTTCGTCCAGCGTATCGACCGAAGCCATATAGTCGTCACGGAACTGCTTAGCTTTATCGTACATCCCCCGCTGGATTTCTTCAAGCATTTTTTTGCGTTTCTTCGACAAAGGCGTCCTGGGACACAATCCGCTTCTCGCCGGTCAATCTCGACACGAGTACGACTACCCCGTTATCCATATCGCGGGGTCCGAGCTCCACACGAATCGGCACCCCGCGCATCTCGTATTCGTTGAACTTCCATCCCGGGCTCTGCTCTGTGCGGTCATCCACCTTGACCCTCACACCGGCTTTCTTCAATTCGGCAAAGAGCTCGTCGATCCGCCCTACTACCTGCTCCCTCGTCTTTGGCGGCCCGATTGGAATCATGATCACTTGGGTAGGCGCAACCTTAGGCGGCAAGGCCAGGCCCCGGTCGTCCCCGTGGATCATTATGAGAGCGCCGATCAAACGGGTAGACACTCCCCAGGAGGTCGTATGGCAGAATTGATGCTGGTTCTCGCGGTCCAGATATTTAATATCAAAAGCCAAGGCAAAGTTGGTTCCCATATAGTGGGAGGTTCCGGCTTGCACAGCCCTGCCGTCCTTCATCATCGCTTCAATGGAAAAAAGTGTCCACCGCACCGGCAAACTTCTCCGAAGGAGTTTTCTGCCCCATTATGACAGGCATCGCCAAAAAAAGTCCTCGACAAACGCACGGTACACTTCCAGCATGCGCATGGTTTCTTCCCTTGCACCCTCTTCATCCTCATGCGCCGTGTGGCCTTCCTGCCATAAAAAAAACTCGCTGGTTCGCAGGAACGGCAGCGTTCTTTTCTCCCAACGGACCACGTTGGCCCACTGGTTGATCAGCAAAGGAAGATCGCGGTAAGAGTTGATCCACTCCGAGTACATATGTCCGATCATGGTCTCGGAGGTCGGACGGATCGCCAGGCGCTCTTCGAGCTTCTCGCCTCCGGCTTCGGTCACCCAAGGCAGCTCAGGGTTAAAGCCTTCGACATGCTCTTTTTTCTTTCTGGAAAAAAAAGCTTTCGGGAATAAACAAAGGAAAATAGGCGTTGCGATGGCCGGTTTCTTTAAATCTCGCGTCCAGTTCACGCTGGATGTTCTCCCAAATTTCATAGCCGTCCGGTTTGAAAACGATGCAGCCCCTGACCGGAGAATAGCTCATCAGATCGGCTTTCTTGATCGTGTCCAGATACCACCTGGAGAAGTCCTCGCTTTGAGGGGTAATTTCTTTTACGAATTGTTTCTCGTTCGACATAGAATCCTCCTGAAAAGTGCAGCAGCCTTTTTTTTATCCACTGATTAGTCGTAAAATATCGTTATAGGTGACGGCGATCATTAGCAGCATCAGCATGGCGAACCCGATTAAATGGACCATGCTCTCACGGTTCGGATCGACCGGCTTCCCTCGTACCGCTTCGATCAACAGGAACAACAGCCTGCTTCCGTCGAGAGCCGGGAAAGGCAGAAGGTTAAAGATGCCAAGGTTCAAGCTCAGCAGCGCCGTCCAGAAAATCAAGTACTCGAAGCCGTATTTGGCGTATTCGCTAGTCACTTCCACAATCCGGACGGGACCGCCCAGATCGTCCATCTTGACTTCGCCGAACACCATTTTCTTAAAGCCGTAGAGGATCAGGCCGGTTGCATTGACCGTATTCTTGTAGGTTCCTTCAAGTGTTTCCCTCACTGTCGGGGTCCTGGTATCGGAGGTAATCTTGATGCCTACATATCCCACACCGTCCTTGGCGGCCGGTATTACTTCCTTTTGCAGCTGTTCTTTGTTGCGCTGGATAATCCAGTTCATTTTTTTTGTCGGGAGACGCTTGAATGAGCGAGGTGAGCTTCTTGGTGTCGGCACCGATCGGCTCGTTGTTGACCGACAGGACGACGTCCCCTGCTTGAGGCCCGCTTTCTCGGCGGCCAGCGACGGAGTTACGTCACCCAGCTTCACATTGCTCGGGACCCCGGAAATAAGGATATATGCAAAAAAAGAGAACGACCGCGAGGGCAAAATTCATAATGGGTCCCATCACTATGGAGAGCATACGCTGGCCGACGGTTTTACTCCCGAATTGGCGGTCCAGCGGAGCGATCTGGGTTTCCCTTCCCCGCGCCACCATATGAGCTTGAGGGTGAACAGGCAGCGTTACGCTTTGCTCGTCTACATTCAATTTAATGAATAAATCCTTTTCCAGGTCGATCCCTTCAACCACACCCTGCAGAACGTCCGCGCGCTGGTCCAATTTGTCCAAATAAAGATGGGTGACCATGTCTTTGTTCGTTTGAACCGCAATGGTCTGCCCCTTCTGCACGTCGACTATCTCGGGATCCTCTCCGGCCATCCGCACAAAGCCGCCGATTGGCAGCAAACGAAACGTATAACGGGTTTCTCCCCTTTTATAAGAAAACAGCTTCGGTCCGAAGCCGATGGCAAATTCCCTTACAAGAATGCCGGCTCTCTTGGCAAAATAAAAGTGCCCCCATTCATGGATCGATACCAGCAAGAAGAACATGACCAATATTTGAAAAGCCGTTTGTATCATTGACAAGATGTACCTTCCTCCTTAGCGTTCAACTGTTCCCGCGCAATCCGGGCACAGCACTTTCAGCAGCTTGGCTGTGTACTTAGATTAACATTATTTGTTCATATAATACAAGCAAACGGGAAGAGTTAGAACCTGGGGAGGGAACAGTTTCTGTGCAGATTTTAAAAAAAAGCCGGGGAGGGATCCTCTTCGGCTTTTTTTGAGGTCTTGGGGGCTCCCTGCAAAGCAATATGAATAGTCTTCTAAGGGTTTCGCTTCACTTTGTGGGGTTAATTTAGCTGTCTATCATCGTACGGAGGCGGTTCGTCTTGCCCATTGATCCGCTTCAGTGATTTCCTGAAGTCCCGGATTTGATACCGCGTCGTGCTTTTCCAGCACATCATAAATAACGTCTTCGATTTGCAAAAAAAAGTAATCTCACCGCCCAGGAACCGTGCTACCGCGACTTCATTAGCGGCATTAAATACCGTCGGTGCCGTGCCGCCCTGGAGCCCGCAATCATAAGCCATTTGCAGGCATGGAAACCGGTGCATGTCCATTGCCCGAAAATGCAGCTGCCCGAGCATGGCCAGATCAAGCGGCTTGGAAGGAGAGAGAACCCGTCTCGGATAAGTCAGCGCATATTGGATCGGCACCCTCATGTCAGGCATACCCATCTGGGCAATCACGCTGCGGTCCTTGAATTCGACAAAAGAATGGATGATGCTCTCCGGGTGGATCAGCACGTCGATTTGCGAGTACGGCAGGCCGAACAGCCAATGCGCTTCGATCACTTCGAGCCCTTTGTTCACCATGGTCGCCGAATCTATCGTAATTTTGGCTCCCATCGACCAATTGGGATGCTTCAGCGCATCTTCGACCGTCACGCTTGCCAGTTCTTCACGGCTCCGGTCACGGAACGAGCCTCCGGATGCGGTTAAAGTAATTTTCTCGATATCTTCACGGGACTCCCCGTTCAAGCATTGAAAAAATGGCTGAATGCTCGCTGTCTATCGGCAGCAGGGTCACATTGCGTTTCTTCGCTTGCTCAGTGACCAAGTGGCCTCCGCTTACCAGCGTTTCCTTATTCGCCAGTCCGATATGCTTGCCCGCTTCGACGGCGGCTAATGTAGGCCTGAAGCCTGGCTGCCGACAATCGCCGTTACCACGAATTCGGCTTCCGTGCCTGCTGCCACTTCAATCAATCCTTCAATGCCATAATAAACTTCAACGCCAGCAGGTATGTAATGCTTTATTTCTTCGGCAAGCTCCTTGGTCGCCAAAGAAACTTTTTTTGGGACGAAACTCATTCACCTGCTGGATGAACAGCGACAGATTCTGCCCGGCCGCCAAACCTTCTACCGAAAACTGCTCTCTATAGTGGGAGATCACGTCCAGAGTTTGTGTGCCGATAGATCCGGTCGAACCGAGAATGCTGATTTTTTTTGCTCATAAGTCCTCCTCAACCGGTGTATGGATTAGCAACAGACAAAACTTGATAAACAAAAGGAAAAAACAATCAGCCAGCTGTCTACGCGATCCAGCACTCCCCCGTGGCCCGGCAGCACCGTTCCGGTGTCCTTGATTCCTTTCACCCTCTTGTAAGCGGACTGCATCAAATCCCCCAGCTGCCCTACTATGGCGATCACGGCGCCCAGCTGTAGCGCTCTGCTTAAAGAAATAAGATGAGGCTGGAAGAAAGCGAACGCAAGCGCCACAATGACCGCGAGAACAATCCCGCCTATCGAGCCTTCAATCGATTTGTTCGGGAGATGGCCGGCCAAAGCGGATGCTTTCCAAGCTTGGAACCGACAAAATAAGCCCCGGAATCGGAAGCCCAAATGCATGCGAAAACAAGAAATGTCCAGAACAAACCGTGGTCTGCCAGACGAACAACGATCATATGGTAAAAGCCGGCTCCCAAATAAAGCAGCCCAAGGAACAGTAAAGCCGCTTTATCGATGGTCACGGAGTTTTTTTTGGATATAACCGTAATCGCCAACAGAATAAATAAAGAGACCCATAGAAAAGGTACGGAAAACGTGTTCCAGGGCAGTCCCAGACTGTGCCAGGGAAAGACCAGCAGCAGCAGCAGGACGATTCCGACCGCATAGGTGAGCTTGTACTTTTTTTCAAATGGTTCATCCGCATAAATTCGTCATAACCGATGACGGCAAGCAAAAGAATAAGTCCTCCGAACCAATAGCCTCCGAGGGTAAGCATCGCTAAAAAATACGGCTCCGGCGATAATTCCTGTCACGATTCGCTGCTTCAAAGAAATTCCCCCAAACCGGGTCTATAAACCGCCATATCTTCTTACGCGTTTCTGGTAATCCTGGATTGCTTTATAGAAATGCTCTTCCGTGAATTCAGGCCAATACAGGTCCGTGAACCAAAGCTCCGAATAAGCGAGCTGCCACAGCATGAAATTGCTTATTCTCTCCTCACCGCTCGTGCGGATCATAAGGTCGGGTTCAGGCAGATCGGAAGTGAGCAGATAATTCGAGAACAGCGATTCATCCGCTTCATCCAGATTGACGCTGCCGGATTGGACGTCCTTGTACATTTTCTTCATCCCGTCAAACATCTCTTTGCGGCTGCCGTAGTTCAAAGCAAAATTCAGGATGAGTCCGGTGTTGTGTTTCGTCCTTTCGATGGCGTCTTCCACTGCCTTCAATGTATGGCTCGGCAGGCCTTCCTTCCACCCTGTCATTCGAATCTGTACGTTCTTTTGCATTAACTCGTCAATCTCTTGAGGAAAAAAAACTCCATAGGAAGCTTCATCAAATAATCCACTTCCTCCGATGGCCGCTTCCAATTTTCCGTAGAAAAAAAAGCATACATCGTGAGAACCTTCACTCCGATGCCGTCCGCCGCAACCGTGATTTTCTTCACATTCTTCATACCCGAATGATGGCCTGCGACCCTGGGCAATCCGCGCTGCTTGGCCCAGCGGCCGTTGCCGTCCATGATAACGGCGACATGCACCGGTATATTCTCTCGGCTCAACTGCAGAGCATCCGGCTCTACGGCGCTTCGGCTCAGCGCTCCGCTGAAACCCAGCCATTTCTTGATTTGTCCAATCATTCTTGTTCCCCCGAACAGCACCTATTGAAGTCGCTTCCGATCCGTATCGGACATGAGCTTCCTTACTTAAAATAAAAAAAACGCCGTAACGGCGTTTTTTATCCGTGTATCATTTAAACTTCCATGATCTCTTTTTTCTTTAGCCGTCAGCACTTTGTCCACTTCGGCAATAAATTTGTCGGTCGATTTCTGGATTTCCTCTTGATGGCCGCGGGATTCGTCCTCGGAAATTCCGTTTTTTTCCATTTTCCTGATGTCGTCGTTCGCATCTCTGCGGATATTGCGAATGGCCACCTTCGCCTCTTCTCCGGCTTTCTTGGTCAATTTGACCAATTCCGCTCGTCTTTCTTCGGTCAGAGCCGGAATGATGATACGGATAGCATTGCCATCGTTGCTTGGGTTTAGACCCAGATCCGATTTCAGGATCGCCTTCTCGATAGTGGATAACGAGTTTTTTTGTCCCAAGGCTGGATCATTAAAGTTCTGGCATCCGGCGTTGCGATGTTGGCGAGCTGGTTCACCGGAGTCATAGCACCATAGTATTCTACCTGGACACGGTCCAGAAGGGAAGGCGAGGCTTTACCCGCGCGGTAGCTGTTCAGCTCCCTTTTCAAAGCGTCGATCGCTTTTTTCCATACGCTCCTGCGCGCTTTTTTTTCACGTTTTGAGGCATTAAATAACACTCCCTTGAACAATCGTCCCGATTTTTTTCGCCGAGAACCACACGTTTAATATTGCCATTCTCTGTAATGGAAAACACGATTAGAGGGATATTGTTATCCATACACAGTGAAGACGCTGTGGCATCCATAACACCCAAATTTTTTATTCAGAACATCGAGATACGTCAACGTATCGAATTTTTTCTGCCGTAGTCCTTGAACGGATCTGCAGAGTACACGCCATCCACTTTATTCTTGGCCATCAGAATGACTTCCGCTTCAATCTCCGCGGCGCGCAGCGCAGCTGTCGTATCGGTGGAAAAGAACGGATTGCCTGTGCCCGCCGCAAAAATAACCACGCGTCCCTTCTCCAAATGGCGGATCGCCCTTCTGCGGATGTACGGCTCGGCCACCTGCTGCATTGTAATCGAAGTCTGCACCCGGGTAGGGACTCCGATCGCTTCTAAAGCATCCTGGAGCGCCAAAGAGTTCATCACGGTAGCCAACATGCCCATATAATCGGCTGTCGCCCTGTCGATGCCCTTTTCGCTGCCCGCGATCCCTCTCCAAATGTTTCCCCCGCCCACGACTACGGCAACTTCCACATTCAGCTCAACAACTTCCTTCACCTGTTCCGCGATGGAGGAGATCATTTCCGAGTCAATTCCGTAACCCTGCTGTCCGGCCAGCGCTTCTCCGCTGAGCTTCAATATGACTCTTTTAAAGATTGGTCGTTCCAATACCGGTTACCTCCGTTTCATAACCCCGCATAGTGACATGAAGGCTTGCGATGCATCTATCTCTAAAAAAAGAAGGAACACGAAGTGTTCCTGCCATCAAGATTCTATTACTATAGGTTGGCTTGCGCCATAACTTCCTCAGCGAAGTTTTCCTGTTTCTTCTCCAAACCTTCTCCCAGCTCAAAACGGGCGAAGCGGCGGATGGAAATATTCTCTCCGATGGTGGAGATTTTCTCGTTGAGCAAAGTCTGGATCGTCTTGTCCGGATCTTTGATGAATGCCTGCTCAAGCAGACAGAACTCTTCGTAGTATTTGCCGATGCGGCTTCCACCATTTTGTCGACGATATGAGCCGGCTTGCCTTCGTTGAGCGCCTGGTTTCTCAAGATTTCGCGTTCTTTGTCGAGTGCTTCCTGAGGAACGTCTTCACGGCGGACATAAAGCGGGTTGCGGCTGCGATCTGCATTGCCACGTCTCTCGCGAAATCGCGGAATTGGTCGGTCTTGCCGACAAAGTCGGTCTCGCAGTTGATTTCAACCAGCACGCCGATACGGCCGCCAGCATGTATGTAAGATTCAACTATGCCTTCCGTCGCGATCCGTCCGGATTTGTTGGCCGCAGCAGCCAATCCTTTTTTCACGCAGGATCTCGGACGCTTTAGTGATATCACCGTTCGCTTCTTCAAGAGCTTTTTTTGCAATCCAGCATGCCCGCTCCTGTTTTCTCGCGCAATTCTTTAACCAGTGCCGCAGTAACTGCCATTTGTAAAGTCCTCCTTGGAAATTGTCTTTTTTAAATTAACCCCACAAAGTGAAGCTAAACCTTCGTAGAGTATTCCTGGTACTTTGCGGGGAGCCCCGAAGACCTTTTAAAAAAAAAGGGCGGTGAGAGGCATTACACCTGCAGACCACCCTTTCTGTTTATATATAACGGGATTATGCTGTTGTTTGTTCGCCTTGGTGAGCTTCGATAACAGCGTCGGCCATCTTGGCGGTAAGCAATTTCACAGCGCGGATCGCGTCGTCGTTACCCGGGATAACATAATCGATTTCGTCCGGATCGCAGTTCGTATCAACGATGCCGACGATGGGAATACCCAATTTACGAGCTTCTGCAACGGCAATGCGCTCTTTGCGAGGATCAATAATGAACAAGGCGCTTGGAAGGCCCTTCATTCCTTTGATACCGCCCAGGAATTTCTCAAGCTTTTCTTTTTTCCTTGTTAAGGATGATAACTTCTTTCTTAGGCAGAAGCGCGAAAGTTCCGTCCTCTTCCATTCTTTCCAGTTCATGAAGACGGTCGATCCGCTTCTGGATAGTTTGGAAATTAGTCAATGTACCGCCGAGCCAACGCTGGTTGATGTAGTACATTCCGCAGCGCTCGGCTTCCTCTGCAACGGAATCTTGAGCCTGTTTCTTGGTACCTACGAAAAGAATGGTTCCATTCTCTTCGGAAACGGATTTAACGAAGTTGTAGGCTTCCTCAACTTTCTTGACCGTCTTCTGAAGGTCGATAATGTAGATTCCGTTTCTTTCAGTAAAGATGTAACGATCCATCTTCGGGTTCCAACGGCGGGTCTGATGTCCGAAGTGTACCCCAGCTTCCAAGAGCTGTTTCATGGAGATAACTGCCATGCGGTAAATCCTCCTCGATTTGTGGTTTTTTGTGGTTTCCTCCGCCGACGTCATTTTCCGATAAAACTCCTTGTCAAAAAGAGCACCGTTATCGAAATTGATCGACGTGTGTAATAACACCGTCAATTACTATAACATACTTGAAAGACGGTTGCAACAGCAGTCTTGCAGCCCCTCGGAGCTTACCGGGGAGCGGGTAAAGCGGTAATTTTTTGCGATAACTCCGTTCATGTCGAGGGGGGCGGTGAAGACATGGGCTCCGACCTGGATCTTGCCTGTTTTCTGCTGCCGCGACAGCTCGTCTTCAAACGCTTTTCGGTCTGTGATAATACCGGCTTTAAACAGCATGTCCGAAACACTGGCCGCTTTATAACCGTCCTCGATATATACTACCTTTGTCGAATCCGCCCCAATTTTTTGCGTCGGCCGGTTTGCCGGTTTCCCGCTTAAGCAGATCGTCCACTTGAGGCTCAGTATAAACCTTCTCGTCCTTGCCGAACACCTGGTAATAAAGGCCGGCCTGCTGTTTCAACGCCTGCATGTCCAGCTCGCTCGCGGCAGGAGCTTTGGGAGGCTGCGACGGTGCGGGGGCTTTGGCCGCGAAGTTCATTACATAAAGCAGCAGTGCTCCGAGTATGAGCCCTATCCCCAAACCGCCCACGAAAACCGGTTTTAAGCATTGAGCTTGTCCTCCTGCCTGGAAAGCTGAAGGATCAAGCCGACCTCGCCTTTGTTCATGCCCAGCTTCTTCGCGATATAATCGACGGACTTTCCCGCCTCATGATAGGAAAACAACTCCGCGTATCTGATCTTGAGATGGATAAGGGACACCTTCTCGTCCGGCTGTCGGCTGCCTTCGATCAGGTTTTCACTGCCGCGTGCCTGCGGGGCAGCGGTTTGCTGCGCTGCAGCTGCCTGTTGTCCCGGCCCAGTCATGGGGTCTGACCACCCGCCGTGCAATGCCGCAACGCGCGCCTGGAGAAGCGCGCCCTCGCGATCGTGTGCGAGCCTTCCAAACTGCCTGGACAGCTCCGCGTTCTGCCGTTCGAGCGTTTCCAGCCTTCCCGCCAGATTCGTGATCTGAAGCTCATATTCCCGTTTCGTTTCCGAAAACAGCTCGATCAGCACCCGGTTCTGCTCTTCCATCTCCGCCCCGAATTGATCAAGCGACTCTTCCATCTCCTTGACCATCAGCCGACTGGGGGAGGAAGAGGCGGATTTTGGCAGAAACCTCGAGAAGACGATCAATATTAAACCGAGTAAAACGACATAGAGTAACGGGTTGTCGGAATTCATTTCTGTTCACCTTTTTTTCAAGTAACATAGTTCCCGTCTACAGCGGGATAAGAACGATCTCCCCGCCCAAGATTTTAAAAGTGGCTGGGAGGTGGAGTCCTTGACAAATTTTGTATGCCGGCCTATTACGATTCTCACGCCGCTGTACACGGCCCCGATCACGTCGATGCTGGCTTGGTCGGAGTCCTCGAGCGATTTCTCGATTTCTAGAATGCGTTCTTTGATTTCATACAACCGTTCGACGGTTTGACGTTTCGTATGCTGCAGCTTTACCCTCATTGCGACCTTGGCGGGAGTCAGGCTTCCCGAGGCGGCCAGCTGGTCCAGAAGCGAGAGCGCCTTCTCCGTCTTATCGAGATTGTCCCTCCCGGTCTTTAGCTCGCCCCGAAGCAGCGCCAGTTCGTTCCGCAGCTCGGGAACGACTCCCGCCTCCAATGCGGTCACCGTGGACATCGAATTGCCGATGGTGCGGGCAACGATATGCCTGCCAGCCTGTACCAGCCCGCCGACGATCAATCCTTTGGAACCTTTGCACAGCACGGTATGCCCGGCGCGGATGGTGGAATGCATAATACTCCGGGAAACGATCACGTCCTCCCCCGCTTCCACAATGCCCTCCTGAATAAATGAACTTTTTTACGTTTACTCCCGCTTTAATGAGTCCCTTGTTTTGTCCGAGAATGCCGCCGGCGATATCGATAGAGCCCCTGCCTGCAGTTCCGCCGCCTCCACGCTTCCTGTCACCCTGATGTCTCCGGACGCTTTCACACGGAAACCGCCCAGCACATTGCCACGGATGACGACCGTACCGACAAAGTCAATGTTTCCGATGCTGAAATCGACATCTCCGTTTACTTCATACACCGGAAACACGTTGATTTTGTCCTTCTCCGTCCTCGTGACCAGTCCGTCTATAGCGGCATAAATGGCTTTGTGCCCAGGGTCCGCGACCACATTCCTGCCGATCTTGAACCGGGCTTCGGCGCCCGCTTTGGACTTGATCTCCTCTCCGGTGACCGTCATTCCCGCAGTGCCTTCCGTGGCGGGGATCCTCTCCGCGATAATCTGGCCCTTCGTGACATTAGGCATCGTGCCCAGCTGCTTAAAATCGACTTTGCCGTCTTCCAGCTCCATCGGCTTCCTGGTTTCGTTGTCAAGGTCGCGGAATAAACGGATGTACCCCGGTTTGCCTTCCACAGAAGGCAGACCCGAAGCAATAGTGGTGGCTGCATGTAAAAAGTTTTTTTTCGGATTTTGCACAATCTCGTTAATCATCTTGAAATCCACGCCGTATACGATTCCCCGCGCCTGTATCAGCTGCTCCAGCTCCTGCTGTGTGACGGAAAAATCATCCTCGCAATGACTGAATTGAAGGACCGCATTCTGGCCGTCGGCCGTAATCATTATTTGGATGTAATGCTCCAAAGGGAACCTTTGTTCAGACATGATGGATTTCCTCCACTTTTCGCATCAGAAACAGAAATCTGGCGTCCATGAGGGCGGGATTTCTGATCAGGAATCTTGGAACAACTGCCTTTATAGCGTGCCAGAGCGCCGCGCAGCCGCAGGATGGCCTTGGAATGAAGCTGGGATATTCTCGATGGGGACAAAGACATCACCTCGGCAATCTCGCTCAAGGACAAATCCTCATAGTAAAATAAGGAGACGACGGTTCTTTCTTTTTCCGTCAAAAGTTCAATCGCTTTAGCCAAAGACTCCTGCAGGAAAAAAAACTCGCCCACTTTGTACTCCGGGTTTTTTGGCGGTTTCATCTATTAATAAAGAAAGGCGGGTTTCTGAATCTTCTTCCCGGATCGGATCGTCTATAGAACAAATCGTGGTCACGGCAATTTCCTGGACCATTTGTTGAAATTCGGATTCTTTAATATTCAAATAAGAGCTAATTTCCGCATCGGTGACGGAGCGCAAATATTTTTTTTGTTCCAGTTTTTTTTGGAAAGCTTCCTCGATTCTTTTAGCCTTTTCCCTAACGGACCTTGGCACCCAATCGCCTTGGCGGAGCCCGTCAATGATGGCGCCCCTGATTCTCCAGGAGGCATAAGTTTCAAACTGCAGTCCTCTTTGATAGTCGAACTTCTGGATAGCGTCGATCAAACCCAGCACTCCAAAGCTGTGCAGATCGTCCTTGCCGATATTCTTCGGCAGCGTGGCGGCAACCGGTTGGATACGTAATCTACCAATGGCAGATATGACTCGATCAGATCCTGCTTCGCCGGGAGGTCTCCTTCCTCTCTGCACCTGATCCATAAGTCCAAATTCGCTATATTCGACTGCTTTTGCCGGATCATCGTCAATCTCACCATCCTTTATCTTCTGACAGCTGACGCCGCACGGCATTGGCAAGCTCCTCCGGATCCGCGGCCTCCACCGATTTGAGCTTTCCATGCCTCAGCGCCGTAAAAGACGGGCTGTCGCCAAGGGCGGAACTTTCCCCCTTGGCCAGGAGCTGCTTTAGGGCCTGGTCGTCCTCCGGTGTAACGGCCTCGAACCCAGTTCCTTTGAAAGATGCCTCCTCCTGCGGGGAGGCCGCGTCGCGCATATCCGACAAGCCGCCCAGGCTGCCCAGGATGGAGCGGAATGCGAAGGTCATCAGAAACACGGCTGCAAAGCCGTACAGGCTGTGCAAAATCGTAGTCAACCAAATATTGTTGGAAAAGGAAAGTATGAAGATAATTATAAAAGTGAACAAGCCTAGCATCAAATTCCAACGAAGGGTTCCCGCCATAATCAGACTTCCTTTACTCCATACTGGAAACTCCGGATAATGAGCATACCCGTTGACGCCCTGAACTCTATCGTTCTTCCGTAATTGCCCCCGATGTCTTCGGCAAGGAGCGGTATCCTATGCTGTTTGAGCATTTCCTTGCACGATTCCACATTGCGGGGGCCGATTCTCATCGTGTCGCTGCCGTAAGAGAACATCTGCGCCCCGCCGGCCATCTTAGCTGCATCTGTTTGACCAGCGCGCCCATTTCCGTCATCTTCCTTATCAATTCCGGGATGGCCGTATCCGCGTATTTTGCGGCGTTGAAGCTTCCTTCCCTGGCGATCTCCGCTGTAGGGAGCATCACATGTGCCATACCCGCTATTTTACGCTTAGGATCGTATAATGTCAGCCCTACGCAGGATCCGAGGCCGGTCGTCTTGAGCACTTCGGTCGATTGCGCCACATTCAGGTCCGCCATGCCCACTTTAATAAACTGCTCTTCCATCATGATGATTCGACTCCCAGAGCCCTAAAAAAAACTTTTTCATACGCGCCGGATCCGGAATCAGGATAAAATGCCCTTCCACTTCCGCCTGGTCCTCGACAAAAGTAGTGTCGATCAACAGCGCATGGTCGCCCATTTGGCCCAATTGCATGAGGCCGCTGCTTAGAATGGCCCCCGCCATGTCGATCGCCAGAGAAGGGACGCTGGGGAACATCGGAAGCTCTGTAAAATCAGCGAGCGAAGACAGATAGGAGCCGGCCAGAATATTACCGATTTCGTTAAGCGCGGACAGTTCCATCTCGGAATACCGCCCTTCTTCCTCCACATCGATTCCCGCCATGTTTTTTTTCAGCAGCCGCTTGGCGGAATTGAGCGACAGAATAATGAACAAATTGCCCGGCGCCTCCCCTTCCACCCGCAGAAAAAATGGCGATCACAATCTGCTCCGAGCCCCCGACGGTATCGGCGATTTCTTCGAACTCCTTTATCCTGACTTGAGGCACCAGCATATCCACAGGTTTATCCAATAATTTGGAGAGGGCAGTAGCGGCATGGCCGGCGCCGATATTGCCCACTTCCTTCAGCACATCCAGTTGAAACTCGGCGAGTGGCCTGAAAAGGTTCACCGCGCTACTCCTCTATTTGCTGCAGCTGAATGAGCTCACTTTTATTCAAAACCTCGGACAGATCGAGCATGATCAGCAGCCGCTCGCCGGAAATTTTGGCGATCCCGCGCAAATACTTGGCTCTAATGCCGCCGACGATCTCAGGAGGGGCTTCGATCATATCGGTGTCAACATTGATGACGTCGTTGGCCGAATCGACAATAAGCCCGACCTCCAGGTCATTGACGGCGACAATAATGATGCGGGTGGCGTCCGTGTATTCGCTCTCGGCGAAACCGAATCTTCCTCTCAGGTCGATCACCGGAACTACAATGCCTCTAAGATTGATTACCCCTTTGACAAAAGCCGGAGTCTTGGGGACGCGGGTCATCGGCTGCATTCTTTCAATCGTTTTTTTACCAGATCCACTTCAACTCCGTATTCTTCTTCCGCAAGAGCAAATATGATAACTTTCACTTCTTCTGCCATTGCCAGCCTCCCGTCATAATTTAAAATTCGTTAGTTTAGCAAAGCGTTGGTATCGATAATTAAAGCCACTTGTCCGTCGCCTAGGATGGTTGCTCCGGATATGGCGAACACATTCGTCAAATATTTACCCAGCCCTTTCAGCACGATCTCCTGCTGGCCGATGAAATTATCGATGAACAAGCCGGCAAGCTTATCCCCTTTTCGCACGATCACCACTTCGGTCTCTTCCTCACTTTCTTCGGAATACTCGGGTGAATCGAATACTTTGGCAAGCGAAATAAGCGGGATGACGTTGCTGCGGTAGTTCATCATCTTATTTCCGTGTACGTGCCGGATTTGTTCCCTCGAAAGGATCACCGTTTCGACAATGGAAGACAGCGGTATCGCGAATTTTTTTTCATTGCCAAGGCGGACCAGCATTGCTGAAATAATGGACAAAGTTAGCGGGAGCTCAACAGTAAACTTGGTGCCCAGCCCGGGCTTTGAAGTAATATGGATTGTTCCTCCCAGGCTTTGAATTTTGGTCTTCACGACATCCAGCCCAACGCCGCGCCCGGAAATATCGGAAATTTTATCCGCCGTGGAAAAAAACCGGAAGCGAACAGCAGCTGCTGTACTTCCTCATCCGGCATACGGGCCGCCTGATCTTCGGTCACGATTCCACGCTTTAACGCGGTGGCCAGCACCTTCTCCCGGATTATGCCGCGTCCGTCTTCCTCGATCTCGATGTACACATGATTCCCGGAATGAAAGGCCCGCAAATGAATCGTTCCGGTTTCGCTTTTCCCTGCTGCGATGCGGTCGCCGATCGGCTCCACGCCATGGTCCACCGCATTGCGGAGCAGGTGCACCAGGGGATCTCCGATCTCGTCAATGACGGTGCGGTCCAGCTCCGTTTCCGCCCCGGTGATGAGGAAATCGATCTTTTTTTTATCCAACGACTTGGCCAAATCACGGACCATCCGCGGAAACCGGTTGAACACGGTATCGATAGGCACCATCCGCAGCTTCAGGACGATGTCCTGCAGGTCTCCGCTGACTCTGGCCATATGCTCCACCGTCTCGTTCAGATCGCTGCGCTTGACCTCCGACGCCAGCTGCTCGAGCCGCACCCTGTCAATGAGCAACTCGCTGAACAGGTTCATCAGCGCGTCGAGCCGCTCGATGTCGACGCGGATCGTCCTGCTTGCCGCAGCGCTCCGGCGGAAGCGGCTGCGGGACGTGCC